>DATJPG010000072.1:0-205270 GCA_035506515.1 Acidobacteriota bacterium
CAGGGGTCGAACTGTGAACAATGCGGATTAGAATTATGTTTGAACGAGCCATGCGATCGAAGCGAATTGTCCCGACCCATTCTCTCCAGTGCTCTCCGATCTCAACCGGCAAGGTAGGCAACACCCAAGCACCATCTGCAAGTTGTCCACCGGGAAATTCCTCAGGCAACTGAGCGAATACGTTCTCGATTGCAATTAAAGCGAATTTGTCTCCGTCCTGGATAGTCAATGTCATGGATCTTTGTCCCCTTGTGTTCTCATCGCTTCGCGATATCAGACCTTATTGCAATGGTCAATAAACCAAGCGGTAAATGGAAAAATCGGAGTCTTTTCTCTCGGAGATTCCGGTCAACACCCAGTCAACAACTGCCGAAATCTTTCCCCAGGATTCCACTATTTTACCACTGTTTGCCGACTTAGCGGCAAGCATCCGTAAGTCCTGAAAAGTTCGTTTACTTCTAGTTCTTTGACATTACTTTTCATTACTCGTCGAAGCATTCAGGGTCTAGTGGGCTTAAGCTCGTGGGGGTTCGAGTCCCCCCTTCGGCACCATCTTCCTGCATCCACTAATCCTCTCGTTGTTTGGAGCTGTTACCCCTGAGGTCCCCTTCATAACGCCGGTGAATACCCGGGAAACGGGCAATATTGATCGTGTATGCGATACGCATCCTTCCTTTTCTCCTGGGGAATAGCCGCCGGCCGAGGTTTTGAGGACATCGCCGGATCGTCATTTTTTGTCTTCACTTATAGCCCGTTCGTGATATATTCCGCTACTAAGTATATGAGTTGGGATTGCTCCCGCAGGCCACACGCCCTGAAGGCTTAGGTGAGAAGAGGTTATTTTTGTCTCTGTAAGCCCGGAGCGATCCGAAGCAGTGAATACCCGATTCTGGAGGTGTTCCGATTACTATGTTGAGGAGAGATGGAAATGCATAAGCCGGTAAAATATTTGGAGAAAATCCTCACCCTTACGGCAGGAATGGCCTTTAATATATGCCGTATTTTCACCAGGAGTGAGCGTCCCTCTTTCATCCCAAATTGGTCTGACAAACCGTTGCTTAAGTCTGCTCAAAAAACCAAACCTCCGCTGGGCTTTCCTCGCACCACCGATTCGCTTTGTCCGAAATGTGTCATCGAAGCACGCAAGAAGATACTCAAGGATGAACTGGACTATAAAACCGTCATCGAAAATAAAATCGGGGAGATCCCGGCTACTATTCTTGTGCGGAACGGACAGGTGTGGATCGTGAAGGAATGCCCCATCCATGGAAAATTCGAGGACATTCTCTCACTGGATAGCAAGCTTCAGCAGCGCATCGAGGATCTGTATCCGGGTCGCGACATAGAGGCTCACAACGACGATTCGCTCCATGACCATGGGTCCAGCACCGTCAAGTTCGGCCGCGGCGCGGTGCTGACCGTCGACCTGACGAACCGCTGCAACATGATGTGCGATCCCTGTTTCACCGATGCCAACCAGGTCGGCTTTATCTGCGAGTTGGGTTGGGAAGAGATCAAAAAAATCCTGGACCGTGCCGTCACCGTGAAACCGCGGCGCCAGATGTCGGTGCAGTTTTCCGGAGGCGAACCGACGATATCCCCTTACTTCATCGATGCCATCGCGTATGCCAGGAAGGTGGGGTTTAACAGCGTCCAGGCCGCGACAAATGGCATCGAATTCGCCAAGGACGAAACCCTTGCAAAACGCGCATATGAAGCCGGACTGCGCTATGTCTACCTCCAATTTGATGGAATCGGCAATGACGCGAACAGTCATCGCAAGATCTCAAATCTGTTTGACGTGAAACTGAGAGCGATCAATAACCTGCACAACGCCGGCGTCGATATCGTGCTCGTAACCACGTTGGTCAACGGTGTGAACAACGACCAGGTCGGGCCGATTATTCAGTTCGCGATGGATAATCCCAAGAAGATCGCCTTTATTTCCTTTCAGCCGGTGTCATTCACCGGCCGGGATGAGGAGATCTCCGATGAAAGACGCTTCCGCGAACGCTACACGATCTCCCATATGGTCCGGGATGTAAAATCTCAGCTCGGAATTTCCGAGCCCATGCGGGACTGGTTCCCGATTTCACTGATGAGCGCCTTTTCCGACTTTGCGGACCTGGTCCACGGTCCGCGGGCAAACTGGGGACATCTGTGCTGCAGCTGCCATCCTGACTGCGGAGTCGGGACAGGCTTCATGATAAACAAAGAAACCAAAGAAAAGGCCATGGTTCCGCAGTTCATCAACGTTCCGCGGTTGGCCAGCGATTCGCAGAAGGTCACGGATGCCGCCCGCGGAAAGTTCTTCTCCAATTTCATGATGGCTCTGGCACTGCTGCGGAACTACGATCCATTCAGCGCCCCCAAGAGCCTGACTTTGACGGACATTCTCAAAAAATTTGATAAGACGATGGGCGCAACAGGAAAGAGCTACGGGAAGGGATTGGAAAGAAGGAAGGACCCGTGGAATTTCTTGTTTGTTGCAGGGATGTGGTTCCAGGATCTGTTTACGTACGATTTCCGCCGAACTGAAATGTGCATCATTCCCTATGGCACGCAGGAAGGGGAAATTTCGTTCTGCGCCTACAATACCGGCATTGGCTGGCGAAGCATCGTGGAAAAAGTCCACATGAATGCCACGACTGCCGACTGGTATAAAACGCACGGACGCCATGCGGTCTACGCCAATCATAAGCCGTTGCCGCTAGACAGCTACGCGCATGACCTGCGGGTGGATCCGGTCGCCGCAAGTCGAGTGAAGCCGCGCAGCGCGAATGGACAAGAAGAAGAAGTAAAGGACGGGGAACTCGTACAGATAAATTAGGCCGCGGTCGACAGAAAAGCAGGCTGGACCGGAATCGCCTCGATCCCGGTCCGGTCAAATTTTCGCCTAAAGCTTCAGGTCCTATCCGAAAGATATCGGGACGGGAATAAAGGAAGCTATAAATATCAGCAGGGCAACCAAACCCACCGCTATTCGACCTTCGCCAAGCGGCTCCTCCTCAAACAGCGTGCGCGGATGGTCAAAGCGCGAGCGCCATCCAAAGAACAGAAGCATCATGGCAAAAAGAAGATAGGATGGAGTAGGCCATTGCCAGAGGCTTAAGAGCACCATGAAGGCAATGCCGACTATCGTGAGCAGCTTCTGTCGTGCGCGGCCCAGGATGGCATACGTGATGTGCCCGCCGTCAAGTTGCCATACCGGCAGCAGATTCAGACTTGTAGCCAGTAACCCTATCCACGCTGCCATAGCAATCGGATGCGGAATCATATCCTGGCTGACCGGGGAATAACCCAGCAGAAGAGCTCCCACAAAACGAAAAATCAAAGGCTCGCCGAAGCTGATGCCGCCCGGTGGAAATGTCCCCTTGGGAACGAGTTTGGACATGCCTATACCGATACAAAGAAACGGCACCGTCAAACAGAAACCGGCAAGCGGTCCGGATACCCCGACATCGAACAGAGCCCGCTTATTCAGAAACGCGGATTTGATTCGGATGAAAGCGCCGAGCGTCCCGGTGATTGGAATGGGCACGGGGATGAAAAACGGCGGAGTGCAGCTCATTCCATAATACTTACAGGCGAAGTAGTGTCCCAGTTCGTGAGCCAGCAGTATGGAAATCAAAGGGATAGAGAATGCCAACCCATACAGGATGATCCCGGGATCGCGCGCAAGCATCATAAGTGCGCGCGTAAAACCTATGTCTCCAAAGCTGTAGAACATTCCGGCAAAGGAAGTGCAGATCAGAGTAAGGCAAAAGAGTATGGCTGCGATAAGCCATTCTTTGAGTTGTGTGCTTTGAATACGAGGATCGGGAATATTCGCAGGCGCACCGGATGGTAGAGACACATCTGCGAGTTCCGGAAGATTACTGCTCACAACAATA
Organism: Acidobacteriota bacterium; assembly: GCA_035506515.1. Taxonomy (GTDB): domain Bacteria; phylum Acidobacteriota; class UBA6911; order UBA6911; family UBA6911; genus UBA6911. The sequence continues at coordinate 3,894 of DATJPG010000072.1, forward strand.
TAAGGCTTTCTGTTGATGTTAGAGGAATGCCTTTACTGCAAAACGCTGCGAACGATTTTATCCGCCCGTATTTCTTTGCCGGGCTTAAAACGTATGGTTTTTCCGGGAGGGATTGCCACTTCTTCTCCCGTGCGAGGATTTCTCCCTACGCCGCTTTTTCTCGGCTTGACAATAAATACTCCAAATCCCCGCAACTCGATTCTTTCGCCACGCTTTAGCGCATTCTTGAGCGAATTGAATACAGATTCCACCGCAATTTCCGCTTTTACCTTGGTGATGTTCAACTGCTCCGAAACACGGTTTACGATGTCCTGCTTTATCACGCCGAGCCTCCCATAAGTTAGTGAAGGCATTTTACTTGTGGGTCTGTAAACTGTCAAGTCATTTCTATTTACAGGTTCTGGCCCCGATGATAGACTCCCCAATCTCTCTGAGGAGAACAATAAAGATCCTCGAGTTTTCCAGCAGCAATCGAATTCAAGGCTTTGCTCAAGGAGTTAGTCATGGCAGTTTTGCCCGATACCTGGATTAAACGGATGGCTAAAGATCATGGAATGATTGAGCCGTTCGCGGATCAGCGGCAGCGGAAGGGAAAGATCTCTTTTGGCGCGTCTTCCTATGGATATGATTTCCGACTATTTAGCGAGTATAAAGTGCCGGAATTTACGGGCAGTGAAACTTTGGATCCGAAAAGAATCAATGCGGTTCGTTTCAGAGATTACTCTGGACGGACCTGCAAAATTCCCCCAAACTCTTTTATTGTGGGTCGGTCGCTGGAATACTTTCGCATTCCCCGTGACGTTATCGTAACCTGTCAGGGGAAATCGACTTACGCGCGGTGCGGGGTAATCGTCAATGTGACGCCCCTGGAGCCGGAGTGGGAAGGGTATATCACGCTGGCACTGGTAAATGCATCCCCTGTCGCCGCGATTGTTTATTCCGGCGAAGGGATCGGCCAACTGCTCTTCATCAGGGCAGAATCCGAGTGCCACACGTCCTATGCGGATCGCAAAGGCAAGTATCAGGCACAGAAGCAGATTCGCCTTTCGAAAGTATAGTAAGTGCGAATGCGGGGGGATTATTCTCAAATAATGGACCACGACATGAAGGTTAATAATGCGAATATCGGTAATAGGCGCCGCAGTTATGGATCGATGCTGCTGCTGAGCATTATTCTAACGTGCGGTGGTTGCGGATATAGGGTTCGCGGTTCGGTCGGTAAATTGCCCGATGGAATTCAATCTATTGGCATTCCAACATTTCGAAATCTGACTGGCCAGTATCGGGTAGAACAGATCATCACGGGCGCCGTACTGAAGGAATTTTCCATTCGAACGAAAGCTCCGGTGAATTCCAGCGGCACGGGCGTCGACTCCGTGCTCATGGGGGACATTGTCAAACTTAGCGCCACGCCTGTGACCTTCGGTACGCAGAAAGTCGATTCGCAGACCTATGGCGCAACATTTATGATCTCGGTACAGATCAGTGCAAAGCTTGTGCGGCTTAAGGATTCGTCGATTCTGTGGCAGAACGACAACTTTCTTTTTCGAGAGCCCTATGTGCTGAACGCGAACGTGCGGGATTTCTTTTCAGAGGAAAATCCTGCCCTGGAACGGCTTGCGCAGCATTTCGCGGCAAGCCTGGCAAGCATTGTATTAAGCCGGTCAAAGCCGTGAAAATTCAAACGCTGGGAGAGTTGGAAGATATCCTGCGGAACGGTACATTGCGCGTCTGTCTGGTAGTGGGACCGGAACTGTACTTGTGCCAGTTGGCGCTTGATCTCGTCAAACGCACGGTCGTGGCAGAGGATGCTTTTGCTTTCGATTTTTCGGAATTCCGTGCGGGTGAAGATTCCGTCGATCACATTGTCGAAGCGGCAAATACTTTTCCGATGATGTCCGGCAAAAGACTGGTGCTCGTCAGGGATGCCGATGATCTCCCCGACTCCGATCTGGAGACGCTCCTGGACGCGTTGAACAGTTTGCCTTCGCGAAGCCTGCTGGTGTTCTTCGCGGAAGAATTCGACCACCGCAAAAAATTCTACCGGACCATGCAGGACAAATACTGCGTTGCGGAGTTTCCGAAACTGAAGGGCGCGGCGCTGGAACAATGGGCCGCAGCCTATATTCGGCGGCAGGGTTTCCGGCTATCCTCAACTGCAATCAAAACAATTGCGGGATTGGCAGGTTCGGATTTGCAGATGCTTGCTGCAGAACTGGAAAAGCTGCTGTTGTACGCGGGAAAAGAAAAAGATATACCGGACAGCGCCGTAAACAATCTAATCAGCAGTAGCCGGCAGCAGGGGATCTTTGAGCTGATAAACGCCGTTGCGCAGGGAAGGCGGAATGACGCGCTGCGATCGCTGGCGAATTTACTGGGGATGGGGGAACACCCGCTGGTAGTGGTCACAATGATGGCGCGGTACTGCCGGCAAACGCTTATAGCAAAGGATTGCCTGGCCAGGGGCGTGCAAGCGCGCGAGATCGCGGCGGCGGCGCAAATTCCGCCGTTTATGCTGGATCAATTCCTTCGCGAGGCGCGCGCGGCAGATATCGGAAAAACTCAGGAAATGCACTTGCATCTTGCCGACATCGATCGAAAGCTTAAGTCCTCATCCGCGGACGGACGCATCCTGCTCGAAAAGCTCATCTGCTCGCTGGTGTAGTCGGGAAGCATGCTTGCGCCGGCGCGCCGGAACCGGAATCCACAATAGCAATCCCCCGGATTCCGGACATCGAGTAGTGCCTGCCTAGGCTTGTTTGGGTGCGGCCAGGGCTGCATTCAATCGTTTGGTGAGGCGGGACTTTTGCCTGCTTGCGGCGTTCTTGCTGATCGCCTTTTTCTTTTGCGATTTGTCGACAGCGGCGTACAGTTCAGACAGGGAACTCTTTGCTTCCTCTGTCTTTCCTGATTCGAGCCGGTCGTTAAACTGTTTCAGGCTGCTTCGCAAACTGCTGCGATTGCTTCGGTTTCTGCTGCGATGCTTCAGGTTCTGTCGGTGCGCCTTGAGGGCCGAGGCATGATTGGCCATCCTAATTAACTCCTTCAGGTTTATAATACATACGCAAGACCGCGGGATGCCCGAGTCCTTTAAAACCCCTTACTTTACAAGTATTTAAGATACATGTCAAATTTTATTTTGTGATTGACTTAAGTTCTGGTCGGACCTAAAATTTGATTTCTGACATGCGTGTGCGATTGCCTATCAGCTTTATTCCTGTCCTTGCAGGTACCGGGTATTATTCGCCCTCTTCCGCAATTTTTTCCCTACGTGAGGTCGGGCCAAATCCATAGATGAGAAAAGTTCTGCTATCAGACCGGAGTCTACAGCTTCTGTTCGGGCCATTGGACGAAAACCTTAGATTTCTGGAAGATCTATTCAACGTAACGATTCAAACACGCGATTCGTCTTTGATCATCGACGGAGAGGAAGACGACGTCGCCTCGCTGGAAGCGATTCTTCTGGATTTCTCGGCGCTGGTCGACAAAGGCCATTCGATGGCTAATGGCGATCTCAAATCGGCGTTCAAGCAAATTGCCGCCGATGCCGCACTCTCGTTGCACGATTTTTTCCCGAAGATGCAATTGCTGACGACGGGCAAACGACAGGTTACGCCCAAGAGTGCCAATCAGCGGCGTTATATCGAGGCTATCCGAAATAACGACATCGTATTCGGGATTGGCCCCGGAGGAACGGGCAAGACATTCCTGGCAGTGGCAATGGCGCTGACGCACTTGTTCGAGAAGAGCGTTTCTCGAATCATTCTAACCAGGCCCGCGGTCGAAGCCGGAGAACGGCTCGGGTTTCTTCCCGGTGATATCGAGGAAAAAATAAATCCTTATCTCCGGCCGCTCTATGATGCGCTGTACTACCTTTTGGACAGCGAAAAGATTCACGGCTATATGGAAGAGGGCACAATCGAAATCGCCCCACTTGCTTTCATGCGCGGGCGAACGCTGAACGACGCATTCATCATTCTGGATGAAGCCCAGAACACTACTTCCGAGCAAATGAAGATGTTTCTAACCCGAATCGGCATACGATCCAAGGCTGTCATCACGGGAGACGTCACGCAGATTGATTTGCCGTTCGGACGAAGTTCAGGCCTCATCGAGGCTAAGAGCATTCTGGGCGACATTACAGGGCTTGCCTTTTGTTACTTCAACGAGAATGATGTTGTGCGCCACCACCTGGTGCGCCTGATTATCAAGGCCTACCAGCGGCACGATGAGAACGGAACGAGATCCGAGGGAAACAGCAGGAATGGCAAAGGATCGAAAGATTAGGCTTGGCATCATTTTTGGCGGGAGATCCGGGGAGCATGAAGTCTCCATTACGTCTGCCGCTTCTGTAATAAAAGCCCTGGACCCCCAGGAATTCGAGATTACCGCGATCGGTATCACCAAAACCGGGAAGCTTGCGAATACATCCGAAATGCGCGCCATGTTGCCCGAAGACATACAGCCCCGCGTTCTTCTGAGCCCCGCACTCGAGGGCGACGGCTCCAGCATGACGGTGGTGACCGATTTGCCGCAGGAGCGCCGCGATCCGAGAACATTCCCACAAATCATCTTCCCATTGCTGCATGGCCCTTATGGCGAGGACGGTACCATTCAGGGGTTGCTTGAAATTGCCGGCCTGCCGTACATCGGATGCGGAGTTCTCGCATCCGCCGTGGGGATGGACAAGGATGTCATGAAGCGGTTGTTCCTGCAGGCTCAGCTTCCGGTTGCGCCGTACCGGGCTGTAATGGCGCGCGATCTCGATAAGAACATGGAATCTCTAAAGCAGCTGACAGCGCGGGAACTCGGATACCCCATGTTCTCAAAGCCGGCGAACCTGGGCTCGTCGGTGGGCATATGCAAAATTCACAATGAAAGCGAATTTGAGATTGCGCTGCGGCACTCTGCACAATTTGATCGTAAGATTTTGATAGAGAAGGGCATCGATGCCCGAGAGATGGAATGCGCGATTCTTGGGAACGATGCTCCGCGGGCATCCCTGGTGGGGGAGGTATTTTCCGCGCATGAGTTTTACGACTATGATGCCAAATATCGCAATCCCGAGAGCCGGACTGAAATTCCGGCGCGGATAGAATCGTCTAAAGCGGAGGAGATCCGAGAACTGGCTTTGCGGTCGTTCAAAACCATCGACGGCGCGGGTCTCGCGCGCGTCGATTTCTTTCTCGAGCGGACGACCGGAAAGGTTTGGTTGAACGAAATCAATACCATGCCCGGATTCACGCCCATCAGCATGTATACGAAGCTCTGGGACGCAAGCGGCGTGCCGTTTGAGCAACTCGTGCGAAGGCTCGTGGAATTGGGCGAGGAAAGATATCGCGAGAAAGCGGGACAGAAGATATCTGTCGGGTAATAAATTTTGAAACAGTTTTCGATGCTCTTTTGTATACAGCATTTTTAACCTAGAAGCCTGGTGAACCCAAGCTGTTGAGGCATGCAGGAGGAAAGGCTTATGAGCTTGAATATTCGCGACGCAGAACTTCGAGAACAATTGTTAAAGGATAACGACGAATACCGGCGACTGGCAGCCGAGCATCAATCTTACGACGATCAGTTGGAAGATCTGGCGAATAAGCATTTTTTAAGCGAAGAGGAAGAATTGCAGGAAAAAACGCTCAAGAAGAAAAAACTGATGCTGAAGGATCAAATGTATTCGATGGTGCAAAAGGTGCGCAAACAGATGGAATCGGGCTCCAAATAGGAGACCGCAACGCCCGTTCTCTTTGTGAAAGGATGCAGCGAAGAAGCGGATCGAGCAATAATCCAGGCAGAGGAGGAGCTTCCTCCCCGTTCGGAACTTGTACTCTGAAGGAATGAGCCGTCAAAGGAAAGCCCATGGCCCGTGATGTCTATAAGTTTTGCATTCCAGTTTTTATCCTGTGCGTTCTGTTTTTCATTTTGAGCTGTCCTCTGTTGGCTGTGATCTGCCTTCTTCTGGCCTCCTTTATCTGCTATTTCTTCCGAAATCCGAAGCGCGAAATACCACCGGGGAACAACCTGGTCGTTTCTCCCGCCGACGGCAAGGTGGTCAAGATTCTGGAGTTGCCTGACGGGGCGACAACGATCAGTATTTTCCTCAACATATTCAACGTGCATGTGAATCGTTCGCCTATCTCGGGCCGGCTGGAACAGCTTGAATATAAGCGCGGCAAGTTCAAGGTCGCTTTTGACGAAGAAGCCTCAAAAGTCAACGAGCAGAATATCCTCACCATCTCCGGCGAGAACTCAACCGTCGTGGTCCGGCAGATCGCTGGGTTGATCGCACGGCGTGTGATATGCTGGAAGAAGCCGGGAGACAGCCTGGATCGCGGCGAACTAATCGGTTTGATCCGTTTTGGGTCCCGAGTGGATGTTACAGTCCCGGAGCGTGTCAGAATTCAGGTCAAGATCGGTGACCGCGTGCGAGGTGGGAGCTCCATTCTTGGAGAATATGCATGACAGAACCGATGAATGAAGAAAAAGAGCCCAGCGAGGCGGGTCCGCGACATCGGCGGCTGGGACGAAGTATTTTCGTGCTGCCAAGCCTGTTCACTGTGGGCAATATTTTTTGCGGATACTACGCCATTCTGGCGACGATGGGCGGCAATTACGCGCCCGCCGCCCACGCAATCGGAATTGCCATCATCCTCGACATGCTGGACGGGCGCATCGCTCGGGCAACGAACTCCAGCACGGGATTCGGCCTGCAGCTGGACTCCCTTGCGGACGTGATCTCTTTTGGCATCGCTCCGTCTGTGCTTGCTCTCGTTTGGGGACTGTCCCATGTCGATTACAGGCTTGCCTGGATCGCCGCTTTCACATTTACGATATGCGGCGCCATGCGTCTGGCGCGTTTCAATGTCCAGGCCGGCAATTTGAAGCACTTTGTGGGCCTCCCGATTCCTGCCGGCGGAGGGGCCATCGCCGCGATCGTCCACTTTTTTTCGGATCCGGTCCGTGATCGGTTGGGATCCAACCTGATGGTGGCGACGGTGTTCATCCTGGCTTTCCTGATGATCAGCACCATCCGCTACAGCAGTCTGAAAAACCTCACTCTAGGGAAAAAATCTCACTTCACAATCCTCGTCATGGCTCTGCTGCTGGCATTGATTGTCTACCTTTCGAAGCCGACTCTGCTCGCACTGGCGATAGCGTACGTGATCTCAGGCCCGGTTGGCCGGCTGTATGGAATCATCCGCCGCAAAAAGACCGGCGAAGAAATGACCCTCGCCGATTCTGTCCAGCATCACTGATGCTCCAAAATGCAGGGTCCGGCATTTTGGATTGGGAGACCCACGGTATCTCATTGCGAACTGTCACATACGGTATCTGCCATGCCCGTACACGAGGCTGAAGCCATTGTTCTCCGCCAGTATGCCCTTTCCGATTCGGATCGCATCGTTGTTCTTATCACCAGGGAGTTTGGCAAAATACGTGCCGCAGCCAAGGGCGTCAAGAAACCGCAAAGCCACTTCGCCGGTTGTCTCGAGCCACTGAGCCATGTCCGGATCGAGTTTTATGCGCGTGAAGGGCGGGATCTCAGCCAAATTCGCCGGGCAGAACTCATCCGCTCCTACCTGGGAATAAAGCCCACTTTAAAGCAGGTTTATGCGTACAGTTATTTCGCAGAAATTGCTAATGAAATTGTTCAAGATTATCAGGTTAACTATCCGTTATTCAGACTTTTATTGAGCTCGATGGAGGCTGGAGAGAAGAACGGCGTCAACGAGGCGCTGGTGCGGTATTTTGAGACCTGGTGTCTGAAATTGAGCGGATTATTTCCCAATTATGCCTATTGCTCAAGTTGTGGTAAATGTGTTAAAGATGATGTTTTTTTCGCATGGGTTGAAGTCGGTCAAGCCCGCTGCAATGCCTGCGCTCAAGGACGGGGACTAAGGATCGGAGCGCCTGCGGCCGTGGCTTTAACATTAATGGCAAAGCTTCCGCCGGAGCAGTTTGCGGCACGCCCTCTAGTGGAGGACGCGGCCAGGGAGATCGAGCGGTTGTCGCAGAGGCTCCTGGCGATGCATCTGGAAAAGCAGCTAAAATCCTATCGGATTTTAAAAGAAGCTCTTCAAAGCCCGTAGAGTAATGATGGGACCGAAAAATGTGCAGCAAATCATCTTGACCCTGGAGCGGTTCTGGGACCGGCAGGGATGCGTATTGCAGCAACCATACGATGTGGAAGTCGGGGCCGGCACGATGGCTCCCGAAACATTCCTGCGAGTGCTGGGGCCGGAGCCTTATCGCGTTGCCTATGTCATGCCTTCCAGGCGCCCGACGGACGGGCGCTATGGCGACAATCCCAACCGCGTTCAAAAGCATCACCAGTACCAGGTGATTCTGAAGCCTTCGCCGAAGAATGTTCAGGACCTTTATCTGCAGAGCCTTTCCGCTCTCGGCATCGATCTGAGAGAGCATGATCTCCGGTTTGAAGAGGACAATTGGGAATCTCCGACTCTCGGAGCCTGGGGAATCGGGTGGCAGGTATTGCTGGATGGCCTCGAGATCACCCAATTCACCTATTTCCAGCAGGCCGGCGGGATCGATCTGGAACCCATCAGCGCCGAAATCACCTACGGTCTGGAACGTATCGGCACCTTCATTGCGCAGGTCGACAGCATCTACGACCTGCAGTGGTCCGACACTGTCACGTATCGCGATATTCGACACCGCGAAGAAGTCGAGTTTTCCAAGTACAACTTTGAGGCAGCGAATGTGGACATGTTGTTCAAGCTTTTCTCTCTTTATGAAGAAGAGAGCAAGCGATCGTTGAACATGGACCTGGTGCTACCTGCCTACGATTATTGTTTAAAATGCTCGCACACGTTTAATCTGCTGGATTCTCGGGGAGCGATCAGCGTCACGGAGCGCGTGGGAATTATCGCCCGCGTGCGGCAACTCGCCTGCGAGGTGGCACGGCGTTATCTCGCAAGCCGGGAGAAGCAGGGATTTCCGCTGCTCGAATCGCGCAAAACGTCGCAACCCGAGCCGGCTTAGTTTATCAGATATGGAAAAATCCGAACTCGTTGTGGAGCTTGGGGTCGAAGAGATCCCGGCTTCAATGATTGAAGATGCAGCACGCCAACTGGCAGAGATTCTGGTGGAGTCGCTCAAGACGCAGCGGCTGCCGGTCGGAACCGTCGATCGATTGTATACCCCGCGCCGCATCATCGCCGCGATTCGGGATATTCCCGTATGCCAAGAAGACCTGGTGGAATCTATCGTGGGGCCGCCCAAGAGCGTCGCTTACGACTCCGCGGGAAATCCTACGCGGGCGGCGCTGGCGTTCGCGCAAAAAAACGGAGTGACGGCTTCGCAACTCAAATTCGTCCAGACCCCGAAAGGCGAATATCTCTCGATCGAGCGCAAAGTCCGGGGGATGAAGACTCACAAATTACTGGAAGCACTCCTGCCCTCGGCGATCGCGAAAATTCAGTTTCCCAAAACCATGCACTGGACCGCCGACAATTTCCGCTTTGTGCGCCCGCTGCGCTGGATTGTGGCGCTGTTCGGCGGGAAGTGCGTTCGTTTTAAAATAGCGGACATTGCATCGTCCAAGTTCACGGTGGGACACCGGTTCCTGGGCAAATCGAGGATTGCGGTCTCCTCCTACGATTCTTTGAAGAACGCCCTCCGCGAGAACTCCGTTCTGGTGGATCCGCAGGAACGGCTGGTCCGCATCAACGCAGAGCTGCTGCGCGAAGCAGAAGCCTGCGGCGGTCGTCTGTTGGAAGATCCCGAGCTTCTGAAGACGGTGGTAAATTTGAACGAGATGCCTTCTGTCATACGGGGATCGTTTGAACAGCGTTTTTTGTCGCTGCCTTCGGAAATCCTCATCACCGTCATGCGCGAACACCAGAAGTATTTCTGCGTCATGAACGGAAAGGGCGAATTGCTGCCGGTTTTTCTGGCGGTCGTAAATCTTCAGTCGGATGCGAAAGGACTCATCCGCGTCGGGCACGAAAGAGTGTTGCGCGCGCGGCTTGCGGACGCTGCTTTTTTCTGGGATACCGATCGGAAGACGCCGCTCGGGGATCGTGAACCGTCACTCAAAAGTGTGCTTTTCCAGGAAAAGCTCGGGTCCTATTTCGACAAGACGCAACGCCTGCTCGCTCTCCTTCCCAAAGTAACGCCGATTTTGGGCAAAGGGGATCTTCTGGCAGATCTGGAACGCGCAGCTCATTTGTGCAAATGCGATTTGATCACGGAAATGGTCAAGGAATTCACCGATCTGCAGGGCGTTGTCGGCGGATTGTATGCGCGCGCCGAGGGATTTCCCGAGACGGTCTGGCGCGCGGTATATGAACAATACAGCCCGAAATCTTCGACCGCCGCTTCACCGACTTCGGATACAGGCGCTATTCTTGCGCTCCTCGATCGCCTGGATACGGTGTGCGGCTGTTTTTGTGTCGGCCTGATTCCCTCGGGATCCGGAGATCCTTTTGCGGTCCGTCGGCAAGGAAACGGCATTCTGAAGATTGTGTTCGATCACCGATTGAGCGTTTCGCTGGATTCTCTGATCGATTGGAGTCTGCAGACTTACGGGCGAGGCTCAGATCAGACGGCCGGGGAATTGCGGGAATTCTTCGAAGGGCGCCTGCGTTTTCTGTTCGAAGAGATGGGATTTTCGTACGATTGCGTCAATGCGATTCTCGCGGCCGGCTTTGACGATCCGCTGGACGCGCTCGAGAGACTGCGCGCGCTGCAGGCCATGCGGGAAGCTCCCGATTTCCTGTCGCTCGCTTCCAATTTCAAGCGCATTGTCAATATCGTGAGCCAGGCTGCACAGGACGGGGGGGAACTTCAGGAAGCTTTGCTCCAGGAACCGGCGGAACGCGCCTTATGGCAGGGATATCTCCGGATTCTGCCGGAGGTGCAGGCTGCGCGAAAAAGCCATGATTATGGCGCCGCCTTGCGAGCACTCGCTTCGGTGCGGGTCGTGGTCGACGAGTTTTTTAAGGAAGTCATGGTCATGGCGGAAGACGCCGCGATCCGCAGGAACAGGGTCGCTTTGTTGACGCGCATTTCGCGGCTTTTCATCAGTGTCGCCGATATTTCAAGGATCGTGATTGAAAGAAGCGCCTGATGCGTATTCCACGTCGGTTGTATAGTGGTTTGCTTTGATATTGTTCGAGTCTTCCGGCTTCGACGCCGGAGAGCTGCAATAATTTCAAAGCGATTGATTCAAACGGGGGAAAGGCGTTTGCAGAAGCGTTTTTCCCAGTGGTAGATTCATAACAATCCGGATGATGCCGGCCGGCGTTGTCCAATTTGAGGAATGAAAGATGATCTCCAAAGGACAGAAAATCGAGCCTGCGCAGGGAAAGCTGGGCGTTGTGATTCCCGGGATGGGCGCTGTCACCTCGACGTTTATTGCAGGAGTGGAAGCTGTTAAGAAGGGCTATGCGAAGCCGATCGGATCGCTCACGCAAATGGGGACGATCCGCTTGGGCAAGCGGACAGACAACCGTATCCCCAAAATTAAGGACTTTATATCGCTTGCTTCACTCGACGACCTGGTATTTGGAGGATGGGACATATTCTCCGACAACATATACCAGGCCGCGGCCAATGCCGGAGTCCTGGAACGCAGTCTGATTGACAGCATCCGTCCCGAGTTGGAATCCATCAGCCCATGGCCTGCAGCGTTCGACAAAGCCTATGTCAGGCGGCTGGATGGAACCAACGTGAAAAAGGCTGCCAATAAAATGGAGCTCGCGGAGATGGTTCAGGAAGACATCAAGAATTTCCAGAAGAAGAACAACCTGTCCCGCACCGTGATGGTCTGGTGCGGCAGCACGGAAATTTTCCTGAAACCCGCCGCCGTGCATCAAACCGTTGAGAGCTTTGAGCAGGGTTTGGCGAAAAACGATCCCGACATCGCGCCCAGCATGGTCTATGCCTATAGTGCGATCAAATCCGGTATCCCTTACGCCAACGGGGCGCCCAATCTTTCGGGAGATATTCCCGCTCTCATGAAGCTCGCCAAAGAACGGAACGTTCCCATTTGCGGCAAGGATTTCAAGACCGGGCAGACCCTCATGAAAACCATTCTCGCGCCCGGGTTGAAAGCCAGGCTGATCGGGCTTAACGGCTGGTTTTCGACGAACATCCTGGGAAACCGTGACGGAGAGGTTCTGGACGATCCGGCATCATTCAAGACCAAGGAAGAAAGCAAGCTTTCGGTCCTCGAGCACATTCTTCAGCCGAAGCTGTATCCGGATCTTTATTCCAACTATACGCACAAAGTCCGCATCAACTACTATCCGCCAAGGGGGGACAACAAAGAGGGCTGGGATAACATAGACATTTTCGGTTGGCTCGGCTATCCCATGCAGATCAAAGTCGACTTCCTCTGCCGTGACTCGATTCTTGCGGCGCCCATCGTGCTGGATCTCATTCTGTTCCTCGATCTGGCCAAGCGGTGCGGAATGAGCGGCATTCAGGAATGGCTATCCTTCTACTTTAAAAGCCCGATGTGCGCACCGGAACTCTATCCGGAGCACGACCTGTTCATCCAGCTGATGAAGCTTAAAAACACGCTGCGCTATTTAAAGGGGGAAGAGCTGATTACCCATCTGGGATTGGAATACTACGATTAATCATGCAGGATCGTCGATGGACCGCTGAGAACGCGGGAGTGTTCTTCAGCCGGTCCATCGACGGATTGTATTAAGCGGTGTGCGAGATTGTCTGCTCCGAACCCAGAGCCGCCTGCGCCGCAGCCAGCCGCGCAATGGGCACGCGGTACGGCGAGCAGGATACATAGTTGAGTCCGACGCTGTGGCAGAAGATGACGGAAGAGGGCTCTCCGCCGTGCTCGCCGCAGATTCCGACTTTCAGTTCCGGCCTGGTCTTTCTTCCACGTTCCGTCCCCATGCGCACGAGCTGGCCGACCCCTTCCTGATCCAAAACCTGAAATGGATCATCCTTGAAAATTTGGTGCTCGATATAGAAGGGAAGGAACTTGCCCGAATCATCGCGGGAAATTCCGTAGGTTGTCTGCGTCAGATCGTTCGTTCCGAACGAGAAGAATTCGGCGGTTTCCGCGATGCGGTCCGCGGTCAGCGCTGCGCGCGGCAATTCGATCATGGTTCCGACAAGAAATTCCACGCTTTGACCGCTCTTGGCGCAGACTTCGGCCGCGACTCTGCGCACGGTTTCGCCCTGCAGCCTCAATTCCTTCACATCCGCAACCAGGGGAATCATAACCTCCGGCAGCACCTTGACTCCTTTTTTCTGCATGTTGACAGCGGCCTGGAAAATCGCCTGAGCCTGCATCTCCGTTATCTCGGGGAAAACGACTCCGAGGCGGCATCCCCGATGCCCTAGCATGGGATTGGCTTCATGGAGGGACTGCACCGTGTTCCACAGGCTCTTGGCATTGACCTTCAGCTTGCGCGCAAGCTTGCGGGTTTCTTCTTCGCCGTGCGGCAGGAATTCATGGAGTGGCGGATCCAGAGTCCTGATCGTGACCGGAAGCCCGTCCATGGCTTTGAATATGCCCTCGAAATCCTTTCGCTGGAGCTTGAGAAGCTCGCTGAGGCCGCCCTTGTACAATCGTTTGGGTTCCTCCATCTCCTTTTTGAACTTCTTGCGGCTTTCCTGAAGCTCTTTGCGTTTCTTGGGAGATGCCGCGCGACTCAATTCAAGCTCCACGGCATTCAGTTCGCGCTCCAACCGCTTGAATTCCAGAGATCCGAGAATCATCTGGCGCACGTGGTCGATGCGGTCGCCGGCAAAGAACATATGTTCCGTTCGGCACAGGCCGATGCCCTCGGCGCCAAAAGACCGCGCCACGGCTGCGTCGCCGGGAGTATCCGCGTTGGTGCGAACTTTCAGCCTGCGCACTTTGTCGGCCCACTGCATTAGCTGGCGGAAATCGGCTCCCAATTCCGGGTCGATCAGCGGGGCCAGGCCGAGGGTCACATTTCCGCTGGTTCCGTCCACCGTAATCCAGTCGCCGCGGGAAACGCGCACACCGTTAACGGTAAATTCATTCTTGGCGTAATTGATTGCGACTTCTCCTGCGCCCACGATGCAGGGTTTGCCCCAGCCGCGTGCAACGACAGCGGCATGGCTTGTTGGGCCTCCCGTAGAGGTGAGAATAGCCTGTGCCGCATCCATTCCGCGAACATCTTCCGGGGAAGTCTCGCGCCGCACGAGAATCACGCGTTCTCCTTTTTCCTTCCACAGCTCCGCTTCCTTTGGAGTGAACACGACACGGCCGGAAGCCGCACCGGGACTCGCATTGATGCCTTTGGTGAGAACATTCAGCTTGGCCTTCGGATCGATCATTTTGTGTAGTAGCTGATCGAGGTCTCCTGCGGGAATTCGCATGATCGCCGTGCGTTCGTCGATCACTCCTTCCCGGACCATTTCGACTGCAATCCGGACTCCTGCCGGCCCCGTTCGCTTCCCGTTCCGGGTTTGCAGCATCCAAAGTTTCCCGCGCTCGACGGTAAATTCCAGATCCTGCATATCGCGATAGTGACGTTCGAGGCGTTCTGCCACCTGCACGAACTGCTCATAAATTTCCGGCATGTCCTGTTTGAGTTCGTCGATGTGTTTTGGCGTGCGAATGCCGGCGACCACGTCTTCCCCTTGAGCATTGGCTAAATAATCGCCAAACAGCTTTTTCTCTCCTGTCGCCGGGTTTCGCGTGAAGGCCACTCCCGTTCCGGAATCGTCGCCCATGTTGCCGAACACCATCGTGACGATGTTTACCGCGGTTCCGAGATTATCCGGGATCTTCTCGCGGCGCCGGTAGGCGATCGCGCGATCGCCGTTCCAGGAGCGAAAGACGGCCTTGATGGCTTCTTCCAGTTGCTGATAGGGATCCGAGGGGAACTCCGAGCCGGTTTCCGTTTTGACGATTTTCTTAAACTCATTGCATACGGCTGCAAGGTTTTCAGCGTTCAGGTCGGTATCGGCCTTTGCGCCGGCGCCCTTCTTGATCTTATCGAGAGCGTGCTCGAACAATTCTCCGTCTACACCCAACACGATTTTTCCGAACATCTGGATGAACCTGCGATAGGCATCCAAGGCGAATCTTTCATTCGCGGTCAGGCTGGCGAGACCGCGGACCGTTTCTTCATTCAAACCCAGATTGAGAACCGTGTCCATCATGCCCGGCATCGAGAATTTGGCGCCGGATCGCACGGAGACAAGCAGAGGATTCGATAAATTTCCAAATTCCTTCCCGGTGGAATTTTCGACTTTTTTAAGAGCGGATAGAACCTGGTTCCACATCCCATCGGGGAATTGCGCTCCGCCGGAATAATACGAGTTACACGCTTCTGTGGTTATGGTGAAACCCGGAGGCACCGGAAGCCCTGCATTGGTCATCTCGGCGAGCCCTGCACCTTTTCCGCCGAGAAGATCTTTCATATTGCCGTTTCCGTCGGCTTTCCCATCAGCAAATAAATAGACATATTTTGTCGACATGCATCATCTCCTGCATTAAACGTTCTCTGCCGTCATGAACACACAATTTTTTAATGATACATCAAAACGGCATGCCGATCATTATCTGAATGGCGTGATTCCGAAGGCTGGGTAATCGGATTTAGGCTTGTTTTGATCGGAGAGGAGGAATTTTCCCCAGCCTGGGTCCGCCCGCCCCGGCGAACCGGAGCGAATCGGGCCGCAGGCTGAGTTTAGCTTCTCGAATAGCCTAACCCGCTTATCGGCAGGTCTGCGGCCTTTATTCAGATTTTTTTGACAGTTTTGGGCCGGCGTTTTCCTTGAGTCCCTGAACCTCGCGCTCAAGCTCGCGAATTCTTCGCATCAGATTCGGCAGTTTCGGAAATGCGACAACGGCGCGCAACCAGGCCGCATTTTCGAAAGCGGGAGAACCGGACACCATGGCACCGGCAGGGACATCATGCGAAGTCCCGCTCTGAGCGGTGATGATCGCCTTGTCGCCAATTTCGGTATGCCCGGCAAATCCGACCTGTCCGCCCACCCAGACTCCGTTCCCGATGCGTGTGGATCCGGCGACGCCAACCTGGGCAGCCAGAACGGAGTGTTCGCCTACTTGCGAACCATGTCCGATCTGCACCAGATTGTCGAGCTTCGCGCCGCGCCGAACGACCGTGTCGCCGACCGCGGCCCGATCGACCGTCGTGTTAGCGCCGATCTCCACATCATCCTCAATGACGACACAGCCGGTCTGGCAGATTTTATAAAACATCCCGTCCTTGGTCGGTGCAAACCCAAACCCATCGCTGCCGATCACGGCCCCGTTCTGCAGTATGACGCGATTTCCGATCCGGCAAGATTCCCTGATCACGGCAAAGGAGTGCAGCACGGATCCAGCCCCGACCGTCACATCCGGATACAATACCACATGCGGATACAGCACTACGGCGTCGCCGACTTTGCATCCTTTGCCCACAACCGAATAGGCCCCGATGCATGCATCCCGGCCGATCTCCGCATCGTCGGCGATCACGGCCGTCGGATGGATTCCGGGAGAAGGCGGCGCGGGAACGAAGAAGATCTCCAGGGCGCGCGCGAAAGCGAGATAGGGGTCGTCTGTGCGCAGGCTCGGCATCGATACCGGCGGGATGTCCTCACCAAGAATAATTGCAGTCGCCTTCGTTTGGGGAATATGGCTGATATATTTTCGGTTTGAAACGAACGTAAGGTCTCCCGCGCGGGCTTCATCGATGCCCGCAACGCGAACAACCTCCACATCCTCTCCGGCCAGGCGGCAACCGATTTTTTGCGCGATCTGTGAGAGTTTCATGGCAGCAGAGACCGACTCCTTGAACGACAGGTTATCCTGTCATTACCGGGCTTCCGGAAATCGGTATTTCCGGTTCCCTCATTTGTGCCGTAAATCCGGCAGTTCCGCAACATGCGACAATTCAAGATGTTGCCGCATAAAACAGCTATGGTAGTATTAGGCACCCGCAGGCGTCAAGGAGAGGCTGTTTTGGAATTCTCGCAGAATTCGGGCATGCAAAAACAGGAAGAGCTTCGCGCGCCCGAAGGCGGCATAACGCGCGCCGCTTTCTCGATAGGAATTGCCGTATCGATCAGCCGCATCCTGGGCCTCGTTCGTGAAATGGTGGTGGCCCGGTATTTCGGAGCCGGGCTCCATACGGATGCGTTCAATGTAGCCTACAGAATCCCGAACCTGTTGCGCGATCTTTTTGCGGAAGGCGCGCTGAGCTCTGCCTTTGTACCGACGTTCATCCGTCGCCTGACCCAGGATGGCAAGGAACAGGCCTGGTTGCTTGCCAATCGACTATTGAACGGCCTCCTCGTCATTTTGGGCGCACTGACGCTGATCTTTTTTTTCGGTGCGAGGCTTTTTGTATATCTGCTGGCCTCCGGATATGCTTCGATCCCCGAAAAATTCGAACTCACCGTGCAGATGACGCGAATCATGTCGCCATTTCTCCTGTGCGTTTCGTTCGCCGCGGTGGGCATGGGATTGCTCAATGCCTGCGGCCGGTTTTTCGTGCCGGCGATGGCTTCGTCGGCTTTTAATCTCTGCTGTATCCTCGCAGGGATTTTTTTATCCCCGCTGATGCCGCACTGGGGCGTGCCGCCCATCATTTCAATGGCGATCGGTGCCCTCGCGGGCGGGATGAGCCAGTTTCTGGTCATGATCCCATCCGCCCATGCCGCAGGTTTTCGCTATCGCTTCGTCCTTGATTTTTCGGACCCGGGTCTTCGGCGCATTGCGCGCCTCATGCTTCCGGCCGTGATTGGCCTGTCCGCCACGCAGATAAACATCGTCGTCGATTCGCAGATTGCCTCCCTTTTTGGAAACGGCCCGGTCTCCTGGCTGAATTACGGATTTAGAATCATCCAATTTCCAATCGGCGTATTCGGAATCGCCATCGCCACGAGTACGTTGACGGCGGTTTCGCGCTACGCGGCAATGAATGCGAAAGAGAAGCTTGTTCAGGCCGTCGATTCCAGCCTCAAGCTCGCGGCCTGCCTGACATTTCCCGCATCGGTCGGTCTGATCATTTTCCGCCGCGAGATTGTGCAGCTGCTCTACGAGGGCGGATTGTTCCTGCCTGAGCATACTTTAAAAACCAGCCAGGTCGTATTGATGTACGCGCTCGGTTTATTCGCATACTCTGCCGTCAAAATACTGGTTCCGGTCTTCTACGCTCTGGATGACGCGCGCACGCCGGTTCGTACGAGTCTGGTCAGCGTAGCTGCCAAAATTGCTCTCAATTTCGCATTTATCATTCCGCTCGGATTTCTAGGATTGCCCCTGGCAACGTCTGTGGCTTCCGTGCTCAATCTGGGACTTCTGCTGCGGCGATTCCGACAACACGCGGGCGGCTCTGCCATCCGAGGAGTTGCCGCTTCTTATTTTCGGATCGGCCTGGCTTCCGTCATGATGGGAGGATTGTCCTTGCTCGTTTTCCACGGGACCGGAGCGCTTTTCCCCGCATCGACTCATCTCGGCCAGCACCTGAGGCTTGGGTTGGCCATCCTGGTCGGCTTTGCATCGCTCTTCCCGCTGTTTCAAATGCTCCGAGTTCAGGAAGCGAAGGAAATGTATCGCATTGCAGGCCTGCTGCTGAGGAAGATCCGATGAGCCGCGACTATCTGGCGGAATTCGAGAATTTTTTGCGGATTGAAAAGGGGCACTCGGCAAATACCGTGACGGCATACTCTCACGATCTGGAGAAACTCTTTGAATTCTGCAAGGTCGAAGGATTGGACATCACCCGGCTCGGCAGGGAAGATATTCTCAATTGGAGCAGGCAACTGCTCAGCCATGGATTATCAGCCCGGTCTACAAGCAGAGCGTTGAACGCAGCCCGCAGTTTTTTCAGATTTCTCCTGGGCGACCGCATCATTGCGGCAGATCCCACGGAACAACTCGAGACCCCGCGCTCCCTGAAACCGCTGCCGAGATTTTTGACCAAAGAGGAGGTAGAACGGCTGCTGGCTGCACCCGACACAGACACACCGCTGGGATCCAGGGATCGCGCGATGCTCGAAATTCTATATGCTTCGGGCCTTCGCGTCAGCGAGTTGATTCAGCTTACCCTGACTCAAGTCGATTTCAATCTGGGGATCCTCTCGTGCATGGGGAAAGGGAGCAAGGAAAGAATCGTTCCGGTCGGTGCGACGGCTCAATCCAGGCTGGAGGAATATGTCCGGAGGTACCGTTCCGCAATCCTCGACAAAAGGAAAAGCAATTATCTGTTTGTAACCGCCAGAAGCGCTCGGATGACCCGACAGGCGTTCTGGAAGCTAATCCGGCGTTACGGCATTAAGGCAAATATCAGGAAGTCCCTGACTCCCCACATGCTCCGGCACAGCTTTGCCACGCACCTGCTCGAGAATGGAGCCGACCTTCGATCCGTGCAGCTGATGCTGGGGCATTCCGATATATCCACAACGCAGATTTATACGCACATCACACGAGAGCGCCTGAAGCAGTTGTATAACAAATTTCACCCGAGAGCCTGAGGCCTGTCGGATAAGAAATTAGACTCGCAGCCATCGCTCATGTTCGAATGGAAAACAGCAGGACAAATCCCGAAGCGCCGAACACGATATTGGGAGCCCAGGCAGCCAAAACCGGCACAAGATAGCCGTACGCTCCCAGGGCTTCAAACACACCGGAAATCCCCCAAAACGAAATCGCGATCGCGATGCTCATTGCAATTCCATAAAATGCGCCTCTCTTGCCCATGAAAAAAGAGAACGGGATGCCCAGCAGAGCCATGATGAGGCAGCTTAGCGGAAACGCTATTTTTTTGTGAAGCTCGACCTGGAGTTCCGTAGCGTTGTACCCGGATTTCTTCAGATAGTCTATTTCGCTCTTTAATTCGAAATATTTCAGCTTCGAAGACTCCTTGGGCTGGAATATCTCCCTCTCGAAATAGCTCGCCTTTTCGGGGAGGTAGATCTCCTCCCGGTCGATTTTTTTG
Organism: Acidobacteriota bacterium; assembly: GCA_035506515.1. GTDB lineage: Bacteria > Acidobacteriota > UBA6911 > UBA6911 > UBA6911 > UBA6911. Next base: position 23,819 of record DATJPG010000072.1, read on the forward strand.
AAGCCGGATTGCGCCGAATGGTAATCCCGAATCCATCCGTCCTCGATGACCCACAAACCGGTATTTTCGATATGCGCCCGCGAAGCGTACATCCACCTGCGAATTTGCACCGAAGCCAGGTTGGTGTCAAAAACATTGAGATTGACGAAGGAGTCCTGATTGCTGTCGAAATACTCATAGTTGAAAATACGGCCCGATTCCCCGAAGATCCACTTCCTTTGCATTCGGCTGGATGTTTGCGGCGGACGCCCTTTGATGACGTTCCGTATGTTCTCCTGGCGGACATTTGCATAGGGAAGGATATAATCCTGCAACAGGAAAACGCTGCAGCAGAATCCCGTAGCGATCAAAAAAATCGGCAGGGAAATACGGTACAGGCTCCACCCACCGGCTTTGATCGCCGTTATCTCCGAGTTCTTTTCCAAAATTCCGAAATTGATCAGAATGGAGAGCAGAATCGAGACCGGAACGGTGATCATCAATATCTGCGGCGTCAGAAAGGTAAAATAGTCCAAAACACTGTAGGCCGAAATTCCATTTCGAATAATATCATCCAGCAGGTCAAATAGCGTGAGAAGAACAAATAACGTGCCGCAGGTGATCAGGGACCAGAAGAAATAAACGAAAAATCCTCTGGAAATATAAAAGTCGAAGACCTTCGGAAATCCAAAGCGCGCATACCGGCCGTTCGATGCGGAAACAGTCGCAGGGCCGGCGGCTGCAACCCGTTTAGACAAGCGGGTAATTCCAAATTTTGTAATTATAGTATCCCATTTAAAATGCCACAGAACTCTCGATAAATAAGGAAGAAAATTGAATCCATGCTCCACCCTGGAAAACAGAATCAGGCCTACTGCGGATAGAAGAATATTGGCGCTCCAGGCACCCCAAAACGGGCTGATCTTTCCAACCTGAGCCAGACGAAATCCATTGAAAAACAACACATAAAAGACGATGACTGTCAGAAGACTAAGCGCAAATCCGGTGGTTCGGCTTCCTCTGGAAGGGCCTGCGGCCAAGGCAAGTCCGAGCACGGCAAACGGGAAAACGGCAAACGGGAGCGCAATGCGCTTATTCAACTCCACAAGTTGAAGAATTCTCACGTTCTGGGGAGCCAGTCTGTAATTGCGCCACAGATAACCGGTTTTCAGTTCCGAGATCTTTTTGGGCGTATGCTCGGCCTTTTTGGTCGTATCCGGGTTTTTCTTCTTAATCGGGATTTCCAAAGAGGAAAACCGGATCATGCTGTCCTGGCTGAGATCCTTGGTATTGACGGCGTAGCTCGCACCGCCATCAAGATGCAGCTGAAGGCTTACCTTGGAATCGTCGCCGACCCATTCGCCATTACGCGCAATGATGGCACGCGGCGATTTGGGATCGGAATTATCCGCCAAAAAAACTCTGGACAGGTGCTGTTTGTCGGAAGAAAGGTCGTCCACATAAAAGACGATGCCCGGAAATTCCTCATTAAACACGCGTGGCTGAATCATGGAGGTGGCCAGCGTAAGATTGGCGTCTTCCATCATTTTGCTGACGAACGCGTTCGCCCTGGGCATGACCACGATGGAAAAAAAGGCCGTAATACAACCTACGCCGAGTCCAAAAAGGAGGATGAACCTGAGAAAGGATCGAACTGGAATTCCGCATGCCCGAAGGGCGGTGATTTGGCTTTCGCCGGACAGACCGCTGCAGCCGATCAGAATGCCGATGAGGTAGGCCAGCGGAAGGGAAAATATAAGGATGCCGGGAAGAATTGCGGCACTCACACCGACGACGATATCGAAGGAAGTATTTTTGCTGAGAAGCAGTTCGGATCGGCTACCGATGAATTCGAAAAAGAGAACAAAAGTCAAAACGAGGAGGGCGATCAAAAAGGGCGGAATAATGGCGCGATATAAGAGCCGGCTAAGAGTGCGAATCATTTCAGGCAAAAGACTAGCATAGCGCGGTAAATAATTGCAACCCATTGTAAACAAAGGTGATTTTTAAGAGGTCCGCGAGTCCCGCATTCCATGGATTTTCCGCAATCACAACTTCTGATAAGATATCTTATGTAAACTCGCAGTTGTGCGGGATTTTCTCTGTAATACGGCTCTCCAGGCCGAACTGACCGTTTCTAAAGTTTAGCGGGTTAACCCTGATGCTCTGCTCCGGAGGCTTACATCTTGTATTTGCCGAGGTCTTCCGGGTTGAGATTTTCAAGCCACTTCTTTATATCTTCAGGCGTACTGCGCTGGGCAGATAAATTATTTGTGGCGTTGCTGGCGGATTTTGCGAGAACTTCATCGGTGACAAAGATCGGAGAATCTGTGCGCAAGGCCAAAGCGATTGCATCCGAAGGCCTTGAATCCACGGTCACGACCTTCCCACCGGCATTTAGAAATATGAGTGCATAAAAAGTATTATCTTTAAGCTCGGTAACCACAATCTTGGTCACTTTAACGTCCAGGTGATTTAAGAGCCCCTTGATGAGGTCGTGGGTCATTGGGCGCGGAGTATCTACCTTTTCTATCTGCAAGGCTATGGCATTGGCTTCGAAGATCCCGACCCAGATCGGCAGCAACGTGTCGCTGGAAGACTCCTGTAAAACAACGATGGGGGAATTTGTCAGCGGGTCCATCATCAGACCTTTAATTTTGAACTCGATTTCCTTCATGGCTTCTCCCTCGGTCTGCAATAAATCCCGTCAGAGTTGTGCGTTGGCCCCTTTTCAGGCTTCGTAAAACTAATTATTTCCCGGGCGAATCATTGTGTTTTGCGGGCCTTCTTCAATCTTCATAAGCTGGCGCATCCAGGTGCCCTTGAGACTATTGGGACTGAATCCAGTAATCTCCACCTGTTCAAAACGGCCTATGAGGGCATCCGGCCCGTCAAAATTGACGATTTTGTTGTTGCTGAGCCGTCCCATCAGCCGCAGCCGGCTGCGCGCATTCCCTTCAACGAGTACTTCAGCCTTTTGCCCCAAATAGCCCTCGTTGATCCGATTCTGAATCTGCTTCTGCTTGCGCTGAAGCGTATCGAGTCGCCTTCCCTTCTCCTCCTCCGGCACATCGTCCGGGAAATTCAGGGCCGCCGTAAAAGGTCGCGGCGAATATTTGAAGGAGAAAGCACTGTCGTATTGTACCGCATCGAGCAGACTGAGAGTATCCTGAAAATCCGATTCGGTTTCCCCTGGGAAGCCGACGATGATATCCGTGGATATCGCGATGGGTCGCGGCGCTGCGTGGATCTTGCCGATCATATCGAGATATCTTTCGCGTGTATATCCGCGGCGCATCGCCCGCAATACCTTGCTGGACCCGCTTTGAACAGGCAGATGAATTTGATTGCAGACCGCGGGACAGGAGATCATCACTTCCAGGAGTTCGTCCGAGAAGTCGCTGGGATGCGGGGATGTAAACCGGATGCGGCGGATGCCCCTAACACCCGCGATGCGTCGCAGCAGCTCTGCGAAATTCACGACTTCGCCTGACCGGTCGCAATAGGAATTAACGGTTTGCCCGAGAAGAACGATTTCCACGTACCCTTTGGAAGCGAGCGTCCGGACTTCGCGGATAATTTCGGCGCTTTCGCGCACCCTTTCCTTTCCCCGTGTAAGAGGGACTACGCAGAATGCACATTGGCGGTTACAGCCTTCGCTGATGGTGATGTTCGCGCGCCACGCGCTGCCTCGCATAATGTATGGGGACTCGAGAGGGCTGGGCATTTCGTCGGTTCGTAGATCGACGACGGGTTCCGGCGACTTTGCGCTGAGTTCGACGAGCTGCCCCATGGCGTTTCCTTTTTGCGGACCCGCCACCAGATTCACGAACGGTGCTTTCTTCAGAATCCTGTCTTTTTCGAGTTGCGCCATGCATCCGACGACGCCCACGAGCAGATCCCTGCGCTTCGCCTTGTACTGTCTGATTTCTCCGAGCCTGGCGTAGACTTTTTGGACGGCTTTCTCACGGACGCTGCAGGTATTCAGAATGATGATATCCGCTTCGGAGGCATCCGAGACCGGCTCCATCCCTTCGTGGGAAAGGCTGCCGGCTATTTTTTCGGAATCGAGATCGTTCATCTGGCAACCGAAGGTCTCGATAAAATAACGCTTTGACATACTCTGTTGCTATCTTTTCTTTCTTTCGCCCATGGCGTATTCCAGCATCTCCTGCGCATGATCGCGTGCCGTCTGGGTAATGGTTTCGCCTCCCAGCATCCTGGAAAGCTCCTGGATTCGTTCCGAAGCGCTCAGAGACTTTACGATCGTTTCGGTCCGGCCGCCGATTTCCACTTTCCGCACGCTGAAATGGCAGCGGGCGAACGCCGCGATCTGCGGCAGGTGCGTCACGCACAGGACCTGGTTGTCCTCGGCGATGCTCCGCAGGCGTCTTCCCACCGCTTCCGCCACGCGCCCGCCGATGCCCGCATCCACCTCGTCGAAAACAAATGTCTTATCCGCCTCTTCATTCCGGCAGAGCGACTTGATGCCGAGCATCAGGCGCGACAATTCTCCGCCCGACGCGATTTTGGCAAGGGGCCGTATCTCCTCGCCCTTGTTCGGAGCGAGTAAGAACTCTACACGGTCGATGCCATGGAGTCCATAGGAAGCCGGAAGCACGCCCGTACCCTTGTTCTCTGAATACGCGCCGAATTGAACGTGTATCTGCATGCGCTCCATGGCCAGCGCTTTGAATTCCTCTTCAATTTCGTCCTGGAACTTTGCCGCATCCTTGCGGCGCTTTTCCGAGAGCTTTTGCGCGCTCCTGCGATACGCATCCAACTCGGATTCGAACTGCCGGGAAAGGTTTTCCGAACGGTCGGCATAGGCCAGGATCTGATCCAGTTCGCTTTGGCAGCTGTCCAGGAACTGAAGAATCTCTCCGCAGGATGCTCCATATTTTTTCGTCAATTTTTCCAACGCATACAACCGCTGGTGGACTTGCTCGAGGCGCTCGGGGCTGAAATCGCTCCCCGCCGCATAATCCCGTGCCATGTACGCAATATCCTGGAGCTTGTACTTGGAATCCTGCAGCGCCTCCTGCTGCATCCCCCAGTTCTTGTCGAAAGGGCTCAGTTCCTCAAGAATCTTTTCAACGCGGTTTATCTGCCTGAGTATGGAAACCTCCCCCTCATACAGAATCCCGAATGCTTCGGTCGCCAGGGCCAGAATTTTTTCGCGATTGGTTAGGATATTGCGCTCATTTTCAAGTTCTTCTTTTTCATCCGGTCCCGGGTTGATGCCTCGAATTTCCTCTATCTGATATTGAAGGACGTCCATGCGCCGCAGCCGTTCCTGTTCGCTCGATGCCATGGACTCGATCTGGCGCGCTGTCGCACTTAGCTTCCCGAAGGCTTCCTGAACCTCCTTAAGGAGAGCTCCATTGTTTCCAAAGTAATCAAGCCATTCCCGGTGCGTGGATAAATCCAACAGGGATCTCTGATCCTGCTGGCCGTGAATGTCCGCCAGCTTGTCCCCCAGGGATTTCAAAAGTGACAAAGTTGCCAGGTGGTTATTGATGAAGATCCTGTTGCGCCCGGACGAAGCTATTTCCCTTCGGATGAGCAGCGTATCGTCCTCGCCCTCGAAACCCGCATCCGCGAGCGATCGGGAAACGCTTCCTTTTGCCTCAATCTCGAAGAGTCCTTCCAGCATCGCTGCGTCACAATCGGATCGGATTATTTCCTGGGATGATCGGGCCCCTAGCAATAGACCCAGCGCGTCCACTAAAATGGACTTTCCTGAGCCGGTTTCTCCGGTCAGCAGATTCAAGCCGCGATCAAACTCGATTTCCAGGTCGCGTATCAGCGCCAGGTTGCGAATCCGTAGAACACGAAGCATTTAGTGACCCTTGCAGAGCGGATAATACACAATTTTGAGTCTAACATAGGAAGGTTTGGCAAGGACAGTACCAAAGGGAATTGCCGCAGCCCGGCGGCGCCATCTCTTTATTTAGAGCTCGATTCACCGCAGGAAGAAATTCCTAAATCGATTGACTTGAATTGTAGCCTGTGATACTTCTGCGTTTTAAGCACATTTTCACGGGAGGAACCGTTATCATCGCACCGAACCCAATATTGCTGGAAACCGTTGACACTGCGCCCTTTGGAGGGACAATCTTCGGGCTTTTTGCCCATGTCAGCGTGTTTGCATGGATCATCCTGATTCTCTTGCTTTTCTTTTCGCTGCTTTCATGGTCGATCATTTTCCGGAAATGGACGACCTTCAAGCTGATTGAGCAAAAGAGTCATGCTTTTGTGGACCTCTTTCGGACAAGCTCACGGCTGAGTGAAGTCGCCTCGGCTTGCGCATCCTACCGGGGCTCTCCCTTGTCGGGTATTTTCACCGCCGGGTACCAGGAACTCAATACGGCGATCCAGACCTTGAATGCCAAAAATCCCGACCACCCGGTTTTAAACGACCGTCATTTCGTTGCCATCCAGCGGTCGCTTTTGAGGGCCAGCGCCGCGGAGCTATCGCTGATTGAAAAAGGCATGAGCTGGCTTGCGACGACTGGCTCTGTGACGCCGTTCGTCGGACTCCTCGGCACCGTCGTCGGGATCATCAATGCTTTCACGAGCCTCGGATTTGAAAAGACCGCTTCTATCCAGGCGGTAGCCCCCGGAATTGCCGAGGCGCTGTTCACGACGGCGGCGGGATTGTTTGCCGCAATTCCAGCCGTTATCGCCTACAACCAATTCGTTGCCAGAATGAAGAATATTGCAGCCGAAATGGATGATTTTTCGTCGGAGTTCATAAATCTCGTCGAACGGAGCTTCAGCTGATGGCTTTCACCACGCCACAGGGCCGAACGGCCACTTCTCTTTCCGAAATCAACGTCACGCCGCTGGTGGACGTGATGCTTGTGTTGCTCATCATTTTCATGGTGACGGCGCCGATGCTGCAGACCGGAATAGATGTGGAACTTCCGGAGACAAAAAACGTAAAAGATGTGAACCCGGAAGAAAGGATCATTATTTCCATCAGCCGTGAAGAGTTCATTTATTACGGCTCGGAGGCCATCAACCTTTTTGCCATTCCGGACCGACTAAAGAAGGATGCTAAAGGGCCGAAGGATTCCATTTTTTTAAGAGCGGATAAGGACGTCAAATGGAAGGATATTGTATCGGTGATTGACGCGATTCGCGGCGCCGGTTTCACCGAGATAAAACTTGTGACAAGGCCTTTCAAGGAATCCCGAAAGTAAGAGAACGCGATAACGCCAAACCGGTCATCATGAACAGCCGCCCTGCAACGATTCTGGACATTCCACTTATTGAAGAAAAACTTACGCCGTCTGTTCTCGCGTCAGTTCTGGCGCATGTCGCCATGCTCCTGATCCTGGTCTTTGCAGGCTATATGCTCCCTACCAAGGTGATTCAAATCGGCAGCGGTGCCGGCGGTGGAACCGGCGGGGATGTGTCCACGGTGGGAGTTGTCGATGATCTTTCGGGCGGCGCGGGGATGATCAAGCCATCCCTTGTTCCGAAACCGCCCGCGCTTCTGGAAGAAACACCCAGCGATCCATCGAAGGCAATACCGCTGCCACAGACGCTGGAGCCACAAAAGAAAAAGCCTGAGAAGACCGATTCGAAGACGGCCGCCAAGATAAGCCCCAAATCCAACATCATCCCCGTCGCACCAGAGCCCGGCTCCGGAGGAGTCGGCGGACGCAGCGGAGGGTCCGGCGGCGGAATCGGTGGCGGCAACGGAATCTCCATAGGCTCGGGATCCGGAGGATTCGGAGATTCCTGGTATGCGCGCGCTGTTGAGACGCGGATCGGCGAGTACTGGACGCGGCCCCCGCGAGGCGTCCATGTGGAAATTATTTACAGCTTTTTCATTGCAGGCGACGGTACGGTGAATGGTATTAAGCAGGAAAAATCATCCGGGAATGCGGCATTGGACTTAGATGCGGAGAGTGCTATTCGCGCGCTGCAGACAAACCCTTTACCGCCGCCGCCGCAGGAATTCCGCGGAAGGCGGATTCAATTCATCGCCCAGTTCGTTTATCCGCCAAACCCATGATCGCTTCCGACAGAGGGATACGATGACCGCTAAGGGATCACTGTTTGTTTTATTGCTTCTCTTCTGTACTCTTCCCGTTCTCCATACGCAGGAACCCGCAATCATGATTCATCCGCGGGCGTCGGAAGAAATCATCCTGGCAGTGGTCGATGCGCAACCGGCCGCTTCGCAGAAATCCGCCGAGCTCACCGAGGCCGTGAAGACCTTCAATCAGGTTCTTTGGGATGATCTGGACTTTTCCGGATTTTTCACGTTGGCCGGCAAGAGTTATTACCCACCGCAGCCCATTGTCCGCCCGGAAGACATCAATTATGAAACATGGAATACGCTTCCTTTCAAAGTCAGTTTCCTAACAATGGCGACGCTGGATCTTCGCGACGGCGTGCTGCACGCCGAGGTGCGCATTATAGATATGAAGCAGAGATCCGTGAGCTTCGGAACGGACTTCCAGGGAAATGCGGATCAGGTGCGCGGCATAGCACACCGTTGGGCCGATGAAATTGTCTATAAGCTTTCTGCCGGCGCCTCCCGGGGGATTGCATCCACCAAGGTCGCCTATGTCGTGCGCAAGGGGAACGCGAAAGAAATCTACTTGATGGACTATGACGGCTACAATCAGACCGTGTTTACGCAAAACGGCGCGCTCAATCTGTTCCCGAGCTGGGCTCCGGATAATTCCAAAATCGCTTTTACGAGCAACCGAACCCGCATTTGGGAAATCAATATTTATTCCTATACGGATGGCTCGCGGCTTCCCTTCCCGATTTTTAATTCATTTGCTTCCACGCCGGCGATCTCTCCCGATGGCACACAAATCGCATATGCCCTGAGGACGCCCAGGGGAGACACCGACATTTTTGTTTCCCGGCTGAACGGTTCCGATCGCCGGGATATTACAAACAACCCCGCGGTGGATACCTCCCCAACATGGTCGCCTTCCGGCAAGCAGATTGCGTATGCGTCGGGGAGCGAAGGCGTGGGAAGCCAGATATACATTTGCGATGCCGACGGCGCCAACGTTCGCAAAATAACCAAAGAAGGAGGGGATTCGGATTCCCCTGCGTGGTCTCCGGACGGGAAATGGATCGCCTTTCACTGGAAACCCCACATGAGCACAAAGTATGACCTTTTTATCGCCGATGCAAGCAGCGGAAAAATCCGCCAATTGACAAGCGGCAACGGGAGCAACGAAAACCCGTCCTGGGCGCCGGACAGCAGGCATCTCGTGTTTCAATCGAACCGCAATGGGAGCACGCAGATATACATCATGCTGCTACAGGATGATTCAGAACCGCGCATGATTACGCGGCAGGGGACGAATACGTGCCCTGCCTGGAGCGGCTATTTCCGCAGGGAGACCAAGAACTAGGATTTGGAGACAGGACGTATTTGTTCGCGTCCGTCTGCATGCTATACTTCACAAACGGAATGCATTCAGATGCACACGTGCTGCAATTTATAGAAGATTTCAAACAACGCGGATGTATGAGAAGGAGATGCCCCAAATGAAACGATCACTCTATCTACGGAACACAATGGCCCTTGTCGTTTTGGCATTGCTCATCCTGGGAACCGGCTGCGCAAAAAAAACGCCGGCGCCGCAACCCGAAGTGAAAGCGGAACCGGAAAAGCCTCCGGCGCCTCCGGCGCCCGCACCCGCACCCACGATCACTCTGCGTGTTTCCCCGCCTGCGATTGAAATGGGCCAATCCTCCGTGCTTTCGTGGACCTCGTCCAACGCCGTCAGCGTTACGATCGATAACGGCGTTGGCACCGTTGAAACTTCCGGCAGCAGAGACGTGCGTCCTTCGACTTCCACAACGTACCAGGTGAAAGCCACAGGCCCCGGCGGCACCGCAGTTGCCGAAGCCAGAGTTACCGTAACGGCGCCGCCCGCTGTGACACCGCCGCCTCCGCCCTCCATCACGGACTCGGAGTTCTTCTCTACGAATATCAAAGACGCATTCTTCGATTACGATCAGTACAGCATCCGGGAAGATGCGCGCGCCAGCCTGCAAGCGGATGCCCGGGCCCTCAAGCAGCGGCCGTCGATTCGCATCACGATCGAGGGGCACGCGGACGAACGCGGTTCGGAAAAGTATAATCTCGCATTGGGAGACCGGCGCGCCACCGCCGCAAAGGACTTCCTCGTCGGCCAGGGAATCGATGCCAGCCGCTTAGAAACGATCAGCTATGGCAAGGAGCAAAACTTTTGCGAAGAGCATAACGAGGCATGCTGGCAGTCGAACCGTCGCGCGCACCTCGTGATGCGGTAGCTGATCTGTTAAACCAACGGCGCCGGCCGCACGGTGAAACTGTTTGTTCCATTTCTATACCAAATGGAAACGGCAAGCCTACCAAGTTCCGTGTGTCGCTCACTCCCGGGCCTGTCTTTCGTTGAAGCTCGCAGGTGGCTGTGAAATAATACTGTACATTTCGGATAGGAGAGAATCCATGAAGCTGAAGACCGGCATTTTCCTCCTGAGTATAGTTTGGGCTGTAATGCCTTCGGCGCAGGCCGGCACTAAGGAAGAGGTGGTGCGCCTGCAAAATGACGTTCTTGCCCTGCAAAATCAGATTCGCGAACTCGATAAGAGCTTCAACGAAAAACTGGATGGACTCAAGAGCCTGATTGTCCAGCTGAACGACCAGGTTGCAAAATCGGATGTGACGCTTGACAAGATCGCGGCCGCGCTGGACACCCAGGTTTCCGGCAAACGGACTTCCGATCAAACCCTGCTGCAGGAAATCCGGGCTCTCGCCGGCAAATTGGACGAAACTTCGACGCGAATTTCCGCTCTGGCGCAACAGGTTGCCGAATTGAAGCTACTCTCCAAACCGCTGCCGCAACCGAGCACACCGAGCAGCGACTTGTCTCCCGAAGGAATCTACGACCGGGCGTCCGGGGATCTTGTTCGGGGCAATTATGACCTGGCCGTTCAGGGTTTCGCCGCCTACCTCAACAGCACGCCCGGCGGAGCCAAGGCTGCCAATGCACAATACGGCATTGGCGAAGCGTATTATTACCAGGGCAAAATGCAGCAGGCGATAACCGCATACACCAGAATTCTGACGGATTACCCCGATTCGGACCTCTGCGCCAGTGCCTTATATAAAAGGGCAAAAGCCGAATTGGCCAATAAGGAAAGTGAGAATGCGATCGCGGATCTGAAGGAAATCCTCGAGCGCTACCCTTCATCGTCCGAGGCGAATCTGGCCAAAACAGAATTGCAATCTCTCGGCGTTAAATTGATTAAGCCGCCGGCAAAGGACACGCGCAAAAAAGCGCGATAAATTGCACATAAAAGGAAAATGCCATGAGTTCACTGAATAAGATATTGCTCATTGGAAACCTGGGAAGAGATCCCGAAATCCGCTACACCCCCGAAGGCACTCAAGTGGCGACTTTCAGCCTTGCAACGAGCGAGAACTGGACGGACAAGAGCGGAACGCGCCAGGAACGCACCGACTGGCACAACATTACTGCATGGGGCCGGCTGGCCGATTTATGCAAAAGGTTTCTGGCCAAGGGACGCCAGGTGTATGTCGAAGGTCGAATCCACTACCGTGAGTTTACCGATCGCGATGGGAACAAGCGTTCGAGGCCTGAAATTACGGCCACGCAGATCGTACTTCTGGGCAGCCGCGCTCAGAGCGCAGAATCCGGCGCTCAACCCATGGAGCCGATCGGGAATGTCCCCTCGGAACCGGATCAGCCTTTTGGCGACGCCGGCATCACGGACAGCGATATCCCCTTTTAAGCCTGTTGGCAGGATCGAATATTGTGCCGCGAAATACCAAACGACGAAGGTTGACGGAATTCAGCAGTTCTGCCGGTTGAGCGAGCAAAATGAGTCCGGCGGTGCTGGATCGGATTTTGTCAAAACTCCCGCGCCAGGAAGACGATCGTCTGCTTGTCGGGTTCAGGAATAAGGATGATGCCGGAGTCTACCTGCTTCACGAAGGCTTGGCCCTGGTTCAAACGACGGATTTCTTCACGCCGATTATCGACGACCCCTATCAGTTCGGACAGATCGCCGCCGCCAATACCCTTTCGGATGTATATGCAATGGGCGGCCGCCCCTTGACGGCTCTCTCCATCGTCTGCTATCCGGAAAATGGCGATTTGGAAGCACTGGAACGGATTTTGATTGGCGGCCTGGACAAGATGATTGAAGCGCAGTGTACCGTTGTAGGCGGCCACATGGTACGCGACGAGGAGATCAAATTCGGTTACGCTGTGACCGGAACAATCGACCCCGCTTCCATCTGGGCTAATGCAGGCGCGCAACCGGGGGATGCACTCCTTCTGACCAAACCATTGGGCACCGGCGTTATTTCAACCGCCATACGCGCCGGCAAGGCGAAGCCTGAATGGGCCGATATGGCCGCACGCACCATGAGCCGTCTCAACAAAGATGCGGCGGTGGCGCTGATGTCCCTCGGCAGTGCGGTTCACTCCGTCACCGATATCACCGGATTCGGATTCCTGGGGCACGCCTGGGAAATGGCGAGTGCGAGCTGCGTCAGCCTCCGGTTGGACAGTCGTGCTTTTGAACCGCTCGATGGCGCCATGGAATGCATACGCAACGGCTTTCTAGCCGGTGGGTTGAAAAAGAACCGGGAATTCGTCGGAGACTGTGCCGTTTTCGCGCAAGGCATCTCGTTAGAAATGCAGCAACTCCTATTTGATCCTCAAACATCCGGAGGGTTGCTGGCAGCAATCCAGCCGGACTCGGCCCAGCGCGCCCGGGAGTTGCTGATTCAGGCAGGTTGCCGTGCCATGCAGGTCGGCGAAGTCGTAGGCAAAACATCCCCACTCATCTCCGTTCGCTAGTACCTGACTTGACCAAATTAGTAACCACATTTTTTGCCGGATACTCCGATCAGCCCCGCAATTTCTTCCCTGTCCAGCACACGATCTAATTGCTCGGCGGCTAAATGAGCCAAAATTTCTTCGCGGTCTTTGCGGTCTTCGCGGTTTATTTCTTTCCAAAATTGAACCGCGAAGACCTCGAAGACCGCAAAGAAGACATTTTTATGGGCTTCGTACTTGTCGTTCACGCCAGATTATGCGCTGGATTCCATCCCTGATGCGCGGGACCTTCCAGCTAATCAGGAAGTCGATGGAACGCCCGCTCAGCTTGAGATAGGTAAGCAACTGGGCTCGATGGACAGGATGGATCGCATCGACAGTTTTGTTTTCGACGAGTATGCATTCATCAACCAGGAAATCGGCCCGATATCCACAATCGAGCACGACCTCTTTGTAGCGGATAGGAACAGGATATTCCGTGTAGACATCCAGCGATAGAACCTGATTTGACTGAACAAGTAACCACATTTTTTGCCGGATACTCCGATCAGCCCCGGCCATTTATCAGCAATTTGTGAATTAATACCGAGATTTCCCCAAAAATCCGGTCAAGTCAGGGGTTGGTGAAGTCGTGGGCAAAGGCTCCCCGGTCATTTCCGTTCGCTCGTATAGTGCGTCATTGATCCCTTGACATTTAGTCGGTGTGAATTAGATTCACTCAAAGGCCTCAAAGACAAAAATATCCACAGATTTCACAGATTGAGGCATGGGGGCGGCGCCTGGAGTTGCCTCAATATCGGAAGGTGGCCTTTTTGATCTCTTTGCGGAAATCCAGGCCGCGAATTTCCACTTCCCTGCACATTTCATACAGGCGCGAACGCAAGCGCGTGCCGATGCGGTCTGTCAGAGATTCCTCTCCCTGTTTCGAAGGAGTATCCAGGTAGTTGGACGTGAAGATCGTCAGCTTCTTATCGTTGTAGCGGCAGTTAATGATGTGGGCGATCGTGTCCCGTACCCATTCCGTCGGCTTGTTGGCACCGAGCTCGTCAAGGACCAGGACCCGCGCTTCCAGAACGGGCCTCAAAACTTCCAACTCGGACGTCTGCGAAACGGAATTCCAGCTCGCCTGTATTTCCCTCAAGAGATCGCGGAAATCATAGAAAAGGCCTCCGTCTCCTTTTTCCATGACCACCTGTTTCAGCAGCGCAACAGCCAGGTGCGTTTTTCCGACACCACAGTTGCCGAGGAACAGCAAGCCGACATCAATCTGCGGATACTTGTCCAGAAAGCGCTGGACGTAAATTTTGGCATTCTTCTGCGACTCATGATTCGGCAGATAGGAGTCCAGATCACAGTGCTCATACCGTTTGGGAATTCTGGCTTCGGAAAGGAGCCGTTCCACTCGTGCCGATCCAATACAGCTGCAGCGGCGCACTTTCGCGCCATTTTCCGCCGGCTCCCAGCCGGATCCGCTGCATTTGGGGCATATCTCCGGGATTGACGATTGCGTGCTCATGGGAAGATCAGATTAGCACAAGATGGGAAATTCCAAAGGCCATTTCTTAATCGCGCGCGAAAACGCGCATCGTTGCCTCAACCCAATGCTATTAGCCTCAAGGTTGACGCGGTCCAGCCTTGGTGGCGTCTTCCGGAGGAGGCGACTCAAGCTGCTTCGCCTTCAGTTCCGCATACATTTTTTGCACATTCGACGGGAAAAAGTTCTGGAACTGGTAGGAGGCATATTTTGCAGGGATCTGAAGATCCCGCGTGGCTAGCTCTACGTTGTCGCCGCGGTCAACGGCCGGCTGGACCAGGGCTTTCAGATCCTCGAGGTATTGCAAAAACGCTTCCACATCTTTCTTCGATCCGACCGCACCATGTCCGGGCACGAATTTGTCTGCGTCCAGTTTGACAAGCGCGCTCACAGTTCCGATCCAGGCCAGAATATTTGCATCCTGCACATTCGGGATCGCGTTGTTAAAAAACAAGTCTCCCGCAAACACGACCTTCTGCGCAGGAAGATACAGAACGATATCTCCGTCCGTATGGCCTTTGCCCAGAAACAAAATTCGGACTTCCTGCTTTCCATCTTTGATCGAAAAACTCTCGTCTGCGGTAACGACCGGAATCGTGATCTTAAGTCGCGCCATGGTTTGCAGGTAATCCTCACGGCTCTTGATTTGTTCGCGCAAGCTCTGACGCAGCGTGGAATCCGTTTCCTTGAGCGCATCCTTTCGCAGTTTTTCGATCTGCGCCTGGCTGATCTTGATCGTCCGGTTCCATGAGGGCAGATCGAGTTGCAGCATGTCGCGCCGGGCGTTCGAGCTGCTGATCACCTGTGCCCCTGCAAACACCTGGTTTCCGTGTGTGTGGTCGGAATGCCAGTGGCTGTTCACGACATAGCGCACCGGTTTTGGCGTGACGGCCCGGATTGCTGAAAGCAGGGATTCTCCACCTTCCGGCGTGAAGTGTGTGTCGAATACCAGCACTCCCTGGTCTAGAATGGCCACACCGACGTTCGCGACTGCCTCTCCGTCAGCGCTCACGACTCTCGCATACACACCATCTGCAAGCTTCGTAAGTTCGGTAGTGTCCCTGGCTGCAGAGACGGCGCAAATCAAACAAGTGATTGCCAGTAGTGAAAAGACAGTTCGGATTATCATCTTGATGGCAGGCGGAATCGCAAACCCCTCGGCGCCTAAAAACTCAATGCGCGCTGCCGTGGCGCTTCCACCAAAAGAACCGATTTTTGAACTTTGGAGCGGCCTCTGTACAGGGTGATATTCACCGTGCTGCCGGGACGCTTCGCTTCCAGCATCAATCGCAGCTCTTCAAGTGAGGCGACGGGCTTCCCATCGATTTCGGTAATGATATCGCCCCCGACCAGGAAGCGTTGATTATAAAGAACCGCAATCTCATTCGCCCCCTGAATTCCCGCCCCGTCCGCCGAGCTCCCGCGATAGACGCGCGCAACCAGGATCCCGTGCTTCACCGGCAGATTGAGCCCATCCGCAAGATCCTCGCTCAACGAATACCCCTCGACGCCGAACCACGGACGCACGACACGCTTTTCGCGGATCAGTTCCGATGCCACGCGCCGGATCGCGTTGACCGGAATCGCGAAACCGATCCCGATGTTTCCGCCTCCTCGAATGGAGAAAATTAAAGTGTTGATCCCGATCATTTCGCCCGCCGTGTTCAACAGCGGGCCTCCGGAATTGCCAGGATTGATTGCCGCATCCGTTTGAATGACGTTGTCGATAAGGTCGCCGTTTTCGGTTTTTATTCTCCTGCCCAGAGAACTCACGATCCCGGTGGTAAGCGTGTTTTGAAGTCCCAGGGGATTTCCGATTGCCAGTACTTTTTGCCCGACGTTCAACGCGTTGGAATCCCCAAGGGCAATCGGGTGCAGCCGCTCCTTGGGAGCTCCTGAAATACTGATGACGGCCAGGTCGTTTTGTCGATCGTACCCGACCACTTTGGCGTGATACTTCGTCTGATCCGGAAGCGTTACCTCCAGGCTGTCCGCGGATTGAATCACGTGGTAATTGGTAAGGATATTACCATCCGTATCGAGGACGCATCCGCTGCCCGTGCTTCCCTCGGTCGCGTAGGGTTGAAAAAAATAGTCGTATTCAACGACTGTCGAGGTGATATTTACGACCCCGGGGCTGACCAACTTGTAAACGCGGACATTAGTCTCTTCATCGGCACTCAATGCAGGCTGCCCGGCCGGCGCTGAAGCGAACGCCGGCTCGGGCACTTCTTTCCTGCTGAGACCCGGAACCACATCCCAGCGCAGAGCAACAACGGTTGCAGCGATCGACAGCAGTACAGCTATCATCAAAATACGTACGGGATGCCTCTGCATCGTTGCTTCACTCCCTCTCTGCGTACATGCCCGCAAAAGCGGCGCTTGCTACTTTAGCGTGATGGATATACCGCCTGTAGAAACTTTCATATCCATTGCCAGAGCGCTCTTCGAAAGATCCGGAACCTTCACGGTCGTCACCATTTTGAAGATGCTCATGTTCAGCCTGTATTCTCCGGGAGGCACCGGCTGCGTGAACTTGCAGTTGCCCCTGTTGCCATCCGTCAGGATAGGCGTGGATTGGTATTTCCCTTGAGGACTATCGAGCACCAGCACAAATCCATCCAGGCGATCCATGCTGAACGCGCCGCTGATTTTCTGGATGCTGACGCTAATGGCTTTCGGAGCCTTTTTGAGTCGTTCCTCTTCAACATCCTTTTCGCGCTGCCCCTGAGCTTCTTTTCGAACGTTGCCGAACCACGTCTCTTCGTATTTTTTAAATTCGCCGGCCGCTTGCAGACGGGCGATGGTGGCATTGATCTTTGCCAGAAGCTCCGGTTCGCTGCTGCGCACAACCACGGCATACTTGAATTTGTTGATCAGAATCGGCAGGGTGGTCGTGTTGGAGTAGCTCTTATAGCTGCTGTAGGTGATGAATGGCTCATCGCCGACCACCGCGCCGATTTCCGCACGGTTCAAAGCCCCCAGCGCGTCGTCCATGGTGGGATATTTCTTGATCGTAACATTCTTCGCCGTTTTTTGTTGAGCCATAAAGGTGTCGCCCGGACGTCCCGTGGCAACGCCGACCTTTTTCCCCGAGAGGCTGGCGAGATCTTTTATATCAAATGTGCTGCGCTGAAGGGCGATGGCATCGCCGCTTTGGTAATAGGGGGTCGAGAAGGAGAAATCCTTTGATTTCGCCGGATCCTCTGCAATCGCCGATATGATCATTTCGGCTTCCCCGCCCTTCAGCAATTCAAACAAATGATCGTAGCCGGTCGCCTTGACCCATTTCGGTTCGATGCCGAGATCCTTGGCAATTTCATTCCCGAGATCCACATCGTATCCCTGAACGCCCGTTCCCGATCCGAATTCGAACGGAGCGTTTACAGCATCGGTCACAATACGCACAACCTTGTTTTTTTCCATGCTTTCAGCGGCGGTCTTGATTTCCTTTTTCTTCTCGCCGCATCCGGCCAATGTCAGTAATACGCCGACCATCAACAGAAAATATTTTGCAGCTCTCAAATCGAACCTCCTTGGAGGAAAACATGAACTTAAATACATATATATCAGAGCATTGTGTATTTTAGCCAAATTACAACCGCCGCCAAAGCTTTTTTCCATTTTCCCGGTCATTCGCCGAGCCGGCGGCGTTCCGTTACAAGTGGCGCTCTTTATATGTGCAAAGCATGCTGACGGCAGCCAGTACCCCAGATGCGGCACTGAGCATGCAAACTGCCCTGTATCCGGATGCTTCAAAGAGAATTCCCGAGAGCATGGTTGCCACGCCGATACCAAGCTGCGAAAACGAGTTCTTCAGGGCAACAAAGGTCCCCCGGGAGGCCGAACCCACGATTTCGGTAAGCACGGCTTCCATGGGGCCCTGCCTGAAAGCGGCCGAGAGGCTGATGGCACCGAGCACGACGAACAGCGAAGCGCCCCATGACAATCGGGGCAGGATAATAAGAAACACGGCCAGTGAAAGGCTGCTCAAAAGGAACTGCAGGCGTTTGCCAATCCTGTCCGCGATGGACCCCGCCAGGGGTGAAGCCAGAACGGCAGCGGAGCCCGCCGCTATAAATACAAGGCTGATTTTACTGATCGAAATTCCATACGCATCGTGAAGCCACAATACCAGGTATGCCAGGAATCCCATCATGCTGGCAGAAGCGAAGAAGGAACAAAACAGACCGGCGAGAGAGCTTTGCGACCGCAAAAAAACGGCATATTGCCGGATATATTCCAGTATCGGCTTGCGCACGATTTCCCCGTCCTTCCTTCGGCCCGCGGGGATCAGGTAGCAGCTTAGAATCAACAGACAAAGCGATCCGGTGCCGATCACGCCAAAAACCATCCTCCAACCGAAGGCATCCCCCAGCCAGGCGCCGAGAGGCACGCCCAATATTAATGCGGCGAAATAGGAAGACATGATAGAGCCCATGGCCCATCCGCGATTTTCGTAGGGGAAAAAGTCTGCGGCGTAAGCAATCGCATTGAGGCTGAGCATGCTTGCGCCCATGCCGGCGACGATCCGGCCCGCAAGAAGAATCGAAAATCCTTTGGAAGTAAAAGCGACAAATGAACCGGCGGCAAACACCATCAATCCGCAGATTAACCCCTGCTTGCGGCCAAAAGCATCCGAGAGCGGTCCCCAGATGAGAACCGACAGCCCCGCACAAAACGAGTAGCCCATAAAAAGATAGCCCATGTCGGAGGGTGATTTCGCAAACTGATCGCGGATGGCAGGAAGGAGAGGGCTGAGGATCTGGTTGTCGGCAACGCCCAGAAAAAGCACCAGAAAGAGGCAGGCGACGACTCGTATTTCTTCCCTGGATCTTGATTGCATCCGAGCGTTACTCGAAGTGCTTGATTTGAAGATGCTCCGCCGCGATATCGGTCTGATCAACAACGGATGCGGCGGCTACCCCCATGGCAATGGCAATCGCTTCGCTGATTTCCTCGGGCGTCGCACCGAATTTTTTGGCTTTTTTGAGATGCCCGTTCAGACAACCCTGGCACTTGAATCCCAGGGAAGCTGCAATCGCGATAAGCTCCTTGGTTTTTCGATCAATCTTTGATTTTTTATATGTCTCCTGGTAGAAGTCGAAGTAAATCTTCTTCATTCGTTCTTCCACCATAGTATAGGACGGCCACCCGGCCTGGGGCTCCGGTGTTACCGTGCTTTCGCTTGGGGCATCGTGTTCATCTTTCATATCACAGCACTCCTTTGGGGATCGCGTCCCGCGCAAAAACAGCGCGATACTATCACTCATTCATACGATTCACAATTGGCGTTTGTTTTGAACTGCTTTGCGGCGTCAGGAGAGAGCTCTTTCCATGATCCATGCATCCTCGATGGGATCCGTGTAGTAGTTGAGCCTTGTTCCGGCAATCCGAAAATTGTGGCTGTAGTAAAACTGAATCGCGCTCTGATTGGACTTGCGGACTTCCAGAAAGCAGCGGCTGCAGCCGCGGCGAATTCCTTCGGCGTACGCATGCTCCATCAGATGGCTGCCGATTCCCCTTCGCTGGCAGTCCGGCATGACTCCAATCTTCAGGATTTCCAGATTTTCGTAGATAGACCGCGCCAAAAAAAATCCCGCGAATGTCTCTTTCCCCAAATCCGTGATCATGACGGCCTTGCAGCCGAAGTACTCCTGCAACTCTCCGAGAAACCGCTGATAATTCTCAACGCCCCAGAAAGACAGCTGTACCTTCTCCTCCAATGGTTGGAGTAACGCGGCATCCTCCGCCGTAAGTCGTGCGAGATAGCAGTTAGAATCCATAAGAACGTCACTGAGTCTTTTTTTTGAGAGCATCCGGAGGCCTGATATACATGGGTTCGGCGGCGATGGATTCGCCGGACCGCCATTTTCGCCTGGAAATAAACGCCAGTTTTCCGATTTCCACAGCCAGGAACAGGTCCACGGCAACCTGACGCGGCCACATCAAAGACGTCGCGGGCGATCCCACCGATTCGCAAATATCCGGATCCCCTACTAAATATAAATGCCTGCCCCGGAGATGATGTTCAAGAGAAGAAATGTCCAGAAGCACCGGTTTCTGTGTCTGCCGAATTCGCCCGTTTTTCGCCTCATATTCCCCATAGAACGCCTGGGACCGGTGTGCGTCCATAACGGCACCGATGCGGCCGTCCAAATGGCAAACCTTGTGCGCCAGGGCATCCAATCCGGAGATTTCCACGAACGGGATGCTAAGCGAGTGTGCAATTCCCAAAGCGGTGGCGATGCCGATTCGAATGCCGGTGAACGAGCCGGGACCGTTTCCAACAGACACGAGGTTCACATCACCGAGATTCCACCCGATTCGACCGAGCAGGAAATCGACCGAATTCAGGAGTTGCCTCGAATGCGTCTGAACGGACTGCAGGCGGAATTCGGCCTGCATTTTACTGCCTTCCAGCAAAGCGACACTGCCGCGCACGGTTGAGGTGTCGAAAGCAAGAATTCTGGGAGCAAAACTTAATGGCATCATCATTGACAATAGCAGGAAACGCATTATATATTGCAGCTTCTTTATATACAAGGACTTATGCCCGGGCGCCACCTGGGAAGAAGTGATCGGTGGGTTCCGGTTTCAACCGTTTGACGTTGGATCATCTCCCTCGAATTTGATCTGGTCGCAAAGGCTGCTTGCAATAGCCCTCGGCATGTGCACGAAGAAGTAGAAAGAGCGCGATGGAAGATCTCACCCCAATGATGAAGCAGTACCACGAAGTCAAGCGCCGCTTTCCCGGCAAGCTCGTGTTCTTTCGATTGGGTGATTTTTACGAGATGTTTTATGAAGATGCCGTCCTTGCTTCCCGGGAGCTCGAGATCACTCTCACTTCGCGACACAAAGACAAAACCGGCGTCCCAATTCCCATGTGCGGTGTCCCCTACCACTCGGTGGACGGCTATATCGCCCGCCTCATGAAGAAGGGATTCAAAATTGCCATCTGCGAGCAGGTCGAGGATCCACGCACGACAAAAAACCTGGTACGCCGCGAAGTCACCAGGATTCTGACCCCGGGCACTGTCGTCGAAGAAATGCTGCTCGAGCCGAAGGATCACAATTATCTCGGCTGCCTTTGTTTCACGGATCAGGGCACCGGCCTGGCCTTCATGGATCTTTCGACAGCGGATTTCATGGCTACACAGTTCCTCGGGGAGAACTCCTGGCAAAAAACCGTCGACGAATTGACGCGGTTCTCTCCCAGAGAGATCGTGCTTCAGGAGGAATCCTGCTCGGCCTGGCGCCCTAAAATCGTGCAGGATTGGTCGGAAGAATGGGTCGCAAGTCCCGTGGATGACTGGGCCTTCAATATCGACTATGCCCAGCGGATGCTTCTAGATCACTTTGGCCTGGCGAGCCTCGACGGCCTTGGGGCTACGAGTCAGTCCCTTTCCGTCTGCGCTGCCGGCGCGCTTATCCACTATTTACGCGATTCTCAGCTCACCTCGCTCGGCAAAGTGGCAACGCTGCGCTTTTTTGAGCCATCCGACTTCATGAAGCTGGACGCGTCCACGATTGCCAACCTCGAGCTTGTGCGCACGCTGGATGGCTCTCCGAAAGGATCGTTGCTTTCTTTTCTCGACCAGACACGAACCGGCATGGGGGCGCGCCTGTTGAAATCCTGGCTCCTGCTCCCGCTATTAGATCTTCAGGAACTCGAAAAGCGTCAGAGCGCAGTCCATACTCTTACTATGAACGTGCAGACGCACGGTCGCCTTGGCTCGAGGCTGGCAGAAATACACGACCTGGAGCGGCTGATCAGCCGCGTCACGGTAGCGGTTGCCGGGCCGCGCGAACTTCTCGCCCTGCGCGACTCCCTGCGCGTCGTTCCGGCCATCCGGCTTCTCCTGCAAGAGCTTCCAGCTGCCCGCATCTCTGAAATCCGCGGGCAGCTGGATGACCTCGAGGATGTCGTGGGTTTGATCGAGACGTCTATCGCGGACGATCCCCCGGCCTCGGCCGGTGATCCCGGAATCATCCGTCCGGGCTATTCGCCGGAACTGGATGAATTGCGCGCCATCCGGCATAGCGGGAAAGGATTCATTGCCTCCCTGGAGGCTCGCGAGCGCCAGAAAACGGGCATTTCCTCGCTGAAGGTCAAATTCAACCAGGTGTTCGGATATTTTATCGAGGTTACGAATTCGAACTTGCATCTCGTTCCCGCGAATTATGTCCGCAAGCAGACCCTGGTGAACTGCGAGCGCTTCGTTACGGAAGAACTGCAGCAATACGAAGAGAAGGTGCTTGGGGCGGAAGAACGCATTGCGGTGATGGAAAAAGAACTGTACGCACAAATCCGCAAGGCAGTCGGAGCTCAGGGACTGCGCGTGCAGACGACAGCCCGGCTTCTGGGAGAGTTGGACGCATTTGTGTCGCTGGCCGAGGTCGCCGCCAAAAATAACTATGTTCGTCCCGTTCTTACCGACAGCGATGAAATCTATATCCGGCAAGGAAGGCATCCGGTCGTCGAATTACAGAGCCAGCCGTTTATTCCCAATGACCTGTTTTTGAACAATACGACCGACCAGCTCACGATTCTGACGGGTCCGAATATGGGCGGCAAATCCACATATTTGAGGCAGACCGCGCTGATTGTCATTCTGGCGCAGATGGGCTCGTTTGTGCCCGCGAAGGAAGCCCGCCTCGGATGCGTCGACCGCATCTATACCAGGGTAGGCGCCTCCGATAATCTGGCCCGCGGAAGATCGACTTTTATGGTCGAGATGATTGAAACGGCCAACATTCTGAACACGGCTACGGACCGGAGCCTGATCCTGCTGGATGAAGTGGGCCGCGGCACGGCCACGTTTGACGGCCTTTCCCTGGCCTGGGCGATTGCCGAATACCTGGTGCAAAACCCTTTCCCGCACGCAAAGACCCTTTTCGCCACGCACTATCACGAATTGACCAAAATGGCCAAGCTGCATGCGGGGGTCAAAAACTACTGTATGGCGATCCAGGAGGCAGGCAAGGAAATCATATTTTTGCGTAAGGTAACGCCGGGCGTCGCCGACAAAAGCTATGGGATCGAGGTGGCCCGGCTGGCGGGAATGCCACGAGAAGTGCTGCAGAGGGCTAATGAAATATTGGAGCGATTGGAACGGAAAGAGATAGATCTCACAGGCCACGCGCGCAGACGATCGACGGACGAAGTTCTCGAAGAAATGCAAAAATCGCTTTTTTAGCGCAATCGCCGGCGCATTCGGGATTTTACATGCGACTTCAGATTCCATGGATGCACGCCTTTCTCCTCCTGGCGATTTCACTGCCGTACTTCGTCAATCTCGGCACGTCTTCCCTCTGGGATGCCAGTGAGGCGTTTTACGCGGAGACACCCCGGGAGATGCTGGCTTCAGGCGACTACGTGGCGCCTCATTTTAATTTCGCGCCGCGCGTGCAGAAACCGCCGCTCGCCTATTGGATCATCGCCCTGTCCTATCAGCTGTTCGGCATCGGCGAATTTGCCGTCCGCCTCCCGGGAGCGCTGGCCGGAATCGGGGTCATTCTTTTTACTTACGGCATCGCCCGGCTGCTGTATAGTCCGCGCGCCGCTTTGATGGCTGCGGCGATGACTGCTACCACGGCCCGCATTTTTATTCTGGCGCGACGACTTCCGATCGACATCTTCCTCCTGTTTTTTCTGATCGGAACGCTGTTCTTCCTGGTCCATGCGATTCGCCTGCAAAAAACACACTGGTGGATCGCGGCGTACTTCTTCGCGGCGCTCGGGTTTTTAACGAAAGGGCCTGTCGCGGTGATTATTCCCGCGGTCGCTGTGATTGCCTGGGCATTCATCGGACGCAGGCTAAAGGCTGCCGATTTCCGTTTTTTGCCGGGAGCGGCCGTGTTCGCCGCGGTAGTGCTTCCGTGGTATCTGCTTGTCTATTACAGGCACGGTTGGACCTATATCGCTCCTTTCTTTCTCAGAGACAACCTGGGGCGTTTTGCATCGGAGGATTTCGGGCCTTCCCGCGGCTTGCTTTATTATTTCGGCGTCGGCATTTCCGATTTCTTCCCATGGTCCATTCTCGCCCTATGTGCATGCGGCGTTCTCTGGCGCTGCAGGAAAACCGAGCACCCGTTCAGGAGCCTGGAATACGGATTGCCTATCCTCTGGTGCGCTTTTACTTTTCTGCTTTTTTCTCTCTCGAAAAACAAACAGGAATACTATATCGCTCCGATCTATCCGGTTGCAGCCGTCCTGATGGCAGGTGTTCTGGATAAGATGATTGAAAGGCAGACCGCCAAATCCGGCACCGCGCCCCGTACTTTCCAGCAGGCGCCGCTGTCCTGGTGCTTCTGGGGCCTCGGCTTGCAGGCCCTGCTTCTTTCCGTATTCTCGCTTTCGACTTTTTATATCTTTCGATTTTTCATGCCTGAGATTGCCCCCTTATATCACAATATCGCGTCTCTGGTCCTTGTGGCAGGATGCGGCGCTTTTGTCTGGAGCATCGCGCGCAGACGGCTTGCGCCTTCCCTGATAATCCTGACCGCGCTGCTCTGGATCATGTACTTGATGTGTGTGACGGTTTACTTGCCCGGTCTGGAGCGGTATCGGCCCGTTAAAGGATTGTGCCGACTGATCGAAGCGCAGCGGGACGCAGACGCAGAAGCGGGATATTTTCGTACGGCAGTGCCGAGTATGGCATTTTACCTGCGCCGCCCGATTTTCGAGGAAAGCAATGCGATCGAAATGCGCCGCAGGCTTCGCTCCGGAAAGCGCGTATTCTGCATCTTGTCGCGGAAATCCTATGATAGTCTTATTTCGGATAGTCCAGATGGAATCTATATCCTCGCGCGTCAACCACGGTTTTCGATGCGCATGGATGCATTTTTGAATACGCGGTATGCACAGGAAGAAGAGCTTCTCTTAATATCGAACCGGCCGGCCGAACTCATCGGATCTGCCGGAGATCGTGCGACTTCATGAAAGCCAAATTATTCGCCTTTGCCAAGATAGCCATCACTGCCCTTTTGTTCTTATATGTTTTTAGGGGCATTGACTACCATCAATTCGGCGCCACCTTGAAAAACGCCCGGATGGACATATTGATTTACGGTTTCCTGGTGCTTTGGATAGGGCATTTTGTCTGTATTTATCGATGGCGGATGCTGATGCGGCCGCTCATGCCGGTTCTCTCCATCGCACGGCTGCTGGGCATCTATTGCATCGGGCTTTTTTTCAACCTGACCTTTCCCACGGTCATTGGCGGGGACGTGGTCAAGATGTATTACGCCGGCCGGCCATTCAAAGCGTATGCCCAAAGTTTCGCGGCCACCTTTCTCGACCGGGACGCCGGAATGTTGGCGATGTTGATTATTGCCTGCATCGCTATTTTGGTGCACCCGGTTGCCGTTCCCGGTATCCCGGTGTCCCTGATCATCTGGGGCGTGCTTGCCCTTTTTGTGGCGGGAAATATTGCCATCTTTGCTCCCTATTTTCACCGCAAACTGATCCATCTCCTGCATCGCTTGCACATGGCCAAAATCGCGGCCAAGATCGACCTGATTTCCGGTGCCTTTCAGGTCATGGGAAAGCACCGTATTCTTCTCCTGGCGGCATTTCTGATATCTTTCGTGAACCAGCTGCTGGTCATTGCGGTCACATGGGTCATGGCGCTTGGGCTTCGAATCCAGTTGTCCCTGGTCTGGTTTCTGATTTTCGTCCCGGTCATCACGCTGATCTCGATGATTCCGATCAGTTTGAACGGAATGGGTTTGAGGGAGTATTCCTTTATGAGCCTATTCGGTGCGATCGGCATTGCGCCCGAATCCTGCATTGCCCTGGGGCTGATTTCCTCTCTTGTCATCATTCTCTCTTCCCTTCCCGGCGGGATTGTGTACATTTTTTTGCGCAACAGCAATGATCTGCAGCAGCTCGCTGCCATCGAGACCGAACTCTCATGAAAGAGAAAATATCCATCATTGCCCCGGTGTATAACGAGCGCGAGAACCTGGAATTCTTCGTGAAATCGATCTGCCAGGCGCTCGATCCGACGGGCGAGGAGTACGAGGTGATTCTGATCGACGACGGCAGCACCGATGGCAGCGACGCGATATTGAGTGCTCTTCCCGGGCGCGATCCGAGAATCAAAGTGATTCAGTTTCGCAGAAACTTCGGACAAACGGCGGCCATGGCCGCCGGATTCGATTATGCGAGCGGCGACATTTTTGTGCCGATGGATGCGGACCTGCAAAATGATCCTCAGGATATCCCGCAGGTCCTGGCGAAACTTCGCGAGGGATACGATGTCGTCAGCTGCTGGAGGCAGAAGCGCAAAGACCCGTGGCTGACGCGACGATTCCCCTCCCAGCTGGCCAATACTCTCATTTCCTATATCAGCGGAGTGCACCTGCACGACTATGGATGCACATTGAAAGGGTATCGCCGGGAGGTAGTCAAACACATACGGCTCTATGGTGAAATGCACCGCTTTATCCCGGTCTATGCCTCATGGGCAGGGGCAAAAGTCGCCGAAATTCCAGTGCGCCACCATGCCAGGCGTGCCGGATCCAGCAAATACGGTTTGGGCCGCACATTCAAGGTGATCCTCGATCTCATTACGGTGAAAATGCTCGGGAGCTATTCCACCAAACCGATGTATTTCTTCGGCGGAGTCGGCCTCCTGGCATGCGCCGTTGGATTTATTTTCGGCTTATGGACCCTGTACGACAAATTCGTCGACGGCGTGAAGGCGCACAACAACCCATTCCTCCTGCTCGCCGTTTTTCTGTTCCTACTGGGAGTGCAGTTTGTCCTGATGGGTCTCGTCGCTGAACTGGTGATACGCACGTATTTTGAATCACAGGGCAAAGTTCCCTACATCGTTCGTCAAATCCTTACAGCCGAGAAGAGCATCCCCGATTCGCCACCGTCGGCCGGCTCGATTCACAACTGAGGGACCTCTCATGTTCATGGAGCAGTTCGCATTCGATCCGCACGCAATCGCCAATTTTGTGGGCGGCGGAGGCAAAACCGTGCTGATCCATAGGCTGATGCAGGAATATTCGGCGCATGGGCATGCCTTCTGCACCACAACCACGCGGGTTCATCCGCCGGATCCCCGGGAAGGCTTCGCAGTTATTTCCGGGGACAATCTCGACCTTTTGCGGCAAATGACGGAAAGCGTCGTGCGCAACTGTTCCGATCATCCTTTCAAACTGATGGTGACCCGGCCGTACATAAGCCCGACGCTCCTGCGCGGTGTTCCTCCCGATTTTGACAACGCTCTGGACCGCGAACTCTTCCCTATTTTCCTGAATGAGGCAGATGGGGCAGCAAGCTTCTCGCTGAAAATGCCGAAAGCCAGCGAACCGGTGCTGATGGAACACGCGGAGTATCTCGTTCCCGTGATCGGATTGGACTGCCTTCATGGGCCGATCGATTCGGGGACGATTTTTCGATGGGAACAATTTGTCGAGAATTTCCCCGGCTATGAAATGGGCCGCATCACGCCTCAATTGGCAGCGGACATTCTGATGCATGCCCAAGGCGTATGCAAAGGCTGGAAGCCTGGAATGAAAATCGTTCCATTTATCAATAAGGTCGATGATCCCGGACAGGATGCGGCTGCGATGGATTTGGCGCACAGGATTCTGCACAACGCCAATTTCCCGGTCGAGCGCGTCTTATTCGGAAGCGTGCTTCACGATAGAGTGGAATCCATACGCGCCTGTTAAGCCCATGGCCATTTCGCGACTGACAAGCAAAGACAATCCGCTGCTGAAAAGGATCCGATTGATTGCCTCGGGGTCCCGCCGTGCCCCGTCGGGATTCGCGGTTGCCGAAGGAATGCGTGTGCTGGCAGAACTGGATCCCGATACATTCCGGATTGAAGCCGTGCTCGCTTCCGAAAGCTTCGGGGCTTCCGGAAAAGAAAATGCGTTGCTGCAGCGATGGCTGGCAAACGATGTTCGCATCTGCAAAGTAGACGAAAACCTCTTCCGTTCCGTTTCCGATGTTCGAGCGCCGCAGGGAGCCATTGCTCTGGTACGTTTTCCGGAACGGACGCTGGATGCCGTGGAACCCGGGCGGAACGCGCTGGTTCTGTTTGCCTGCGGTATCCGGGATCCCGGGAATCTGGGTACCGTCATTCGCGCTGCCACTGCAGCAGGAGCTTCTTTCGTATGCACCGGAAAAGAAACGGTCTCGGCGCGAAATCCCAAGGCAATCCGTGCAAGTGCCGGCGCTGTTTTCCGCATTCCTATTGTTGAAAGCATCGGAACGGTTGATTTTCTGGCCTATTGCCGCCGCCACTCGATTCGGGCGTACCGAACGGACGTGATCGAGGGCTCTCCGCACACGCGCGTCGATCTGAGCGCGCCTTGCGCGATCGTGCTCGGAAACGAAGGCAGCGGTGTTCCGCAGCATGAATGGTCGGCGCTCCCCGCTATTCGCATTCCGATGGCGGCAGGGGTGGAATCACTGAATGTGGCGATTGCAGGCGCGGTCATCCTTTTCGAGGCATTGCGTCAGCGCATGAGCAACAGTCCTTAGCACAAAACACAAGAATGCAATTCCGGAAGTACGTATGACGAAATCACTTTTTCCCGAACCGGCAGATCTTCCCGTAACCTCCGCCTCTCCGCTCGCCGAGCGCCTGCGCCCCCGCTCTCTCGACGAGATCGTCGGTCAGGAGCATCTGATCGGGCCCGGCAAGGTTTTGCGCATGATGGTCGAGCAGGATCAATTGACTTCCATCATTCTCTGGGGACCGCCGGGAACCGGGAAAACCACGCTCGCGCGCATCATGGCCAAACAGACCCGCTCCCCTTTCGTCTCCTACAGCGCCGTCCTGTCCGGCATCAAAGAAATCAAAACGGTGATGGCCGAGGCGGAATCCTATTTTAAGAAAGTCCATGGACGCATGGTGGTGTTCGTCGACGAAATCCACCGGTTTAACAAGGCCCAGCAGGACGCTTTTCTTCCCTATGTTGAGTCGGGTGTAATCGTCCTGATCGGTGCGACGACCGAAAACCCTTCTTTCGAAGTCATCGGGCCGCTGCTTTCGCGATGCAAAGTGTATGTGCTCAATCCTCTTCGGCCTCCGGAAATACAGGAAATCCTGCGGCGCGCTCTCGGCGATAAGGAACGCGGCTTGGGGAATATCGAGGTCACAGTGCCCGATGAGGTCCTGCAGCAGCTCGCTGTCTATGCCAACGGAGATGCCCGCATTGCCCTCAACATCTTCGAGCTGGCCATTTCGCTTGTGCTGCGGAAGAAATCGGATGCCGCGCCCGCATTGACGACGGGCGACCTGGAATCCGCGCTGCAGAAGAAGATCCTGCAGTATGACAAGGCAGGCGAAGAGCATTACAACCTGATCTCCGCCCTTCACAAATCCCTGCGCAACAGTGATCCGGACGCCTCGCTCTATTGGCTCGGGCGCATGCTCGAAAGCGGCGAGGATCCAGTGTATATCGCGCGCCGCATGGTGCGCTTCGCTTCGGAAGATGTCGGACTCGCAGATGTCCGCGCTTTAAGTGTCGCGTTGAACGCCGTGGAGGCCGTGCGCCTTGTCGGCATGCCTGAATGCAACCTGGCGCTTGCGCAGGCCGCCGTGTACCTTTCGCTTGCGCCGAAATCCAACGCGCTGTATACGGCCTACTCCGAAGTGGCCTCCGACGTCCAGCGCACCTACAACGAACCGCCCCCATTGCACATCCGGAACGCCCCCACAAGCCTGATGAAGGATCTTGGATATGGGGAGGGGTACCAATACGCACATAACCAGAAAGAAAAGATTGCGGACATGGAATGCCTGCCGGCATCCCTGCTGGGCCGGCAATACTACCATCCTACGGATCAAGGCATGGAACGCCGGATCCAGGAGATCCTGGCGGAAATAAAACAGCGGAAAAAGCGCAGCTCGACAAAATCCTGAATCTAGCTGAATTTCACGTAGTAAATCAACACGACGCCGGCCAGCAAGATGCGATAGACCACGAAAGGCACAAAGCTCTTCGTCTGAAGATAGCGCAGGAAAAACCGGATACAGAAAAAACCGGAAACTGCGGAGAACACAAATCCCACACCCATTGCATTCCAATGCACCGCTTCCATACCCGGAACTGGATGCAATACCGCCTTAGCCAGATGATACATATGCAGCAGGCCGGCGCCGGCGATCACCGGGGTCGAGAGCAAAAAAGAAAATCGCGCCGCATCGGTGCGGGTGCTGTTTCGAAACATCGCGACGGTCATCGTAATTCCACTCCGCGATACACCCGGAATCAGAGCAATCGCCTGGCCGAAGCCGATGCAAAGGGAGTCGGCCCAGGTGTATTGATCCAGGGTGCGATCCTGCCGGCTTCTCTTCTCCGCCCAAAAAAGAAAAAGCGCAAGAATAGCCAGCGTAAATACGATGATCAGGGGAGATCGCAGTTTTTGTTCGAAGAGGTCTTCAAACGCAAGACCGGCCACCAGGGCCGGCAGCGTGCCTACGATCAGATACCATGCAAGGCGACGGTCCGGATTTGCGAAAGGCTTTCCTTCCTTGATTCCGAGTAGCAATTCCCGAGCCAGACGGATCCAATCTTTCCAGAAAAACGCGATCACTGCCATCGCGGTACCGACATGAAGAGCAACATCAAACGCAATTCCTTCAGGCTTCCAACCAAGGAACCAGGGCACAAGAATCAAGTGCGCCGAACTGCTGACCGGAAGGAACTCCGTAAGACCTTGCACTATGCCCAGAATCGCCGCCGCCAAAATTTCCATTGAGCCTCCGCATCGCTGCCGATTCGTTCCTGTACAATCGGTTTTCGTAAACAGCAGCATACACGGAAAATGGGGGAATTAGAAATTCCGTTTATGCGGTTCCACATGCATGTATCTCCGGCTTGGCCGTGTTTCCCCTGCTAAATCCGATGGAAATCTGAACGCGCAGGTATTATCCTTTGCGCTTCATATGGTTTGGCCGCACTTTTAATGACGCGAGGAGAGGTCATGTCGAGCCCTAAAAAGATATTGAAGCTGGGGTTGCCCAAAGGAAGCCTCCAGGAATCTACCGTGGAGTTGTTCCGCAAGGCCGGAATCCGCATCAATTCCAGCGACCGTTCCTATTTCCCCTATTGCGACGACGACGAAATCGAGGTCATGCTGATCCGTTCTCAGGAAATGGGTAAATATGTGCAGGACGGCCTTTTTGACGCGGGCATTACCGGCCAGGATTGGATCCTGGAAACCGGCGTTCATGTAAAGCAGATTTGCGAACTCGTGTATGGAAAGTCGGGATTCAAGCCCGTACGCTGGGTTCTGGCCGTTCCCGAAGCCTCAAAAATACAGTCCGTGAAAGGCCTGCAGGGAAAAACCGTCGCCACAGAACTTGTCAACTATGTCAAGAAATACCTCGCGAAGCGGGGAGTCAAAGCCAAAGTGGAATATTCCTGGGGCGCAACCGAGGCTAAGGCGGGCATCCTTGTGGATGCCATCGTCGAGCTTACCGAAACGGGCCGATCTCTCAAGGCAAACCAGCTCCGCATCGTGGAGGATGTTCTCTCGTCGACAACACGGTTCATCGCCAACAAAAATTCCTGGAACGATTCCTGGAAGCGCCAAAAAATGGAAAACATCGCCATTCTCCTCAAAGGAGCACTTGCGGCCGAAGGGATGGTCGGGCTCAAGATGAACTTGAAGGAAGTCGACATGCCCAAAATCATGAACATCCTTCCCTCGCTGAAGCAGCCGACGATCAGCCCCTTGACGGTTCCGGGGTGGATGGCGCTCGAAGTCGTGGTGGAGGAGAAGGTGGTGAAACGGATGATTCCCGACCTGAAAAGAGCGGGAGCCCAGGGAATCATCGAATACCCGCTGAATAAATTGATCCTCTGAGCACCCTGGGATTGCCTGCCCGCATGTCAGCTGATTGCGACCGCCCAGGGACGGATTTCCCATTTTTCGACCAGGCCATTTTGCACGTATGGATCTCTCTGAATAAACGCTTCGATGATCCCGGGACCTTCGCATCGAAATACGAGAACGGCCTTGTCGACCGGGTCCGCCAATGCTCCGCCGAGGACCAGCTCACCGCGGTCGCGGGCTTCCTGCGCTAGCCGAAGGTGGACGTCCCGAAAGGGTGCTCTCCGGCTTACATAGTCCTCCACCACATGATAAATCAGAAGATAGTACGGCATCGTGCATCCTCTCTTTCTTTATCAAAGACAGCGAAACTTCGCATCACGCACACCCGGTCTTTATTTGTAGATTGTGTTGTCGGGGGGCGGTTTTTCGTTCGGTTTCCGTTGAATTTGGCTAATGCGTGCGATACTTTAAGACGTCCGCAAATTACAACCATTTTTGACCTGGAGCAAGCCCATTTACCGCGAAAACATCCTGATACTTGATTTTGGCTCCCAATATACCCAGCTGATCGGACGTCGCGTCCGAGAGCTGTCCGTATACTGCGAGATCGTGCCATTTTACGCAGCCATGGATAAGATCCAGGCCTCCCACCCTTGCGGCATCATCCTGTCGGGCAGCCCCGACTCTGTTTGCCGTCAGGGCAGCCCCGGTCTTCCTCCCGAGTTTTTCAATCTCGGTCTGCCTACGCTCGGAATTTGCTACGGCCTGCAATTGATCTCACACAGCCTTGGCGGCCGTGTGATCCCCGGCGGAGATCGACGAGAGTTTGGCAAGGCGCAGGTGAATGTCCTGATGCCGGACATGCTTTGGGATGCAGTCCCGGCGCAATTCCAGGGGTGGATGAGTCACGGCGACCGGGTGGATGCGCTTCCGCAGGGATTCAAGGTTTTGGCCCAGTCCGGCACCATGATTGCCGCCGCCGCCGATCCGGCGAGAATGATCTGGGGATTGCAGTTTCACCCCGAGGTCGTGCATACCCATCACGGGACCAAAATCATCGAAAACTTCCTAACCTACGCCTGTCACTGCAAGCGCGACTGGACCATGTCCGCATTTATCGAATCCACCGTGCAGGCGATCGCCGCCCAGGTTGGGAATGAGCGTGCCATCTGCGGGCTCAGCGGGGGCGTGGACTCCACCGTCGCCGCGCTTCTGGTGCACAAGGCGATCGGGGACCGTCTCACATGCGTTTTCGTGGACAACGGGCTATTGCGCAAAAATGAATTCCAATCAGTACTGACCAATTTCCTTGGCCGCCTGCATCTCAAAGTGATCGGGGTCGATGCCCGCCAGCGCTTTCTCTCGCGATTGCGCGACGTCGAAGATCCGGAGCAAAAGCGCAAGATCATCGGGGAGGAATTCATCCGGGTATTTGAAGAACAGGCGCGCCAGCTGGGGAATCCGTCGTTTCTCGTTCAGGGAACGCTGTATCCGGATGTCATCGAATCCACGTCGGTCCGCGGTCCGTCGGCCGTCATCAAGTCACACCACAACGTGGGTGGGCTGCCGGAAGATATGAAGCTGAGCCTGGTCGAGCCGCTGCGCGAGCTCTTTAAAGACGAGGTGCGCAAGGTTGGCGAAGAGCTCGGAGTGGAACCGCAATTTGTCTATCGCCAACCCTTCCCCGGACCCGGGCTCGCGGTCCGAATTCTCGGAGCCATCACGGAAGAGCGCCTGGCGCTACTCCGGGAAGCCGACGCGATCGTCCAGGAGGAAATCGACAACGCAAATCTGATCCGCGAGGTGTGGCAGGCTTTTGTCGTCCTGCTTCCCATCCGCAGTGTGGGAGTCATGGGGGACGATCGGACCTATGAAAATGTTGCCGCCCTGAGAATCGTCACCAGCATGGACGGCATGACCGCCGATTGGGCCAAAATCCCATACGCGGTTCTCGAAAAAATTTCGACGCGCATCGTCAATGAGGTGCGCGGCATCAACCGGGTGGTTTACGATATCACGTCCAAGCCCCCCGGAACGATCGAGTGGGAGTGATCCGTGCCGGAAAAATTGCCTTTCGTTCACCTGCACAACCATTCCGACTACAGCCTCCTCGACGGCGCTTCCAAAATTGAAAGCCTTGTGGACACGGCCTTAGCCATGGGGATGCCGTCCCTTGCACTGACGGATCATGGAAACCTTTTTGGCGCCATCCAGTTTTACAATATCGCTCGCAAAAAAGGGCTGAAGCCCATCATCGGCTGCGAGATTTATGTGGCCAAGGAAAGCCGCCATAAAAAGACCGGCGGCGGAGACCAATCGAATCACCTGGTCCTGCTCGCCGAAAACTTGGATGGGTATCACAATCTCAGCCGTCTCGTGTCCTACGGGTATCTGGAGGGTTTTTATTACAAACCGCGCATCGACAAGGAGCTTCTGTCACAGTACAGCAAAGGCCTGATCGCGCTTTCGGCATGCCTGAAGGGTGCGGTGCCCCAAAAGCTGGCCATGGAGCAGCCGGACGCGGCACTGGCGGAAGCCCAGGAGCTTCGGGATATTTTCGGCCCCGAGAACTTTTATCTCGAACTGCAGGACCACAATCTACAGGCACAGAAGCGCATCAATCCGGCCATCATTGAGATGGCCCGAAAAACAGGCATCTCGCTGGTCTGCACGAACGACTCGCATTACCTTCGCCGTGAGGACAGCGTTGCCCACGACGTCCTGTTGTGCATCGGCACGGGAAAAGTGGTCGCACAACCGGACCGCATGCGGTATGAAACGGACCAGTTTTATTTTAAGTCCCCGGAAGAGATGCAGCAGCTCTGGGGGCCGATTCCCGAATCGATGCAGAATACGGTTCTCATTGCCGAACGATGCAATCTACAAATCGAGACGACACAGCCGTTGCCGCCGTTTGAGGTTCCTCCCGGATTCACGGCGGACAGCTATTTCGAGAAGACCGTGCGTTCCGGATTCGAGGAAAGGCGCATCCACCTTCAGGCTCTTTATGACTCCGGGCAGCTGAAATACCCGCTGTCTGCCTATGACGAGCGCCTGTCGTTCGAAATCGCGATGATTCAGCGCATGCATTTTTCGAGCTATTTCCTGATTGTCTGGGACCTGATCAAGCATGCCAGAGACCTTTCGATCCCGGTCGGTCCGGGCCGGGGATCCGTCGTAGGAAGCCTGGTCGCCTACAGCATGCGTATCACCGATATCGATCCTCTGCAGTATGAGCTCTTTTTCGAGCGCTTCCTGAATCCCGAACGCATCGCCCCGCCCGATATCGACATGGATTTCTGCATGAATCGGCGTGCGGAAGTCATCGAGTATGTCGCCAGGAAATACGGGAGAGACAATGTCTGCCAGATCATCACATTCGGAACGATGGCGGCCCGAGGAGTAATCCGCGACGTGGGCAGGAGCCTCGACATTCCTTATGGCGACGTCGATCGCATCGCCAAACTCATCCCGGAAGAGCTGAACGCAACCATCAGCAAAGCCCTGGACCAGGAGCCTCGTCTCACCGAGGAAATGAAAAATCCCCAGGTCGCCAATCTGATCGAGATCGCCCGGAGGCTCGAAGGTCTCTCGCGCCACTCCTCGACGCATGCGGCCGGAGTCGTGATCGCGCCCAAACCGCTCGTCGAGCTTGTCCCGCTGCAGAAGACGAACAAGGAAGAAATCACCACCCAGTACAGTATGAAGGATCTTGAGGCGATCGGCCTTCTCAAGATGGATTTCCTTGCGCTGACGACGCTCACGGTGATCGACAGTGCAGTGCGTCGCATTCGCGAAGAAATGCAGATTGACCTCGACCTGTCGGCGATTCCTCTCACGGATCCGCAGGTGTTCGAACTTTTTTCGGAAGGCAAGACGAACGGGATATTCCAGTTTGAAAGCGGCGGCATGAAAGCCGAGCTGCGTCGATTGAAGCCGGAACGGTTCGAGGACCTGATCGCCTTGAACGCACTGTACCGCCCCGGCCCCATGGACATGATCCCGGATTTCATCAAGCGCAAGCAGGGCAGCATCGAAGTGCGCTACCCGCATCCCGTCCTCGAGGAGATACTCAAAGAAACCTACGGCGTCATCGTGTATCAGGAACAGGTGATGCAGATCGCCAGCAAAATGGCCGGATTCTCCCTTGGAGAGGCGGACATTCTGCGCAAGGCGATGGGCAAGAAGCAGGCCTCCGTGATGCTTTCCATGCGCGACAAATTTATCGAGGGGGCGCGCAAAAATAAAATCGCCGACAAGGCGGCGATGCAGGTCTTCGACCTCATGGAGCAGTTCGCGCAGTACGGGTTCAACAAATCCCACAGCACGGCCTATGCCCTGCTCGCCTATCAGACGGCATACCTGAAAGTCCATTACCCGGTCCAGTTCATGGCGGCCCTGCTGTCGAGCGAAATCGGCAATACGGAAAAAATCGTGATGTATATTGCCGAATGCAAGGACATGGGAATTCCCGTGCTGCCTCCCGATATCAACGAGAGCATGCTCCATTTCCACTCTGTCGGAGGCAGCATTCGTTTCGGCATGCTGGCGATCCGGAACGTCGGGGAAGGCGCCATTCAATCCATCCTGCAGTTCCGCAATCAACAGGGGCGTTTTCGAACTCTGTTTCAGTTCTGCGAGGAAGTGGAATCCAGGACGCTCAACAAACGCGTGCTGGAAAGCCTGGTGAAGAGCGGCGCGCTCGATTCGCTCGGCTGGAGACGATCGCAGTGTATGGCAATGATCGATGTGGCCATAGAGTACGGGCAAAAAGCCCGGCGAGATCGCGAGAGCGGCCAGAGGGGGCTCTTTGCGAGCTTTTCGGCGGGACAGGCAGCCATCCCTGAGCCCCCGCCTCCCGATCTGCCCGAATGGCCTCTCGAAGAGCGCCTGGCGCTCGAGAAAGAAACGCTGGGCTTTTACGTTTCGGGGCATCCACTGGA
Organism: Acidobacteriota bacterium; assembly: GCA_035506515.1. Classification (GTDB taxonomy): domain Bacteria; phylum Acidobacteriota; class UBA6911; order UBA6911; family UBA6911; genus UBA6911. Next base: position 60,938 of record DATJPG010000072.1, read on the forward strand.
CCGGTTCGCCGCCGAGGTTTCCCGCTTCAGCAAAAAGAGCATCGCGGAACTGATCGGTGACTCCAAAACGGTCGACTGCAAAGTCGCCGGCATTATTACCGACCTTCGCCAGCGGCGAACAAAAAAGGGAGATTTGATGGCTGTCTTTTCTTTGGAAGATCTTTCGGGAGCCGTTGAAACCGTAGTCTTCCCCAACTCGTACCCCAAATTTGAACCTTTCATGACGGCTGACTTCCCCATTCTGGTTTCGGGAAGACTCGAAGCCGAAAACGAGAAAAGCTGTAAGATCATCGCCGCCGAATTTCAGCCGCTATCGGGCATTGCGGAGCGAAGCGCAAAAACATTGCGCATCCGTGCCTGCATTTCCAGCCTTTCTCCCGAATCCGCCCTCTCGCTCCACCGGCTCCTGGATGGCAATCGTGGAGAAACCGGAGTGGATCTGGAGCTGTATGATCCATCCGTATTCCGTGTTAACATCCAATCGTCTGATTTTGTGAAGGTGAAGTCGAGCACTGAGCTAATCCGGCAGATCGAGAGCATTTGCGGCCCCGGATCCGTTCAGGTCGTCAATTAGACACCGTCGCCGAGCGTGCGCTGGCCCGGAAGCGACGAAACGTGCTCGCCTTGAGGATCACCGTGGAGGACAGGGGTATGGCGCCCACCGAATTGACGGAAGACGAAATCGAGCAGTTGCGGGCGGAAATAGAACAGCTTCGCAAGGATAATGCGAGTCTCGCCTACAAGAGAACGCTCATGGCGCGCCACGATGCGCGCCCCTACACGCTGGATTATGTGCAGCGGCTCTTCCAGGATTTCTCAGAAATTCACGGCGATCGCCGTTTTGGCGACGATCCGGCCATCGTCACAGGGATGGCGGTTTATCACGGCACTCCCGTCATGGTCGTGGGACACCAGAAAGGCCGAGATCTGAAACAGAGGCAGATCAGAAATTTCGGGTGCGCGCAGCCCGAGGGGTATCGGAAAGCGATGCGTGCCATGAAACTCGCGGATAAATTCTCGCGTCCGATCATTTGCTTTGTGGACACGCCGGGCGCCTATCCGGGAGTCGGCGCCGAAGAGCGCGGACAGGCGGAGGCGATTGCCTTCAATCTACGCGAAATGGCCAAACTAGAGGTTCCGGTGGTAGTGTGCGTTATCGGCGAAGGCGGCAGCGGCGGAGCTCTCGGCATTGCCGTCGGAAACGCTATTCTGATGCAGGAAAATGCAATCTACACGGTCATCACACCGGAAGGCTGCTCCGCCATCCTGTGGAAAGACCAGTCGCATGTCGAAGTAGCAGCAACCGCCTTGAAAATCACGGCAGCCGATCTCAAAAAGCTCGGGGTCATCGACGAAATCGTGCCCGAGCCCGCAGGAGGGGCGCACCTGGACCACGATGCGGCGGCGGATCTGCTGGACAAACAGCTGAGACCCTGCCTGGAATCCCTGTTGCATATATCGCCGCCCGAGTTGCGCCGGCAGCGGTATCAGAAATTCCGGCAATTGGGGGCCATTGCGCTCAGTCGTGAAGGCTCTGAAGCTGGGTCCGATAGATAAAACGGACAATCCGGGCACGTTCCCCTTCGCTGAGGGCGAGGTATCGCAGACCCGTGCGATACAGCTTCTGGTGTTCCGCGACAAATTCCGAATAAATGACACTGCAGGGGATACTGATCGCAGGCTTGTTGTCCGGAAGCGATAGCTTGAGATTCAGCTGCGTCCCCAGGGGAATTCGCCTGGCGTAGCGAAAAGATACGCCTCCGGCGCTGATATCGCTTGTGATGGTCCGGATTAAGATCAGCGACGGGGACGTTCCATCGGCCTCATCCTCGCGCACCGTGCCGGCAATTTCCAGCGGCAAAAGACACTTGGATCGATAGTATTGCCGTCTCTGTATCTGCTGAGCGGGACCGTCTACGATAACGGTAATTTGTGGTGGCGGTTCCGTTTCCGTCTTTTCCACGACACCGCTAAAACTGTGCGGTATGCCGTCACGCATAAAAAAAACGTCCAGCACGTTGCCGGGGCGTGTGATTAACCGGATGCCGCGATCGGTCGGCCAGGAAATGACCATGACGCCATTGGATATGCTTACGACCCTGCTGTAGTAAGTAGTGGGATCGGAACCATCCGGTATCCGGATCTGCAAGGCATCGTCGGGCGCAGCATAGAATTTGGGATCCATGCTGTCTTTGGAATGGTCATCCGTTACTTGCTCATTTGCAGGCATCACAAAACTCTACCCACGAGGCATACAACACCTCAAAATACCGCTTCCCTTGACTTATATATCGGCAATTTGACGGGATCTGATAGCAATAAATGGATTTAGATGCGGCCGAAATTTCTTTCGATCTCATAGGTCGTGAAGCGGAGCAGAATGGGTCGGCCATGCGGGCAGTTGGTGGGAATCCGCGTGCGGGCCAACTCGTCGAGCAGCCACTGCATTTTTTCGACGGCAAGAGGCATGTTGACCTTGATCGCGGCGCGACACGCCGTACCAACGGCAATCCTGTCCCTTATTCTGTCGACATCCAGAGTTCTTTCATCCGCTTCGATGCCCTCGAGGATCTCGGATAAAAGCTTGCAGACATCCGAATCTCCGGCAATCGCGGGAGCAGACCGGATCAGGACCGATCTGCCGCCGAAGGGCTCTATCTGAAAGCCATTCCGGTTCAATTCGGGCATCACCTGTTCGAGCAGCGCCGCCTGGTGAGGGGATAGTTCAAGGGAAAGCGGAACGAGCAGCCCTTGAGTCTCAACCGAGCTTCCCTGCATCGCCTTTGCCATCTTCTCATAAAGAATTCGTTCATGCGCGACATGCTGGTCGATGATCAGCAAACCCTGGCTGTCGCACGCGATGATATAGCTGTCCTGCAGCTGGCCCAGGATGCGCACGGCGGAAGGTTGAAACGCACTCCTGCTCTCAGCGGTGGCGTCAAACAGCATCTCGGGTAATACGCGCAGCGATAAATGATCTGCCGGCGCACCGGAAATCCCGGGCGCCAACTCCCGGAACGGGTAATTGAGTGCGCGCTGGAAGGGATTCGGGGAAGCCGCGGGAGGTGTCAGATCGAACACATCCTCTCGTCTTGGAAATCCCATATCGGGTCGTAGTTCTGGGGGCGCCTCCGGCGCTCTATATGGGGCGAACGGTGCCGGAATGTGCGAATAAACCGGAATCGAGTTGCTTTGAACCAGCGCCTTTTCGATGGTCTCGAGCACCAGCTTGTGAACGGCGTTCTGCTCCCGGAAACGGATCTCGGTTTTGGCCGGGTGGGCATTGACGTCCACTTCGTCGTACGGCAACTCTACAAAAAGGATCACAACGGGGTACGCAGAAGACGGCATGCAATTGCGATAAGCCTGACGAAGGGCGCTTGTGAGCACCTTGTCGCGCACCATCCGCCGGTTGACATAGAAGAACTGCGAATAGGAATTGGTTCTTTGTTCATGCGGACGCGAGGCGAAGCCGTGAACACTGGCTGAACCCGACTGTCCCGAAAGCTCGACGAGATTCTCGAGAAATCCGTCCCCGAAGATCTGATACACGCGCTCCCTGAGACCGGCGACGGCAGGCGCATCGACGAGAGCGCGCCCTTCGCTTTCGAGCGTGAAGCGAATTTCCGGATGCGCCAAAGCATAATGCGTCACCAGCCTCGCGATATGGCCCAATTCCGTGTCGTTGGATCGGAGAAACTTTCTCCGCGCCGGGACATTGAAAAACAGGTCGCGCACCGTGATCTCCGTTCCTGCATCCCACGATGCGGGCTTGACCGTGCGCATCACACCGCCCTGAATCTCGATTTCGGTTCCGGAAATGGAATCGGAATCCGAAGCGCGCGTCTTTAAAGTCAATCGCGAAACCGAGGCGATTGACGGGAGCGCTTCCCCCCTGAATCCCAGAGTAGCGATAGAACCGAGGTCCTCCGCCGTCTGGAGCTTGCTGGTAGCATGATGCTCGAAAGCCAGAATGGCGTCATCCTGGCTCATTCCCTCGCCATCGTCGCGCACCTGGATGGATCGCTTCCCTCCCGAAAGAACGCCGATATAGAGCGCGCGGCATTGGGCGTCGATGGAATTTTCAAGCAGTTCCTTTACGACCGAAGCCGGCCGTTCCACAATTTCTCCTGCCGCGATTTTGTTGGCGAGAATCTCGGGCAGTACGCGGATTTTGCTCATGCCGTCCGATCCTGAATGTGAGATTTGAGAAATCCGGCGATCTCCGGGATCGCAATTTCCTGCTGGCTTGAATCCTGCAGATTCTTCATGGAGGCCACGCCGCGCGCCAGTTCGTCTTCTCCAAGGATCAGAACGAATTTGGCCCCGAGCCTATTGGCCTGGCGCATCTGACTCTTCAGGGTTCCCGAGAAAAAATCGAGGCAGCAAGACAGGCCCCGATGGCGGAGATCGCGCACAATCTCAGTAGCTTTTTTAAATGCGGCTTCGCCCAGGTGGGCGAGAAACAAATCCGGCCCCGCCTGCTCCTTTGAGTTCGAGTCTTCCGGTAAAATCATCACCAGGCGATCCAGTCCCAGCGCGAATCCGAGAGCATGCACCGGAGGGCCGCCCAGCGCTTCCGACAGCCCGTCGTAGCGTCCACCACCGGCAATCGCGTTCTGTGAGCCCAGTTCCCCGCTCACAATTTCGAAAGCGGTCCGGATATAGTAATCGAGTCCCCGCACCAACCTGGGAACGATGGTATAGACGATGCCGGCTTCATCGAGAAAGGACTTCACCTTCTCAAAATGTTCGGCGCATTCGGGACACAGGTGATCGGTGATGAACGGCAATTGATCGATGTACGGCTGGCAGGATTCGACTTTGCAGTCGAATACCCTCAGACTGTTTGTCGCAGCGCGTCTCCGACAATCCTCGCACAAGTTGTCCACGCATTTGCCGAGTTCCGACTGAAGCAGCGAAACATAGCGGGGCCTGCAATTGCGGCATCCTACGGAATTGAGAAGCAGTTTCGCCTCCACATTCAGAGATTGGAGGAACCACAGAGCCATATCAATCATCTCGGCGTCGACTGCAGGATGATCCGATCCCAGAGCTTCCGCGCCGATCTGGTAAAACTGCCGCCAGCGCCCTTTCTGTTTCTTCTCGTGACGAAACATCGGCCCCAGGTAGTAAAGCTTCGTGAGTCCGCCGCCGCGATACATGGCATTCTGCAGATAGGCGCGAACGACAGACGCCGTGGCTTCGGGACGGAGAGTCACGGATCGCTTGCTCCGGTCGACGAAGGTATACATTTCCTTGCCGACGATGTCGGTGTCCGTTCCGATGCCGCGCGCAAACAGTTCCGTTGGCTCGATAAGCGAGGTGCGAATTTCCGCAAACCCATACCTGGCAAAAACCCGCCGGGCATGCTCCTCTACCCGCTGCCAGCGCCCGATTTCTTCCGGCAGCAAATCTCTCATCCCCGGAAGCGTGTTCGATAATAGGTCATCCATTCGATCGTCCTTGCTCGATGAAGTTAGGCAGCTATGGTAACAGAGTATGGATGATAGATTCCAGATTTCAGATTTTCGATTCCAGATTTTGGTCTGGGTAATACATACAAATCTCCCACAATTGCTATTGAGAATTGAGAATTTGGAATTGAGAATTGAGAATTTGGAATTATTTCTTTTCCTGAAAGACGCTGCGTTTGGATACTTCCTGGATCAGAGTTTCGAGGAAACTGACAAATTTTCTGGTCTGGGTGCGCACCTCGATGAAATTCGTGGCCACGGACAGGGCGTCGGAAAACGATTCGAATTCGGCCCAGTCGCGATACATGAGGGATCGCAGAGAGTTTTCTTTAAAGGAAACCAGCCGTTCGATGATGCTGTTGGAATCGAGTTCCGTTTTGTTCGCCAGGATATCGGTCAGCCACTGGCGAAGGTCCCATAGATCCTGGCGCAGCTTTTCGGCCGAAGAGAGACTCTCCGCTCTGGACGGGAAAATGGTTGCCGCATCGAATCCTTTATCCACCGCCTGTACCAATGCAAGGATGCCGCTCTGGCAGCAATTTCGCAGCAGGCCATGACCGTTTTCGATATGCATATAGATCGGGGCCGGATCCGTTTCGCCGGACATGAAGATCAGCTCACGGTCGAGCACCCGCTGCGCTTCGGTTTTCAGCGAATAGGCGACCAGTTCGGCAGCGCTCCGGAAAGTATTATCCGCTGTTCTATTATTGAGAAAGCGGGATCGGAGGAAATCGGAAAGTATGCCCATCTCTTCGTGCAGCAGAGAAAAAATCGGAAGATGCCGCTGCATCGGCTGATCGCGGTTGAGATCGGTGGAAGCCATTTTCAAGTATTTGAGGAAACGAAAGAGGTAAAGCAGCGCGGTTGCCAGGTTGCGGCGGACGGCGTCTTCGCCGATCCGCTGCAATACGGCGGCCAGGGACCGGTTATCGATTAGATCATACTGCGGCCTCAGGTGCCGGCTCAGAAGCATGTCGATATAGCGGCAGCTTCTCAACTCACGGTTGTAGAGCCTGCCCAGGCTGAGGAAAAGCTGAAAGCTCATTCCCGTCGGATTCTTGATCGCGTCGATCGCAACCCGCAAGTCGTTCAGGGATACCAGCAACCGCGAAACGCTGTCTCCCGGCGTCAACTGCTCGACCATCCGGCTGAGATGGAAATCCGGCAGGCGGTCTTTGCGCATCTGGACTTCCATAAACTCCTCGAATTCGAGCTTCCCTCCAATATTGGGTTTCATCACGTTGCATGCGTGAATTTCGCAAATCTGCAGCGCCCCGCGCACGATTCCTATTTCCGGCGCAAAGCTCCGCAGCGTGATCTCCGCTTTTTCGGCCGCGCTTAGAGGAAGATGCTCGGTTTTGAAGAAAGACCGCACGCCCTTCAGCCAGGTCTCCATCGCGAACAAGCTGTCGATCGCTCCCTGTTCGTTGAGCTGTTTCACCCATGCAGTCAGGTTCTCGCTTTCCGCAATGATTTCCGAGCGAAGCACATCAACGAATGAATCCTGGCCGCCGTGACGCTTTTGTTTTAAAGGCATATGCGTTACCCGCCCGCTATTGGGGGTTCGTCTCCATTTCCAGCAATTTCTTAAACTCTTCGGTACTCTTGCGCATGGTTAGCCAGTTCTCAAAAATCGACGGCGTTTCCAGCCATATCTGGAACCATCGCGCAATTTCCTTCTTTTGCAGCCGCTTCTGCAATTTCACCCGCCCGTTGCGGCTGATCAGTTCGGCTCTGCGCCGACCCAGAACCGCAATCTGGCGGCAGTATTCCACTCCTTTCTTATCGCTCGCTAATTGATAATTCCGGCATAAATAATGGAGACGAAGCAGAGTTTTTTCGGCATCGGCAAAGCTGGAGAAAGCAAGAAGATCTTCAAACACTTCACGATAGGGTGGATCGATCTTAAGGTCGCGAAGAGCCATGGCGCGAATCGCCGTTTTGACCGCGCCCACCTGCTTTCAGGGCGGCATCCAGGTTGATCTCAAAGAAGACGAGGCGAGAGTCGTTGTCTCGACGGTAAACGTTCGGTATGTAGACCAAGGTGCCAACAAGAGAATCTGGGAGGCTCCCCGATTTGTGCACGGGGATATACACAAATCCGCCGCCCTTGCTGTGCGGCGAAACAGGCTTGTGGATCAGAAACTTATTCTCGAAATCTTCCAGCGCCTTTTCGTTCGACGGCCTCGATTCCGGCTGGCCGGTTAACGGGTTGCTCTTGCCAAACAATTTCGAGACGACTTCGCCGGGCGGAAGCGTATGGATGTGATCCTCATCGCGAATCAGTTGAATGGACAGCCCGTCGACTTCCACCGGATAGTCGTTATCATTGAAAATGAGGATCGCCAACGGCATAATGCCGCGTGTCACGATATCGTTCTTGTCGAAAACCTGCGCCGCCAGCGCGTCATTGAAAAGAGGTTCAACGGCAATCGTTACCCCTTCACTGGTCAGACTTGCGGGATAGCTTTCGCGCGCATTCACGCTCCAGGGACGGGCTTTGTACCCCGCTGTCATGCTCGCCACGGCGCACAATAAAACCGCTGCAAGCGGAAGGTATCGAACAGACCTGACTTTGTTTTTCATAAGCGGTGCCGGCGAATAAAATTGCCGAAGAACGCGTGTCAAGTATAGCATCGCCTGGGAGTGCAACAAATTGCTATCGTATCCGACCTACGTTCTCGTTCGAGTGGCAACGTTCTTTTTGCGTGTGCTCCCTCGCCCTCTGGGCACCGCCATCATAAAAACCCTGGCAACAGCCACCTATTATCTGGATTCCCGGCACAGACATATCGCGCGAGTGAATCTAACGATTGCCTTTCCGGAACTATCGCCGCGCGAACGAGATCGGATCGCCCGCAGGAGCTTTCAGAATACAGGCATGAACTTGCTGGAAATCAGCCGTCTCCCCGATCTCACGACCGATACTATTGGGTCGCTGGTGACTTACGACGCCGAGTCGGGACTGAATAATTACGAGGCGGCCCGCGCCAAAAAAAAAGGCATTCTATACCTGACGGGTCATTTCAGCGCATGGGAACTATTGCCGGCTGCCCACGCGCTCCACGGTCATCCGCTGAGCTTTGTCACGCGCCCCCTCGATAATGATTTCCTGGATCGGTATATGCGGATGCTTCGGGAATCCAAAGGAAACAGCGTGATCCCCAAGAAAAATTCCGCCCGTCAGATTCTCAAAACCCTGAAATCAAACGGCACAGCCGGAATCCTGATCGATCAAAACACAAGCCTTCAGGAAGGCATGTTTGCGGATTTCTTTGGTCTGCCGGCGGCTACAACCTCCGGTATGGCTTTCCTGGCGCTGCATACGGACGCCCCTGTGCTTCCCGGATATCTGACTCCCATGCGCAACGGCCGCTATACCATTAAGTTTTTGCCACCGATTGAAACGAAACAGACCGGGGACATGCAGCGGGACCTTGCGGTCTATACACGCGCATTCAACGAAGTCCTCGAAAAGATAATCCGCGAACAGCCGGAATCGTGGTTGTGGGGCCACAAGCGCTGGAAATATCAGCCTCCCGAAAATCCTCAGAATCTTTATAATCTGTCTGAGCAGGATCTTGCGCGGTTTTTAAAAAAGATTCGGGAACAAAAGCCCTGATTGGGGCTCAGCCACCATTTGAACACGAAATAACCGGAATACACGAAGATATTTTTTGGTGTAATTTAGTTATTTCGCAGTCACTTTCAACGCGGCCTGCGTCGTGGGCTTCACGTCCGAGATCACACTCTCCGTATCAAAAAGATATGTTTGCTGGTCGGCGGTAAGCACGAACAGCCGTTTGCCGTCCTGGCTGAACTGCATAAAGGAGAGCGGGGTTGAGAAAATCAGATCCCTCCGTTTCTCCATGGACGGAAGAGAATAGAGGGTGACAATGCCGCGTTCATTTTCGGCGGCCAGGAGCTGGAGAGCCGGAGAAACGCGCCCATACACGCCGAAAATCTGTCCCAGCCTCTTGCCGCTCGCGATGGAATAGACCAGCAGGCGGTTCTGCGTATCGCACAGGATCAGGTAATCCCCAAATGTTTCTGCGCTGCGTATGCGAAACGAACCTACGCCGGTTTCCACATACACCGTGGCGATCATCTCGCCCGTGGAGGCACGCAGGATCTGAAAGTAATAATCGCCGTATCTTTCCTTTGCAGTCGCAATTCTGCTTTTCAAATCGCGATCCTTTTTGCTCTCTTCTCTGACAAATTCCGACATTGCCGACCAGCCTAATATCGCTTTGTCGTCATCCCTGCTGAAGTTGATCGAGGGCAGGCCCGATGGATACGCATGGTTCCACAATTCCTTCCCTGTTTCAGCGCTTGATATCGCAATCCCCGGTTCAGACCGGTTCTTTCCGCCGATGGGTATATCCCTGCGCTCCACAAGGTAGAGTCCCGCCTGATGCGCTTTACTGTCTTTGAGCGGGACTGCTATTTTGGCGGTAGGTCCGACCGGATCGATGCGCGCGATCATCCGCTCTTCCTGTCCAGCCTTTGGGAAATCGACCAGCAGCGTGTTATCCGGGGCAAATTGAGCTCCCTGAAAGTTGCGGGATAGAAACACCTGCTTCCCGCTGCGCAAATCCCAGATCGCGCCCCGGCTGTTGGAGGACAGCGCCAGCCAGTTCATATCGGCCGACAGGGAAACCGCGCGTAAACGCGGCAGCGGACTCAGTGGAAGGGAGGCGTTTCCAAGGGCGGCTTCCTTGTCCACGTGAAGAAGAGACAGGACGCCATCTATGCGCTCCGAAGCAAACGTTTTGTCGTACAAATCGATGGCGTCCTGCTTGCTTGCGACGACGATCCTTTTTTGCGCAAGATCCATCACACCCGCCGGATATTTATCGATCGGGCGGATGATCACGTAATCTCCGTTGGTTACCGGGGCCACGCTGGCGATTCCGACCTGCATTGAGTACTGCACCTGTCCGTCGGGGAAGCTGACGACCGCCGATTTTTCACCGGTCTTGCCGCTTGCGCCGACAAAGCGCCCTCCGCTCATGAAGGAAAAGCTCCTGTCCAACAAAGTCCGGATCGACGGGGGCAATTTCAGCTCCTTGCCTTCCACAAAATCGTAAGCAACATAGCCGGACTGTGTGGGAGCTTCGCCTACAAAATAACGTCCATCGGGGCTGAACTCACCTCTGAAGCTGCGCCCTAAGCTGGCGTTGAATGCCAGGATGTACATATAAATTGGAGAGGCGAAGCTTTCTGCTTTTTTTTCAAAAATGCGACGGCCTCCATCCGTTTCGAAAATGATCGTGGTCATATTTTCATTCAGGCAAACCAATCGCTTGCCTTCCGGAGACAAACTGGTCTGGAGGCATTCCTCGGTGATCGTCAATTCTTTCAATGACGTCCGCCGCTCTTCGCCAATACTCCATGTTTCCACGCGCATTCCGGCGGTGTGAAAAACGATCGATTTGGAATCGGGCGTGAATTGAGCGGCGGAAGCCTCCTGCGCATCGATCCGGAAACGGAACTCGAAAGGATCCCTCGAAAGGACAAAAATGCTCGAGGCATCCTGGGCAAGCAGGTATTTTCCGTCACCGCTGAACCGCATGTACGAGATGCTGCTGCGAAGCTGGGGATGTAATGTCTGTTTCAACATCGCATTTGGGAGGGATTCGCGGTATCCGAGACCGGAGTAATTCAGGACAGACGCCTGCCATTCCTCGAAGGTCTGGACCGCAGATTCCGGCTTCGTCCCGGCGCATGCGGAAGGAAGTTGCTGTGCCAGGCGCCGCAGCTCGCGAAGCCGCCTCTGCTCCGGTCTCGTGACGGCGAAAAAATCACTCAGAGCGCTTCCCGTTCTGCCCCCCGCTCCTGCGATGCGGTCCCAGAACTCGGCATTGGCCTCGGGCCGGTACCCGGCGCGCTTGGAAAGATAAACGGAAACACGATCTGCGACAATCTCTTCCGATTCCGACTCGTGTTCGCTGTTTCCCATGACGCGCGGATTTCGGCCAACGTTGTCGAGCAGCTTGTTGTATTTCTCGAAAACGTCTTTGCGGTCTCCAAACGAATTGACACCTAAAATTTTCTGAAATGCACGCGTGAGATCCGCCGCAGACTGGCGTGTGATGATATGGCCGATCTCGTGCGCAACCACTCCCGCCAATTCATCCTCACTGCGCGTGGCGGCAATCAGTTTGCGCGTGACATACACACGCCCGCCGGGAAAACTGAAGGCATTCACTTCCGGGTAATCCACAATTAAAAACCGGAATGGGATATTCGATGGGGGTAACTGGGCCAAAAGCCTTCTTCCGATCCTGTCCAGGTTTTCCGTGATCACATCGTCGATCACCCGATATTCTCGCTGAACCGACTCCGCGATGGCGTCTCCTAGATCGGCTTCCTGCCGTATGCTGAAAATATTCGGAGATTTGTCCGGCAGTATGAATGAAGGCACCGGGCAGGCATCCTGGCTGCGAACGGAAGCCGGGATTGCAAAACCAATAAGCAGGACAAGCATCCATCGATGTACAAATATTCTCATGGTGCTCCCTCGAAATGACCTTGGACAGGGCATAGAAACTCAAAGCTGCCTATTTTGCTTGGGACGACTTTATCCAATACTTCCGCGATTATACGCTAAAAGCATCCCGGGGGGAGTTTATAAAGAGAATTTGTCGAGCATCATGAATGCACCCTTTTTAAACACGAAATACACGGAATACATGAACAAATTTTTGTGTAATTCGTGTCTTTCGTGGTTAGACGTCTTTTATAGAATCGGGAATGATTTATTTGGGCGGCTGATCGCCTAGAAGGCGAATGAAGCTTTCCTTGTATCGGATGGGATCCAACTCCGAGTGCACTTTCTTCAATTCTTCTTTCAGCAGAGACCGGTATTTGTCCGGCTCAAGTTCGATGGCGCTGGCAAAACTTTTGATGGCGGAATCCGGCTGATTCCCCCTGACGTACAACACCCCAAGGTGAAAATAGTTCAGAGCCTTGCCTTTCCCCAAAGCAATCACCTTCTCATGGGCCTGGATGGCTTCTGTATCCTGTTCCATGTTCTCCGCAACCAGAGCCACATTGGACCAGGCTGCAGCGTAATCGGGATCGAGCGCAAGCGCCATCTTCAACTCCGCCATCGCCTCGTTGAACTTTTTTTGTTCCGCAAACATTGTGCCCAGATTGAAATGCACGGCTTTTTGTTTGGAGTTCAATTCAAGCGACCTTCGATAGGCTGCGGCAGCTTCGTCGAACTTTTTCAGATCGCTGTATAGATCGCCCAGCAGAAAAAATATGTCCGGGTTTTTGTCGTTCAGCTTCGCCGCGCTCTCAAGCGCCGCGATAGCCTCTTCCGTTCGGTTGAGATTCGACAGGCTGAAACCGTACTTCGCGTACAGAGCGCTCCGGTCGGAAACTTTATTCAGTGCCGCTTTGTATGCAATTGCCGCCTTTGCGTGCCGCTGCTGGAGCGCGTAGACATCCCCCAGTTTTTCAAGCAGATCCGCATCGCCGGGCTTTATTTCGTTGGCAGCTTCCAATTCCACAGCAGCCTTGTCGTTCTGATCCTGCTGCATGTAAATAGAGGAAAGATTGTAATGCGCCGCATAGTTTTTGGGATCGATGCGCAGCGCCTCCTGATAGTGTGGGACCGCTTTTTCCGGGGCGTTGTTCCTTTGGAACAGCAGCGCCAGGTCCAGCTGTGAGGAGACGTCGTTCGGTTCGGCGTCAATGATCTGCTGCAGAAGCTGTATCGCAGCGTCGTCGTCCTTGTTGTCGAACCGCAGGTAGGCGAGGGTTTTCAACAGCTTCAAATCCTTGGGATTCCGCTCGCGCGCCTTCTCCAATGCCGCAATGGCCGCGTTGATATTCCCCGATCCCTCGTACGCCGTGGCCAGGAGCACGTAAATGCCCGGATCGAATTTCGGCTCTATCTTCAGCACCGTCTCAAATTCGGTCGCGGCCTGCTTCATTTTTTTCTGATTGGCGTAAATCAGCCCGAGGTTATAGTGCGCTTCCAGGAAATCAGCCTTAATCTGAATCGCTTTGCGGAACAAATCGGCCTGTTCTTCGCTGTTTTCCTGCGGCGTCCCGATCATCGCCTCGGCTTTTTTGAACCATGTCATGGCTTCCCGATACACCTTGGCGTCATCGATGGTGCTCACTTTCTGTTTGCTTTGCGGCGCAGTGCTCTGCGCCGGAGAGGCAACGGCCCAAAGACACAACAACACCCATACCGCAATAATGGCGCGCAGTACTCTCAGGATGCGCATACGAATATCCTCACAGCAGTTCTTCAGCAGTGGCCGAATCCAACGCAATATTTTCGAAAGCCGACAGCCGGTGGAATTCTCTAAACCGGGCTTCAATCTCGGGAAACGTGAGATCCCCGAGTTTTCGCGGGCCGAAATCCATGACGTTGAAGGACGCCATCACGGAGCCGAATATCACAGCCTTCCTCAGGGCTGCGTCGTCGCAGGCTCCCGAAGCAGCGAGATATCCCATGAGTCCGCCGGCAAACGAATCGCCTGCGCCTGTAGGGTCCATGACCTCTTCTAGCGGATACGCGGGTGCGCTGAACATCGAGTTGCCGTTAAACAGCAAGGCACCGTGCTCTCCTCGCTTGATCACCAGAGTTTTCGGTCCCATCGATACTATCTTGCGCGCCGCGCGCAATAGATTCGTCTCTGCCGAAAGCTGCCGCGCTTCACCGTCGTTGATGATCAAGAGATCTATTTTGGCAAGAGTCTGTAACAGCGATGCTCTCGAATGCTGGATCCAGAAGTTCATCGTGTCGCAGGCGACAAGTTTCGGCTGCTTCACCTGCTCCAGAACGGCCCGCTGAAGTCCCGGGTCGATATTGCCCAGAAAAATATATTCCAGCGCCCGATGCGTACCGAGCAGTTTGGGCGAAAAATCCGCAAAGACATTCAGTTGCGTGTCCAGCGTCGTGCAGGTATTCAGGTCGGAACCATACTCCCCTTTCCAGCGGAAAGTATTTCCTTGCACCTGCTGCAGCCCCGAAGTATCGATTCCCTTGCGCTGCAAAAACTTCACATGCTCCTCGGGGAAATCGTCTCCCACAACGGCCACAATGCTGACTTCGGTGAAATAGCTTGCGGCAACGCTGAAATACGTGGCGGATCCGCCTAAAGCATCCGTTTTGATTCCGGATGGGGTTTTGACCGAGTCGAGCGCCACCGATCCCACAACCAGTATCCCCATGTTTTCTATCAACCTCCAGTAAGTATCCTCCAGCAGAGCCGGAGACTTAAGTCCATGAGCTGCTCAGAGCGGCCTGAACAGTGCAATCGGGGTCGGGATCGGAGTCGGTATCGCATATCGCAATCGGATTTGGGTGTTTCTCTTGTTGCGTCGAAAAACAATTCCCGATAGCGACTCTGACCGCGATTGGATTGACCGCGGTGATGCTGACAGTTCTTTCATTGAAAGCTAATAGAAACCCTTCATCCATTTACTCCGCAGTCATCAAAATCTTACTGCCTCGGCAAAGCCGGGGAATCCCTCAATGGATCAGGCCAGGTACTTCCCTACAATGCATTCCAGCCGCTTTTTTGCCTCGGCCGGGATCGTTGCCTTGTCGGTAATCAGGGCATACTTTAACGCTTCCCCGCACTGGCACTTTCTTTCGTAGTTCAGATCCTTCACCGTCTGGGCGATAATTGCCTGCGCCGCCCGGACATTCTTCTGCAGATTGCCGATAATCAGATCCGCGCTGACCGTTTCGTGTGTTTCATGCCAGCAGTCGTAATCCGTTACGAGCGCAATTGTGATGTAGCAGATTTCCGCTTCTCTGGCCAGCTTGGCCTCCTGCAAGTTGGTCATGCCGATCACATCCATTCCCCAGCTGCGATACAGGTTTGACTCGGCCCTGGTCGAGAAGGCCGGCCCTTCCATGCAAAGATACGTACCGCCCTTTTTGGCTTTGACGCCGGTTCGACCCGCTGCCGCGTGAACCTGTTCCAGAAGATCGGGGCACACCGGATCGGCGAAGGAAATATGCGCGACAATGCCATTGCCGAAGAAGCTCGAAACGCGTCCCCGTGTGCGGTCCAAAAACTGATCCGGTAGAACAACATCCAGAGGCTCAATCTCCTCTTTCAGCGAGCCCACCGCGCTCACGGAGACGATGCGTTCAACGCCAAGAAGCTTGAAAGCACACAGATTGGCGCGAAAGTTAAGCTCCGTGGGCATGAAGCGATGGCCCCGGCCATGCCGTGCGAGGAAGGCGACCCGTGTGCCGGAGAGAGTCCCAAGGACAAGATTGTCCGAAGGACTGCCAAAGGGTGTTTCAATCGCAATCTCCTTGCGATCGGTCAAGCCCGGCATGTCATACAGTCCACTGCCACCTATAATTCCGATTTTAACCTTTTCCATATAGTCCCGCTGTGAAGGCTGAATTTGTTGTTAAAAGACATCCAAGCTTGCCACGAAGCAAGCTGATTAAACCACCCTAAAATGTCGAAGCTTAGGGAATGAAACCAAATCTACGCTTTTCGCATACACTGGGCGAACGCTTCCGCCGCAAGGTATATCTGCTCGCGGCTTACGTCGTTGTGCGTTACCAGACGAAGCCGGGCGGCGTCCAGCGCCGACACCAGCACCTTTTTTTCTCTGAGCCGCCCGACCAAATCGCTGCTCTCAAGCCCGGTGCGGCTGGTGCCCACCATCATGATGTTGGTAAGCACCCCTTCGGGTTTCACATCCAGTTCGGGGATATTATGAAGCAAATCCGCCATTAGCCGGGCATTGCGATGATCTTCGCCTAGTCTCGCCGGCATTTTTTCGAGCGCAATCAGACCCGCAGCAGCGAGCACTCCGACTTGACGCATGCCACCGCCCAGCAATTTGCGAACGCTACGCGCCCTCTCGATAAAAGATCTGGATCCCACAAGCAAAGACCCCACTGGCGCAGACAGTCCTTTGGAAAGGCAGAACATGACGGAATCGCAGTTCCGAACCAGGCTTGCAACATCGATGTTCAGTGCAGTGGCTGCATTGAAAATGCGGGCGCCATCCATGTGGACGGGTAATCCTGCCTCGTGAGCCTTGTTGCAGATATCGTCAATCCGCTCCTTCGGGTAAAGAGTTCCACCGGCCATATTGTGCGTGTTCTCGAGCGCAATCAGTCCCGTTTGAGCCCTATAGTAAATCTTGGGACGAATGACCTTCCGGATATCTTCCCACTCCAGAATGCCCTCGGATGAGGGAATCGGACGAGCCAGTGTTCCGCTGATCACGGCCATCGCGGCCATCTCAAACTCATAAATATGCGCACTGCCTTCCGTGATCACTTCCTGTCCCGGATTCGTGTGCACACGAATGGCAACCTGGTTTCCCATGGTTCCGGAAGGGACAAAAAGGGCAGCCTCTTTTTTAAAAATCTCAGCCGCGCGATCCTGAAGCCTGTTTACAGTAGGATCGTCCATGTAGACGTCATCGCCAACCTCGGCCGCCGCCATCGCTGCCCGCATTTCAGCCGTAGGCCTGGTTACCGTGTCGCTCCTGAGATCAATCACAGAATTATCCATTCTTTTATCCTTAAACAAATTGTTGAAATATTTCGTTTGATATTAGCATCCCTGAAGGCAATAACCGCACTTTTGCTCCGACTTTTTCGGCCAATCCTTTATGAAGCCACTCCTCAAGTGCCGCCTCATATTTCGATGCTTTTTGCGCTCCGAATCTGCGTCGTATGTCATCCCAATCCACGCCTTCAGCCATCCTGAGACCCAGAAACAGAGTTTCCTGCAACGCTCGATCGGCATCGATAGGTTCCTGCCATGCTCGCGGAGACTGTCCGTTTTCGGCGGCCGCAAGAAACAGGTCCATCTGCGTTGTATTAGCCCATCTCGTCATCCCGTCGAACGAATGGCTTCCCAGGCCGAAGCCATACACCGGGTTGCGTTTCCAATACTTTAGATTATGACGTGACGCATACCCCGGGCGCGCGAAATTGCTGATTTCATACTGCTGATATTCTTGCGCCGCGAAGAATTCTACCGTTTCCAGGTACAGATCGGATATGAGATCTTCTTCGGGCAAATTTACGACACCCTCTTCAACCCGGGTGCGCATAGGGCATGGTTCATCCAAATCCAGCATATAAACCGATACGTGAGGAATCCCGAGCGCTACGACCCTGTCCAGGTTATTTTTCCAGCTTTGCCGGGTTTGTCCCGGAAGCCCGAGCATCAGATCCAGGTTGATGTTGTCAAAACCGTTTTTTTTCAGTTGGCTCAGCGCATCGATGATCATTCCCCGGGAATGAATCCGGCCGGCGGCAGACAGTTCCTCTTCTGAGAAGGACTGGGCCCCTATTGAAACCCTGTTGATGCCGCCCCCTCGATAGATTTGAACATTTTCTTTGGAGATGGTTCCAGGATTCGCTTCGATGGATATTTCACAATCGTCGGTGACCCGAAAACCATCCCTGCACAGCCGTAATATTTCCAGAATCTTATTTGGCTCGAGGATGCTCGGGGTGCCGCCGCCAAAATAGATCGAATCCACGGCTCCGATCTTCGAGCCCGTGCCGGCATAATGCTCTAATTCCCGCAGCATGGCATTTGCATACCGGGTCGCCACCTCACTATCGAATGGCAGGCTGACGAAGTGACAATAGCTGCATCGCGATCGGCAGAATGGAATATGGAAATACAGCCCGCTCTTCAAATTGAGACACCCTATCCCGGCAGCCGCTGTTTTCGGCTGCCTGATCTGAATACCATTCAAAAAGCATCAACGTTCAGAATCGGGATCGATATCGCAATCGAGAGTCGTTATCGGCCTTTTATTTCCGATATCCGATTGCGATTCCGATACCGACCCCGACAATACTGCTTAAGCCGCTTTGAGCCGCTCATGGACTAAAACCTCCAGCCCTGCCGGAGGGTACTCACTCGGCGCTGATGCCCAGAAGGGTATCCAACGCGATAAATTCCACGCCGGCTTTGCGCATGGCATCGATTGCCTCTTTCTCTGTCTTTGGCGCAAGCGCGCGTACGGCATCCGAAACCAGTGCGGCCTGGATGTTCATGCGACGGAGGCCGAGGCAGGCGGCCCTGACGCAGTATTCGGTTGTCACTCCGAATACAATGGCGCGCGGCGGCAGAACACGCAGCAATCGTTCCGCCACGGGATTGGTGAAAAGATCGAGTTCCTGCTTTTCCACAATGATCTGTTGATGTTTGCGCACGACATCTGAAAAATTTCGATCTACCGGTATATTTTGAAAAATCATGGGCCGGGGAAGAAGCGTTTCATCCAGTTTGCGCTGGCCTTCGGTTCCGCGCACGCAGTGCGGCGGGAACTGTTTGAACTCGGGGTCATCCGGCGCATGCGCATCGGCCGAAGAGAGGATCGTGATGTCGTTTTTCCGGGCAAAGTCGAAAAGACGCCTCAATTTCGGAATAATCCGTTCCGCGCCAGGGACATAAAGCGCTCCGCCCTTCAGCATGAAATCCCGCTGCGTATCGACATCGAGAAAGAAGATATTTTTCATCATGCACCCCAAAAGCATTATACAGACAGGATGAATTTGCCGCCAGCTTACCCCGCCCGGCAAAAATTCAACACGTGATGGGATCAAAAAGTAACCCTGGATTACACGGATTTTTAAAATTTTTTAATTCGTGAAATCCG
The DNA here is from genome assembly GCA_035506515.1 of Acidobacteriota bacterium. Classification (GTDB taxonomy): domain Bacteria; phylum Acidobacteriota; class UBA6911; order UBA6911; family UBA6911; genus UBA6911. The sequence goes on from DATJPG010000072.1 coordinate 80,053, forward strand.
TGGCTGTTTTTTGATGCATGAAGATTAATGAACAGAGGGGGATTAAACCGCAACCAAGCCCATAATGGCATCATTCAGGAGTCCCGCATCCGCGAAACTGAAGTAGTCGTTGTGCCCGATCACCAGGTGATCCAAAACGCGGATACCGAGAATCTGGCCGGCATGAATCAGCCTTTTGGTGCAATCCTTGTCTTCCCTGCTCGGTGTCGGATCACCCGAAGGATGGTTGTGCATAAAGATGAGCGCGGCGCTGCTGTCGCGGACGGCGGGCGCAAAGACCTCCCGCGGATGAACAACGGACGTGCTGAGGCTTCCGATGGAGATCAGCACTTCGCGAATCAGCTGGTTTTTCGAGTTGAGCTGCAAAGAAAAAAAATGTTCTTTCTGTGCCGTGAAAAAGCGCGCCCTGTATCGCTGATACAGTTCTCTGCTGCTGGAAAAGCGTTCCCCTGGCTTGAGCGGAACACAGCACACCTGCTTCCCAAGCTGCAACGCATAGAATACCGACTCTGCCTGGCGCGGAGAAATCCTCCCCGCGCGCCTGATCTCCTCCAGCGTGGCATGCGCCAGATCCTGAGCAGAACCGAAATAATCCATTAATCGGCCGGATGCCCTGCGCGCAGACTGGCTGCCGTCGCCCCGGGAAAGCACAAAAGACAGAAGATCCAGAATTTCAGAGCCGTTATTCATGCCGGTCTACAAAAGAAGAGCTGTTGGCGACACTAGTTTACAAACGCCCTTTCATAGATCTAACTGCTGTGCATGGGGAGATGCCAATAAATTTTTCTATTCGGGAAGAAAAATCGGGCAGGTTAAATCGCGAGGCCGCCGTCGACCTGAATGACCTGGCCGGTGATATACCGGGCATCCTCCGACAGGAGGAACGCGGCGACGCGGGCGACTTCTTCGGGAGTTCCAAAACGACCGATGGGGATGGCTTTTGATGCCATGGACTTCTGATCCTCGGCCAGGGATTTCGTCATTTCGGTATCGATGAAACCAAGGGCCAGCGCGTTTACGGTGACGTTTCGTCCGGCCAGTTCTTTTGCCAGCGATTTGGTCAGCCCGATCATCCCGGCCTTGGAGGCAGCGTAATTCGCCTGCCCCGCATTCCCTACCAATCCGCTGACGGAGGTAACATTCAGGATGGACCCGTATCGGGCTTTGGCCATGATCGGGGATACGGCCCTTGAAAAGTTAAAGGCGCCCTTGAGGTTCGTGTCCAAGACTTCGTCCCAATCTCCTTCGGTCATGCGCAAGATCAACTTGTCTTTGACAACTCCGGCGTTGTTGACCAGGTAGTCCACACTGCCGTATCTTTTGTGCACTTCCTGCACCATGGTATTTGCAGAATCGAAATCATCCACGCTGGATTGAATGCAAAAATTTTGTCTTCCTAAAGCGGAAAGCTCTGCAGCCAATTGTTCAGCCTGAGCCCGGCTCTTCAGATAGCTGAAGGCGACATTGCAGCCGCGCCGCCCAAGCTCCAGGCAAATCGCGCGTCCGATACCCCGGGCGGCTCCTGTTACGATTGCGGTTCTGCCTGCAAAATTCATCTGTACCTGTCGAATCCTGAATCCGCGTGCGGCCAGTTACTAAAACGGGAACGGGAACATCAGCCAGCCGGCCACGATGGAGAGGATTGTGAATGAGCAAAGGAGCAGGAGGAAATATTTGAGGCGTTCTTTGGACCCATTCCGAGCGATGAATGTGAGTACCAGTGAAGTCAGAATGCTGAAAACCAACAATAAAACAAAATGATTCTTCATTGCTTTCTGCCCATGGCTATATCGAAAACATCGACGATGACCAACATATTGAGAAGGCCGGCGACATAAATGAAAACATTCGCGTAATCATAGGTGTATGCTGTCGGATCCCCGGCACCAATACCCTGCACGAATGAAAACCAGTAGAGCAGCCCGGATCCGGCTTCTGCCAGAAATTTCAGGGAAGAAAACAGGCTTCCGAAATCAGGGCCGAAAATCCTGCCACTCCATTGAATGCCCAGGACAAACATCACCATGATACAACCGAAAAACACCAATGCACGATCCCACTTGCGCAGAATGGCATGCCCGAGTCCGGGGACAACGGCACCCGCCACACAAGCGGAAAATATCATGGCAGCACTCGCGCGCGGCCCGACCTGCGGATCATCCTGCAACGTTTCCGGCATAGCATCGCTCTTCATAAGAGAAAGATCTTACGGAAAGCGGTGAGGCCAGTCAAGGCGAAAGCCCCGAGGCTCCAATCAATTCCCCCTGATCCCTAGGCCGGTTTGGTACCTGGGTCGACCGCTGCCTCACGAATACTCCACCGCTGGCAAATGTCAGCCATCGGCGCCGGCTAACAATCGCAAACATGCATTGCGCCCCGGATTTTTGATCTCCGGTCCAAACCCTTTCTTCTGCTCTACTTCAAAGCGAGAATCGGGGATCCGGAGTCGAAAATCTCAGTGAAGATTCCTATCGTCCCTGCATCCGTCGGTCGATACCAATAGGGAGGCAAATGTCCGTGCCGTTGCCACGAGTGCGGCGCCTGGAATTGCCTCATTTCTCGGACATATTGCAGCGAGCGCATTGCTATTTTGAGAGGAACTCCATGAACCTGGACACTCTGCTTCGCGTCATGATTTCGAAAGGCGCCTCTGATTTACATCTGAAAGTCGGTTGCTTCCCGCACCTCCGAGTCAACGGGGAGCTGGTTCCTCTCGGCGACCAGGGTAAGCTCGACAAAGAAGATTCGCTCATGATGGCGTTTTCCATCATGAACAATAAGCAGAAAGAACGGTTCAGGGATCAGGCGGAGATCGATTTGGGCTACGGTCTCCGGGGCCTTGGGCGCTTTCGCGTGAATGTTTTCCAGCAGCGCGGCCAGGTTTCCGTGGCGATCCGCGCCATTCCGACCAACATTCCCGGCTTTGAGGAATTGCACCTTCCCAGCATTCTCGAAAAAATTGCCCGCGAGCCCAGAGGACTCATCCTGGTCACGGGGACCACAGGCTCCGGCAAATCGACCACCATCGCCTCGATGCTCAATTACATTAACGAACGCACGATGCGCCATATCATCACGATCGAGGACCCGATCGAGTTTTCCTACACCGATCGGATGAGCATCATCAGCCAGCGCGAAGTCGGCGTCGACGCCCAAAGCTTTGCCGCCGCCTTGCGCAGTTCCCTGCGTCAGGATCCCGACGTGATCCTGGTCGGCGAAATGCGCGACATGGAAACCATCGAGACGGCACTTGTGGCCGCCGAAACCGGGCACCTTGTTTTCAGCACTTTGCATACCCTGGACGCGGTGGAAACCATTAACCGTATCGTGGCTGTGTTTCCCATCCACCAGCAGAAGCAGATCCGGCTGCAGTTATCGATGGTCATTCGCGCGGTGATCTCGATGCGCCTCATGAAGCGATCGGATACTTCCGGACGCGTACCAGCCATCGAAATCATGCGAGCGACCGAGCTGATCCGCAGCTGCGTTCTGGATCCGGATAAAACCCGCCTCCTGCGCGAGGCGATCGCCGCAGGCACGTCCCAGTACGGCATGCAGACGTTCGACCAGTCCATTTACGAGCATTACAAGGAAGGCCGAATCACACTGGAAGACGCCCTCAGCTATGCCACCAACCCAGAGGAATTCAAGCTGCGCGTGCAGGGGATCTACACCACCAAAGACGCCGCTATAGAATCCATGGAACGGGATATCGCAAGGTAGTATGATTCCCGGGTCGGATCGGGAATCTCGCGCAGTCCGCTTCATCCGTTAGCTGCCCGTTAGAATCCCCATTTCCTGAATACCGAAACATGGACGGCGAAATTCACAAATTGCTCATGAAGAAGGCTGGAGCCATTTTAGCTCGTCGAGCCCATAGCCGCGCCGAGCTTCAAGCGAAGCTCGCGGATATGGCCGATGAAGTGGAGGTCGAGGCCGTCCTCGAACGGCTGGAACGACTGAACCTTCTCAATGACTTCGAATATGCGTATAATTTTGCACTCCGGCGCATGCGCCGGTTGGGATGGAGCCGGACCAGGGTAGAAAATGCGCTTCTAGGCCATCAGGTAAGCTCCGCGGTAATCGAGCGCGCACTGGAAAAGATGAATGAGTCGGGCGGCGAACAATCGGTTCTCAACTCCTATCTGCTGAAGCGATACGGGAAAAGCGGGCTGCCGGCCGACGTTAAGGGTGTTCGAAAGCTTATCCTGCACCTGCGACAACGCGGATTCGAGGAAGAGAATATTTTGGGCGCGCTGAGAGGAAAAATACCCGACGCAACCCTGCAGCGCTTTGAGACAGGAGAGTACTTTGATTAGCAGCAACCAGATCCGTGACACGTTTCTAAAATATTTCGAACAGGCTGATCACAAAATCGTTCCCAGCTCGTCCCTGATCCCCTTCAACGATCCGACGCTGCTTTTTACCAACGCAGGGATGAATCAATTCAAGGATGTATTTCTGGGAAACGAAAACCGTCCTTACAAACGGGCGACTTCAAGCCAGAAGTGCATGCGTGTGAGCGGCAAACAAAATGATTTCAAAGAAGTCGGACGATCCAATCGCCATCATACCTTTTTCGAAATGTTGGGGAATTTTTCCTTTGGAAATTATTATAAAAAAGAAGCGATTCACTTCGCCTGGGAGATGCTGACCCGGAACTTCGGACTGGATTCCAAACGGCTCTGGATTACGGTTTTCCGCGACGACGATGCCGCATGGAACATTTGGCACACGCAGGAAGGCATTCCGGAAAGCAAGATCATGCGCCTGGGAGAAAAAGACAATTTCTGGTCCATGGGCGATACCGGCCCGTGCGGCCCCTGCTCCGAGGTTCACTATGATTTCGGCAAGAGCCCGACCCCGGATCACGGGGATTGCGATCTCACCTGCTCCTGCGGACGCTGGGTTGAGGTTTGGAACCTCGTCTTCATGCAGTACAACCGCGACTCCAGCGGTGCCATGAATCCGCTGCCTTCCCCTTCCATCGACACCGGGATGGGATTCGAAAGGATCACGACGATCCTGCAGAGTAAGGCATCCACTTATGACACGGACCTTTTTAAACCTCTCCTGCATGAAATATCCGGCATCTGCAATACCGATTACGGCGCCGATCCAAACGATGACCTCTCGATGAGAATCATTGCCGATCATTCGCGCGCTTCTGCATTTGTGATCGGCGACGGTCAATATCCCGGCAACGATAAGCGAGGGTATGTGCTGCGCAAGATCATGCGGCGCGCTCTTGTGCACGGCAAGCGACTGGGGATTGAAGAGCCGTTCATGTACCGGATAGCTGGAAAAGTTGTGGAATGCATGAAGGAAGCTTATCCGGAACTGGTTGCTGCTCGGGAAACGATCGCCCGCGTGATCCGGCAGGAAGAGGAATCTTTTGCCGTTACGCTCGGCGACGCCCTTAAGGATTTCAAAGAGCGAACCCGAAAACTAAAGGCCTCGAGCAGCAGAACCTTTCCCGGAGAAGATGCCTTCTTCCTGTATGACACCCGGGGCTTGCCGTTGGAAATCATCGAAGACCTCGCGCAGGAGAATGGCTTAACGGTCGATGAAGCCGGTTTTTATAAGGCATTTGAAGCTCAACGAAAACGGTCACGGCAAGACCATGAGTCCGGTAAAGAGGATCAACAGTTCACAGAGATAGTCCTCGATGCCAAAACCAGGTTTGAGGGGTACGGGATCGAAGGCCCCATGAAATCACGCGTTCAGGGCATTCTCGTTGACGGAAAAGTGGCCGATCGGATTACGGCAGGACAAAAAGGAGAAATCGTTCTGGACGTAACTCCGTTTTATGCAGAATCCGGCGGACAGGTCGGGGACACCGGTTCTCTGGCGATAGACGGTTCCAGAGCAAAAGTACTCGATACGGTCTACAAGGGTACGCTACTGACGCACGTGGTAGAGATGGAAACCGGAACGATTCGCGAAGGCGACGGCGTCGAGGCATTGGTCGATCTTGAGCGGCGGCGCTTAACGATGAAGAATCATACGGCTACCCACCTGCTGCAGGCAGCCTTGCAGAAGACTTTGGGAAATCACGTAAAGCAGGCGGGTTCGCTCGTTTCTCCGGACCGACTGAGGTTTGACTTTACGCATTACGCTCCGCTGACCAGGGCCGAAATGCAGAAAATTGAAGATCTTGTAAACGAACAAATCTGGATGAACTCGGAAATCAGGACCTCGGTCATGGATCTGGAAATGGCCATGAAGTCCGGTGCCATGGCCCTCTTCGGCGAAAAATATCAGGAAAAGGTCAGGGTCGTGGAAGTCCCGGGTTTCAGCAAGGAACTCTGCGGCGGCACGCATGTGCCAGCGACAGGCACGATCGGCATGTTCAAGATTGTGAGTGAATCGGGAATCGCGGCCGGAATTCGCAGAATTGAGGCTGTTACCGGGCCTGCGTCCCTGGAACGTTTTCGTGGAGATGAGCAGATCTTGGACATCGTTCAAATGCAGAATAAGGTATCCCGCAACGATATCCCTGCTTTGATTGATAAACTCCAAAGTCAGGTTCGTGAATTGCAGCACCAGATTCTGGATTTGAAAATGCAGTCGGCACGAGCCGGCCTTGGCGCCATGCTATCCCGCGCCAAGGAGATACGGGGAATCCGCGTGCTGGCAGCCACGGTCCCTGAAACGGATCGCGCCAGCCTGAGAAATGTTGCGGACGAAGTCAAACAAAAGCTGGGATCAGGCATCGTTGTCCTCGGAGCTCCACAAGATGAAAAGGTTGCGCTGATTGTCATGGTCACCGGCGACCTTTGCAAGCGCATTCCTGCCGGGCAGATTATCAAGCAGATTGCTCCCCTGGTGGGAGGAGCTGGCGGCGGCAAACCTGAACTTGCCGAGGCAGGCGGAAAAGATCAGACCAAACTGGCGGAGGCGATCGAGCAAAGCTACTCCGTCATTGAAAATCTGCTGGCTGAGCGTTAATACTTAAAATGTATGGATGGTGGTAAGAGGGGATCCAAACAGAGAAGTCCATCCGGCCTGGCGCCGCAATTTTGGGGATGTCACCCTGAAGAAATCGTCATTGGGCGACGCAAAACATGTCCCTATTTGCAGAAAAATGGAGAAGTTTCTTATAGCATTAGTTCTTTTTTGCCGATAATTAACATGTTCGTATTATGGGAACCCATTGCATGAACCATCGGAAATTTTTCCTGCTTGCGATCCTTCTGATGATGACTGCCGGGAGTTTCTGCGCCAGCGCGTGGGGCCAGCAGCCTCTTTATTCCTATACAGATGACAATGGTATCCAGGTATACACAAATCTTCCACCGGTCAACAGCAAGGCCGGTATGAAGATCCAGGGATCGGTTCCTCCCGCTGAACCGCCACCGCCCATAGCGAAGGAAGAATCCTACAACGCAATCATCGAAAAATATGCCGGCGATTATGGGCTGGATCCGTCGCTGATCCATTCCATAATTGCGACAGAATCAGGATTTAATTCAAAAGCCGTCTCTCCCAAAGGGGCCCGCGGTCTTATGCAGCTGATGCCGGCAACAGCCCAGAGATTGGGCGTCAGCAACAGTTTTGACCCCGAGGAAAATATCCGAGGCGGCGTCAAGCACTTCCGCTCCCTGATGGACAATTTCAATAACGACCTGGAATTAAGCCTGGCCGCCTACAACGCAGGTGAAAATTTGGTGCAGCGTCTTGGTCGCGTACCGGAAATCAGGGAAACCAAGGACTACGTCCAATCCGTGACGACCAAATACGGCAAGAAAACTGCGCAAACGCAGGAGCAAGAAGGCGAAAAGCACCCCCCGGCATTCCGCTTTATTGACGAATCGGGCATTTTGCACCTGACAAATATTCCGCCATCGCGCTAATTGGGGACGGTTTTTTACGGCACCGGAGTGCTCTCGCCGATCTATCCCGCAAGTACCTTAATTATCAATAAGTTCTAACTATTAGGACTTGACACTTTATAAACAGAAATTTATTATGCATAGCATGAGGCGTCGTGGACGCGTTGTAAGCTTCTCGAAAGCAATCATTTGCATAGCCTTTGCTGTGTCCTTTTCGTCTTTTTCCGCCCTGGGGAATCGCTGGGATTCCGAGGGAGCCGCCCAGGCTTTCCAGGATGCCGAGCGAATGAGAAATGAAATATCCCAGTCTGCCCAGCCTTCCCTGAGCCAATATACAGAATGTGCGCGGACTTACCGCAAGGTCCACGTTCGGGATCCGCACTATGGCCGCACAGGGGATGCCATATACCAGGAAGCCATTATTTATCAGGAAATGGGCGATCGGTTCGCGAATCCGGAATATTACAAAACTGCCGTAAAGCGTTTTCAGCTGCTGATAAGGGATTATGGCGGGAACAGGAATTGCCCGGAAGCGCTTGTTCGTATGGGAGATATCTACAAATCTCTCAACGATGAAGTGGCGGCACAGAACACATACGAGTACCTGAAGAAAAACTACAGAGGCTCTGCCGCGGCCAGGAAGTTGGCAACCGGAAAACCGGTCGCGCCCCCGCCTCTCCAGGCAACTTACCCTCCAGCCGCCGCCGACTCCAAGCCTACCGCCAAACCGCCCGCTGACAAAATCTCAGTGATCCAAAGCATCCGGCACTTTTCGAGCAGTGACGATTCCCGTGTCATTATCGATCTGGATTCGATTGCCCGGTATGTAGAGAGCAATTTGTCCAATCCCGATAGGATCTATTTCGACATCGCTAAGGCAAAGCTGAGCAATAGCTTCGGAGCGCAGGCATTTGCGATCGACGACCAATTTCTCAAGCAGATCCGTATCTCGCTAAATAATCAGGATGCTGTGCGCGTGGTTCTGGATCTCTCGGCCAAAAGCGATCACACAGTATCCGAGTTAAGCGATCCTTTCCGCATAGTGATTGATTTGCGCAAGCCGGGCATGGCAAAGACCGTTCCACGCCCGTCGCAGCCTGAACCCGCGATTCCGCCTGAATCTACGCGTTCTAAGCCTGTTCTGCAGCAAACCACTACGGCCGAAACCAAAGCGCCGTCGAAAGAGCTTCCACCTGCGCCCAAACCCCAGCTTTCGCAAGCCAATGAAACCAAGCCGGCAGAGCCCGGAGTGAGACAACCTCCTCGAGCCATTACGCAGATACAGTCCATTCCGACGGAAGCTTCAAAACCGGTGCCTCCCACACCGGCGGCGACCTCAACTGCTAAGGCAAAGGCACCTGTGGAAACGGCCAACGACAAGAAAACCGAATCCTCAAGCCAATCCAGACCAGCAGAGCCGACCAGTCTCGGAAACCGGACCCTGACTCGGATGTTGGGGTTAAAGATCGGCAAAATAGTGATCGATCCAGGACATGGCGGCCACGACCTTGGTACCATCGGCCCGGGCGGACTCCTGGAAAAGAATCTCGTTCTATCGATTGCCCTAGATCTTCAGAATCTCTTGCAGGATAAGCTTGGAGCGCAGGTCATCCTCACACGCACGGACGACACATTCGTTTCGCTCGAAGAGAGGTCCGCCATCGCCAACCGGTTTCATGCGGATCTCTTTGTATCCATTCATGCCAATTCGAGCCGCAGCCGCTCGACCAGCGGAGTGGAAACCTATTATCTTAATTTTGCCAAGACGGATGCCGAGCGCGAAATAGCCTCCAGAGAAAACGCGACTTCAGCCGAAAACATCAGCGAACTGGAAGATCTCATAAAGAAAATTGCGCAGGCTGACAAATCAACCGAATCCAAAGAACTGGCATCTATCATCCAGGATAGGCTGTATGCCGGCGTTAAAAAAATGTTTCCTGCGGCACAGAATCGCGGTGTTCGCAGCGCTCCGTTCATTGTATTGATCGGGGCGAACATGCCTTCCGTCCTCACCGAGGTCGCCTTTATCAGCAATCCCAGGGACGAACGGCTTTTGAAAAAGGCTACCAACCAGGAGCGGCTGGTTAAAGCCCTGTTCTCAGGCATTGAGGACTATATGAAGACGCTTGGGAGCGATATGGCCCAGAACGGGCCGCACACTAACTAGATGAAAACTCCAGTATGGTCGATGTGCCTATTTTTATTGGTGTGCGCCGTTGTGCCGGCTCAGGAGCCTGCGCCATCCTCTGGTCCCTTTCCGGCTGTTGCCGAATTTCCTCAATTCCAGAAGATACTCTCGGAACGGTCTTTCGATAAACCCGCTCGCCTGTCGGAAGTGGAAGACGGCCGCCTGATCGCAGATGTGGGATTTGAAAGATATGCGCAACGCGTTTATGCAGCCGGGGATTCCGGCGATATTTCCATCGCGATCATAACGCTCATGGACTTCCGGGCTGCGTATTCCCTTCTCACGCTGAGGCGCAGCACAAACATCCAGGAAGGCCCCCCGGGAGACGCATTCGCCGCGGCCTCCCGGGGCTTAATGTTTTTCCAGGGGAGGGATTGGGTTCGGGTGGACGGGCCCAAGGCTCCACTGGATCTGCTAAGGCAAGTGGCCATTTCCGTCAGCAATCGACTTGGCGCGCGCGGACAAAAACCTCCCTCACTGATCAGACACCTTCCGTCAGCCGGCTGTGATTCCGCGAGCGTAAAATACTTTCCCGGCCTAAAATCGTTCGAGACTTATTCAGGATCTCAGGCTTTCAAATCCCTGAATCTCGATTCCGATGCCGAAATTGCTCAAGCACTCTATGCGGTGGATAACCAAATGGGGACGCTGACGCTGCTCAGCTTCCCTACCCCTGAGGTCGGGGAGGATTATTTCAATAATTTCACCTCTCGGGCACCTGAAGGAAAACAGAGGGAAAAGACGTATTTGAAGAGGGCGGGCCCGCTGGTTGCAGTTCTCAAAGGCCGGCTGGATCCGAAAACAGCCGACAGGATTCTCGGCTCCATCAGCCACAGTTACGCGATACGATGGATCTATGAAAAACCCAAAAGGAAAGGTGTTTCCTGGGGGATTCCGGTACGGATCCTTCAAACCGTTGTATCGTCCATTATCTTGGTAATTCTGCTTTTTATCGTTGCAATTATTGCCGGCGCCGGCTTCGCGGTATTGCGATTTGTACGGCGACGCCGCTCGTCCAAAAAAGCGCCGGATTGGCTGGGACAGACAGATTCCACAAAGTTGAGGTAGCGATGAAAGTTGACATGATTCGCAGGGTGCCTCTTTTTTCCACTCTTTCCGACGCGGAGTTCGGTCTAATACAGCACATTTTTGTGATGCGCGCTTACCGCAAGGGCCAGATCATTTTCCTGGAAGAGGAGACCGGAAACTATATGTATCTGGTACTCTCGGGAAAGGTGAAAGTTTCCAAGGCGGGGACCGGTGGGAAAGAAACGATCCTGGCGATTCACCGCACAGGCGATTTTTTTGGAGAGATGTCTCTGTTGGACGGCAAGACGTCGCCGGCGACGGTTTCTGCAATGGAGGATGCAAAAATAATTTCCGTGAGCGGCGCCGATTTCCATAAATACCTGATGCATAACGAAAAGGTGATGTTGCAGATCATCAACGTGCTGTGCGCGCGGTTGCGGCAAGTCTGGCAAACGCAGAGCTTGAGTTCGAGTACGGCGGACGCCCGCATTCGAATGGGGATTTATCAGCTTGCGAAAAAACACGGAATCCGCGATGCGCACGGAACGATCATCGATCTGAAGATCACGCACCAGGAACTGGCGGAAATGGTGGGAACTTCCAGGGAAACCGTAACGCGTACGCTTGCGCGTCTCCGTGAACAGGGCGTCCTCGAGATCGAGCAACGGCGCATCACTCTGCTCGATGCCGACGCGCTTCTTGTCGAATCATAATCAGCTATCGCCGATTGCCGATTTCAGATTCTCGATTCCAGATTCCAGATCAAAATCCTAAGCTCTTTATCGGGAATCTGGAATCTGGAATTGGCGATCAAGTATCGCTTCCTGCCACTTGCGGACGGAGTTTATCAGCCAGATTTTCGAACAGCGTTGCAGATCGGTGACCTTCAGCCGGCGCTCCTCAATTTTGCCCTGTTCAAGCAACCACGCCCGGAAGGTGCCGGGCAGCAAGCCGCAATCCACCGGAGGAGTGCACAGATCCCCGTCGATGGCCAGGACGACGTTGGCAACGCAGGATTCCGTCAACTCGTCTTTTTCGTTCCACAACAACACGTCATCGCACTCGGGGTGTCCTCGTCTCGCGTTTTCGTACAGCAATCGATGTGTTGTCTTGTGATACAAAAATATATCTGCGGACTGGACCGGCTCTGCCGCGAGGGCAACACGCAAAAATTTCCCCGCCTCTTTTTCGTTCAACGGGTCCGACTGGATTTCGATAGCGCCGTCCTGTGCCACGAGCAATCGAACTCGACGGGGTGCAGGGCCAAAAGCGGCAGACTCCTTCAGTAGCCGCTGCTGGATCAGCTCCGCATCCAACGGATAGCCGAAATACTCCGCGGAGTCGGCCAGACGTCGCAGATGATATTCGAGCAGAAAATAGGATTCTTCCATGGTCCAGCGCAGCGTTTCCAGCAGAGCGAATTCGGGGCGCCGCTCCGTCAGGACCCGAGCCTTCAGGAGAGCTTCGGTGTATTCATCCCTGCTTTCGGAATCCCATACGATCCCGCCCCCCGCACCATATTCCACCTGCCCCGAAACAGGATCCGCGAGAGCGGTACGTATCGCAACACTGAACTGGGCGGTACGACCGGGCGAAAGGAAACCGATACATCCAGTATAAATACGTCGCGGGCCCGGCTCGAGTTCGGCGATGATCTCCGAAGTCCGGACTTTTGGCGCACCGGTAATCGATGCGCAGGGGAAGAGCGCCGCCATGATGTCCGACAGAGACCCGCTGCACCGCGCGGTGACTGTCGATGTCATCTGCCAAAGGGTCGGATGTCGCTCCACTTCAAACATGCGGGGCACGCGCACGCTTCCCACGTCTGCAACACGCCCAAGGTCATTTCGGATCATGTCCACGATCATCAGGTTTTCCGCACGGTTTTTTTCGGAATTTTGCAGCCACTCAGACAAAGTCTTATCTTCGTCCAGCGTGCGCCCGCGGTGCACTGTTCCCTTCATGGGTTTGCAGGTAAGGAGATTGCCTTCGAGCCTGAAGAACAGCTCCGGAGAGGAAGAGCAGATCGCATGCCGGCCGGTATCGACATATGCGGCAAATCCAGGGGATTGCGCGCGCACCATCGCAAGGAAAAGATGCCAGGGGTCTCCACGGAATGCGGCGTGCATCCGCAGCGTGTAATTCACCTGATAGGTGTCGCCTGCCTCGATATATTTTTTTACGCGCCTGATCGCGTTGTCATAACCAGCGCGGTTGAGGGATGCTTCCGTCGCCCCCAGCTCGTACGCGCCATAGTCCGGCGCCGGCAGGTCGATTACTTCCGCCTTTGTGTATAGGCCGAACCAGAGCAGTGGAAAGTTTTCGACGGAATGCGTTTTGAGCGCAGCATCAAAGGCGCTTCCGGCCTCGTAGCTGAGAAACCCTGCGGCATGCAACCCCTCTTCGCGCACCAGCGATTCAACTTCTTTCAGTGCGGGCAACACGTCTTGCATCGCGCAGACGCTAATAATCCGGGAGGGCGCTTCGAACCGAAGCCACTGCCTTCCCGCGGCATCGTGCAGAACCACAAGACCTTTGGCCATAGATGATTCGAGATTCGAGATTCCAAATTTCGAATCTCGAATCGACATTTTACCGAGTGATCTGATTCCGTTCGCTGAACAGTGAATCCACGAAGACCTCCGGAGAGAAATCCACGAGATCTTCCAGCGATTCGCCAATCCCGATAAACTGGACCGGAATGCCGAGTTCCTGGGAAATGCTGAACAGGATGCCCCCCTTGGCCGTTCCATCGAGTTTTGTAACGATCAATCCGGTGATCCCCAGGAGCTTCATAAACTCCCGCGCCTGGGCCAGTCCGTTTTGTCCGGTTGTGGCATCGACCACCAGCAGCACTTCATGGGGTGCACCGGGGACTTTGCGTGCGGCCACACGACGCATCTTTTCCAGTTCCTGCATCAGGTTGCTTTTCGTGTGCAGCCGCCCTGCGGTATCCACGATCATCACATCGGTGCTGCGTGCCTGCGCCGCCGACAGGGCGTCATGCAACACGGAGGCAGGATCCGCGCCGCTTTTGCTTTTGATTAAGTCTGCGCCCGAGCGTTCGGCCCAGACGGCCAGTTGCTCGATAGCCGCCGGGCGGAACGTGTCCGCCGCACAGACCAGAACTTTCTTTCCCTCGGCCGATAGGCGCGCAGCGAGCTTTCCGATGGTCGTCGTTTTGCCTGTGCCGTTGACTCCCACAACCATCCACACCTGCAGGTTTCCCTCCGGATCCCGTTCCTCCGTTGCCTGACGCGGACTGAGAATGGCGAGAAGCTGATTGCGGATTTCCGTCTTCGCATCATCCGGTGTCTTGATGAGATCCCTTTTGTGCTGCTGACGAATCGCATTCATAATGCGTTCCGTGACGCCGACACCCAGGTCCGCCCCAAGCAGCGTGCCTTCGAGCTCATCCAGCGCTTCCTCGTCGATCGATGTCCGCGACGTAAGAACTGCCTCAATCTTGCCCACCAGGTTTTCTTTGGTTGCAACGAGGGCCTTTTTCATCCTCTCAAAAAGCCCGACTTTTTTTTCGGGTGTGTCCTTGGAGGACCTTCCAAACAGCATGCCGTCTCCTTTCGGGAATAGACTCGAAGACCCTGGGATCTTCATCGGACTCAGACGCGAAGCGCGAAACAGGCGATGTCGCGCAGAAGCTCAATTCCTGGAGACGCTTACATCTTCCGCAAGCAGCGTCTCCACATTTCCGTCAGCATTGCGAACCATCAGCGCGCCCAAAGAGCTCAATCCGCACGTAACGGCTTCGCGGCGCCCCTCTCCCTTGCCGATGAAAACGTGCGTCCCGGTCCACATCGAAGATCTGCGTTTCCACTGTTCCAGCACGTCCGCATGCCTTCCCTGTTCAAACATAAGATAGCAGATCTGAAAATGCCTTAAGTATTGAACCAGCAATTTTCGCCGCGGGACGCGCGTGTGCGCCATCGCGTCCACGCACGTGGCGTTCCCTGTCAAATCGATCGGAACGCTCCCTTCATGGACATTAACACCGAATCCAATCAGGGCGGCGGCACTCCGTGCGTCATCCCATAAAGCTTCGAGCAGAATGCCTGCGCATTTTTTGTTTGAAAGCAACACATCGTTCGGCCACTTGATGTCGGCGTCCAGCGGAGAGGAAAAAACATGCTGATCCCAAAGCCCCCTCAGGGCTTCGACCAGGGCTATCGAGGCAACGTGTGTCAGAAGGGGCCAGAACCTTTGCGGCTGTTTTGGGCGCACAATCAGCGTGCAGTACAAACCTGCCCCGGCCGGAGAATGCCAGGTCCGGTCCTGACGGCCCTTGCCTCCGGTTTGTTCCTCCGCAAATACGAGCGTACCGCCCGGCGCTCCCCGTTCCGCCAGTAGGCGCGCTTGCGTATTGGTTGATTGAAGACTCAAAAAACCTTCCGCGCGGAGAGTGTCCCAGGCAATAGGCGGCGTCTCTTTTTGGATCCATTGCGATATGAGCTGTTCGTCGTCAAAACGCAAACGGAAGCGATCGCCGGCCGTTTCGATGTCGAAGCCCCAGCGCCGGCACAGGTCGATTTCTTCACGGAACCCGGGATCGGGGCGCATGGGCAGTCCTTCATCCCCAACACGTCCCAACTCGATCAGGGCCGCCGGGTGCGTCAGTTCAGACATGCTATTCTACTGGCAGGTGGTTAAGGTTTGACTCAATCTTGCGCAACTTCTCACACAGCTCGGCATGCCGCGCCCTGTTTTCCGCAACAATTTCTTCGGGAGCTCGCGAAATGAATTCCGGGCTGTTCAGCTTCTTCGACACCTTGTCAGCTTCGTCCTTTGTGCGCGCAATCTCTTTCTGCAGTCGCTCGCGTTCGTTTTGGACATTCAGGGCATCGTGAACATCCAGTCCGAACTCCCCCAGTTTTGACACGCCTCTCAAATACCTGCCGGAGAGTGTTTCGGGAAGCAGGATATTGTTCAATCGCGCGAGCGACTGAATCTTGGCTATGTTTTCCGAAACCAGGATCCGGTCTTCCTCCTCGCGAATCACAATCGCGGCGTCCAATGCGTGCTTAGGGCTGACATTCATCTCGGCTCGCAACGCGCGCATGGAGCCGATCAATTCCATCAAACTCTGCATCTTCCGGGCGGCTTCCGGATTCTCCAGCACCTCCCGTGGTGCGGGAAATTCCTGCACCATGATGGACTCGCCTTCGTGCGGCAGTTTTTGCCAGATTTCTTCGGTAATAAACGGCATGAACGGGTGAAGCATGCGGAGCGCGCTGTCCATTACATGCACCAGCACCCGGATCCGACTTTCCCTCCCCTCGTCGGCAATCGATGCGCTCGTTAAAACCGGTTTCACCAGCTCGATATACCAGTCACACAATTCATGCCAAATGAACTGATAAATCAGCGCGGAGGCCTCATGGAAGCGGAATTTATCCAGCGCCTCGGATATTTCCGCCGAAACGGCATTCATCCTGTGAAGAATCCACAGATCTTCCAGGGGCACGGCCGATTTGCCGTTCCGGACCAGCGCATCCACGCTCTCCCGATTGACACAGGCGTCTTCATCTCTGAGGTTCATCAACACAAAACGGGCCGCATTCCACACTTTGTTTGCAAATGCGCTGTACCCTTCCATACGATCTGAGGAAAAAGGAATATCGGTTCCGGGGACCGCCATCGAGGACAGCGTGAATCGCACGGCATCCGCCCCGTACTGATCGATCAGCTGCAGCGGCTCGATGATGTTACCCTTGGTTTTGCTCATTTTTTTGCGGTTGGCGTCCCTCACGATTCCGTTGATGTGCACTTGACTGAAGGGGATGTCCCCGGCAAATTTGAGCCCCATCATGATCATTCGGGCGACCCAGAAAAAGATGATGTCCGGCCCCGTGATCAGAACGTTCGTCGGGTAAAAAACGCGAAGATCTTTTGTCTCTTCGGGCCAGCCGAGAGTAGAAAACGGCCAGAGCGCCGAACTGAACCACGTGTCCAGGATATCGCTTTCCTCGCGCAGCGCACCGTGGCATTTAGGGCACTCGGATGGCGTCGTGCGGGCGACTACGATTTCTCCGCAGGCGTCGCAATACCAGGCTGGGATTCGGTGTCCCCACCAGAGTTGTCGAGAGATGCACCAGTCGTGGATGTTGTACATCCATTCGAAATATCGCTTTTTGAAATTGTCGGGCACGAATTGAATCCGGCCGTTTTCAACCGCTTCAATCGCCGGTTTTGCCAGCGTTTCGACTTTCAGATACCACTGCAGGGATATTTTCGGCTCCACGATCGTCGAACACCGGTCGCACTGTCCGACGCTGTGCTCATAGTCTTCGATCTTCAGCATATAGCCCTCATCCGAGAGCTGCTCGACCAGTTTACGACGGCATGCAAACCGATCCATGCCCTTATAGCGCCCCGCCGCTTCCGTCATGATCCCGGCATCGTCGATTACCGTCACCTTCTGCAGGCCATGCCGGATGCCCGCTTCATAGTCGTTCGGATCGTGCGCCGGCGTGACTTTCACGGCTCCGGTTCCGAATTCACGGTCGACGAAAGCGTCGGCGATAATCGGTATTTCCCTGTTCATCACCGGCAGCAAAACTTTTTTCCCGACTAAATGCCTGTATCTCTCATCTTCCGGATGGACGGCCACTGCGGTGTCGCCAAGCATGGTCTCCGGACGCGTCGTGGCGACCGTTACAAATTCGTTGGTGCCGACAACCGGGTATTTGATGTGCCAGAGCTTCCCGGCGGACGGCTGGTATACGACTTCGAGATCCGAAATTGCCGTTTTGCAGCGCGGGCACCAGTTCACGATATATTCGCCGCGGTAAATAAGCCCTTCTTCATATAATCGGACGAATACTTCCACCACAGCCCGCGACAGTTGTTCATCCATCGTAAAGCGTTCCCTGCTCCAATCGCAGGAGACACCCATGCGCCGCATCTGATTGAGGATCGTTCCACCGCTGGTTTTTTTCCACTCCCAGGCGAGCTTCATGAATTTTTCCCGCCCCAGGTCGAAGCGGCTCTTCTTCTCTTTCTCCATCTGCTTGTCCAGGACGTAGTGGACGGCGATGCTGGCATGATCCGTGCCCGGCAGCCACAGCGTATTAAATCCGCTCATTCTCTTCCAGCGCACCAGGATGTCGTGCAGCGTATGCTGCAGCGCATGACCCATGTGCAGAGAGCCGGTCACGTTCGGCGGAGGGATTACGATAGAAAAGCGGGGCTTTGTGGAATCGGCATCGGCCTGGAAATATTTTTCTCTTTCCCAATAGCTATACCATTTTTGTTCGAATTCGTTCGGCTCGTAAGCCTTTGCCAGCAATTCACGGGGCATTTCCTGTCCTCTTTTCAGTGATGAGTCGTGCCGCAAGAATGAAATGTGGAATTTTATTAGAATCGAAAGGCTTAGTCTAGCCTTCACTGGCCCTTTGTTTCCCTGGGGCGCTTTCCACCATGCAGTATTTGGCGAGGCTTCGGCTCTTTCAGGAATGGCAGGGGTATAATTTCATAGTGGATTTGACGGTGGCTTAGGGCGCGAGCGTCAGGCTTTGTCCTGTTCCTCGATGGTGCGTCGGATGATGCTCTCGGAAAGCTCCGGAACGACTTCCCATGCCACCTCGCGGATCGCCTCGGCCGACATGCGCCGCATCACAGAATCCACGATGCGGTTCAGCGTATTCTCCGAAAATACAACATCTAATGCGGCAGCCGGTCCTGCCAAGGCCGCAGCGCCGGCGGTCCGCAGATCGTTTCTCTGCACACTTGCGGCCATACAGGCTTGGGCGATGCTCAGCTGGTCGTTGTCAAATACATCCAGAATCCGGTCCGAACCCAGGAACGAAGCCCGAACATCGGAGCTGATCCGACTGTGCAATCGGAAAGAGTCGGATTCCCGATCTCCGCCGGTGGCGCGTCGATCAGCGATTCGATCACTCTCCGTTTCGCTTTCGGCTTTCCGTTGCAGCTGCCGCTTTTGGGCAAGAGTGTGAACGGTCTCCAGGAGGTCTGAGGTATTGAAAGGTTTTGTCAGAAAACCGTCGCACTTTGCTCTGGAGGCTTCCAGCTCATCGTACGGCTCAAGAGCGCCCGCCAGCAGCACGACGGCCGTGTCCGACAGCTCCGGGTCATCCTTGATGTGGGCGCAGATGTCATATCCACTGTATCCCGGCATGAACACGTCGGCAAGAATCACATCGGGTCTGAAATCCCGCACAATATCCAGCGCAATTTCGCCATCCGAAACGGATTCCACGATCGCATCTTCGTCGCTGAAAGCCAGGCCCACCACCCTTTGCGTATTACTGCTGTCGTCAATTACCAGGAGTTTTAGACTCATCGCTGGCTCCCGAATTTTTTTTGGTATACCTCTTTTTGCTCTTCTGCTCTTCCTTCTTCTTATCGGCAGGGCTCGGCGTTGCAGTATTCGAATTGTTGGCTAATACGGTAGTGTCTTTGGTATCGCCGGAAGCGCTTTTTTTGATTTCGCTTTCGATTAAAATGTCATCCGAGGGTTTTTGCGGACTTATTTCTTTGGCAGCGGCTTCAGCCACCTTGACTTTTTCTGCCTCGACCGACTTTTTGGCCTCTTCATAGCGGTCCGGCTCGCCAACAAAGCCGAGGGCTTTTCCGAAGTCAATGAATGGTTTCAGGGGCGAAAAACCTTCCGGCGGTTTCACCTTTGCTTGATTTGCAGCGGCGATCTTCTCATTCACCTTTGGCAGCGGCTTGCCCAAAGCACTGAGTTTTGCTTTTGCGCCATCACTTTGCTTGCTGAACGGATATTCGCTGACGATCTTTCCAAGGTAGATGGCCTCTTCATCGGTATTTTTGACCTTGTCCAGAATGCTCGCTATGCGGGAAAGGACCTCCGGCATTTGCGAAAAATCCGGATAATTATCCAGAATTTCCTTGTACCGACCCCTGGCACCGAGGATATTGTTCCGTTCTTCATAAAATTTGCCGACACCCAGATTGCCCAGGGCCAGATCCTCTTCAACGTCCGTCTTGTATTTTTTGACGATCGGAGCGAAATCGCTGTCCGGAAATTGGCGGAGAAATGAAGTGATCCCCTGCAACGCCTTAAATGCGTAATGCTGATCGCGATCCGGCGTACCCATCATTTTCATGTTGATGGCAATATTTTTCATTTGCGCATCAGCGGCTTTGGGGTGAGCGGGGTAAAAGACTATGAAATCCTTGAACTGGTTTTCTGCCTGCAGAAGGTTTTCCGTCCCCCCTTCTTCATAAAATGACTCCCCCATGCCGAAATGAGCTTCCGGCGCCATTTCGCTATCGGGATAGGTCATCATCAGGTTCTGGAATGCCAGACGTGCTTTAAGAAACTGCCCGTTCTTGAGGAAGGCCGAGCCTGTCTCGAAGAGGGTCTTATCAGGAGGCACGACGCTTTTTTGAAGTTTCGCGCTTTTCTGATGGCATCCAAAAGAATACAGCAGGATGGCACACAGGAATACGCAGCGTATCGTTTGTTTCATCGCTCCACGAACTCCTCCAATTTAAGGGAAAGCCCAAAAATGCGAACAGACTCGTCAGCTGACTTTCATGTCATTCATTTGTTGTTCCGCGATCCCTTTTAGTTCTCTAACCGCTTCGGTTGCATCCATTCGGGGATTGAATATGGCGGATCCGGCAACAATAATCTCAGCCCCGGCAAGGAGGACTTCCCGCAAATTTTCCGAACCGATTCCGCCATCTATCTCTATACGTGCGTTATATCCGTTGGATGCAATAAATTCTCTGAGTTTTCTTATTTTTTTCAGAGAGGATGGAATGAATTTCTGACCGCCGAAACCCGGATTCACGGTCATAATGAGGACAAAGTCCGCAAGCGGCAGAATTTCGTTAAGCGATGCCAGCGAAGTTCCCGGGTTAATGGCAACACCTGCCTTGACCCCGCTTTCTTTCAGATAATTCAGCGTCCGGTCGAGGTGGACATCGGCTTCCACATGAACGGAGACCCAGTTGGCCCCTGCCCGGACGAAATCCTCAACATAACGATTGGGGTTTTCGATCATTAAATGAACATCCAGCGGCAACCGTGTCGTTTTGCGGATCGAGGAGACTGCCGGCGGCCCGATCGTGATATTCGGTACAAAATGCCCATCCATCACGTCGATATGAATCAGGTCTGCTCCTCCATTTTCGGCTTTCTCGATCTCGTGTCTCAGATTGGCAAAATCAGCAGACAATATGGATGGGGCTATTTCAATTTTCTGTCCCAAGTCGATGCTCCGCTCGTACCTGTTTCACGCAATTCGCAGAAGGGTAACACAGCAAAATTATGGATTCAAGGCGCTTGCCTTCTAAGGGCTTGTGTGAAAATAACTTCCCTTCACCTCGAATGCAGCCGCCCCTCCGGCTTTTGTAATGGAAGCGGAGCCGGTTTTGCATCATGACCTGCGCAGCATCAGCGCCGCAAAAAAACCGTCCCACAGGCGATTGCCGGGGTATGTCCGCACCATGGAATCCTGCCCGACCCACTTTTCGATACCCGGCGGGTGGATTGGCTTTTGAAGGCAGAAGCCCGGATGAGTATTCAAGAATTCCCGAATGACCTGTTCGTTTTCCTCCGGTTCCGTCGAGCATGTGGAGTAAAGCAACCATCCCCCCAGGCGAACCGCTCCGGATACGCTATGGAGTATTTTCGTTTGATTGGCCTGCAGCTCGGCGAATTCCCTTTTTCGGAAACGCCACTTGATTTCCGGATTCCGACGGACTGTGCCCAGCCCGGAGCATGGGGCATCGGCAAGCACGGCATCGAAGCAATCCACGAACGGAGGCTGCTGCCGGGCATCGGCAACAAGTATTTGCGGAGCCCGTATGCCCGAGTCTTTTAAGATTTGCGCCAGTCTTGCCACCCTTTCATACCTCAAGTCACTGGCCACTATGTATCGGGAATTGCAGCAGATTTTGCCAAGGATGGCAGTTTTGCCTCCCGGCGCCGCGCAAGCATCCCAGATTTTCCATCCCGGCATCGGGTGCAGCAGATGCGGGATCAGTTGCGAAGCCTCGTCCTGAAAATGAAATGCGGCCGGGCCGATTCCTTCCCGCGATGGAATTTTCACGTCGTCTGCCCTTATAAAGGCATCAGGGACTAAATCAGATTTAACGGCTGCAAATGGAAACACTTCACCGGTGGCATAATCCCCGAATATCCGCATTGCCGCCTGCGGAGCCTTGTTTAGCGAAAGGGCAAAATCTTCCGCAACATCCTCTCCGTACCGTGCCGCCCATCTTTTATAGAGCCACTCCGGCAAAGACACTTGATCCCAACGGGGCGCGCGGCGCATGCATTCGTCTTTTTCCCACAGATGATCTCGCGTCAGGCGCCGCAGAATACCGTTTATATACCCCTCGATGCCCTTTCCAAGTTCCCTCCTCGCAATCTCCACCGCATCATTCACCAGCGCATATTCTGGAATGCGGTC
This sequence comes from Acidobacteriota bacterium, assembly GCA_035506515.1. Classification (GTDB taxonomy): domain Bacteria; phylum Acidobacteriota; class UBA6911; order UBA6911; family UBA6911; genus UBA6911. The sequence continues at coordinate 102,531 of DATJPG010000072.1, forward strand.
CATCTTCCACATCTGATACAGGCTCATCCGGAGAAGAATTTTTATGCCCTCCGCCACTTTTGGCCACGGGCGCGTGCTTGCCGCAGCCAGTACATAATCCAGCAATCCTTGCCAGCGCAGCGTTCCATAGACTATCTCGGTGCTGAGATGCCTGTCCCGCACATCGAGATCCTGAATTTTGTCGGAATTCAGCGCATCATCGCTGCGCGTACGACCCGACCCGATATCGAAAAGAAGCTGGTAGCAGAGGGTTCGCGCGGGGGATATTTGTGGTGCCATAGCGTTCAGAGGAGAGTTTTCAAAAAAGCGTTTCACCGGGAGAAAGGCGGGCGCCATTGGCAAATTCCCTGCCGGTCACCCTGTCCTTGGCAGGCAGCTGCACTTCCAGGATCTCGAGGATTGACGCCAGTCCGCATTGCACATACATGCCGTCCCCGGACTGGCCTAAAAACGTGCCTGGCACTGATTCGCTGCTGGTAGCGCGAGGGGGTGGCAGGCTTCGCCACACCTTCAGGCGTTCCCCGTGAAAACCCGCGTAGGCCACCGGCCATGGGTTCATCCCGCGAATCTGGTTGTGGATATCCAAAGCCGGCTTCTGCCATGAGATCTGCGCCATTTCTTTGGTGATACGTGGCGCCCATGAAACTTTGCCGGCGTCCTGAGGGACGGGCTGGATCGCTCCCTTTTGCAGTCCATCCAGTGTTCGAATCAGCAGGTGCGCCCCGATTTCCGAAAGCTCCGCCGTGAGATCTCCGGTGGTTGTGTGCATCGCGATTGGAACTTCCTGCTGCAACAGAATTGCACCGGCATCCAAATCTTTATGCATCAGCATTGTGGTGACCCCGGTTACGTTTTCGCCGTTCAGAATCGGCCATGCCACCGGAGCAGCGCCGCGATACCTGGGAAGCAAGGAAGCGTGTAGGTTCACCGGCGCGATGCGCGCCGCGCTCAACATCCACTCGGGAAGTATTTGACCGTATGCCGCGACGACGATGAAGTCGGGCCGAAGCTGCTCCACGATGCTGCGGTTATCTTCACTGCGGAGCCTGACCGGTTGGTATACGGGGATCCCACGCTCCTGCGCGAGGACCTTGATCGGGCCGGGCTGCACCCTGTGCCCTCGCCCGGACGGCTTGTCCGGCTGCGTGAAAACTGCGCAAATATCGTACGCAGACTCCAGTAGTATCCGGAACGCAGGAACTGCGAAAAGCGGGGTTCCGAGAAAAACGACACGCATTGTTTACCATTCGCCGGCTTTGGCCATTTTTTTGATCTTATTACGGATAAGAGTGCGTTTCAGACTACTGAGGTGATCCACGAAGAGCACGCCGTTCAAATGGTCAATCTCATGACTCAGGCACCGCGCCAACAGCCCTTCACCCTCGATCCGGATTTCCTCGCCTTTGGCGCCCTTGCCTCGCACTACCATTTTTTGCGGCCGCGTGACCGTTTCGCTGAAATCCGGCACACTCAAACAGCCTTCGTCATTTTTTTGCGTTCCCTCAGCCAGGATGATTTCCGGATTGCACAGAACGATGAGTTTGTCCGGCTCTTCTCCTACCGTAAGATCTATCGTAGTAAGGCGTATATTGATCCCGACCTGAGAAGCAGCCAATCCGATTCCCGGAGCCGCATACATCGTCTCGACCATGTTCCTGACGATTTCCTCAAGTTTTTCGTCAAAGGACACGACGTCCTTGCTGACCGTCCTTAATTCCGTTGCTCCATATTTCAGAATCGGCAATATCATAACTGATTAATTTTAATGGAGATAGAACAACCTGTAAAGTGTGAATGCCGTGACAATCGCAGGTTTCAAGTTTCAGGTTTCAACCAGTGCGGCAACCGCAAACCTGCTACCTGCAATCATTATGCCGTGCCTAATACTCGCTGACGGAGTGCTGATAGGAATCGTAGTTCGCCTGGATTTCCCGGAGAGAATCGCCCCCAAACTTTTCCAGAAAAACACCTGTGAGAACGATCGCGAGCATTGCTTCGGCCACAATGCCGGCCGAAGGAACAACGCAGACATCGCTTCGTTCCACCGAGGCTTTTGAAACGCATTTGGTATCGATGTCGACGGAGTTCAATGCTTTGCGCAAGGTTGGAATGGGCTTGACATAGATCCTGATCCGGAGTTCTTCTCCGTTGGTGATGCCTCCCTCCAATCCTCCTGCATTATTGGTATGTCTCAAAAACTTTCGTTCCCGATCGTCATAGAATATTTCATCGTGAATGGAGGAGCCGAACCTGCTGGCAGCAGCTATCCCGCAACCGAGTTCGACGGCTTTTATGGCAGGGATGCTCATCATGGCCTGGGCGATTTGCCCATCCAGCCTGCGGTCCCACTGCACGTGCGATCCCAGCCCCGAGGGAATGGCTACCGCAACGATCTCGGAAATTCCACCGAGCGTATCCCCCCCGGCCCTGGCAATTTCGATCTGCCGGACCATACGCTTTTCGGCGGCCGCATCGACACATCGCAGACGGGATGATGGGTTCAGGGCAAAAATCTTTTCGGCCAGGACGCGCTCGTACTTTTTCCCGACGCGCACTTTTCCGACAGCCACCGTGTGACTACCGATTTCGATTCCGAAGCGAGACAGCAAAAGGCGGCAGAAAGCTCCAACCGCAACCCGCACAGCCGTTTCACGGGCGCTCGCACGCTCCAGCACATTGCGTACGTCAAAGGTCTGATACTTCAAAACTCCGGCCAAATCGGCATGTCCCGGCCGCGGATGCGTCACTCGACGAACATCAGTCCCCACAGGAACGGGTTCGATCGACATCGGCAGCCGCCAGTGATCCCAATCCCTGTTTTCAATTGTGAATGCGATCGGGCTTCCCAACGTCAAGCCGTGTCGCACACCGGAAGTGATGTGCACACTGTCCCGCTCGATTTTCATACGTCCGCCCCGGCCGTATCCAAGCTGGCGCCTGTGTAATTGACCATTGATGAAAGAGACATCGATCGAAATGCCGCCGGGCAATCCCTCGATAATACCGGTCAGACATCTGCCGTGAGATTCACCAGCCGTTAAGAATCGAAGCATATGTTTCCCTTCCCGGCCAATTGTACTTGAAACGTTTTGCCATTCCTAGTTTTCCGCCGCTTCCTGCTTTTCCCTGCGCAAACCGCTCAATGCCAAGTTATTTTTGTTCAAACCTTTAGAGCAATAGCTTCCTTGATTTGTCCTTGACTTATAGAAGCAGCGCCCAATACACTTTCGCGAGGCTAATCGAAGGCTATGCAAAACACCCTGACCCGAGTGCTGGGCTTTCCCATCCGCTTTCTCACAAAGACGATCTGGGAAATTCAATCCTACACTCTTCTCTCGGTTCGGGCTATCGCGAATCTATTCAGCAGGCCGATTTATTGGCGGGAAATGATCCTGCAGATGGATCGCATGGGCGTTGGTTCGCTCACCATTGTTATCCTGACGGGGTTTTTCACGGGCGCCGTTCTTGCCATTCAGTCCGAAAGCGCCCTGCGCCGATATGGCGCAGTCAGCATGACGGGCCAGCTCGTTTCCCTGACACTAATCCGCGAGCTGGGGCCGGTCCTGTCAGCCCTGATGCTCTCGGGAAGGATTGGATCCGGCATCGCCTCGGAATTGGGTTCAATGGTCGTATCGGAACAAATTAATGCAATGCGGGCTTTGGGAACGGATCCTACGCGCCGGCTTGTGACGCCAAGGGTGATTTCCATGCTCGTCATGCTCCCGTTGCTCACCGTCATTTGCGATGCCACGGGCATGTTGGGAGGATGGATCATCGCATCCTTCAAGCTACTCATCAGCTCAAACCAGTTCTGGTCCGATGCAATCAATACCCTGCAGTTTTCCGACGTCGTCGGCACTCTGTTCAAACCGGTTGTTTTCGGATTTATCATCGCGATGACCGGCTGCTATGTCGGCCTGCGCACGCACGGAGGGACCGAAGGCGTTGGAAGATCCACGACGCAAGCTGTCGTCAGCAGCTCGATTTTGATTATCGCGGCGGACTTCTTTTTGAACAATTTGATCATCTACATTTCTCCCCTGATGAACCCATGATCGAATTCAGGCAGGTCCACAAATATTTCGATGACGAAGTCGTTCTTAAGGACGTCAGTTTCAAGATCCCTCCCGGGGAGACGAAAATTATCCTGGGCGCAAGCGGATCCGGCAAATCCACAATCCTGAAGCTGATCCTCGGCCTGATACGTCCCGAATCCGGCCAAATCCTGGTCCAGGATCAAGACATCACCAAAATGAGCGAGCGCGAACTTGTGCATGTTCGCAGCGCAATAGGGATGATCTTTCAGGAAGGCGCTCTGTTCGATTCACTCAGCGTGAGGGAAAATGTCGGGTATCGCCTTTCTGAAGAGGGGCAATTGAGCGAAGAGGAGATCAACAGCGAGATCCTTAAGCTCCTCGGTTTTGTAGGGCTTGAGGACGCCATCGACAAAATGCCCGGCGAACTCTCCGGAGGTATGAAACGCAGGGTCGGGATCGCCCGAGCGCTCGTCGGAACGCCGAAGATTGTGCTCTATGACGAGCCCACTGCCGGATTGGATCCGATAACCAAAAGAGCGATCGTTGAGCTGATGATCAAGTTACGGGATATGGAGGGCGTGACGAGTATATTTGTCACCCATGATCTGAATGCCGCTTCTACCATCGCGACCGAACAGGCAATGGCGGACGCGGACGGTACGGTCCATATTCAGCATGCCGGCGAAGCCGCAGATCTCTTAAACACCCGATTCATCATGCTTCAGAATGGCTCCGTTTGTTTCGAGGGCGATTATCACGATCTGATGCATTCCTCGATCCCTTATGTGAAGGCCTTTATTTCATAGATCTTGTGGATTCGAACAGGAATACCTTGCCGGAAGAAGGCAATACAAAGCGCATGATCGAGCGCCAGAGCAGCGTTCGAGGAAGGGAGTCCCATGCCACCTAAAAAGCAAATAGCTTTGGCGCAGATGAAAGTGGGGATCTTCGTTGTGGTCGCCCTCGTTCTGCTCCTCACTCTAATACTCCAGCAGAGCTGGAGCCTCAACTGGTTCTCGAAATCAGCGAAAGCCGTGACCTATTTGCCCGATGTCGGCGGTCTTAAATCGGGGGCTCCGGTTTGGCTGGCCGGAATTGAGATTGGCAAGGTCCGGAAGGTCTCGATTATCCCGCCGGAGCTTTATCCGGGAAATGCGACGATCTTCCGAAAAATTGGCGAATTGGAGAAGGAAAAGGAAGCGATCGACAGAAAGCTCCCGGCGGCGCAGAAGATGATCGACGACCTGCAGGAAAGTATCCGCGACCTGAAATCGGACATTCGAATTGTCGAAGTCCAGCTTGAAATCCGCCAGCAATATCTTAGCCGGATAGGCCGAGACTCGGAGGTCAGCATCGAATCCAGAGGCCTCATCGGCGACTCGTTTATCAACATTTCGGCCGGCACATCCGGCGGGCTGCCTCTTCAAAGAGGCGAGTACTCCGTGATCGAAAGCGTTCAGCGCCCTGGATTTCGCGAAATTATGACCGGCGCAAACGACGTTGTTGCCAACTTCGGTGTGCTTTCCGAACAGTTCAAGACCATCACCAAGAAGATCAATCCTGAAAAGCTTGGGAATAATGTCTCCGACACGATCACCGAGCTTCGCGAGACGATGAAAAAAGCCGGATACACTTTTTCGGAAATGACAAAGCTCGTCCAGGATCTGCACGGCGGACAAGGCAGCGTCGCCAAGGCGATCAACGATCCGGCGCTGTATGAACGCCTGATCAGCTCCGTCGACCGATTCAACAAGATTGCCGACAGCATCCAGAACGGCAATGGCACCTTGTCCAAGCTCATTAACGATCCGTCCCTTTATAACTCCGCTGCCGATAGCCTGAAGAAGGCTGACGTGATGATGGCAAGGATAGAACGGGGCGAAGGAACCCTGGGCAAGCTGTCAAAAGATGAAGAACTCTATGAGAGCACCCAAAAGGCTCTCACCCGTTTTGCCTCGCTGGTTGATGAAATTCAGCAGGGTAAGGGCACAATGGGCAAGCTGTTGAAAGACCCCGGGCTTTACAACAATCTGGACCAGTCAACGGCAGAAATCAGCAAGCTTCTCTATGATTTGAGACAAGATCCCAAGAAGTATTTAACCATCCGCCTCCGCGTGTTTTGAACTTGACAAGAATTTTGAATCTGTCTAGCCTTACGCCATGTTTAGCAACATAATCGGTCGGGGTGGGAAATATCTGCTTGACCGGATAGTTTGGATTCTGACTCGCCTCAAAATAAACCCGAATATCCTTACGTTTACGGGCGTTCTGATCAGCTTCTGGGCTGCTTGGGAATTCGGCTTCGGGAATTTTTCCCGCGGCGCTCTTGTCATCATCCTGGCAGGCATGTTCGATATGCTGGATGGTGAAGTTGCGCGCGTCAGTCTTACAGAAACGAGTTTCGGCGCCTTTTATGATTCGGTGATTGATCGCTATTCAGACATCATAATCCTTCAGGGTCTCGTCGTTTATTATGCCAGGAATCAGCTTCTACATTATGTCGTACTCGTCGGCGTTGTCATCATGGGATCGGTCCTCACAAGCTACGCCCGAGCACGCGCGGAATCACTGATCCCAAAATGCAAAGTCGGTTTTATGGAAAGGCCCGAGCGGATTGTGCTTCTGATCATCGGCGGTCTGGCCAATCGCATGGAAGCCGTGCTGTGGGTCCTGGCAATCCTGGGCAATTGGACCGTGATCAACCGCATCTATTACACCTGGAAAGAGCTCCCCAAGCAGAGAGAGCTGGAACAGGCAAAAGCGCCAGCCCAGCCGCAAGCCTCTGCCGCTGCATCATCCAACTAAGAGCAGCTGCCGTCCTTCAGCTATCTGCAAGACTAGGGCACCGCACGGTTTAGGCTCGTGTTCAAAGCTGAAAGCTGGCAGCTGAAAGCCAACTACAGGCGCTGTTTCTCGACATCGGCGGGGATATTCTGCTCAAACTTCGAATCGGGTATGCCCGTGTTGATCTTTTCTGCGGAAAATCGGATCAACAGATAGTCATCGCTCGGTTCTTCAAACTTATACTGTGCCGGAGTCGCGGTGCTCTCCTTGAGCCAGATCGTGATGGAAGCGACACGTGCCGCGGTTTTGGCGTCCTTCGGCACAAACACCAGGACCGCGCATTTTGCATTGTCGATCGAGTCAGTTCCCTTGTATGAAATCTTGAATTTTTCCCGCAGTTTCGCAGAAGACTGCCCGATACCCAGCGCCAGGTACTCCACGATATCGCGCATTTTCTCGCGGCTGGCGATCTGTGCTTCCTTGATCGCGGGTCGATAGACCGTCAGCGTGTCGCCCTTAATCGTGAGGATTCTCTTCCCGGGATTCATGATTTCGTGACGCATGAACACGGATCCGTCTTTCGACCGGGCGTAGTAGAACTCACCGGATTCCGGAGCGCTGAATTCTTTCAATACGGCGGTGAAATTCTTTTGCGTAAAGGTGGCCTTGAATGTACGGAAACTCTTCGCCACTTCATCCATCTTGTTCAGTATTTGCTGCAGTTCCCTGTCTTCCTTGCCCTGCTGCCCGAAGGCCGAGAGTGCAAGACACAGGAAGAGGATTGTTTGACACGCTTTCGAAAAAGACGGAGTGACGCAGCCTATGCAGCCTGTATTCATCGGCGTTCGGATGTTTTTTCGATTTGAGTTGCGACCGTTGTGTTCTGGTAGGAGGGTGTTGATTTCCCGATCTTTCTTGCGACAAAGCAGCTGGGCGGCACCAGGAAAATAAACGCCAGGATCAGAGCGCAAATGATATCGTATTGAAGCGTTCCGCGATCGTAGGACCACACGAAGATGTTGTGGATCGACTTCCTGAAGCTCGTCATGAGTTTTCGGGTGTTTCTCTTAAGCTATGGCTCAGGGCGAAGTGCGACGTCGGGTGTAGAATCCGCCCGTCCTTCATTTCGATGACACGGCTGGCAGTGGAAGCTGCATCCGCATCGTGGGTGATCATCACGATTGTCTGGCCCAGCTTGTCGTTCAGATCGCGCAACATTTGCAGCACTCTTCCAGAGTTATGCGAATCCAGGCTGCCCGTCGGTTCGTCAGCCAGCACGATGGACGGTCGATTGACCACTGCCCGCGCGATGGCGACGCGCTGCTGTTCTCCTCCGGACATTTCCGATGGCCGAAAATCGATCTTTCCGGCAAGCCCGAGTATGTCCAGGATGTGATCGACCCCGTTGGTTCCAAGATGCCCATTTCCGTGTATCTTTTTTGCCAGCTCGATATTTCCCTTGGCGGTAAGCGTCGGCAGGAGGTTAAACCGCTGAAAAACATAGCCGATCTTGTCCCGCCGTACCTTTGTGCGGTCCGAGTCGCTGAGCTTCGAGATATCGATCCCGTCTATGAAAATGTTGCCATTGGTCGGGCGAAGCAATCCGCCCAGCAGATGCAGGAGGGTTGTCTTCCCACATCCGGATGGTCCCATGATTGCGATAAATTCACCATGACTCACGGTGAGATCGACGTTTTGCAGCGCCGGAACACTCAACCGTCCCGACCTGTACGTCATGCTCAAGTTGATGGTCTCTATCGCAACACTTGAGGCTTCAGTTTCCATATAATTCGTTTCCCTACTCGTAGCTCAATGCTCTTACAGGATCCATCCGGGCAGCTTTATACGCCGGATACAATGCACCTAGGGTCCCGGCAATAAGGCCCAGCACCATACCGCCGATGAGGTCCCTGAAAGTCATGGACACCTGCAACGTCGGGAACATGACAATCACAAGCTTACGAATCACTTCGCTGATACAAATTCCCAAAATTGCGCCCAAGCCACATATCATAACAGATTCTTTTAGAATCATGCCAACTATAAAATTCCGAGACGCGCCCAACGATTTTAAAATCCCTATTTCTCGCGTCCGCTCGAAAATAGTCGTATACATTGCCAGCAGGATTACCATGAAACTCAACAGCATGGAAATCACGATGACCGTAATCCGGAACTCCTTCAATCCGGGCAGCCGCGTTTCCGCCAGAAGCAGATTGGGATCCGAGGCCCGAAGGAGTGAGTAGTGAGGAAATTGTTTGCGCAGGTTTTTATAAACCTCGTCGGTGTTTGCATTCGGCGCCGCCTTGGCAAACAGAACGGTCACGCGATCCGTTGTCCCCAATAGCTTTTGCAGTGTTTCAAGCGGCAGGAACACGCGAACGACGGCTCCGGACCGGCAAACTCCGGTGATTTTGAATTCATGGTCCAGGATGTTCAATGTCATTCCCGGTTTCAGTTTCTGGGCTTCGGCCAGAATCTGGTCGATGATTGCCTCGTCGCCTTTTAGGGAAGCACTTCCTGACAGAATCTGCAGCCGGCCCGGAAACCGGTTGTAGCTTTCCATGTCGATGCCGAAAACCAGGCCGAAATGAGCCGCGCTGAATTTTGACAGAACAGGCGTTACCGCTTCAATTCCAGGCACTTGCTGCAGGGTGTTCGCAAGCTTCATGTTCAGCGATGCGTCGCTGAATGCATACAGGACAGAGGAGCCTGCAGGTTGAAGGATATAATCGGCGCCCACAGCAACTGTGCGCCCCAGATAGTCATTGAGGGTGCCCGACACAATACCGCCGACGACCAGCATGATTACAACGCCCAATGCCACAGCCAGGACGCTGATAAAGGTGCGCGTGGGGCGAGAGCGAATATTTGCGGCAATGAGATTTTCCATCTGAAAGGCCTCAGTTTCTCATTTCTCGACAAGAGGAATGATTTGAACTCCATCCGGGAGTTTCAAGGAAAATGCATTATCAGGCGAATCGGGATCGATCCGCCAGCTTTTAAATTCAAGATTCAGTGCATATCCGTCGAGAGGACGATCGATGTGCATATGAAGCGGTAGTTTGAAACCGTTCACTTCCGTTTCATCCGAGTAGATTATGTCGCTTGCCACTCGCCCGTCCTCGAGATAAATCTGCTGTCGTGCAATGGACAGGGTCGAACGCTCGATCCACAGTTTACGGATCGCGTAAATTCTCTTTGTGGCGCTTTCTTTGTAAACGCTCAGAACATAATACTTTGCTCTGGCATCGGCCTCCTCTTCGAGCGAGTAGAGAAAGCCCGGAGCATCGATCTGTATGCTTTGCGGGAAAATAGCCTCAAAAATATGCCCGCCGCGAATCGGGATTGAAAAATTATTCGAGCTCTCCGCGTCTTCCACCGTCAGGTTCTTTGCGCTGTTCTTTCCGACATAGACCGCATTTTTTCGGCTGTAGTAGATCGATAATTCATCCTCTTTGGAAAGCACTTCCAGTTCCCTTGTTTTGGTCAAAAAGTTCTGGACCACGAGCTTCGTAGAGTTCGGGCGCTTGAGCAAAATATATCCAGGCTGCGTTTTTATTTCCTGGATGACGCCATTTTCTTTCTTGCCGTAGGAATACGTGATATTCAGGCTGCTCGACAGGCTCTGAATTCTATCATAGCTTTGCAGTACACCCAGAAGCTCCTCGAGACTGGCCGTCTTTGCCAACCGGACCTTTTGAGGCACGTCGACTTTAATGGTTTTCTTTATTTTGCATCCGGGAAACGCGAGCAGCGACAGAACGAGGCATGCCAGAAACGGAACCCGGCTTCGTTTTGCCGTAAACAGAAGAATTCCCAGTATTTCTCTCATCAAAGCTCAAATCATATATAAACGCGCAAATCTAACAGAGTGAACCCGACTTGTCAATTAAGAGGAGACAGAGCGGAATACCGAATTCAGATTTCGGAACTGGACTTGGCATCGCCTGGTCGGCGAATGAAACAGATAGCGATAACGGCAACGATCAGCAGGAAAACGACAAAGAAGATGACTCCCATTTCTCCCAGGTATTGCTGCAAAAAGCTTTTTATCTGATTTCCATACAACACCGCTAACACTCCCCAAATCGAGTAGCGGATGACTCTTCCGATCACGACTGCCGTCAGAAATGAAAAAAGGTTCAAACGAAAGACGCCGGCACAGAGCACAAATATCTTGAATGGCAGGGGCGGCGGCAGGATGCTCGGGATTAAAACCGTCAGAATTCCGTATCGATCGAAAAGCCTTTCCGCCCGGGCGACCTTTTCCGGGGAAAATCTGCGTTTTAAAATGGGACTTCCACCTTTACGGCCCACAGAATAGAGCAGGAAGCAGCCAATGACGGAACCAAGCGTTGTCATGGCCACATAATAGGCCATCGTTCCCCAGGATTTCCCTGCCGACAAAAGGACGATCAACAGATCATTGGCTTCCGGAGCGCTGAAAAAAGAAGAATCACCGAGTGCGAGCAGCATAACGCCCAGACCGGTGAAGCCATGAATAGCAGCCGAAACGGGTGCCCATAGTCTGGTCCACCACTGCTCTGGGGCAAGCATCAGTACATTCATTTAACGGTCACACCATTTCTGCCTGATACCCACATCCATCATATTCGCTATCTATCGGCATTCGCTCAAAAGCGCCCATGGGCGTCGGCGCAGACTATTATTCCCCAAAGATAAGGAGTTCTCCGGCAGTGAAGGTAACACAGCCCGCGGCTGCCCGCAATCCAAACCGTAATCGCGCTCCGGCGGAGACCTGAGTGCCGATAAAATCTGCATCAAATTTGCCGTAAGTGCCTGCAAGTAATTGACAAAAAGCGACTCTCCAAGTAAGATGCTCTCTTCCAAGAAGAAGCGACCGTGAATCGAAAAACGAAATAGCTTTTTTATACTAGCCTGATTTAGCCATGGGATCTCTTGCAGCGGATCTTAAGACGGAACGCGAAAAGCGAAATATTCCGCTTGCCCAAATTGCCGCAGATACGCGCATCAGCCTGCATTATCTTGAAAGCCTCGAGGATGGCCGGTATGGGGAATTGCCCGGCGGTATGTATAACCGCGCATTTATCCGGGCTTACTGCGAAAGTTTGAACCTGAGCCAGCAGGAAATCATGCAGCGATACGAGGAAGAGGTCGCGTCTCCAATGGAGAAGCTTCCGAAATCCAGGGTTCATATCCCCCAGGCAAGTTCTTCACACAAGCTGAATCCGATTCTGATTTGGAGCCTTGCGCTGCTGATTTCGGCTATCGGGATTTTCTTCAGCCGGAATTGGATCGGGGCCGTTTTTTCGCCCTATTTTTCGCATAGGCAGAGCGCCACTCTTCCGCATCAAGCAGAGCAAAAGCCCGCTGCGCCTCCGGCGGCACTGAAACCTCCTCCCGACGTGACTCAAGCCGCCGAACCTGCCCCTGTTTCCGCGAACACGACACCCGAAACCGCGTCACCAGGCCTGTCCCCGACGGTACAGCCTGCTGCGAGTCAGCCCGCCGTCGATCGAACCGCGGCAGCAACGGAAGTCACAGCCCCGGCCCTGCAATCGTCGCTCCAACTTGAAATCGGGGCCACAGAACAATGCTGGGTATCCGTTGAGCAGGACGGAAGCCACTCCTTCAGGAAGCTGATGCGTCCGGGAGAAGTGCAGCGGCTCTATGCATCCGAGCAGTTTTTCATCATCGTGGGAAACGCCGGCGGCATCCACATGAAAATCAACGGGAAGTCAGCAAAACCGCTCGGCAAGTCAGGGGAAGTGGTGAGGATACTGATCAACGAAAAAAACCTGCATGATTATCTCGACCAGACGCCAGGCTAAAGAATGGATCAAAGCATTCTGAAGCAAGCTCTGCTGGACGGTTCCGCTCCAAAGCAGTTGCGCCTTTTAATCGCTGGCGGACTTGCCCCCATCCCTTCCGGAGTTCTGCTGGAGCTGATCGTGCTCCTTCTGAAGGACGTGGACCCGGAAATCGGGGCGCGTGCCGCAAAAACACTCGGCGAATGGGATCAAGACGAGATCTGCACTCTCGTGGGCGACCCGGAATGTCACCCCTCAATCCTGGAATATTTTTCGCAAACAGCAGCATCCGACCGTTTGCACCAGGCGATCCTGTCCAATTCTTCGTCTCCGGATGCGCTGGTGGCAAATCTGGCGGAAACGGTTCCGGGGTCCCTTCTGGAAACGATACTCGACAACCGGGTCCGTATTATCCGATACCCGGACATTCTCGCAAGTATTCTCCGGAATCCCGCGTGCACCCCTGAAATCCAGCGACTTGCCCACGAGATAGAGGTCGAGTTCCTGGGCAGCAAGAAGAAGGAGTATGCCATTGCGGAGCCTTCTGAGGCGGAGGTTGCCGAGTTATCTCCTCTGGACCTTCAACTGGAAATTCCCGAAGGCGATCTTTCTCTCGAAGGCCTGCCCGTGGACCCGGAGGCTCGCCAATCCGAGATCCTGAAACGCCTGTCTACGATGTCCGTGCGTGAAAAAATGCGCTATGCCCTCTTCGGCAATCGTGAAATCCGAGCCATGCTGATCCGCGATTCGAACAAGGAAGTTGCGCGTGCCGTTCTGCACAGCCCGAAGCTCACGGATAATGAAATTGAAGCTATTGCCTCCATGCGTGGCGTCGCGGAAAACATCTTGCGGGAAATCGGTCAAAGCCGAGCGTGGACAAAAAGCTACGCCGTCGTCCAAAACCTTGTAAAAAACCCAAAAACGCCGCCCACCATTTCCCAAACCCTGCTGTTCCGCCTTCGCGCCCAGGACCTGATGCAGCTCAGCCGCGATCGGAGCGTTTCGGACGCCGTGCGTAACAATGCAGGCCGCATCTTGCGCCAGCGCGCATCCAAGCCAAATCCATGACAGAAAGACTCCAACCTCCTTCATTTCGGAACCCGAAAATTTCTCACCGCGAGATTCTTCAGGCAACTGTCCGCTTCAGCGGCTTCGCGGATCTATACCGCGAAAAGGTGCTGACGCAACAGACTCGGACGATCCGCCTTCTGGGAACAAAGTGCTCGGCCAAAATCCTTCATACGCTGCTGGGCTTCGAGGTGCAGGCTCGCTATAAACGGATTCAATGCCCCGACATGGTGACGGCCCGATACATCCGCCTGTTTTCGGAACTGGGATGCCACTCCATCAAACTCCCCTATGATCCAACACGCACGGCGCAACTAATCCCCGAATTTGAGGCGATGCTGGAGCGAATCGCCGATCGCATCCGCGCGCAATTTCCCGGGGACCGCAGCACGCAGCGTTATGTTTTTCAAAAAGTATACGCGATCCTCCGCCGCCAATTGCGCGCGGCCTAGGACGACTGTGTCATAAAATTCGGCCAAGCCCGCATTTTATGCGGCTTTTAGCCCAAAACGCCCAAGATTAGGACACTCATGACGGCCCATAACCACGCGCCGCTCACGTTTTATGACACTGTAGTACCAGGAGCCTGTCCGAGTAATAGGGGGCCGCTATCGGGAATCACTTTGGGGCGCAACAGGCGGAGCACCTAAATCCGATTGCGAGATGCGATACCGATAGCGATTCCGATCCCGACCCCGATTGCTCTGGGCAGGTCGCTTGGAGCGGCTCACGGACTAAAGCCATCGGCTCTGCCGAAGGATACTTACTCGCCGTAGCCGGATCGATAAACTTGGCAGAGGATTTCGGTTGTTTTTTTGCCGAATAATCGCTATAGCTAGGGCCGATACTTGTGCTATATAAGTGTAAAAACATACTCGGCTGTGATTGACGGGAGAGGACGAAGCCATGCAATTTCCTAAAATTCACGCACACTTGATTCTTGGAATTCTACTTGTTTCGTGGAGCGCCTGGGCCCAGGAGAACACCGGTCGTGAGGTTCAAATACACAAAAACGTAAAGCTGATCGAAATGCCCGCCGCAGCGGATGTCCCGGAAGAGATTGCGGCGCAACACAAGTCCTTCAGTCCCATCTTCGAACAGGCGCTCAAACAGGCCACGATCGACGAAAAAGATGACTGCGCGCTCACCATCCGGGTCACATTGGGCTTCAAGGAAATAGGAGCCTCCAAGACCAAGCGCCCGACGGCCCGCGTGACCGCGTTCCGCAAGGGTTCCAAGCAGGAGTTCGTCGGCACGTTAATCATTTACAGCTATGCGAACGCCAGCCTGGTAAGCGCCGACGAGACCGAGCAGTTTTTGAAAAAGCAGATTCTGGAACCGGCAGCCTGCGGCCAGCAAGAATAGGCGCTTGCCCTCGCGCACCAGAGGCGGCGACGGCCCGCAAAAGGCCGCCGCCGATGGTGTCTTTTTTAGAATTTTGGCTTCAGTTGCCGAGATTAGCCGGCAGGAGATCCTTTCGCACCACTTCCAGATCCTGTGACGGGATGATCAACCTTACAAGGCGCTTGTTCTTGTCTACCGATAACGTGCTTCCCGCAATCCCCACGAATTCAACCTTGTAATTGACAACTGCAATGGAGCCCTTTTCCAGTTTCAGTTCCCCGTCCCCAAGAGACGTTACAGCGACGGAGATGTCGGAGCCGATCAGAGGGACAAAATCGCTGAAGATCTGGCGACCGCCCTTGCCGGAGTCGTATAGCCGCACCAGACAGTCATACTGGTGGTACACAGCGAAATCGAGGATCACCGTATTGGGCTTCAGCAAAGCGCTCGCTTCGGTCGTGTGGCCGTTGCGCGTAAGCGCGCGTTTTATCTGCCCGTTTTTCACCTTCACTTCATAAGAATCGCCGGCGTCACCCGTCGTATATTTGTAAAGATAGGAAATAGGAGTACAGCTATTGGGAGCCATCTGCATTCTCGTTGAGAATGCCATGCGTTTGGTTTCCAGCCCGTCGGTCACGAAGATCTCATGATCCGACGTGGACAGCGTGTTCCCTCCTGCGTCGACGGTTTCGACGACGTTTTCACTTCCCGAAACACTCCCCTTAATCAGGATGACGTAGGATTGTTTGTAGCCCGGGGCAGAATCGCCGGCCACCGCGGCCACCCCACACAGCAGTGTTCCGAAGACGAGCAGAATTGCGAGTTGTAAACATTTCATCGCGAAGTCCTCACGATTTTGGCGGCCGGCACGCGTACGAGCGCATTTCGCAGCGAACCCGCCATTGAAGGCGAAAGCTCATCGCGCACAAACTCTATCATTTCCTCTACCTGCTTTTGCATCTGCTCCATTTTTTCCCGCATGTTCAGGATGACTTCCACTCCGGCCAGATTCACGCCCAGTTCCCGCGTGAGCGTCAAAATGACTTCCAGCCGCTGAAGATCTTCTTCCGTGTACAGCCGGGTATTTCCCTCGCTCCTCGATGGCGTCAGCAAGCCAAGCCGCTCGTACAATCGCAGCGTTTGCGGATGAATCTCGTAGGATTCCGCCACAGAGCTGATCATATAGCCTGCTTTTTTTCGCGAATGCACAACCCACTCTCCATCCGATCAATTTTGAGCGATGCCCGCCCTGGGGTTTTCGGGGTTCAACCGAGCCAGTTCTCTCAGGATCTCCTTCGAGCGTTCATCAGCCACTTTGGGCACGATGACTCGCACCTCCACGATCTGGTTGCCCCTCACTTCCCCTCGCAGCGAAGGAGCGCCCTTGCCTCTCAATCTGAACTTCTGCCCGCCCTGGGTGCCGGGCGGAATGCGCAGCAACGTTTTGCCGTCGATGGAAGGGACTTCAATTTTGGTACCCAACGCGGCTTCCGTAACGGTGATGGGCACCGCGCAGAGAATATCGTTCCCTTCCCTGCGAAAGAAATCGTGCGGTCGCACGGAGATGATTAGAAATAAATCTCCAGGCCCTCCCCCCATCTTCCCGGCGTTTCCTTTGCCAGGGACCTTCATTCGATAGCCGTGCGCCACTCCCGGAGGAATCCGCACCGTGATCGTTTCCTGCAGCGGCACGCTGCCCGACCCCCTGCATGCCGCACAGCGGCCTCCGACCCGTCCGGTTCCACCACACGCACGGCACGGGCTCGAAAAGCGCATAAATCCGTGGGACTTTGACTCTTGGCCCGTTCCGTGGCAATGACTGCAAGTCTGCTGCCCCGCCGATCGGTCCAGGCCGGATCCATCGCATACCGAACAGCTATTGCGACGCTGGATCGTCATTCGTGCCGAGAGCCCCTGAATGCTTTCGAGAAAGGAGATATTGAGGTGATGCTCCAGGTCTTCTCCCCTGGCGGGGCCTTGCGGGCGCCTGCTTTGCGCCCCTCCACTGAAAAATTCAGAAAACACGTCCCTGAAACTGCTTTGTCCTTCGGAGCCGAAATCCATGCCGGAAAAGTCGAAGCCGCCCTGGGATCCCCCACCAAATCCTCCCCCCTGCGGACCGGCTTGTTCCTGGAAGTTTTCGGAGTAGAAACCGTACTGATCGTACATGCCGCGCTTCTTGGGATCACTCAGCACATCATAGGCTTGCTGGATTCTCTTGAACCGCTCCTCGGCGGATTTGTCTCCGGGATTTACGTCGGGGTGATTTTTTCTCGCCAGGCGCCGGTATGCCTTTTTGATCTCCGGCTCCTTAGCGTTCCGCGGGACACCCAGAACGGCGTAATAATCTTCTTTTTGGGGCATAGAATTCACTGATGCCGTGCGAATTGAGGCTGATTCCAGATACCGAACTCCAGGCCGGTTTTTTGCCTGGAATCCGGTATCTGAATACTGTTTGAATCGCTAAACTTTCCCGATTATTCGTTCTTGTCCATATCGACGTATTCCGCGTCGATGACTTCATCTTCCTTTTTACCGGAATCCTGCTTCCCACCTCCACCGGAGGAGCCTTGTTCCCCTCCGGGTTCTCCGTGCGAATGCTGCCCCGCAGTTTTCTGATACATAATCTCGGCAATCCGATGCGAAGCTTTTGTCAATTCCTCGATCGCGGCATTCAGTTCGCTCGCTTCAGAAGAGCTTTCCAGGACCTTTTTCGCATTCGACAGAGCCGTGTCGAGAGAAGTGGCATCCCCTTCCGATATCTTATCCCGATTTTCCTTCAGGATTTTTTCCGTTTGGTAGATCATGCCGTCCAGCCTGTTCTTGGCTTCGATCCTGTCGCGGTTCTTCTGGTCTTCATCCGCGTGGGCCTGGGCATCCTTCGTCATCTTGTCGATTTCATCCTTATTGAGTCCGCTCGACGCCGTAATCGTGATCTTCTGCTCCTTGCTGGTTGCAAGATCCTTCGCCGATACGTTCACGATACCGTTTGCGTCGATATCGAACGTCACCTCGATCTGGGGCACTCCGCGTGGAGCTGCAGGAATTCCAACCAGATGGAATTTGCCCAGCGTTCTGTTATCCCTGGCCATGCTCCGTTCGCCTTGCAGAACATGGATTTCAACAGACGTCTGATTGTCGGCGGCCGTTGAAAAAATTTCCGATTTCCTGGTGGGGATCGTCGTGTTTCTTTCAATGAGTTTTGTGGAGACTCCGCCCAGAGTCTCGATGCCAAGAGACAGCGGAGTCACATCCAGGAGGAGCAGGTCCTTCACGTCGCCCGCAAGTACGCCCGCCTGAACTGCGGCGCCCACGGCGACCACTTCGTCCGGGTTGACGCCCTTGTGAGGTTCCTTGTTGAAATATTCCCGCACGAGCTGCTGCACGCGTGGAATCCGCGTCGATCCACCGACCAGAACGACTTCATCGATGTCACCAGGCTTTAGACCGGCATCCGAAAGCGCTTGTTTCAGCGGCGGAATGGATCTCTGCAGAATATCCTCCACCATCTGTTCGAACTTGGAACGGCTCAGTCTCATATTCAGATGCTTGGGGCCGGAGGCGTCCGCTGTAATAAAGGGGAGATTGATCTCGCTTTCCATCACGGTCGACAACTCCATTTTGGCCTTTTCCGCCGCTTCCCGGAGCCTCTGCAACGCCATTTTGTCTTTGGAGAGATCGATTCCCTGGTCCTTCTTGAACTCCTCGATAATCCAATCCATCAATCGCTGGTCAATGTTGTCACCGCCGAGATGGGTGTCCCCGTTGGTCGATTTGACCTCGACGACGCCCTCTCCGACTTCCAGAATCGAGATATCGAAAGTGCCGCCACCGAAGTCATACACAGCGATAGTTTCGTCCTTCTTTTTGTCCAACCCGTATGCCAGGGCGGCGGCAGTCGGCTCGTTCACGATTCGAACAACTTCCATTCCCGCAATCTTGCCGGCGTCCTTCGTGGCCTGTCGTTGGCTGTCATTAAAATAGGCGGGCACAGTGATCACGGCCTTCTCCACCTTTTCGCCGAGATATTCCTCCGCCGCCTGCCGCATTTTCTGCAGAATCATCGCGGATATCTCCGGTGGCGTGTACGTTTTGTCGCCCATCTTGACCTGGGCGTCGCTATTGGGTCCGGATACGACCTTGTAGGGAACCAGCTTCTGTTCCTCAGCCACTTCAGCGAGTTTCCGCCCCATGAACCTCTTGATCGAAAAGATCGTGTTTTCGGGGTTTGTAACTGCCTGTCGTTTGGCGACCTGACCTACAAAACGCTCACTATTCTTGCCCATTGCCACCACAGAGGGCGTGAGCCTGCTTCCTTCCGGGTTTGTGATGACCTTCGGCTCTCCACCCTCCATCACAGCTACTACGGAGTTTGTCGTGCCTAAGTCTATGCCGATAATCTTGCTCATTTATTTCCTCCTTCAGGGGTCGTATCTTTCTATCCGTTTCAAATCAAGCATTATAGCCATATTTTTTAGCGCGAATCTTATATAAAATCTGAGTCGGTTACTGTCAATGTTCCCGGACCTTTTGCTGAAAGAAAAGTTGCTGCAATCAACTGAATTCGGGGGCCATCGCTGTAAAGGTGGGCATCGCAATCGCTGTCTGTAACCGATTCCCCGCTTCCATGGGGAATCGCGGATGCCACGATGCAAGAGTTTGTGTTATTATGTCCTAGCTATGAAAAGATGGCTTTTAATTCTCCTGATTGCTTCGGGCGTGGCGCTTCTGGCTGCTTCCGATTACAAAATACGGACGGTTAAGGTTCTTCCTTTTGAGTCCTATCCGGCGCGAGTAACGGTGGGTGGCGTTACGATTGCCGCAGACCCTTACGATACGGATGAAAAATCATATAAAGCCTTTTACGTCAAAACTATGAATTCGCAGGGCTATTACCCTGTGCACGTCATTATTCAAAATACATCCCAATACTTCCTATTGGTCCGCACACGCAATGTCGTGTTGATTACCGAATCCGCACAGCAG
Source organism: Acidobacteriota bacterium (assembly GCA_035506515.1). Taxonomy (GTDB): domain Bacteria; phylum Acidobacteriota; class UBA6911; order UBA6911; family UBA6911; genus UBA6911. The sequence goes on from DATJPG010000072.1 coordinate 122,545, forward strand.
CTGTTCACGATCCCTGCGGCGGTGGTAGCAGGCGAATTGTTCAAGGGCACAAGCCTCGACAAACTGTCCGATGCTGCCCGCGTGGCACCCGCATCGCGCAAGTTTGGCACTCCTCTCGCGGATTTCACTGAAAAGGATTTGACCAACAAGCTTCTGGAGCCGGGGAAAGTTTCCGATGGATTCATTTTCTTCTTCAATCCGGATCCCAAGAAGAATCTCTTCGCTGGCAGCACGCTATTTATTCCCAAACTCGAAGAGGAAGGCACGCACAAATCGATCGGCCCTTTTTCGATCCCTTTGAACCCTGCCCTGGCCCCGGCTCAACCGGATGCAAAGTAGCAAATATTCCACGATCCCCCGGCTTTTGCGCAAACCATGATCGATGCAACGGGATTGGCTGCTTTTTTTTATCAGGTGTACGGCCGTACGCCGCGGATTTTTTACGCGCCTGGAAGAGTAAACCTGATCGGGGAGCACACAGACTATAACAATGGCTTTGTCCTGCCAATGGCCATCAACCGCGGCACTGCGGTCGGCATCGCACCCCGCACCGACCTAAAGTTGTGCGTGATGTCGATTAATCTGGATGAAACCATTCAGCTGGATCTCGACGATCTCGGCATGGGATGCAGCGGCCGATGGGTCGATTACGTGGCAGGCATCGCCTCTGCCCTCAGGGATCGAGGAATCCGCCTATCCGGAGCGGATGTTGCCCTGCAAAGCGATGTGTCTCTCGGAGGCGGACTCTCCTCATCGGCTGCCCTGGAGATTGCACTCGGGACTGCGCTCGTCGCCGTGTCCGAAGGTTTCCTCGACAAACGATCCCTTGCGTTCGCGGGACAGGCGGCAGAGCACCGGCATGTGGGCATCCGCTGCGGAATAATGGATCAGTACGCTTCGGTTTTTGCCAGGAAAGATCATGCCGTTCTGCTGGATTGCCGTTCCCTGGAGGTGAAGAGCATCCCTTTGCGACTGCGGGAATATTGCATCGTGATCTGCGACAGCCGCGTTCGCCATTCGCTGGCTTCTTCGGAATACAACAAACGGCGCAGCGATTGCGAGTTGGGAGCGAAATTGTTAAGCGGTGTTCTCCCCGGAGTAAGAGCGCTTCGCGACATAGCCAAATCCGATCTTGAACTCCATCAGGGGCTTCTGCCTTCGCACGTATTGCGCCGTTGCCGCCATGTCGTAGAAGAAAACGCCCGGACGCTGAAGGCTGCGGAAGCTTTATCCAGCGGCGACATCAGCACGATGGGACGGTTGATGTGCGATTCCCACGCATCCTTGAGGGACGACTATCAGGTCAGCTGCCGCGAGCTGGATATTCTGGTGGACAGCGCAATGGCCCAGCCTGGCGTTTTGGGCGCGCGCATGACGGGAGGCGGTTTTGGCGGGTGCACGGTAAATCTTGTAGCCGGGAATAAACTCGAGGCGTTCAGCGAAAACGTGACTCGCGCGTATCTGAAACAGATTCAGATCAATCCGGAGATTTTTGTGGCAGAGGCGAGCGACGGGGCCCGGGAAATTCCATTCTCCGGCCCCCCTTTCGGCGATCGCTCGTAGTCCGGTATTTCCGGCGTGCGGCTATTTGCGCTTGATTCTGTAAACGTCCGCATAGACGCGCCGCAGCGGCGCCACGCAGTATTGGTGGATTAATTCCATAAAATTAGGCGGTTCGGCAATAAGCTCATCGAGATATTCTTCCTCGATCCCGAAAGAAAGCCGCACGATATCCGCCTTTCCCTCTCTCGTTTCCAGCGTAATGCTGCCGTTTAAATCCTCGGGAAGGTGGAAAATATCGCAGTTTCGGACTTTTCTTAACTTCTTGAATCCCTCGATCGGCTTGTCCTTGTTCGAATGATAATAGGTCGCCAACCGGCGCACGAGTTCGCCGTAGTTAAAGTTCGGGACTTTATTATTGACGCTCGCCTCCAGGACACAGGATTCGCCCTCGGACGTAAAGCTCAAACCATACGTAAAATCGAGGTCGCGCTTGTTGAACTTGATCCTATGCCCGTTTTCATCATGAAAACGCTTCAGCTCCTCTGGAGCGTCGATGCCGGAATTTTCGGCCTTCTTCTCAGAGGTGATGTAGTAATCGCTGACGCTTAAGTACCACTGATCGATAATGGCCTCGAGCAATTTGTCGATCAGCGCTGCAGTTTTTGGGGAAGTTCTCCGCTTTCCAGGCAATCTTCTAATCCTCAATAAGGTTAAACAAAACAGAAGACTGAGACATATTGGAGATCTTAGTATAGCACGGAGTTTTTCGATTGTGGCAACGGATCCGCGGATTTTGCCAGAATTGATTGACAGGCTTCTGGCCATCGGGGATAATTCGATCCCGTTACGCTGACTGTGGGCGATTAGCTCAGCTGGGAGAGCGCCGCGTTCGCAATGCGGAGGTCGGGGGTTCGATCCCCCCATCGTCCACCAACCCCGCCCTTATTTCTTCTGCTGTATCACAGGAATCGAATATACGAACACGGCATAGATGTGGGATGCTTTTTGGACACCCTGCGCGTCCACTGCAGGAGTAAATGTCCATTCGCGAACCGCCTGCGTGCTGACATCGGTAAAGCCACCAGTCGCTTTGATCGGGCGGATCTCCGAAATTCTTCCGTCGGCATCCACTTCGACCCTGAGGACGACACTACCCTGCGTAAAGGCCTGAGCCGGATATGCCGGTCCGACAATATGTTTTGGACACGGTGCGGACCGGTCGGCCCCTGCGCACGATATATCTTCGCTATTATTCCCCACGCTGTAGAGAGTCGGCTGGCGAAAGTATACGACAACGAGATCTGCACTCTCCTTTTCAGAATCCAGGCTCCAATTCTGAAGCGCAGCTTTGCTGGAGCTGACGAACGGCTCCTCTCCGGAAAGGACGCGAACTTCCGTTCGGCCGCCCGAAATAGAATGCAGTTCCGCGATGACCAGTCCGCCGGAAATAGAATTGACCGGATACGCGGGCTCCGTAATTCCATCTGAGCTGAACATGAACAGCATCATGAGCAGATTCAGAAGATTCATATCCATAGCGTATCCTCGCTTTCCCTCGAGTTCAAGTCCCTGCATAAGCCTTCGTGTTTTGGACCCGGATCTGATGCCCTATGCACGGCGTCATCAGTTATTGCGCGCAGGTTGAAAACTAAGCACCTGGAGAAAGCCGCGGATTTCCCGGATTACTCCAAAGGGAAAAGGCCGGTTAATTGTTTTCTGGTTATAAACGACGGATGACGGGAGTGCTTTCGGCTTTCTGAATAGTCGTTACATCCGGCAGTAGCACGGCCTGGAGAGCATGAACGGCGCTGAATAAATCCGATCTCACCTCTTCATCGCACTCCAGGCAGAGCTGCTCTTTCAATGCCTGCAGGGATTCCGCCGAACGAATGGATGCAAGCGCATGAACGGCGGCCTGTCGCACCGAGGCCACTTCGTGATTCAGATAATTCTGTATGAATTTGATTGCCCGCTGCTTTCCCGTCCGCGCAAGCGGGAGCAACCCGGTGATCGCGCTTTCCGGATGCTCCGTAATGAATTCCCGAATGGGGAGATAAGCCTCATCGGCTCCGATCTTTCCCAAAGCCTCGATCGCGCACTCCGTATGAATGGAATTTTTGAGGTCGCTCAGGATCAGCGTCGTCGCGGCCTCGATCTTCAATTCACCGAGCACGCGAATCAATCCCCATCGCACACGATCCCCTTCCTCCGGAAACAGTTTGACGATCGTCTTTGCCTCAGAAGGCAAAATCCTGTCCACCATTTCCCTGACCACGGTAAGCCTCTCCCGAGTCGTTCCCCTGCGCAGAATATCGAACCAGGATTCGATGCGATCGCTCTTGATCGGAGGCATGGGGGCAGGATCCCCTATCGCAAAGGTTTTCTTTGTCGGATCGATGACGGGATTCAGCGTCCGTATTCCCGGAAGCGGCTGTTCGGAGCATTTTTCGAGTTCCAACTGCAAATAGCCGGCATGCTCGAATCGCTCTTCGGCATCTGTTGCCAGGCATTTATCCAGGACAGACTGAAGGAAAACCGGAAATCCCTCATCCACATCCGCCGGCCTGGGAAAATTACCCAGCGGCGGAAAACCCATCAGCATCTCGTAGAGAACGGCTCCCAGGGCATATACATCGGCCCTCCGGTTTACCTTGCCGGCGCTGAACCTCTGCTCGGGCGCCAGATACGCGATGGCACCCATTATTTCGCCCGACTGTGTGAGCGTATTTTTTTCAAAATTCAGGTCCTTGCCTATCCCAAAATCGGAAACAATCGACTCTGCCTGCTGGCTAAAAAGGATATTGGATGGCTTGAGGTGTCCGTGAATCACTCCGCATTCGTGCGCATATGCCATCGCGGCGCACACGGGAAGCATGCGGGCAATCGCCGTTTCCGCTGGAATTCGGCCGTGCCCGATGCGTCGCCGGAGATTTCCGCCGGGCATATATTCCATGGAAAAGAAATAGCATTCGTCCAGCATTCCATAATCGAGTATCCGGATGATGCCCGGATGCGACAGACTGCGAATCATATCCACTTGACGCATGAAGCGGGCATAGGTGGATGGCCCGATGGAAGGGCATCGGCCCCATATTTTGTAGGCCCGTCTCTCCCGGGTTTTTGGATTGATGCCGAGATACACCTCGGACAGCCCACCGGCCCCGATCCGCTCCATGAGATAAAAACCTTCGATCTTCTTCCGCAGCATGCTCATCCATCACCAGATCGCAGATGCGTGCCCTACTCTGCGTTCCTATCCAAATCTCTGTGCCGCCACGCCGAATCTGTCCTGTCGGCCGGAGGCAATCCAGTTAATTAAGAGACACCGCGCGAAACCGAGTTCGATGGGGTATCAAAAAAACATCCTGGCTCACGATATCGCGCACAGCGGCCATATCGTGCACCCTTGTGCTTGTCGAACCGGATTGCCTCGAAATGCTGAATACGAGGAGGCGGTTTTCGGCAACATAGCGCAGACGCGAGATGATCTCGATAGGCACATGCCGGAAAACGGCAAGCAGCTCCGCTCGCTCGGCCGGTATCCCTTTCAGCACCTCCGCCTCGCGCAGGAAGCTTCTGTATTCGGCGTCCTTCAAGGTCTCCATCCGGATGCTTTTTCTGGTGTGCGGCAGCAGCGATATTTTGTATTGCGCCGTCGGGATCGAGGCATTCTGTATCAGAAATCGATCTCCATCTCTTGCCTGATTTGCTCGGCCCCAAAATTCTTCCATCGAATGCACGCGGCCGGATTTTAAACTCATCGCAAAAGCGCGCGAGAGGGTTTGGAAGGACATTCGGAACTCCCGTGCGCATGTGCGGCTTTCGCCGGGCAGGGTCAAATCAAGTATCCTGGCTCCCTCGAGAAGCTCGCTCTCCCGGATATTCCCACCGTTTTTTCCAAAATCCTTTATCGCACTCGGCGCGCAGTCTGTCGTGTTCGCGAGTGACTCAAGCCCATCTCTTACGGTTGCGGCAGCGGGTTCGAGTGCGTCATCAAGGCACAATGCGCTTGTCTGGAGTGCCAGGGATTCTCCCTTCACCGAGCCCAATGCGGGTCTGGCGTGCAGTTCCTGGGCAAGCTTTTCCCGGAAACCGCGCATAAGCCCTGCGCTTGGAGACCGGCTTCCTCCATCAAGCCAGCGCTTCAGTTCTTCCCTTCTCCGCATATGCTGGTCAAGGCAGTGGTTATTCTATCCAGTGGTTCGAGCACGTCCATTGTGCGGGCTATTTCAGTTAGCCAGGCAGCGAAACTCCGCTGCATCGTTTCATCGGGTGTCGAAAATGCCAGGCGCAGGAAGACAGCCTCATCTTCCAATTGTATGATGGCTTCCCGTTCGCGTATCCGAGTGAATGCGCCTGTGATTTCTTCCGGAGGAAAGCTGCATTTCTGAACAGCGACCATCTCTCTGTCCGTCACAGGACCGAGAAATTCCTTCTCGTCATAATTGGTGATGAAATAGTCAGGCATGCCGCGGACTTCCCGCGCCAGCCGTTCCCGGATTACCGTTTCGTGTAAATATTTTTCAAGGACGGACCCGTATAGAATCTTGTGCAGCCGTGTGGCAACCACGGGGTCGGTATATTTGAATTCGAGCGGCACACCGATCGGATTCGTAATCAGAATGCCACCCATGTGTTTTTCGCCGATCCTGAGATGGCAGAAGTATCCGACCTGCTTTCGAGATGGAGTTGTGGCCTGTCTTTCCGGAATGCTCATACAATTAGCCCTCTACCATTATCGGCGTTCGCGGATGGATTCTTTATGGATAGGCGATGATGCAGAAAAGGCGGGGGGTTAGGTATCCTCCGCCAAAGCCGGAGGCTCTGGCCCATGAGCCAATCAAAGCGGCTTAAGCAGTATTATCGGGGTCGGGTTCGGAATCGGCGTCGCAGTCGAAATCGGAAGCCGAAAAGCTTAAGCGATACCGAATCCGATTGCGACCCCGATCGACTTGGTGATGCCGGATTGGTTATTTATAGTTCAAGACAAACAAATCGGAAATCCGCCGCGAATGACTCCGGCACCTGTCAAACCTTAGCTGCCACCCCGGAAGCCGGGGAATCGGCCCCGACACCCCGCGGTGTGTTTGCCGGGCGGGCGTCGGGGCCTTTGAGATTCGACCGCTTTTTGTTTGTATCTACTTCCTCGGCGGCTTTATCCCGAACTCCGCCATGGTTTCCTTGATGAGTTTATCTTCACCGGCCAGGCTTCCTCCGGTAGATCTATAGGTGACATCCAGCTGCTGCTTGGCTTTAGGCTTAATAATCGGATTGGCCAGGACATAAGCCCGGGCGAACGCCTTCACCGCCTCATCGGTTTTTTTATCTCTTTTCAGCGCAACGCCGTAAAAAAGATAAGCTTCCGCAAACCTGGATCGAGCCTTTAAGGCCCGTTCGCACAGGTTCTTCATGGCCGCAAAATTGCCTTGCTGCATCAGCACTTCCAAATCCTTTGCGAACATGCTGTCGGCATAATCGCGAAGCTCCGGCTTCACATCTTTTCTCTCGGTATAGAACGTCACCATGCGATCGGCGCGCTTGGCGACATCGGGTATTTTTAAAATGGATTGAACCCGATTATAGTCTTCGTTGTATTTAAAGTCCTCCAGCGTATCCTGAGCCAGGACGGCCGGGAAAATTGCCGCGCACACAATAAAGGGGATCCAGAATCTGAATAAGCGCATTTTTTTAAGCATGAACCCTTCTCCTTGTAGAATGCCTATTTACAAATAAGAATCGGAATGTTAAAACCTTGTCTCGCGGGCGCCTAGCTCAGCTGGTAGAGCACTGCGATCACACCGCAGGGGTCACAGGTTCGAGTCCTGTGGCGCCCACTCCGCTTCCCGGGAATCGTTTCACTTCTCCCGTTGCATTTTCCGATTTTTTCTGCATGCACAGTATATTGGTTTCCGAGTTTTTTTAAAGATTATTTGCAACATTCTTCTTACTTCATCCCAAATTGCAATTAGACTTTTTGAGTCTGTGAGCGCTTTGAGTTATGCTGCTGTAGATCATAACGACAGAAGTACGGGGATTTGCAGAATGAGCGAGATGCTTGCGCACTATGAGCTTCTGGAAAGACTGGGAGCCGGCGGGATGGGCGTGGTGTACCGCGCGCGCGACACAAAGCTGGGCCGCGAGGTTGCCTTGAAGCTGCTGCCTGAAAATCTTGCCGGAAATCCCACTTACCTCCAGCGGTTTCAACGTGAAGCCCGATCCGCATCCGCGCTGAATCATCCGAATATCTGCACGATCTATGAAATTGGTGAGCACCAGGGCCGTCATTACATAAGCATGGAACTGCTGGAAGGCCAGACGCTGCGGGTGATGATGCAGGGCAGACCAATGCCCGTAGACCAGATCATTCGGATAGCCCTGCAGATTGCGGACGCGCTGGAGGCGGCGCACGCCAAGGGTATTATCCACCGCGATATCAAACCCGCGAACATTTTCTTTACAAGGCGCGCCCTGGTGAAAATCCTGGATTTCGGCCTCGCCAAGCTCGGCTCCGCCGGTCCGGTATCCCAGGCGTCGACAGCTGCACCGCAGCCGGTTGCCGAGGAATACGTGAGCTCGCCCCACGCAACCCTGGGGACTCTGCCGTATATGTCCCCTGAACAGGCGCTTGGCGAAGAGATGGACGGGCGTACCGATCTGTTCTCTCTTGGTGCCGTGCTCTACCAGCTTGCCACGGGCTTTCCCGCGTTCACCGGCATCTCGCAACCGGTCCTCTTCCAGGAAATCCTGACAAAGATGCCCCGCCCCCCATCTCAACTCAATCCGGAAATCCCTCGACGAATGGACGACATCATCGGCAAGCTTCTCGAAAAAGATCGGGATCTCCGGCATCAGACCGCCGCCGACCTATGCGCCGATCTGAAGCGATTGAAGCGTGACCTTGAGCTCAAGCGCGGCATTGCGAGCGACGCCCGCCACACCGTACCCTTGTCCGCCGAGGATTCCGCGGATGCGGGTTCGCCGCCCGAGAATTTTACGCATCATCCCGCACATCACGTGCGGGATTTTCTGAAAAAACTGCCCCTGCCCCGCAGCCGCAAAGCCATCGCGGGCGCTGCGGTCCTCGCCATCATCCTTCTCGCACTTGCCGCCGTCTTTCTGCTGAAAACCTCTAAGTATGTCCCCTGCATCAAAGTTGAGGACTTCACCGGCGGTTCCGATTCCGTGGATGCGCAACTGGTAGGATTTGTTCTTAAAAGGGCGCTGTCCCAATTCCCCGAGGTCACCGTTGTCGACCGTCAGGAATTCGGCCACCTGCTGACGCTAGAAAAATCCCGCAAGGAAGCGGAGCAATCCAAGGCCCAATCGTTGTCCTGGGAGCAAAAGGTTTTGCCCCAGCAGTGGGATGCGCGTGAGCCCGCGGTGCTGGTAACTGGCCATGTAAACGATACCCTGGGGCATCTGGAAGTCCGGCTGACGTGGACCGTGCGAGGCAAGAAAACAACCAGCCTGTCGCGTTTCGGCGGAGTCGACGGCCTGCTGAACAAGGGGATCGACAAGCTGGTGCTGGATACGCTGCGCCAATATGACCCGCAATTTGCGGAGCAGCATATCACGGGGAGACAGGCCGACTATCGCCCTGCCGTGCACCTGCTTTCACTCCGCTGGGATGCCCTGCGCCACTATTTTCGCGGCGCAAAAGCCTGGGAGCGTTACGACATGAACTCCTCGGAGCGTGAACTCCGCTCCGCGCTCGAAATCGATCCGAACCTCGCTCTAGCCCATCTCATGCTGGGCGAGGTGCGCGTGTTCCAGAACCAGTGGGATGCCGCTCAATCGGAAATTTTATCCGCGCGCAAGCAAGCGCGGGCGCTGACGGAAGTCGACCAGTATCGAGTGGAAGCTTTTCTTGCCCGCGTCTTTGGTATGCCGTTCGAGGAGAGAGTCCAGTGGCAGAAACTGATCGCCCTTCAGCCGTACAAAAGAGAGTATCTGTATGAACTTGCGGAATCGTATTTCCATACCGCCGACGTCGATGAGGCAATCAGCAGGTATCAGGACGCTCTCAGCCTGGATGACAAATACGAACTTGCCTACAATCATCTGGCTTACTGCTATTCATGGAGAGGCGACCATGCGCAGGCTCTCGTCGCTTCCCGAAGTTATCTCAATCTGGATCCGTCGGCAAACGCTTACGACAGCCTTGGAGATGCGTACATGCAGGGCGGCAACTACGTCAAGGCCGAAGAAATGAAATCGAAGGCAATGCAGATGGATCCTCAGATGTATTACGCCAGCAGGATCCTCGCTTTCATTAAGATGCGGTGCGGACGCAACAAGGCCGCGGCAGAATATTTGCAGTCCTTTCTTGGAATTCCGGATGACTCGATGAAGGCCCAGTATTACTCTGCTCTGGCCTATCTATACTTCCGTAAGAGGGACCTGGATCAGGCGCTATCGATGTGCGAGCAGGGTCTCAAAATCGCCGGTTCCGTGCAGTATGACGCACCGCACGACGAGTTGATCTGGCTGAAGGGGATGATCGAGATTGAGAAGAGGAACATGCCGGCAGCGCGCCTGGCGCTTGGACAATTGCGCACCATCCTATATTCCAGCTCCATCAATGCGATGAACTACAAGCCTGCCTACAAATACTATCTGCATCTGCTCGCGAAAACCGCCGCGGAAGACGGAAAGGTTCAAGAATCGGCGACAGCCGTCAATGACCTGAAGTGGATAAAGTCAAAGCTGGGATACTGGAGTACACCTTTCGATCAGGCTTTCTTCATGGATGAGATCGGGCAGATCTGCGAGAAAATTCGACGGATGTCTGAAGCCGAACAGGCCTATCGAGATGCCCTTCTATATAATCCGCACTACGGGCTTGCACGATTCCATCTCGCCAAGTTTCTGAAAAACAGGGGATCTGCCGGGGACGCGCAGAAGGAGATTCAGGCATTCCTGTCCGACTGGAACCAGGCCGATGCCGACGCGCCGGAAATGATCGAAGCCCGCAAATTTTGATTTTTCTGCCTACGAATGACTGCCTCACGATTTAGGCACGAGCTTTAGGCCGCGCCGATCGCGCGGCCGACGGCATCCTGCTGCCTGGTCGGCAATCGAAAAAAGCGAGGCGTCATCCCAGGCTCCCGAGGGTTGCGATCTCAAAACCAGATCATACGCGGAATCCTCGACGGTTCTTTCATCGATCATCGAGAGATTGTTGCTGGCGGCAAGGGACAGGCAGTGCCTGCATATCATATTGATGTTCAACGGAACACCACGCGAATACAGCGCTATGGCGGACAGCGCCCCGGCGCTGAAAAGCGTCCGCTCGCATCCGGCAAGGCGCAGCCGATGCAGCACATAGCTGTGCGCCTCCGCCTGGTCGAGAGGATTCAGGCGGCAGAAGACATGGATTCCTTTGCTGAAGGGCATCAGGCGGGGCTCAGTGAGTTTTGCCGCGAGGTCGTGTCTTCCGGAGAACACGATCTGCAGCAACTTCTGCGGCCACCCGCCAAGCTCGGACAAAGAGCACAGGTTCTGAATCGTTGCCGGATCCAGATCGTGCGCATTATCGCAGAGGAGCAGGACTCGCTGATTCGTGCGGTTCCTCAATAGCAGCCACTCCTCGAAAAGCTGCAGATTTTCCGTAATATTCCGGCTGATCCGCTTGACGCCCAATAGAGCCATGACCGAGCGCACGAGATCCGCGTTATTTTCGAAGGATCCGGGAAGATTGGCAATTTCGGCCTCATTGCGTAGGCTCTCAGCGAGAAAGCCCAGCAACGCCGTTTTCCCCATCCCCGCCTGCGCCAGAATCACGCCAATGCCTCTGCGGTCGAGCACCATCTTGCGAAGAGATGCGAAGACTTCCCGATGGCCGCGACTGCAATGGAAAAAGCGGACATCCGGAGTAAAGCTGAACGGATCTTCAAACATCCCGGCCAACATTCGTTTTTGCGTCGGTTTTCGCGACGATTCAGGCAAGCCCCGTTCCATGACCAGCGCGATCTTTGTCTGGGGCGCGCTGCCATTCCAATGATCTTCTACAACGAAGGCGCGGCAGTGATAGAGCCGTCTCCCGGACTGAAACTGAATGGCACACGCTTTGCGGGCACCTCCAAGATCGGACGGCAAAAACGAAAAGATTTTCTGTGCTAAAACGCCGTCCAGGGACTGCACGTTCGCGCAGAGATTCGGGTAGCCGAGAATTTTGATCGATTCCTGGTTGGCATAGACAGGATGAAACTGAGAATCGATGATTACAAAACCGGACGATTCCACGATGATTCCCATGAAATACACGGATGCAATCTCTAAGGATTGTCTGAGGGGAGTTATATTTTCTCCCATTATCGGTCTCTCTGTCAATCGAATACCCCGGCAGGTGCATCCCCGGAATGGTCGCTGCGCTCGGCCTATCCCGCATCTCTATTCACAGGCGAATTTTTCGAATTACGCTCGCAGGATTTCGCTTTCACGGATAATTCGTGAGGGTGGATCTATGGATCCATCCGATATCTAATCTCCCCGAACTGGACGGCTCTGGAGAGACTGTATAAATTGTTAATTTTTGCTTCTCCCGGAACTGATACAATAGGATGGTGATCAAGGGAACGGATCTGCCGTGGCTCGACGTTGACACTATTCTTGAGGACTATCGCATTGCTTTCCGAAGTCGCCTCACCAGCATCACCGGCCGCCAGGAGGTTTTTGCCGGAAAGGCAAAATTCGGCATTTTCGGCGACGGCAAGGAAGTGGCGCAGGTGGCACTCGCCCACGCTTTCCGGAAGGGCGATTTTCGATCGGGATATTACCGCGATCAAACTCTGATGTTCGCTCTCGGCATCCTGGCACTGGAAGAGTTTTTCGCACAGCTCTATGGCCACGCGGATCTGGCAGCCGAGCCCTTTTTCGGCGGCCGCTCGATGACGGGGCATTTTTCCACCCGGATCCTTAATCCAGACGGCAGCTGGAAAGATCAGCGCTCCACTTTCAACTCTTCCGCTGACCTATCCCCGACGGGCGCGCAGATGCCGCGACTCGTCGGTCTAGCCCTGGCATCCAAACTTTACCGGCAGCGGCCTGAGATATGGCCAGGTCCAAACATCTTCAGCGACAACGGCAACGAGATCGCCTTTGGAACCATCGGCAACGCCGCGTGCGCCGAAGGCGTATTCTGGGAATCGATCAATGCCATTGGCGTGCTGCAGGTGCCGATGCTGCTGGCGATCTGGGATGACGGCTACGGCATTTCGGTTCCCAATGAGCTGCAGATTGTCAAGGCCGATATCTCCAATCTACTGGATGGCTTCCAGCGCCGCGACGATGGTAAACCCGGCATCGCGATTCGCAAGGCTCAAGGATGGAATTACCCGCAGCTGTGCAGCATTTTCTGCGCGGCAGCGGAAGACGTCCGGCGCAATCACGCTCCCGTCATCGTGCATGTCGCCGAGCTGACGCAACCGCAAGGCCATTCGACCTCGGGGAGCCAGGAACGCTACAAATCCCCGGAAAGACTTAAATGGGAACGGGAATTTGATTGCCTTCGAAAAATGAGAGAGTGGATTTTGGAGCAACCCATCGCCCCTTCGGAGCATTTAAATGAGATTGAGAAACAGGAACGTGCGCGCGTCCTGGACGCTCGTGATCGCGCCTGGATTTCGTTCCGGAATCCTATCGAGGAAGAACGGCACGTTCTGCTCGAGATTCTGCAGAAGGGTCTCGACGAATCGGCTGCTCCGTGGAAACTTGAACAGATAATGCAGCCGTTCCTATCGATTAAAGATCCGAACCGCCGTGACCTGATGGCGACTGCATCGTCGGCATTAACCGCTCTGCGGGACAGCGACGGGACTGCGCGCCGCGAACTGGCCGAATGGAAAATCCGGCAGGAACGTGTGAACAGCGCGCGCTATGGATCCCATATGTACAGCGAAACCTCCGAATCCGCCCTCCGGGTCGCCGAAGTCAAACCTGTGACCTCCGCCGACGCTCTCGAGAAGAACGGGTTTGAGATACTGAACGCCTGCTTCGATGCGGCCTTCGCTCGCCTCCCGCAGCTGATTGCGATGGGCGAAGACATCGGGCGCCTGGGCGATGTCAATCAGGGATTCGCGGGATTGCAATCGAAATACGGCGAACTCCGGATCATGGATACGGGCATCCGTGAAACAACCATCGTCGGACAGGCCATCGGTCTCGCGCTGCGCGGGTTGCGGCCGATCGCAGACATTCAATATCTGGATTATCTCCTATACGCTCTCGAAACCATGTCCGACGACCTCGCCTCGCTCCGCTGGCGAACCTGCGGCGGCCAAAAGGCTCCCGTCATCATCCGAACGCGAGGGCACCGCCTGGAAGGGATCTGGCACTCTGGGTCTCCCATGGCGGGAATTCTTAATCTGCTCAAGGGAATTTATGTGTGTGTCCCCCGGGATGCCACACAGGCTGCGGGCTTTTACAACACGATCCTGCAATCCGATGACAGCGCCCTGATCATTGAAGTATTAAATGCCTACCGCAAAAAGGCAAAAATGCCGGAGAATATAGGAGATTTCAGAATTCCCCTGGGAGTGCCGGAAGTTTTGCGCCCGGGACGCGACGTCACCGTGGTCACCTACGGCGCGTGCTGCCCGATCGCGCTGGAAGCGGCCGAGCAGTTGCACTCATTGGAGATCGAGATGGAACTGATCGATGTGCGCACGTTGATCCCCTTCGATCGACACAGCCTGATCCTCGATTCGCTCAAGAAGACCAACCGAATTCTGTTTTTGGATGAGGATTGCCCCGGCGGCGCTACGGCATACATGATGCAAAAGGTGATTGAAGAGCAGAACGGCTTCCCCTGGCTCGATTGCGCGCCACGCACTCTCGCGGCCAAAGAGCACAGGCCGGCTTATGGCTCGGATGGCGACTACTTTTCAAAACCCAACCGCGAACAGATATTCGAAACGGTGTACGCAATGATGCATGAGTCAAACCCGATACGCTGGAGGGTCTGAATTCTATGATTACCCAGGATCCGCAAAAAAAGGCGCAGATAGTTACTCAGATTATGGAAATTCTGGCGAAGAAAGCGCCGCCAGAAGACAAGAACCTCGTACTTTCCTTTGCGCCCGTTATCCTCGCGGAAGCGCCCGACCACATCATGTTTTTGCTTTCGCCCGAAGTACTCGCCGAACGCCTGATGGGTCACTTTAATTTCATCGTTCACGCCATGCCCTCCTCGATCCAGCTCTTCAAGGGTCCGCCGGGAATCCACGTATCGGTTTACAATCCGAGCGAATCGGAAGCGCTGGCCATTGGCGGGGGAGCCGGGCTGCCGCTGGAAACGACCGTCGTGCGCACCCACACGCTCGACAGTCCCTTCATCTTCGAAAGTCTCAAGAATTATTTCAGTCGAGCCGGACTGCGCGTCATCTCGGCCGTCCATCCGGTGTTCACGGTGCGTCGCCAGTGGGAGCGTATCGTGTGGATTGGCCAGGCGCACGAAGAAGGCACAAAAGAATCGTACTGTCATTTTCAGATTGAGCCGGTCGATTCGAAGGAACGCATGCGCAGGATGCAGCATGAAATATTCTCCATCCTCAAATGCGTTTTCCTGGCCGTCGAGGATTTTCAGGCAATGAGCTCCGAGGTAAGGGCGATTTCCCGCCAACTGCGCCCCAAATCCGGGGATGCCGTCGAGCTGGAATCCGCTCAAGCCTTCATTGAATGGCTCCTGGATGAAAACTACGTTTTCCTGGGCATCGCCCGTTATTCCGTCCGGCCGGACGGGTTGCCGCAGCGCATTGCGGACAGCGTCAGTGGTGTCTTTAATGACCCGGAGCTGCTTCCCGTAGTCTTCCCCGGCCTGCTGGATGAGGTGGAATCCCGCATTCACCCGGCGCCCGAGGATTCCGGAATCGTCAGTCTCGACTTTTGCCGCAACTCCACGGCCATTCATCATCTCTACCCCATCGATTACATCGTGTTGCGCGAGTGGGACGATTCCGGGAATTTCGCGGGTGCGTCTCTTCTTTTGGGTCGCTTTTCCCGCGGGACGTTTGTGCAGCGGCCGGAACGAATCCCCATTTTGAAAGAAAAAATCCGTTGGATTTTAAATGACGTTGGGGCCATACCGAATTCGCATGTCTACCGGGAGTTGGTCGCGACGTTTAACCAGCTGCCGATGCGCGAATTATTTTATGCGCCGCCAGCCGCCCTCAGGACCATTCTGGAGCCCGTCGCCTTCATGCTCGGCGACGAAGAGATCGAAATTCGGACTCGCAAGGGCCCCGGGTACATCGTCCTCGCCATTGCCTTCTCACGCTTGCGCTATTCTCACGGCGTGGAAGAAGACATTCGCCGGGCGCTTTCCGAAAACTTCGGGCCGGTTTCTCTTCAAACTTTTGCCGACTGCGCCTCCGTCAGCCTGCTCCTTTATTACTTTGACCTCGACCGCCTGGAGCACCCGATCGAAGAGCCCGCAGTCCGTCCAATCGTTGCTCCGCTGATCGCGAACTGGGAAGACCGCGTCTCGGCAGCGCTGGCCGCAAAATTCGGGGAACGCGAAGGGCGCCGCCTGTTTAACCGGTTTGTCACTCACGAAACGCGAAGCGGTTTGTATCGTGAAATTACCGCTCCGGAAATCGTCCCGGATGATCTTCAGCATCTCGACAACCTCGAGGGCCGCATTGAAGTGCGCGTCGTCCCGCGCTCCGCAGATTCCGTTATGCTGCATTTATATTCCGTGCACGCCCTCGCTTTAACCGATACGCTCAAGACGCTGGACAACCTGGGCCTCCAAGTGACGGACGAGATCCGCATTCCGCTGCAGATGCCGGAGGACAGGAATTGTTACCTGTACCGCTTTGAGGTCCATGCGCCGGCGCAACGCATCGCTTCTCTGCTCGACGGAGAAGAACGTTTCGTCGAAGCGCTGCGACGATTGGATGAAGAGCAGGCTACCAACGACGAGTTAAATGGCCTGATCCTGTCCGTTGGCCTGTCCTGGCGCCAGGTCGAAATTCTGCGCACGGTTCGCAATCATCTGTTGCAGATCCGCACCCATTACAACGCGGAGACGATCAATCAGGTGCTGCTCAATAACAGCGCGGTCGCCCGGGCGCTCTTCAACCTTTTTGCCGCGCGCTTCGATCCGGCCATCGATGGCGGCCGGCAAGCAGCGATACCGGCAGCCGAACAATCCGTTCACGAAGCCCTCGAGTCCGTCGTCAGCCTTACGGAAGACGAGGTGTTGCGTGCCATGCACAATCTCATCCAGTGCGCGATTCGCACCAATTTCTATCAGATTCCGGAGCGCCCCGTCTTCTCCATCAAGATCGACAGCCGCAATGTCGAGGGAATGCCGGCGCCGCGCCCCATGTTCGAAATTTATGTGCATTCGAACCGCCTTGAAGGGATCCACCTGCGCGGCGGGCGGGTTGCCCGTGGAGGCATTCGATGGAGCGACCGGCACGATGACTTCCGCACCGAAGTCCTGGGCCTCATGCAAACGCAGATGCTTAAAAACACGATCATCGTGCCCGTCGGATCGAAAGGAGGGTTTGTGTTGAAAGGGAACGTGCCTGCGCCTCCGGCCCTCGATGCGCATCTGATTCACCGGTACAGCGAATACATCTCCGGCCTGCTGGATGTCACCGACAATATTGCCGATGGAGTCATCCTTCACCCACCGGAGGTCGTGCGCCACGACGACGATGATCCGTACCTCGTGGTGGCCGCCGATAAAGGCACGGCGCACCTTTCGAATACGGCAAACAGCATTTCCATGCAGTACGGCTACTGGCTGGGAGACGCGTTCGCATCGGGCGGCGCGACGGGTTATGACCACAAAAAGATCGGCATCACGGCGCGCGGCGCCTGGGAATGCGTGAAGTATCACTTCCGCCATCTCGGCATGGACATTCAGAAGCAACCGTTCACGGTCTGCGCGATTGGCGACATGTCCGGGGATGTGTTCGGAAACGCCATGCTCCTGAGCAAAGCGACAAAGCTCGTGGCAGCCTTCAACCACATGCACATCTTTATCGATCCGGAGCCCGATATCGCCAAGAGTTACCGCGAACGGGAGAGGCTGTTTCATCTGCCGCGTTCCAGCTGGACGGATTATGACCGGTCGGCAATCAGCGAGGGCGGCGGCGTGTTCGACCGGTCGGCACGAGCCATCCGCTTAAGCCCGCAGATGCGCGCGTTGCTGCAGCTTCAGGGCGAGAGCGCCAGCGGCGAGGAACTGGTCCGGCGCATTCTCACGGCACCGGTGGACCTCCTGTACAATGGCGGTATCGGGACCTATGTTAAAGCATCGAACGAAACAGACGGAGACGTCGGCGACCGTACCAACGACCGCGTCCGCGTCAACGCAACGGAAGTGCGCGCGCGCGTTGTGGGAGAGGGCGGCAATCGCGGTTTCACACAAATGGGACGCATCGAGTACTGGATGCGCGGCGGCCTCATCAATACCGACGCACTGGATAATTCGGGCGGCGTAGATACGTCCGATCACGAAGTCAATCTCAAGATACTGCTCGATATCCTGGTTAAGAAAGGGATCGTCAAAAGCAAAGAGGAGCGCAATCAGATCCTCGCGGAAATGGCCGAGGAAGTAGCAGCCCTCGTTCTGGCAGACAACGAAAACCAATCGCGTGCGCTTTCGCTCGATGCCCTGCGCAGCGCCGCGCAATTCGAGGAGTATGTCGATGTCGTCGACGTGACGATTCAGAAGCTACACCTGGACCGGGTGAGCGCGCAAATCCCGTCGCGGGATGCGTTGCTGGCAAGCGACCAAAAATCGCGCGGTCTTCCCCGCCCCGTGCTTGCCGATTTCCTGGGCTATGCGAAGATGTGGGGCTACGACGTGCTTCTGCACAGCAGCCTGCCCGACAGCCCGGTTGCGCAGACGTTTCTGGATGCCTACTTTCCAAAACGCATGCGCCGGGATTTCAGCAGGAATTTCGTCGATCACCCGCTGCGCCGCGAAATCATAGCGACGGCAGTGATCAATTATGTTGTGAATAACGGAGGGATTGCGCTGCTGTCGCGACTGACGGCGTCGAGCAAGGTTAGTCCGGACAAGGCTATCGCGGCCTTTCTTGAAGCGGACCGGGCTTGCGGCGCTCTCAAGCAGAGGCAGGAAACGCTGGGGTCAAACCTTGGCGCGGATGCCGAGCATGCGGCGCTGCTGGCAATCGAGGACGCGGTTCAAGCCGCGGCCGTGAAACGCCTGGGTGCTTAAATCCTGTCAACATATCGGTGCATCCTGAGCATCGGGCCGAGGGTCTCCGACACGCGTTATACGTGTTCGCGCTTGTTTAGAGACGGAAATGATCTCGAAGCTGAAAGATAGAATCGAAGAATAAATCAGGATTGGTGCCGGGCAGTTCTCGGCTGCTCGGATAGCCGCTGCGAATTCCTATGGTTTTCACTCCGGCCCTTTTGCCCATTTCCATATCCGCAGGGCTGTCGCCTACGTAACAGCAGCTCTCCGCGTTTTTGTCCAAATGCCGCAACGCCAGCTGCACTCCTTCCGGATGCGGCTTCTTATGAATGACATCCTCGTTGCACACGACGGCACCAAAGATGTTTTCGAGCTCGAGCACCTTTAACTCGCGCGTCACTCGTATGCGGCTCCCGCTTGTAACGATTCCGAGCCAATAGCCGCCGCCGGTCAACGCGCCGAGGACATCGCGGCTGCCCTCAACCAGCGGCGCCGTCTTTTGTCCGTAGTGCTGCGTCCAAAGCTCATCCGCCTCCCGCCACCGTTGCTCCGGCAATTCCAGCGCCTGATACATCCCATACCAGTTCGGCGAATAGATTCTGTCGTAGAGATCTCGCTCGAGCGCAATCCCCAAGTCCGCAAAGGCTTTCTGAAAAGCCTGAAACGCATAGGGCGCAGAGTCAAGCAGCGTCCCATCCCAGTCGAACAAGATAGTATCTATCGATGTCATTTCCCGCATCTCATCCAGCTCGAATCAATCTCGAATCTCGAATTGTTATTGAGCCATTTCCATTATCTTTGCCACCAGCTTCTCCGCCCCCGCTCCAACTTCCTTGATGCTCTGCGCCAGCATATAGCAGGGCGTCGTGACGATCCGGTTCCGATGATCCACGACAATTTCATCGACTCTCGCGTTCTTGTGCTTTGCCCCCATTTTTTCCATTGCGGACGCCGTACCGGGATCTGTGCCGATCGTGATTTCCGGGGCGATTTCGTTCCCGAATAACCGGGCGATCAGCGCGGGCGCGATACATAGAGCGCCGATCGGCTTTTTAGCCCGGTGCATTTCTCTAAGAAGCCGCGCAGCGTCTTCGTCCACTTTGCAGTCAGTACCGTCTACGCCGAAAGTGCAAAGATTTTTCGCGGAGCCGAACCCGCCCGGGATAATGATGCCGTCGAGGCCATCGGCCGTTACTTTCTTTACGTCCAGAATGTTCCCGCGAGCAATGCGCGCTGCCTCAACCATTACGTTTCTTTTCTCCGAAGTCGATGAACCCGTCAGGTGGTTCACGACATCCAGTTGGTCCTTGTTGGGCGCCATGCAGATGATATCGGCCCCCAGTTTGTCCAGAAAATATAGGGTGAGCGTTGCCTCGTGAATTTCGCTGCCATCCTTGACACCACAGCCTGCCAACAAAACACCGATTTTCTTCTTCATAATGACCCCTTGTCTATTTAGTCCGAATCACAACAAAACCCCGGTAGAATAAATATTGTAGCATTTTTCATGCTGCGGCAGCCTCATGCCACCTCCGTCGTTTACGTGTTTCCCGTTTCCGGCTCCCGGTTTCGATTTTAGGATGTCAGCGGGGAACGGGAAACCTCAAATCGGCAGCAAGCATGCGCACTCCCAAGGCGCCCTTCGAGCGCAAAACCTTTGCGGCATTCGCCGGGACGCCGCGCTCCCGGGTACATCGCTGCTTGCTTCTGCCGTTATCATGCTTATAATGAATGGCTTAATATTGTCAGTCGAAGGACTTGGATGGATCGGACAGTGCGATGGAAAAAAGATTTGGCAAAGATCTAACAACCGGCAGTATTCCCCGACACCTTTTGAATTTTTCGCTCCCGATGCTCGTGGGTAACATGCTCCAGAGCGGCTACAGCATCATCAACATGATCTGGGTCGGCAACATCGTGGGAGAAAACGGTCTCGGCGCAGCCGCTGTCAGTTTCCCCCTGATGTTTGTTTTGATCGGCATCGGCGCGGGCGTCACGATGGCAACGTCTGTGCTGGTCGCCCAGTTTTACGGGGCTAAAAATTACGCACAGATGAGAAAGGTGATCGACAATTCCTTTCAGCTGGGAATCATCATCAGTGTATTGCTGAGCACGCTCGGCATCACGTTCAGCAATATCCTGCTGCGCATGATGAACACCCCGGATGCCATCTTTGCCATGTCCGCCAGTTACCTGCGAATTTCGCTCGGTGGCGCCATTCTGCTGTATCTGATGTTCACCATTTCCTCGATCCTGCGCGGCATCGGCGACACGGTAACTCCCTTGATGTTTATGGGCGGCGGGGTCGTGCTGAATGCGATCCTGGATCCTCTGATGATTATCGGGATCGGGCCCTTCCCGAGGATGGGATTGAACGGAGCGGCGTGGGCATCAGTAACAGCTCAGGCCGTCAGTCTGACTTTCGCGCTGGTCTATTTGAACCGCAAAAATCATCTGGTTGCCATCAAATTGCATAAGCCGTCGTTTGACAAGCACATTATCTGGCTGCTGTGCAAAATAGGATTTCCGGCAAGCGTCCAGCAATCGTTGGTTTCCATCGGGCAGGCTTTCGTCACCACCTACGTGAACTACTTCGGCGCTTCGGCGATTGCGGCCTTCGGTGCAGCCGGAAGAATCGATATGGTCGCCACGATGCCGGCCATCGCGATCGGCATGGCGACGACGGCTTTGACCGGGCAAAACCTTGGCGCCAGGAAGCCGGAGCGCGTGAAGGAAATTTTCAAGTGGGCCCTGCTGCTGGGCACGGCTATTTCGGGAGTGGTTGCAATTTTCGCGTTCGCCTTCCCACGGCTGATCCTCTCCATTTTTATTCACCACGAACCGGTGCTGGCGATCGGGGTTGAATATTTGAGAATCGTGGCCCCCTGTTATCTGCTGTTTGCGCTGAATTTTGTTTCCGCAGGTGTTGTGAATGGTGCAGGTCAGACGGTAATTCCCATGATGCTGACCCTGATATCGCTCTGGGTGGTCCGCGTTCCGATGGCGTGGTTCCTATCGCAGCGCACGCCGCTCGGGACAAGGGGAATATGGATTGCAATGGCGGCCGGATTTGCGGTTACGGGCGTCGTCGGCTATCTATATTATCTGTCGGGCCGCTGGAAGAAATCAGCCGCCAAAATCCATGGCCCCATGGACAAGCCCGTTGAAGCGATATTAGAGGTTTAAGCTTTGCGAACGTTTTAGTTTTTTGAACAGCAGGATGCAGGCCACCAGCGCGATGACGGCAATCGCCTGCGATGTCGACAGCCATCCGCCCAGCACGAATCCCCGGTCCGCGTCTCCGCGCAAAAATTCGAGAAAATATCGCGCCAGCGCGTAAAGACTCGAATAGGCCAGGATCATTTCCCCGTTGAAGCGTTTGTATCGCTCGAGGCGTACCAGGAAGAAAAATAAAATCAGGCACGTCAGAGACTCGTACAACTGAACCGGATGCAGCGGGATGCCGAGGGGCGCACCGCCTATATCGGCTGCGTCGGGATGGTGAAACGTTACCGCCCAAGGCAAATCGGTCGGACGCCCATAATCATCGCCGGCCATGAAACACCCGATACGCCCGATCGCCTGTCCAAGCGCGATGGCCGGGGCGCTGAGATCGGCCGTGATCCATGCGGGCATTTCCGGATGACGCCTGAAGTAGATCAGAGCCGCCAGGATCGCTCCGATGAATCCGCCATAAAAATCCCCAGCGCTCTGCAGTGTCGCCAGGGACCACAGATCGGTCGGATTGGCAAGATAGTCGTGATAGAACCGGATCACCATCAAGGCCTTTGCGCCGATGATGGCGCCGATGATAACCCACAGTCCCAGGCCTGCGACGTTTTCGCTTTTCAACCCTTTACGCTTCGCGCCGCGCAAAAACCACCACAGCGACGCCAGGTAGGCAGCTGCCAGGAATACTCCGAACGTGTGCAGTACAAAAAAGTCAGTTGTGAATATTCGCGGATGCATAGTCGAAAGACTATAACCATTCCCTAGCGCTCAAGCAAGCTGCGAAATACCGCCTGGGAGCATTAAATCTCACGAAAATGTAAAGCTTTTTGTCGAAGCTTCCGTTGAGCATTCCAGCGGCGCCTGTTCCAAGCGAGCATGGCAGTCGTGTGTCATTGGAGGTTATTTACGGAAAGCCCGGCGATCGATCTTTGCCTCAGACAAATACTCGAAAGACGCCTCCCGACCGGTGTCTTTTCGGAGCATTTGCACGGACTCTATCGCCCGGACTCCACCGCCTGGGCTATTCTTGCCCTGGCGAGTAAAGAAGGCTATTCCGTGTATACAGAATCGGCAAGAGCCTGTCTTGCAGCCAACCAGCTTCAGGATGGTCGCATTGCCTTCCCCGATGCGAATAGCGTTTTTTGGCCTACGGCTATTGCGGTTTTTGCCTGGCAGGGTGCCGGATCATTTGATCAGGCACAAAATCGCGCCCTAAAATTCCTGCTCGAAACAACAGGAAAGCATTGGCCATATGATCCGAAAGCCCCGATCGCCCATGATCCGTCCATCAAAGGCTGGCCCTGGGTTGGAGAAACGCACTCTTTCGTGGATCCTACTGCCATGACGCTTCTGGCACTCGACATCGCGGGACAGAGCAAACATCCCAGGTTTCGTGAAGGCATCGGGATGCTTTTGAACCGGCAGCTGCCTCACGGCGGGTGGAATTACGGAAATACCCTGGTGTACGGCAGAGAGCTGCGCCCCTTTGCAGACACCACCGGCATTGCGCTCGCAGCCCTGGCCGGCCATGTGGCAAAAGAACAAATCAACGCAAGCCTCCGTTATCTCCAGGCACAGGCGGAAAAATGCCGCACCCCCCTGTCTCTTGCGTGGGCCCTTTTCGGATTGGGCGCGTGGGGAGAATTCCCAAATGCAGGACGCGTCTGGATATGCGAAACACTGGATAAGCAGAAAAAGTACGGATCTTACGGAACGAGCCTGTTATCCATCCTGGCGCTGGCGTATGTACTCAACGGCGATATTCGAAAAGGTATTGCCTGACTTGCTATGAACGGCAAGTCCCATGGGTCGAAGCGTCGGCTTCGACCAGCAGGAACAACTGGAACGACCATGAACCGGATGCATGGATACACTAGAAGACGCTTTTTGACCACGATCACAGCCGCCCCCCTAGCAGTTGCTTCCGGCGCTTTTTTCTCTGCCTGCACTTCTCAAAAGCTCAGGGCCGAAACCTTTATTGCAAAAGCATCTCACTACACAGACAACCTTACCCGGCTGATCCTCGCAGGCATTCAGGAGCTGCGTGTATCCTCCGAAGAGATCCGCGGCAAACGCATTCTGCTCAAAGCCAACATCGTCGAACCGCACCGCGGCGCCGAACACATCGTCACCAATCCAGCTGTCGTTTTTGCGGCTGCTGAGGCTTTTTTAAAACTGGGTGCCGAGAGAGTTTTCGTCGCGGAAGGTGCCGGTCATTGCCGTGATACCTACCAGATCCTCGAAGAATCCGGCTTCGATGCCCTCTTTGATAACCCGAAGATTACCTTTGTTGATCTCAACTATGACGACTGGCTCGTGATTCCCAATTCCGGAGGCAGGACGAACCTGAAGTCTTTCATTTTCCCCGCAACGTTGAAAAAAGCAGATTGGATTGTTTCGATGCCAAAGCTCAAAACACACCACTGGGCAGGAGCGACGCTATCGATGAAAAACCTGTTCGGGTCGTTGCCGGGATCGTTTTACGGCTGGCCCAAAAATGTTCTGCATAATGTCGGCATCACCGAATCGATCATCGACCTGAATTCCACGCTGCATCCGCAATTTGCGATCGTGGACGGCATCATCGGGATGGAAGGCGATGGGCCGATCATGGGCACCGCGAAAAATGCAGGCGTGCTTGTAATGGGCCGGAACCTCCCGGCTGTGGACGCTACCTGCGCCCGCCTGATGGGGATCAACCCGCACAAGATCCCGTATCTGGACCTTGCCGATAACCGGTTGGGCCCTATTAACGACGCATTCATCATACAGCGCGGCGAGCGCTGGCAATCCGTCCGCACCAATTTCCAATTGGTCGATTATATCGAGGCGCACAGAGGCTTGAGGTTGTAAAACTGCTGACCTAATTTATGCGAAGGCTTTTGAACCATCCAATCATAAAGGACAACCTTCCCATCCTCGCAATCGTTGGTGGGTACCTCTTCGCCCTTTATGCAGTTCTTTCGATCTACGGCATTCGCGACAGGCTTCTCCTGACCTTCTATTACGATGAATTCGCGCGTTTATCTGTTGTTTGCTCCTGTGTCTTCTTTCTTTTTCATGTTTTGAAGCGAACCTATAAACCATACGTCACTTCACGCTCGATTGCCGGATTCTTGACCGTATTCCTGCTTGCCGCGGTTTTTAACAGCGCCTTCGCAAGCTACAAGCAGGCAATGCCCCGGATAAAGGCTTTTTGCTGGGACGCAGCACTAATGCGTCTCGACAACCTCCTGCACTTTGGCCATCACCCGTGGAGACTGCTGGAACCAATTCTTTCGTATCCGCGACTAGTTCGCGCACTTGATCTTCTTTATATAGGCTGGTTCGTCTTTTTATTCCTGTCGTGCCTGTGGATGGCGTGGAGCCGCCGGCGCCACTTGCGACTTTGCTTTTTTATATCGTTTTTGCTGATCTGGACGCTGCTGGGATCAGGCCTGAGCACCTTATTCTCAAGTGCCGGCCCATGCTATTACGCGCACGCTGTGCCGGGAGCAGATAATCCGTATGCTCCGCTGATGAAAAAACTGAATGACATCGACAAATCCTTTCCGCTCAACGCAGTGCACAACCAGGCTGGTTTATGGGATGCTGCCCGCCAAAATATTTGGTTGCGCTTTGGCGGAATATCCGCCATGCCGAGCATTCACCTGGCCATGGCGACAGTGTATGCACTCCTCGCCTTCAATGTGCGCAGATGGCTTGGCGTGGTTTTTTTCGGAAACCTAATTCTGACTCAAGTCGGATCCGTAATTCTGGGATGGCATTATGCCGTCGACGGCTACGCCGGCATTCTATTGGCGCTTCTAATCTGGTTGACCGTCGCTCGCCTGGTGAAGCACGCCGCCTAAAACTCCATTACTTTGTTGCAATGGTCTTTTGACTGTAGATGCTTTCCATGCTGCCGTTGAGGCTGGGTTTCAGGACTTCCAGCGTCTTTTCGGTTTGCTTGAGATTCAGAGGTTTGCTGTACTCCACGATTTTTCGCATGGGCACTAATTCTTCGCCAGCCGCTGCGGGATTCGCCGTTTCGATCACTTCCGTCGTTTCCTGTCGTTGATTATCCAAATTCTTCTGAACCAGGGTTACCCGCGTATCTAATCGGAGCTTGCCGTCCAAATCCACCACGCATGTTTCCGTTTGCAAACGCCTCTGCCCTGAGGGATCTTTCCATTCGCTGGTTTTGATTTGTTGCGTCAGGGACAGCTGCCGGTTGGCATCGTATCGATACACTTGCTCCTCGGTTTGAACCCGATCGTTGCGAAGATGATTTTGGCTCACTCTGCGATCGATCGCATTCCATTTTCCGTCAAAATCGAGCTCATAGCGCGTCCGATCGATCTCTACCAATGAATTCCCTTTGCGCTGCTCGAGTTGTTGAATTCGTTCTTTCTCCACCAAGGTGCCGTCCATGCCGGGCAAGAGCAACGTTTTGGAAATTTGAAAGCTATCGGTCCCGGAAGCGACTGCTTCCTGAATTTCCCGTGACGCAACGCGCATGCGTCCGCTTGCATCCGGCCTCGAGGTAGTACGTACAGCGGACCCCGTTCCACCGGATGCCCTTTTAATCTCCTCCACGACCGTCTCGATCAAGCGCCGCTCACCATTGATAGTGACGCTGAATGTTCGGCTCGTGATCCGAGTCGTTCGAGGATCCGGCCGCGTTTCCTCACGCTCGATGTTTACCGGAGGTCCGGAGTAGTTTTGAAGAGACAGCGGCTGCACCTGACGTGTGGAAAAGTGAATACCTTCCGTATCGCCGAAGGTATTCAACCATCGGAATTCGCCACTCTCCTCAGAAGGTTTGGAAGATTGCGTTCCAAATCCCAAAACAACAGGACCAAATAGAAATGCCAACAGCATCAGGCAGGGCCGCGCCATGACTATGTCCTCCCAGTGTTTTATGGTCGACGCAAATCACGTGTCAATCGAAACGATCTACCGCTTGAAGCACGTCTTCCCGCGAGCTGGGGAATTCTTGAACTAGCGATGACGGCAGTACAACGGGAGCTTGTTCCCTGGATTCTGCGAGAAAGAGGTTTTCCAGTGCGTCCTTCACGAGTTCCTCCGTCAGCTGCGGCTCGATTCTCAGGCACCGACAAGCGGCAATTGCATGTTCCACGATAAAATCAGGATGGTAGGCGGCATAGTCCGCTCCCGACCGCGGATAAAACTCTTCGAGCAGGTATGCAAGCACCTCAACGGGAAGTTCTAAGCCGTGTTTCCCGCAAACTTGCCGGAATATCGTGACATAATCCGTCATGCACGGCGGATCGAGTTTTAGCTTGTATTTGACGCGTCGCATGATTCCAGGATCCATGAGTGTTTGCGGCGAAAGGTTCGTGGAAAATACAACCAATTCGTCGAAGGGAACGTCAAATTTCTTGCCGGTATGGATGGTCAGATAGTCCACTCTTTTTTCGAGCGGAATGATCCAGCGGTTGAGCAAATCGCGGGGTTGCACCAGCTGACGGCCAAAATCGTCGATAATAAAAACTCCGCCAACGGCTTTCATTTGGGGAGGCGCCTCGTAAAACTTTGCCGTTGCATCGTACTGCAGATCCAGCATTTCGAGAGTGAGCTCTCCTCCTGTAATTACAACCGGGCGCCGGCATCGAACCCACCGGGGATCGGGGCGCTTCTTGAGAAGGCTGTGATGGCCCTGTTCTCCTCCCTCAGCCAGCGGATATTCCGAATGCACAGTATGATCGAAAATCCTGATAACCTGACCATCCACTTCAATGCAATGCGGGATAAAAATCGGTTGCCGGAATACCTTTCCGATCGCCTCGCTGATGGACGTTTTGCCATTTCCAGGAGGCCCGTAAATCAGCAGGGATCGGCCCGAATTAATGGCGGGGCCGAGTTTGCGCAGGATATTCGGGGGAAGGATCAGATGAGACAGGCAGGCACCAATATCCTCAATGGATATTTTCTCATTGCCCAACCGCTGCTTCTGAACTTGAGCCTGGTACTGCACCAGCGGGACCGGCGCCGGCCCCACGTACTCGCACTGCCTGGATGCCTCGATGGCGAGATTTTTTCCTGCGGTCGTCAGGGAAAATCGTCCTATGAGCGACTCGGATCCCACCGTTCCCAATACTTCAATAAACCCCTGCTGTTTTAGCTTACCCAGCAGATCATCCACAACCGATTGCCCCAGTTTCAGGTAGGCGGCAATCTGGACATTAGTCTCAAGTCCGAGAAGGTAAACACTCTTCGCGAGAAGGGAGCTCATGAATTTTACGTTCAGCCCCGCTTCTTCGAGCTTGCCAGGCATTAAGGGAAAGGAGTTCGACACTTCCATCGCATCGCTCATCGGCACGTTCTCATGTGGATATGGCTCCATTCCCTGAACTCATCGACACGACAGACCCTCGCGTTCAGTAGAATGTTGAAAATCCTGCCTAAAATTTAACTTATCCGACGTTTGGTGCCGAAAAGCTATGTATGAGCTGATTCAGGTGCTTTTGGAGTATTGTGGAGACCAAACCGTGAAGAACGACAATTTCGCCCGGCGGATCAGCTCGTGTCTCCAAGCATTGTCAGGATCAATCGGGCTATTGTTTGCCCGAAGCAACTTCGCAATTAGTTGAAATATCCATCGATGCTTTACGTTTCTCACGAAAAGCATCGGTATGCAGGATTCGATGGGTCGCTTTTTCAAGAAGGATCGCACATCCCGTCTTCGCGCATTCCGGATTCATTTGCTGATAGTCCTTTTATGCACGCTTATTCTTTTCGCCTCCAACGTGGTTTCCCTGCACAACCTGGAAGCGATCAAAATGGACACACCATCCTTAAGTCAGACACAGGCGCATCGCGAGATCTGGTTTGTCGGCATTGCCATCTTCATGTTCCTGTGCGTCCTTGCAATCGGGTTGTTCCTTTTTGTGCGCGTGACGTGGGATATCCGGTGGTTTGAAGTCCGCTCCGGCTTTGTCAGCGGAGTCTCACATGAATTCAAAACACCCCTGAGCCTGATCCGTCTATACAGTGAAACACTGGCTACAAATGAGCAGGAATTTACGCCCGAGGATCGCCGCAATTACATTCGCATCATCGCGCGTGAAAGCGAACGGATGAGCCGCCTCATCGACAACGTTCTCGACTTTTCAAAAATGGAGCAGCACGGCAAGCGACAGGAGCTTCCCGAAGGAGACCTGACGGCCACCGTCCAGCAGGCGGTTCAGGATTATTCGGAGTATCTGGTGTGGAGAGGGTTTGATCTGAAGGCCTCCATTCAGCCGCAACTGCCCAAAGTGCATTTTAATCCGGAGCAGGTCTCCCAGATGATCCTGAATCTGCTGGATAATGCCAGAAAATATTCGGGTGCCTCCCGGCTAATCCGTCTCCATGCCTATGCCCGCGTGAGAGATGTTGCTGTCGAAGTTCAGGATTATGGCATAGGCATAGCGGCGGAAGAGCACGACAACATTTTTCAGCCCTTTTATCGTATTTCGAGCGCCGGCGACAAGGGTGGCTGCGGACTCGGGCTGTATCTTGTCGCGCAAGTGATGAAGGAGCATGGAGGCAGAGTCGAAATTCAAAGCGAGGTGCATCGCGGCAGTCTTTTTCGCCTTGTCTTCCCGATAGGGGTGAACAAGCACAAATCCAGTTCGCCCATGACTCACAAATTTTGGGGAAATATCCCCTCTGAAAAACGCATTCAAGATATTGCATGAACAAGATACTTGTAGTGGAAGACAATACGGACCTGGCTGCGGGCCTCGAGATCAACCTGAAAAAAGAAGGCTACAAAGTCATCCGCGTTCCTACGGGCGAAGAAGGAATCAAAAGCGCTATTCACGACTGCCCGGATCTGATTCTTCTGGATATCATGTTGCCCGGGATCAGCGGACTGGATGTCTGCCGCGAGTTGCGCCAGAAGTCGATCGGCATTCCCATCATTATGCTGACGGCCAAGGGCGACGAACTCGACCGGGTCGTTGGCCTGGAACTGGGAGCAGACGATTACGTCGCCAAGCCGTTTGGCGTGCGCGAGCTGCTTGCAAGAATCCGCGTCTGTTTGCGCCGCCAGCCTGGCCCGACCCAATTGTCGCGGTATCGTTTCGGCAATGTGGACATCGATTTTGAAAAATACAGGGTGTCGGTTGGGAAAAAGCAGGTGGAATTCACTCAGAAGGAATTCGAGCTGATGCGCTGCTTCATCCAAAACCGCGAAGCGGTGCTGTCGCGGGATCGTTTGTTGGACGAAGTCTGGGGATATGATTCATACCCGACCACCAGAACGGTAGACATGCATATCGTGAAACTGCGCAAAAAGATAGAGCAGGATCCGGCCAGTCCCCTCTTTATTTTATCCGTTTACGGTGGCGGGTATAAATTTGTCGGCTAGGCACCCGGCCACTTTTATTACCCGGACAGCCTCCTAGATTCGACGCCGGATTGCGGACGCGTCATAAATAAATACCGAATTGTTGGTTGCACAATAAAGATCTCCGAATCCGGCCTTCAAAACGATCCAGTCAACTGTTCCATCCCTTGCAAGTCGAAGGAGATCTTTTTCTGTGGGAAGAGGTTCTTTCTCCTCCGCTTTCATGCTTCTCAGCATCATTTTTTGATATTTCGATTCAAACCTCTCTTCCTTCATCCACTCAATCTCGAATGGCCTGACAAGCGCGGCTCGTCGCTGCCCTTCCATGCAGGTCTCTTTTGAAAAAACCGCCCCGCTAAGCTGGGTAAAGTGGAAATAGTTATTCGACCGCAATTGAAACCAGACCTGGGCTGGATGATTGGGCCAATATATCTGCGCCGCTTTCATGGTCCCTTGCCCCTTCGGTCCTTTTTCGGCGATCGTCTTTGCGATGAAGTCCACATCACTGTAACCCGGCTCAAAATGCGCGCGATATGAAGCACTCTCCCGGGTGACAAACAGAATGGAGCTCAAAGCAATCCAGGTCAACGCGGCTAAAGCAAGGACCCCACGCATGGCGACTCTTCGCCAGATCGCAATAAATCCGGACAGGTACAACAACGATATCAAGAATAGAAACGTCCGGCTGCACATCATTGCGCTCTCGACGGCAACAGCAATCGGATCCGATGCGCTATGGATGCCAAGCCTTATTTTTATGGCGATCACTGTGAATGAAAGAGCGACAGACCACGCGACCAGGCCGGCACAAATTGCGAATTGGACCGATTCCCTGTTGAAGGAATCGCCTTTATGCAGAAGAAACAATGCGACGACACTAAGGAAAAGGGCATAGATGGGGAGGTTATCGGGGGTCATTGGTATCAGGTCTGAAAAAAGAGAAAATGGGTCTCCGATAAAGAAAAATATTCCAAGGGCAATCCACTTCCCCTTTTTAAATGCGCCGTTCACAAATCGATTTATCATGAACACGCCAAGTGGGATTGCAAGGGCTTCGACCACCCACGCTGCTCGATACCCCTGCCCCTGCAATAAAAGGGGGACGCCCAGGTATTCGCCGAGGATTGTGCTGCTCGTTCCAGCTAGTCCCACACAAACAATGATGCGGACGATCTTTCGTGCTCGCCGTTCCAGCCAGCGGCTGGCGAATAATACAATGGCCACGCAACCCGTCAACCGATACCAATCCGTGAAACGCCATTCAGACGGAAAGCAATACCAATTAATATCTTTGATTGCAGAAATCCATCGAACGTCCATACCCGGGCGCAGAAACGGCATCGAATTCCAGCCGAAGGCTGTCAAGAGTAGGAACGCAGCGACTCCAAGCGATAATGCCGTGACAGTCGCTTTTTTGCTTTTGACCTGATCTAGACAGAAGCCGGCAACGACCACCAACAAGGAACCAATCCCCATCAGAGGATGCAGGATGAGACTTGCCAGGGCAAACAGGATGGACTTTGGATATCTGTTCTGAAGGACAGCCTCAATTCCAAGCAATGAGAGGCCTTCTGCTGCCGACCTGGCCGTAAAAAAGCTTTCCCTTGCATGAAATATATCCCACCCGCCATATGGAAGAGAAAATGCCACCAATGCGATAATGCCGATATTGGCAAGCCACCGATCCGGGATAAGCGTTCGTATAAGCCGAACCACCGCATAGATAAACAGGGATGAAAACAAAACATAAGCGATCCAAAACGACATCTCCAGACCGAGCCGACTCACGACCGGTCCCATAAAAGCAGAAAAGATCGAAAATCTATCCTGAGAGCCGTATTTAAAAAAGAGATCCTGTGCGAATCGTCCATTCTGGCTATGATTCAATGCCTGCAAGGCATACAGCCTCGCATCATGTACCAAGCCTAGATAGGGCCACAAAATCGCATTCAGGGTGAAAAGAATTGCGGAGAAGGTGAGATCGGGAACATCCAGCAGGGAGCCTAGTGTTTTTATCCTGGCCGGAAAACTGAGGTACCATTCCTCGAGGTATGGAAACAATTTCATCGCATTAATCATCGCTGCGAAGATCCGGGGTGTTCCCCGAAATGAGATTCTATTGATCGCCTCCGTCTGCTCCGAAGCGAATGCAGGCAGGCCGGAAGGGCCCAAACAAATACCAAAAGCAAAAGTGCCAATTCCGCCGGCCAAAAATATCGTGTTGGAAAAAACGATCCCGTTTTCAATTCGATGGGTAGGTTTCTTGTTTGCCAAAAGAAGCTTCCTGCCCGAAAAGAAAGAAGAACCAGAATATAAAACGGGCCTCCGGCAAACCAGGAAAGTGGATTCACAACGCTCCAGGTCAGCAGGCAGGAAAGCGTCCGCCGCAGGATCTGGCGTCGCGGAAGCTTCCTTGCCACATAGCCTGCTACAGGCCAAAGCAAAATCCCCGTCAGCTTAAAGGATGCGGTAAGTCCCAATGCAACCCCGAGATATTTGGTATCGATCAGTACTGCACATAGCCCAAATCCCAACAACAACGGACCCTCTGCCCACGCCCTTGATAAATCCGGCCGGACATGGGGAATCGCCAAAAATAACACGCAAGCAAAAAGAGCCGGCCATCCCCAACGGGAAACGATCAATGCGAGACCGACAGAGGCACAAAGCACTGCGGCCAAACGGACCACCGGCAATGTTGAAGCCGGAATCAGATTCTTCGTTTCATCGAATTTCGGATCCAGATATTTAAATGGGATGGAAGGACCGGATGTTCCGCTTATCTTCATCGCAGCCGCAAAAATCAGATGGCTTCCAAAAGGTTGTTCCATCGCCCAAAAACTAAAAGGTGAGAAACCCGGATCCGAGTAATCGTCGGCCCGGTCAAAATCGAATTGCAGATGCAAAAGCCGGTTCCCATAATACGCAGCCTTCCAGACATACATGGCTTCGTCCCCATGCTGGGGCAGAGTAAAAGCCGCGGGGAGCAAGGTGACGGCTGAAATCAAAAGGATCAGGATTGCGGGGATATATCGCTTTTCACCCAATTTCATCTTTTTCAGAATTCCAGTGTGAAACGGCAACCCGTCCACCGTCCGCCTTCGAAATTATTCAAACTTGCTTTTCATTAGATGGCTTCGTAAAGCACATACTTGTTGTCTTGATAGATTGCTTTGAATCTTCGGTCGTGCTCCAGGCAATGGTTCATTAAGTCTTCCTTGTTGACCAGAAGATGCGTGAACGAGTACCTGGCGACAAAGTCCGAGTAATAAAGCGTTCCGGTCAAGGCATCACAATAATCCTTTAATATGTCTTCCTTTCCGTTCAGCTTCCTCGTAAATATTTCTGCTCTCGAATCGATGAAGGCCCGAATCCCGGAAAATTCAATATATCCGCCTGCATCGTATGAATTGTACAGTCGCATTTTGGACAGATCGAGATTGGCCTTCATGTACCGAACTGCCGCCTCAGGCCGATAATCAGCCTCGAAAGCTTCAAAACTTTGCGTGCGCAAAATTCTGACGGTGAGCATCGCCATGACCGCCACGCAAACAAGAATCGCCCTTTTTCTTGCCGGCATGGCCCTCGACAGATCAACGTCCTTGAGGTAACAGGACAGGAAAACCAGTCCAAAAATTATAAAGAGTGCAAAACTTCGCACCGAGGACAGCCCCATATACAGCGTTCCCACGGAAATGAGGGCGTATCGAAGCCGCGTGCTCCCTGGCGCCAGGTAATATATGAGAGCGACCGTCAGCACAACGCCAAAAATAAACAACCCGGAAAGACTTTTAAAATCCGGAGAGAACATCTCCTGAACATGGCTATTGATGACGCCGTTTCCGTAGGAATGAAACAGGTAGGTCATCGCTTGAATACCGTATGGATTTGCATATCCCGACAGGACTGCAATCGATATTCCAACATAAAGCGGCTTTGTGTCGTACCCCTGGCCCTCAATTCTGCCGATTTTGAATTTAATGCCGTCGATCAGGTAGGGAACGCAAAGCAGAAACAGGATCGGCCACATCGCGGCGTGCAGGTTGATTAGCAATACGGAGAGGAGAGGGAGTCCAACCACCACAGCCGGCTTGAACTTCGGGTTATCCACACAGTATTCAAGAAGAGATATTGCAGCAACGAACACACATAATGAAAATACCTGCGGACGCGGCATCACAAAGGAGCTCAGGCTGACGCCTATGAATGCCGTAATATAGGAAGCGATCAGCTTCTTCCCTCCCGCCAATCGCAGCGCCATGAGGTATACCAGGAACAGGATTATCGCAGATGTGCCGATGACCAGAGCATGAATCGCGGCGACTCCTCCGACCTGGTAGCTTTTATGGAAGATGACGGTCGAAAGCCATTGCTGCGCCATGAAATGGAGACCGCGGTGCATGGTAAACGGTTCTGTCAGCGGGAACCCGTTTTGGGCGATGTATCTTCCGGTATTCAGGAGCCAATAGGTATCATTCTGAAATACGGGCTTATACAGGAGGAGCGGGCAAAGCGAGAAGAGAAGGAACATGCCGCAATAGTGCAAAAAACCATCCCCGGACACAGACTTCGATACATTCACGGTTACGATATCCCGATTCATGGCACTCCTGTTCCGATTTCGACTATCGAACGTTGCCTTTCGGGCTCATGCCCTCGATTATATTATCGACCACCACCATCGCTATCAGCACGGAATGCTTCCGGTTATTGATCGCGTGCATTCCGTTGCATCTGCAGAGAGAAAGTAACAGTGCCCTGAAACTCGACAATCTCAGCTTGTTTCTCATTTCTGCCTGGGCCAAAATGGCAAAGGGTTTTTGGGCGCTCACGCAGGAGATGGTTTTCAGACGGTGATTGCCGGCGATCTAACGCGAGGAGAGTTCTAAATTGAATCTGCCCCAACCGCATATCGTCCAGCGGCCTGCACTCTTTAAGGTGTTGCTGCTTGCGCTGGTCGCGGCTGCTTTCAGCACAACGATTGCGGTAAAATCGGCGAACCTTCCCGGAGCCCACCCGGCCAGTATCATTTTCCCCGGAGCCGAGGGCCCATCCGCACGAGTATTTCTTGAAGATTTTCCCAACGCTAAACTGCCCGCAGGAATCGGGCACGATGGCCAGCAATTCTATGCGATCGCGCGTCAACCGCTGCACCTCAATCGCGTAGCGCCGGATTTGGACCGGCCCCGTTATCGTCTCCAGAGGATAGCATTTCCGCTGATTGTCTGGATGTTACACCCACAGGGTGGCGGCAAGGGACTTGTCACGGCCACAATCGTGGTTGGTGCGCTCTCGCTTTTTGCAGGCGGAGCAGCCGCCGGACTGCTTTCGCTGAAATTGGGGGGCCCAGCGTGGCCGGCGCTCGTGTTTGCACTTCTGCCGGGAGCGATCCTCACTATGCGGATTTCCGCTGCGGACAATTTGGCCCTTGCGGCGGGCCTTGCTGCGATTGCTTTTTCGATCGGCAAACGCCAGCGGTGGGCTTTGGCGGCCGGAATCCTGGCAACCCTTGCCAAGGAATCGACTTGGCTGGTGCTGCTGGGACTGGCCCTCTGGCGACGGGACCGGCAGGGATTCGCCCTGGCGGGCATCCCGGCATTAATCGCCGGAGCGTGGTGGCTGGCCCTTCGCCTTCTCGTCAGCGATAACCGAGGAAACATCACCGAGTTCACTCTGCCGCTATTGGGATTGCGGGACAGCGTACGCTACTGGATGACCGGCAGCACGGTATTCGCCTACTATCTGGTTCCTCTGGCATTGGGCCTAGGCGCCTGGGCCCTGATCAGGGTCCGGATGCGGCATCCTCTCGGTCCGGCAATTCTCTTGCAGTTCATCCTCCTGGCTCTCGTTAACCTGGACGTCCTAGGACCCGATGCAAACGGAAGCCGTGTAACGATGCCCGTATTTATGCTGGGCACAATCGCCCTCGCATCACACCTGAGCAAGAAGCGGCAGGAAAATCAGGCCAGTTCATGACTATCACGACCCACGGTGCAGCAACTGCTAAAAAGCATTCATCCTCGAACAACGATCTCATCATCGGTTTGAATCCTTTTCGCGCCATCCTGATTTGGGCTGGTCTTCTTGCATTTATTATCTATGGCCTTGCAGTCTGTCGTCCTATTCCAAATCTGTATGGAGGCCGAGCAAACGGAGAGGATCTGAAATGTTACCAGGCCATCGTCGCAAAAATTCATGCGGGGGAAAACTATTATTCGGCCGCCGGCTATGAGTTGCGACGCATGGGGTATGCCACTGCCAGCGTTTTCAATTGGAGACTACCGCTACTGGCCTGGCTTTTGGGAAAGCTTCCATCTCCAATCATCGGCCGGGCAACCATCTTTCTTTTGGCCCTGCTGCTGCTTTATTTGTGGCTGAAAGTATTTCAGCAAAATGAGTTCAGTCCGGGACAAATTGTTTTCGGCGGACTGCTCTTAGCCGGTCCTCTCATTTACAGCGTCATTCCCGGCCCTTTCTTGATGCATGAGTTCTGGGCGGGGACTCTCATCCTTCTTTCGTTGGCACTCTATGCGCACCGTTGGCACAATACCTCTGTGCTAGTGGGCCTGACCGCTCTTTTCCTGCGGGAATTGGCACTTCCCTTCGTGCTTGTCATGTTGGTGCTGGCTCTCGTCGATCGGAGACGTCGGGAAGCGATGCTCTGGTTTTGCGGAATTCTGATTTTTGGCGTGGAATTTTTATTTCACTGGACTTTGGTGACGAGGCTTATTACAGAAAACGACAAGGTACTGCAGGGAGGCTGGATTGCCTTCGGGGGCTGGCCCTTCGTTCTGAATACTGCTCAAATGCACCCTTTCCTCGTGCTCGCGCCGGCGTGGATGACCGCAGTCGTAGTACCCATTTCGCTCCTTGGGCTGCTTGGACAGCGAAGCGATTGGGGAACACGACTGACGTGTACCATTCTTGTTTATATGCTGGCTTTTGCCGTGGTCGGGAGGCCGTTTAACGCATACTGGGGGTTGATGTATGCATTCTTAGTCCCGATCGGGCTCGTGCAAGCACCCCGCGTGATATCTCGGCTTTTCAAACCGTTTAAAGCCGCAACAATCCACTGAATCCGGTCGGCAGCTAGGTCTTAAGCACCGTCGATTGCTGACGGGAATTGTGTGTATCTTTCTACGCGTCGATTCTCTGATTTTCCAGTCCGAAGTAGTAATTCCACGCCCGATCGAGAATATCGACGGTTATTCTTCTTGGAAGGTTTTCATACCTGCAGATGTCGAGGCACCGTTCCACCAGATCTCTTGGCTCGCATGCCTTCATTTCACGCTTTTCATGTTCATAGCGCGCGAATAGCCGGTATAAAAAGCTGGAGTCATAGTCCAGTTCACGATAGGCAAGATAGCGCTGGAAGATCAAAGAGTAGACATCTGCAGACGGAGTCGTAAAACCCAGCCGATATCCCATGCGTCTCAGGAAGGCCTGATCGACGAAGTCTTTGATGTTCAGGTTTGTGGCAAAGACAAGCAGCAGCTCGAAAGGCACCTC
Organism: Acidobacteriota bacterium; assembly: GCA_035506515.1. Classification (GTDB taxonomy): domain Bacteria; phylum Acidobacteriota; class UBA6911; order UBA6911; family UBA6911; genus UBA6911. Next base: position 160,308 of record DATJPG010000072.1, read on the forward strand.
GATCTTTTTGCCTGTGTGTAGCGTCAAATAATCGACTCGATTTTCCAACGGAATGATCCAGCGGTTCAGCAAGTCATGCGGCTCCACGCGTTGCCTGCCGAAATCGTCGATCACCAGAAGTCCGCCGTTGGCCTTTACCTGGAATGGCGCCTCATAGTAATTGAGATTTCCCGCATAAATAAGGTCCATCGATTCAAGAGTCAGCTCACCCCCAACAATGACCATGGGCCGCTTTATTTTGATCCAGCGCTTGTCGTACCGTCCTTCCGGCGGGGACACGGGATGATGGATATGAGGATCAAAAACACGGATGACTTGCCCATCGATTTCGATCGCATAGGGAATCCAGATTTCTCCCTTTAGCGCATCGTGGAGCGCAACCGCGGCACTGGTTTTGCCGCTGCCCGGAGGGCCTGTCAGAAAAAGACTGCGGCGCGACTCTACAATAAGGCCGAGGATTCTGAGTTGTTGATCGGAGAGGACCAGGTGGGAATATGCTCCGGATATATTCTCCGGCTCGACTTTTTCAGCATGTACATTCATCCATCGCATGCCGGCGGTATAATCATCGAGTGTGATCGGGGACGGGCCGATGTATCCGCTAAGAGAGAGGAGACGCTGAACCCGATCCCAGCCCCGATCCAGCATGGCATACCGGTTTCGTTGCACCCCGGACCGCTCACGAATGTCTATGTACTTTTCCCGGTACAGATGCTGCATCAGGTTTTCTGAAATGCCCAGCGGCAATTTCAGATTTTCGGCCACGCGTTCCGAAGTGCAGTCGCTGCCTGAATACACGGTTTTCAAGGCAAGGTCGGCAAGGAAGCCAGTGCTCAGCCCGGTCTGTTCGATGAGTTCCGGCATGATCGGCACCAGGGTTTCATTGCTAAATACCGATTTCCTATCCTGAGCCGAATCCTGCATATTGCTTTACCCTCGCCGCGATTCGCCGGTGTGTATTGTTCCTGTCAGCGTTGTCCCGGCTTAATGAACAACCCGATTCCAGCAAGGAAGATCACCGCGCCTACCACGCTGTATATGATTGGGAACCTGGTGTTGCCTACAGACAGGTCATAGATGACAGGCGCGTTCAACGAGCGGCTGACCAGAATCCCTGCCAGGGCGCCCAAAAAGCCGACGACCAGGTTTACAATCCATCCCCCCTTGGAATATCCGCTCGTCAGCTGCGCCAACGTGCCGCAGACAATGGCGGTCAGAAAAATCAGAACAATATCGTAAGAGTTCATTTTAATCGAGCCGCGAACAGTTCCGGTCGGCGGCTGCCCCGTCAACCTGATATGTCTTCGCTAAGATTTCAGCAAGCCCGGAATTCCAGAGTATCACCGACTTCCGTATGCGTGCGATCCAGCGTCCCGGGCGGAAGCTCCAGGACGCTTCGACATCGGAATATCACGGACGCAATTCTCCACGGAGCCAATTCGCGATACAGTCGGAGCACCTTTCCTCCGGAATCCAGGTAAACGGCATCGATTGGAAAACGCATCCCGAAAGTGTGGATCCCATCCGATGGAACGATCCAGAGTGCCCTCCCTGGAGGAAATTCCCCTAAGGAACGGCCCATCAACCCCTTCATCCGTTTTAAAATGGAACGGGCCGACTCCGCGGAATCCGCGAGGCAGGTATCCCGAGTCCGGTTCAAAACTGCGAATATTTCGTTTTTCAATGGATCTATTTTAGGATTTTGACTTTCTCGAACGCATTCGGACAATCAAAATCCCCAATACAACAAAAGCGAGAACTATTGCTACGATGCGAACTGTCTGGACAGCATCCATATCTTTCTCCTTATATCTCCTATGGGGTTGGACCACCCGTCATACTGGGCACCAGAATCCGGGCAATCTGAATCATCGCAGGGCCAAGCAGTACGACGAGGATTGCCGGGAATATAAAAAAGACCAGAGGGGGAATCATTTTGACGCTCATCTTAGCCGCATGCTCTTCCGCCCGCTGTCTTCGTTTCACGCGCATCGTGTCGGCAAATACGCGCAGCGATTGAGCGACGCTGGTGCCGAAGCGATCGGTTTGGATCAACACAGTCGTAAAGGACTGAAGATCGTTCACATCCGTACGCAGGCTCAGGTTGCGCAGTGCATCGGCCCGCTTCTTCCCCGCGTTCACTTCGAGGCTATAGAGGTTCAGCTCATCGGACAGTGCCGGATATACGGAGCTCAGCTCCTGCCCTATTTTCACCAGGGACTGATCCAGTCCCAGTCCCGCTTCGACTGAAACCACGGCGAGGTCGAGTGCATCGGGCAGTGCACGCTGAAGGTTATCCTTTCTGTTTTGGATCATGTGAGAAACCACCATGTCCGGAACCAGGGCACCCAATAAGATCGGCAGCAGAATCAGCAGAAGGACATTGGATCGTATGGGGCCAATCATGGAGAACGAAACGAAAAAGATAATCGCCAGCATCAGCTTTGTGCCATACAGGAGATACGGGGCGTCTCTTCTGCGTATGCCGGCATGCATCAGCCTTCTCTCCTGTCTCGACATTTCTTCGGGAGATCGCGGGATCATTTCTCCGAGCGGCTTCAGAACTTTTTCGGATTTTCTCAGAAATTGGAAAAAATCGACCCGCTTTTTGGGGGTCAGTTGCGGCCCACGAAGACGTTCCTCCACATTGGGCCTTGTCATCAGCAACGCGTAGCCCGACAGGAACACCGCCACGAAAAGCAACCCGGCGATCAAAGCAAGTATCCAACGTAGGTCCATGTGCGGAACTCCTAAAATTTCGGCTGGGTAATTTTGCGGATCACAAAGAATCCAATGACCTGAAGCACGATGCCCGTTATTAGAAACTTGATCCCGAGCGGATCGGTGAACAGACGCATGATATATTCCCGCTGAAATAAATAAATCATGACTCCCATTGCAGGCGGTACCGACACGAGAACATATAAGGACATTCTTCCCTGAGCAGTGAAAACCCGGATCTGGCGCATGAGCTTGAACCGCTCGCGGATGACGGAGGACAAATTATCCAGGATCTCTGCCAGGTTCCCGCCGGATTCTCTCTGAATCATGAGCGCCGTTACAAAAATCCGCACATCGGTGAGCGGAACCCGGCGCATGAGGTTCTCGAAGGCATCCCGCAAAGGGAGGCCCAGGTTCTGCTGCTCGTAGGTGCGCTGGAATTCTTCCGACAGAGGGGCCGGCATTTCTTTTGCGATCAATTCCAAGCCCGTGGTAAATGCATGCCCGGCCCGGACTGCGCGGCCCAAAAGATCTATCGCGTCCGGAAACTGCTCCTCAAATCTCAAAAAGCGGCGTTGACGCATAATGGCGATTACAATGAATGGCATGGCAGCAGCCAGCAGGCCGAAAAATGCCGCCAGGAAAATGATGATGCCGAACAGCAGCGCAACGAGAAATACAAACCATCCGAGAATCAGGGAGAGAGTCAGCAGCATGCCCACCGTCACGTTCGCTGCCGACTGCTGCACAAAAAGCTGAAGGTTCTGAATCCCGGGCAGACTGAGCAGCAGGCGATGCACGAGGGGGAATCTGCTCAAGACTTCCGATCTCAAGAGCTTGTTATCGGAGTCCATCACGGACAGTGCTGAAACGTCCGCCTTAGCCAGCTCGATGCGCTGACGCAATTTTCTCTTTTCAGCGGGAGAATAGATGAGGAAGTAAAACCCGCTGATTACGAGCGCAACGGTCACGATAAAGATCAGAATGGTTAAAACCGGGATGCTCATATAGATGCTCGCTCAGATGATGAATGCATGATTACCGCACGCGCGCCAATGCAGGCTCCGGAGAAAACATTTCCATGGGCAATCGGATCCCGGAACCCAGAAGCTTTTCCGTAAATTTCGGACGGATCCCCGTGGCTTTGAATGTGCCCTTCACCTTGCCGTTTTGGTCGAATCCCTGACGCTCGTACAGGAACAGGTCCTGCATTGTGATCACGGGACCTTCCATGCCGGTGATTTCCGAAATATTTGTAATTCTGCGTGTGCCGTCGGGCATGCGAGTTACTTGAATGATCGCGTGTATCGCCGAAGCCAATTGCTGTCTGGCGGCCTTGTCCGGAAGATTCAGGTTTGCCATGGAAACCATGGTCTCCACCCGGCTTAGGGCATCTCTCGGAGTATTGGCGTGAACGGTGGTGAGAGATCCCTCATGACCGGTATTCATCGCCTGGAGCATGTCCACAGCCTCTTCGCCGCGGACCTCCCCGACGACAATGCGGTCCGGGCGCATACGAAGGGCGTTGATGACCAGTTGACGCTGTTTGACGGCGCCCTTCCCTTCGATGTTCGGCGGCCGGGTTTCAAGGCGCACCACGTGTTCCTGTTTGAGTTGGAGCTCCGCTGCATCCTCAATCGTCACGATGCGTTCGTCGCCCGGAATAAAGCTCGAAAGGACATTGAGCAAGGTCGTTTTACCGGCGCCCGTTCCCCCCGATATGATTACGTTCAGCTTGCCTCGAACACAGGCTTTCAACAGGTCCAGCATCTCGACTGTCAGAGTTCCGTTGTCCAACAGATCCTGCGCCTTCAGAGGATCCGTGCCGAATCGCCGGATGGATAACACGGGCCCATCAAGCGCCAAAGGCGGAATGATCACGTTGACACGGGAACCGTCCCGCAACCGCGCATCGACCATTGGAGAGGACTCATCCACCCTGCGCCCGACGCGCGATACAATGCGATCGATAATGCGCATCAGGTGCTCATTATCGTTGAAGCGGACGGCAACGCGCTCCAGCTTGCCTCGCCGCTCGATGTAAACGTTGTAGGCACCGTTCACAAGGATGTCGGAGATGGTCGGGTCGGCCAGGAGCGGTTGGAGAGGACCCAGGCCAAATACTTCATCGAGAATCTCCGTTACCAGCTGCTCCCGTTCTGTGAGAGTCAGTGGCGTCTTTTCCCGTTGCAAGATCTCAAGAATGACCTGTCTGAGCTGCTCCCGCGCGGTCTCCTCTTGCAGGCGATTAAGATTTTCCAGGTCGATCTCGTTGATTACCTTGGAATGGAGGCTGCTTTTGAGATCGAGATACGTTTGATCATGCATTCAAATTACCCCAGAAAGAAGAGCCTGGAATAGGGTTTCCGCGGCTTATTGGCGGCAACCCCTGTCAGTTCCTGCATCAGCTGACGATAGCCGGTTGCCAGGTTTGAGTGATTCATTTCAACGATCGGTTTCCCTCTGTTAATTGCCTGGATCGCCGCTGAATAGTTGTTCGGAAGCCTGAAATAAACCGGGTGATTGAGAGCTCTGGCTATTTCTTTTTCCGTAATTTCATCCCGGCTGTTGTCTCGATTGAGTATCAGGCGGATCCGATCCGCACACCCGAATCCAGCCAATGTGGAAATAAGGCGATGCGTGCGCCATACGGCCGGCAATTCCGGCGTCATAACCACGAGAACAGCTTCACTTGCCTCCGCTACAATCTGCAGAAGGTCCGGCTCCAGTGACGACGGAAGATCGATGAATACGTGACCGTAGGATGCGGAAACAACTCGCAGCAATTTTCCCAACGCAGCCGGCGATCCGCACGATTTAAGCTGCTTGGGACCAGGGAGCAGCGAAACATTTTCGCTCTTGGTCATGAATGTTTCCAGCAGTACCGAGTCGAGCCGTGGCGCAGAAACCAGGGCGTCGGACAGAGAGAACTGGGGCTTCAAGTTCAGATAGGACGCAGCATCGCCCACCGGGCTGTTCAGGTCCAAAATGGCAACCCGATACTTTATCGTGCTTGCCAGTGTTGTCGCCAGGTTGACGGCGACCGACGTGGCACCGGCCCCCCCCTTCGCGGAAGTAACTGCAAACACCTTGCCGCGCGTTTTCGCCACAATCCGCTGGCGATCTCTTTCATCGATAAACCGGTTAAAAGCCATCGTGATGCTGTGCGCGTTTACCGGTTTGGATAGAAATTCGCGAGCTCCCGCCTGCATGGTTTCGATGATCAACTGAGGATCGTTGGGAGCGCCATAGGCATAGAGCCATGTTTCCGGAAGAACTGAATGCAGCACAAAGAGCGTCTTGATACCCGCTCTCTGGTCTTGCATATCCACAAGTAGGACATCGGGATGGGCTTCAATAAGCCGCTGCGTAGAGTAGTCATCCTCCGCAGTGCAGTATTCATCCACCACAATTTTCACGGAACCGAGCTGTGTGCCTTCTACACTGCCGGCCAGTGCCTCGCGAATCTCCGGCGACACGGCCAGGAGACCTACGGCAAGCTTTTGAGCATTCATGGTGCAATCCTTTATAAGCAAACCCGATGGATTAATTCGTCGGAACCAGGCCCGGGGGAGGCCCTCAAATCCATCAGTTTATCCTCTCAAAGCTAGCCGCCCGGGCGCAGGCTCTTCGGTTCTGATGCTTTTCCTGCTTTGTTGTCAAACTTGTCGTTATCCATGAACGGAACGGGGAATTTGGGCAAAGGATTTCGCTGTCCAGGCTCAAGCGGCTTCACCATGTGAGGCGTTACCATTACGAGAAGCTCCGTCTTTGCCTGAACGAAATTGGAACTCTTAAACAAATTCCCCAGTATGGGCACATCCCCCAGCCACGGAACTTTGCCGCTGATCTTGGTCACACGATTGTCCAGTAGTCCTGCAACGGCAAAACTCTGACCGTCTTTTAACTGCACATCGGTTTCAGCCTTCCGTGTCGAAAGTGCCGGAATCAAAAATCCGGAAAGCGTGACCGCGTTTGTATAATCCAGGGCACTGACTTCCGGCGCCACATGCAAATTGATGGATCCGTCCGGATTCGGATTGGCAATAAATCTGAGCCGAACGCCGAACTCCTTGAATTGAATGCTGACGCTGGAATTATTGCCGGTTCCCGTACCCTGCACGACCGGCACCGGAAACTCGCCGCCTGCCAGGAAGGAAGCTTCCTTGCCTTCCATCGCGATGAGATTCGGTTCGGCCAGGGTTTGCAGCATGCTTTTCTGCTGCAGAGCTTTTACCAAGAGCCCAAGATTTAAATCTGGCCGGAATACGAAAATATTCAGGAGATCCGTGAGGTTGTATTGCGTGGTAAACCCACGAACGCTGCCTCCGATGCTCGAGGTGAGATCCACGTTATTCCCCACGCCTGAAAACTGCTGCGTTGAAATGACCCCCGGGGTATTCGCGGCTCCTGTGCTGAGGATCGTCAGACCGAGTTGACGCAGTGCGTTGCGGTTCACTTCGGCGAATTTAACCTCCAGCATGACGGCCTGATTCATCGGGGCAACGGCGAGAAGATTGACGACCTTGTCATTCGCGGTTTTGGCTATCGCGGCAGCCTGCTCTGCCACGTCTTTGGATGCGACCGTGCCCGTCAGCACAATCGAAGATCCGGATTGGCTCACACGAATATCCTGATCGGGCAACGCCTCGGCAAGCGATTCGCGAACCGGCTCCAGGCTGATCGGGACAGCCAATACCTGCAGGTCGAACGTGCGCACCTGTTCTTCTTCATTCCATATCAGAAACGAAACGGTCCCCGGCTTTACACCATGGACCAGGACCTGATTTGGAGAAACCACCATCGCCTGGGCAATATCTGAATTGGTAACCGATACGCGCTTAATAGTCTCGCTGGTGTTGAGGACGAACGATTTCCCTTCAGATACGCGCAGGATTTCCTGAGCACCGGGCGGCGCGGAGGCCTGCGTCGCATTCGCCTGCGGATTCTCAGGCCCGTTGCCACCCTGTGCCTGGAACGCAGACAGCGAAATTCCCAAAGGGATCAGCATCAGGATCTTAATTATAAAAGCTGCTTTGCTCTTCATTGTTTTGTCCCGTCTGAATTCGTTGAAGTTTCGTTTGATTCGGGCTTTGTTTCTTCAAAAGTGTCTTTGGTTCGCTTCACTCCCTGAATGAGCTCGACCACGACAACATGCTGCGGGGAGGGCGACGGGGGTGCTTTGACTAGAGGTTCCTGCTTCTTGGGCTGCACAGGCTTTGCAGCGGCAGACCTTAGCGGACGTTTTGAACCTGCGCGACCATTCGCCTCCGGCTTATCGGGCGCAGCCTTTGCCGCCGATCCGCTCTCCGACTTTTCCATCGTTGGGCCTTCGTAGAGAGACGATCGTATGACCAATAAGGGGTCGGCAGCCTTCTTGTCCAGCGGGTTGCGGAGTGCCAGCTGAATTCTGCCGTCTCCCGTGGCTAGGGCAACCCTTTGCGCCTGGTCTGGCGTAACCAGCAGCGTCACGTCCTGAACCGTTTGCGGTTTTCCTTCTACGTCCCGCTGCACATTCTGTCCTGCCGCCAACACCTCCAGGTTTTCCAGAATAATCTTGGATCCCATCTCATCCTGCTTGGCGCCTTTGACATCCTTAGGGGGAATGGCTGTCAGTATCAAATCGACGCGAGATCCAGGCAATACAAATCCGGACACGCCGATCACGCTATTGACCTGGATCGAGAGAGCACGCATGCCATCGGGAATGACCGTCATGAGTCCCGCGCCCGCTTCCTTGGAGGCCAGCTTGGAATCAAGAATCGGTTCATTGATCTGCAGCGGCGCTACAGTCGCTCGATCCACAACCAGATTCACATCTTCGAAGCTGCCTTGAAGCGGAGTACCTTTCGGCCATTCGACCAGCCTGACGTCATCTTTTGTGATGCGATAGCCAAATTCCATCTTTCTGGCGGCAACTACTACTTTTGAATTTGATTCCGCCGATTGAAGCCGGCCCTGCAGCACTCGGTAGACCATGTACGTTAAGCCGCCACTCAGGATCAAGGCAATGATTGCTAGAACCAGGAATCGATTTCTGTTCATTTTTACATCCTATCCCTGCTTAAGGGCGCACGATTCATTTGTTCGTTTTTCAAATGCAAACCGCTCGTACCAATCAGTGTTATTGGACTAAAACAATTGGCTAAACCATCTCCCGGCTGTGATGCCTCTTAATAAGCTCAGTCCCCGGATAGGCGGCCATGCCCCAATAAATTTCCCGAAAAACACTAAACTTGCGGCAATTTTCGTTCCTCGACAATTCCAGAAATCGCGTCCGGGGATTATCACAAAACCCGGTTGTTGGTGATCATCCCCGGATCCACGATTGTGAATATTTTTAGCTTGCGCCGGTCACGGACGCGCCGATTCTGTTGAATGCATTAATGAGCGCTCCGGTGAGACCCGGCTGTGTGGCAAAAACGACTAAAGCGATGAGGACGATCAGGAGGACGTACTCGACGATGGTCTGGCCCTCTTCTTCGCTCTTCATCCATCCCTTCAGTGCATCTTTGGCGCTTAGATAGCGGCTATACAGTGCTAGCATTTTATCTCTCCTTTGGTTTATGGTTCTGTCGACACTCTAATCTCGGCAGTTGACATTCAAACTTCCGAGCGGGCAGGGGCGATGGAAATATAGCAAAAAGCTTTTCTCCGATTGTCAACTGACCGTCAAACTTTGTAAACAATACGCTGTGCAAGTCCGGCCTCTCTGCAATAGCTCAAGCTGGATCCTATTGTTGGCCATTATTCAGAATCCGAGCGTCAAAGTAGTAATCGGCACCGCGGATAAATTTCTTCTCCTATTTGCCACAAAAAAATGTGCCGCCGCAAATCTCTGCAGCCTGTCTTCGACCCAAGCCCGTTTTTATAGGCATCTCCGGGCATTCTTTGGTAAAATCACTCAGATTACCAACCCTCATCCAGAGAGTCGCACTATGAATGACAAGATCCGATTTAAGTTAAACGGGAAGCAAACAGAGCTGGACGTCGATGGCGACAGGAAATTGCTATGGGTGCTACGCACCGACCTGGGTCTTACCGGCACCAAGTACGGATGCGGCATGAGTCTTTGCGGCGCCTGCACAGTCGTCATTAATAAGGAGGCCGTGCGCTCCTGTATGCTGCCTGTTCGCAACGTCCAGGGCAAGGAAGTCCTTACAATCGAAGGCCTCGCGCAGGGAGACAAACTGCACCCGCTGCAGCAGGCGTTCACCGACAAGGGCGCCGTCCAGTGCGGGTATTGCACGCCGGGCATGCTGATGAATGCCTATGCCATGCTGCTCAAGAATCCCAAACTTACTCGCGACCAGATCATCGCGGGCATGGAAAACAACCTCTGCCGCTGCGGTTCTCATAAAAGGATCGTTCAGGCAATCGAAAGTGTGGCGAAGAGATGAGGGGGTTCATGCAAAACAAAAAGCCAAAAACCTTCGAGAACTCACGCGCGGACATATTCGAACGGCGCGACTTCATAAAGCTCCTTGGCGGCGGGGTCATCATTCTTTTCAGCGCCGCATCTCCGCTCTCCGCCCAGCAGAAACCTCCTGCAGGCGGGCCCGGGCGTCCCCAGGGCTTTGGCGGATTCGGCATGGGAGGTGGCGCTACCGACCTGAACGCCTATCTTAAAATTGGGGAAGACGGCAAAATCACCTGTTTTTCCGGCAAAATCGAGCAAGGGCAGGCCAATACCACGGCCCTCGCCCAGATGGCCGCTGAAGAACTGGGCGTACCGCACGATTCCATCACCATGATCCTGGGCGACACCGACCTGTGCCCATGGGATATGGGGACGTTCGGCTCCATGTCAGTCCGCATCTTCGGCGCCGCGCTTCGCTCCGCCGCCGCCGAAGCAAAGGCGATCCTGATGGATATGGCATCAGAGCAGCTAAAAACTCCCAAAGACCAATTGACTTGCGAAAATGGCGTCATATTCGCCACTGCCGACCAAAAAAATAAGGTCACATTCGCACAATTAACCAAAGGCCAGAAAATAACCCGTAAACTGGATCCGAAACCGGCAGTCAAGCGCGTTTCTGAATTTACCATAATCGGCAAGTCTCCCGTGCGCATCGATGGCCGAGCCAAGGTCACCGGGCAGGCAAAATATGCCTGCGATATCCGTTTCCCCGACCTGCTCTATGCCAAACTTCTGCGGCCCCCAGCTCATGGCGCTACCCTGAAAAACGTCGATACGTCCGAGGCCGAAAAGATCCCGGGAGTCCTTGTGGTCAGGGAAGAAGGTATGGTAGCCGTGCTTCATCCGGATCCCGAAATCGCTGAAAAGGCACGCACGGCTATTAAAGCAGAATATGACGTTTCGCCTATAAACATCGATGAAAGCAACATTTTTGACTACTTGCTCCCGAAAGCCCCGAAACCGCAACTGAGTGAGCGCAAGGGCGATCTTGCTGTCGGTGAAAAGGCCGCGGCGACTGTCTTTGAACATACCTATTTGAACGGATATGGGGCGCACGCCACCATGGAAACGCATTCGGCGTGCGCGAAAATGGACGGCGATAAAATGACGGTCTGGCTTGGCACCCAGACTCCATTCCCCGCTCAACAGGAAATCGCCAGACAGCTTAAGATCCCCAACGAAAAAGTCAGAATCATCGCACCGTATATCGGTGGAGGATTTGGAGGCAAGAGTCCCTTCCCTCAAGGCGCGGAAGCCGTCCGATTGGCAAAAATCACCGGCAAGCCGGTCCAGGTCTCATTTACGCGCGAGGAGGAGTTCTTCTACGATTCGTTCCGCCCGGCCGCCGTCGTAAAGATCAAGTCGGGCCTGGACAGTGCAGGAAACATCTGCCTCTTTGACAACCAAATTTATTTTGCAGGAACGAGAAGCGCCGAACAGCTCTACGATGTGCCAAATAATCTGACAAGTTCCTACGGCGGATGGATGATGGATGTGCCCAAAATTCATCCCTTTAACATCGGGGCGTGGCGCGCGCCCGGCGCCAACATTAACGTCTTTGCGCGCGAGTCGCAGATCGATATCATGGCGGCAAAGCTGAAGATGGATCCGCTGGAGTTCCGTCTGAAAAATACATCCAACGCGCGCCTGCGCCGCGTCCTCGAATTGGCGGCAAAAAGCTTCGGCTATACGGGCGCTGCTGGTCCGAGCGGCCGCGGGTTCGGTATCGCCTGTGGACTCGACGCGGGGAGCCTCGTCGCGGAAATTGCCGAGGTCAAGGTTGACAAGGGCAGGGTCCGCGTCAAGAGATTCGTCGCCGTCCAGGATATGGGGATTTCGGTCAACCCTGAAGGGTCCAAGATGCAAATTGAAGGATGCATTATGATGGGTCTGGGGTATGCGTTATCGGAAGACATCCATTTCAGGGGCGGGCAGCTATTAACCAAGAATTTCCATAATTACAGCCTGCCGCGGTTTTCCTGGATGCCGGAAATCGAGGCGATCATCGTAAAGAATGATGAACTGGATCCGCAGGGAGGCGGGGAACCGGCGATCGTGCCGGTCGGCGCTGCGATTGCAAATGCTGTATTCGATGCGATCGGCGTTCGGGTATTTCAAATGCCCTTGACGGCCGAGAGAATTAACGCCGCCGCGAACAAGTAATATTTCGTCAGCTTGCTGCCGCTCTGGGAGTTCCCGGTTTAGAGTTTCCAGTTCCCAGTTTTTCAATAACTGGGAACTTTGAACTGGCAACTCTGAACTCATAAAGCGGCAGCAATCTGCCGCACTCCGAAAGTTAGTTTCCTATCGATAACGCGAGCCAATCTTCACGCCGGCACCGGGCCGAGATTTCGAATCCCTGGCGATTCAGAACTGCTGAAATTTCCTCATAATCCTGTTCCTGCAGACCGGAAAGGCATGCGAATGCGTGGTCGCTCATTAACCGCCGCAAAGATTCGCAAAGGCGCGGCAGCGTCCGGATATCCAGATTAGCGACAATCACGTCAAACTTCCCAGCTTCCAGGCCATCGAAGGACGCAACGCGCAGATCAAGCTCCGGCCCAAAGCCGTTCAACTCCGCATACTCCCGCGCGCATTCTATCGCCACGGGATCGTTGTCGATTCCCAAAGCCGAAGCTGCCCCAAAACGGATTGCCGTCATGGCAAGGATTCCGCTTCCGGTGCCCACGTCCAGAATTCTTTCTCCTCCACGGATGTGCTCATCCAGCCACTCGACGACGAGCTGCGTGGTCGCGTGGTATCCCGTTCCAAATGCCCGTTTGGGATCGATCACGAGCTCGATGCCTTTGAATGCCGGGTCCGGCGCATGCCAGCTCTGACGGATCCGCACTCGGCGCCCTAGATGTATGGGCTCCAGCGATGCGGCCCAGGTCGCGTTCCAGTCCTGATCGGGAACCGCACGGATCGTCAGATCTTCATCACGCACAGTCACTCCCATACGAGCCAGGATTTTCTTCAAATCCTCAAGTGTCCCGTCATTCCATTGGTCTTCTGGCCAGAAGATATGAAGAGTGCCGTCCTTCTCCCAGCTGCCGAGCGACTCACCGTCATGCAGCATGGCGAGAAGCTCGCCGGAATCCACGCTAGTGGAGATTTGGACCTCTATAAAATTTGAATACATATGGAACCCTTTGAGTTAAATTAACCCTAAGAACGGATGATGCAAAGGCTCAAAGATAATGCCCTATTGGTTTGATGGAAACAATCTCATCGGCCGCCCGGCCTCTGCGGCAAAATCGGATTCCGGAGTTCGCAGGGCATTTTTGTCCAAGCTGTGTTCCCTGCACCGATCAGGGGGCGGCCGGTTCCTGGTCTATTTTGACGGAGAGGATCCCGACCGGGCGTCTTTGCCCCCGGGCGTCACCGTTCGCTTTAGTGCGCCGTATTCAGCAGATGACGCCATCTTGCAGCGGTTGAAGGAAATTCAGCACCCGGAAGAAGTTATTGTCGTCACCAATGATCGGCACCTGATGCAGCGCTGCCGCGCAGCGAGTGCGAAAACACTGTCGTGGCAGGAATTTGCTTCGAAGATGGAGTCAAGGCCCGCGATCGGTTTCAAGAAGAATGTGCAGGAGAAGCCGGTGGATGTTGAGGAATGGATTAATTATTTCGGACTGGATAAAACCAAGATCTAGGCTTTCGGAAGCGATTAAAGCGGCTGCAAGCCGCCACACTGAAAAAGCATGGAGGATTCATCATGGAAACGAAAAAACCACCGTATGTCGTTCGGCCGCCTACAGCCGTTTTAACTCGAGGGTTCGATCCGCGACTCTCGGTCGGGTCGGCGCGGCCCGCAGTCTTCCGCTCCTCCACCTACGTCTTCAATTCCCCGGAATCCGCGGAGCGGTCGTTTGCGATAGCGCTCGGAATGAAAGAACCGGCAGAGGGCGAAAGCGTTGACCTGATCTATGCGCGCCTCTCTCACCCGAATGCCGAAATCCTCGAAGACCAGGTTGTACCGCTGGAACCCGGCGCGCGCGCCTCGGCCGTTTTCAATTCCGGCATGGCCGCGATATCGACCCTGTTCTTTGCCTTCTGCCCTCCCGGGAGCTCCTTCGTCTATACAACGCCCTTGTACGGCGGCACGTACCATCTGATGCATCATCTGCTGGCCCCGCTCGGCATGCGGGGTATTCCTGTAAAGGCCGGCGACACGGCCGGTATGCTTAAAGCCATCGAGTCGGCATCCAATTTGCGCATCGTGTTTATCGAAACGCCTGCCAATCCGGTTCTGACCATGACGGATATTGCCGCCGCTGCAGCTGCCGCAAGGAAGCATTCCCAGTCACCGATGGTCGTCGTCGACAATACGTTTCTAGGCCCGACCTTTCAGCATCCTCTGCAGCTCGGTGCAAGCCTGGTGGTGTACTCCGCGACGAAATATCTTTCCGGTTTCAGCGACCTTTTGGGGGGCATCATTCTCGCGCAGGATACCGAATTGATCGTTCAACTGCACGGAATTCGCGCAATCCTTGGAAACATCCTTCAGCCGGATGAATGCTGGATGCTCGACGGCCGGCTGCCCACGGTAACGTTGCGCATGAATCGCCAGAGCAAGAATGCGCAGCGTATTGCCGAAACGCTGGCCGCGCATCCCAAAATTTCGAGGGTGCATTATCCATCACTTTTCGAGGATCCGGAGCAGATTCGAATCCGCAACGCGCAATGCCGGTTTCCCGGGGCGATCTTCTCATTCGAATTAAACGGCGGGAAAACGGCGGCATTCGATTTCCTGCGCAATCTTCAAATAGGGCGGGACGCGGTCAGCCTGGGAGGCGTGGAAACGCTTGTCTGCCATCCGGCAACGACGACGCATTCGGAGATGAGCGACGAAGACAAGCGCAGTTCCGGGGTTACCGATTCTCTCGTGCGCGTTTCAGTCGGCATCGAGGATTGGCGCGATCTTCTGCACGACTTTCATCAGGCTCTTGATGCGGTAAAGGTGTAAGCCGCCATGAAGGAGGCTAATTTGTGCGGTAATTGCCGAATTTCAGCTCGACGCCAAAATCCTGCTCCTTGATCTTGTGCATGACGACCTGAAGATCATCGCGAGACGGAGAAGTCACTCTTACCTGATCCGCCCGGATCTCGACCTGCATCTTCTTTATGCGAAGCTCCTTGATGAACTTTACGATTGCCCTCGCCGTTTCGATGGGAATTCCCTGCTGCAGGTTCACATCCTGTGTCATTGTCCCACCCGCCGCCGGAAGAGCCTTATCGTGCTGCAGGTTTTTCAGCGGAACTTGCCGTCGCACCATTTTCTCCTGCACGACGTCCCACATCGCCCGAAGCTTGAATTCGTCGGGAGCGCGCAGCACGAGCTTGTTATCCGCACGCCGGAAATCGATATTCACGTCGAGACCCTTAAAATCGTAGCGCTGCCGGATTTCCTTCATCGCCTGATTGACGGCGTTATCGACTTCCTGCAGCTCACACCCGGTGGTGATATCGAATGACTGCGTACTCGCCATGGAAGACTCTCCTTGTATCCGGCTGGGAGCGCCGGCGAGACGCCGGCGTTCCCACGGATTTATTTTGCAGATTTTGAATTGCGTCGAAGCTCGTCGATGATGCTGCCCAGTTTCCGGATCTCTTCGCCATACTTTGCCCAATCCCCTTGCCTTTGCGCCTGGATCGCCTGTTCGTAGGCTTCTCCCGCTTGCTGAGCCAGATTGGACCCGCCGGGTGCGGAAGGCGATTGTTTGGCGGTGGCTTGAGCGACAGCCGCCTCTTCAGCGCCGCCGGGAATTTCTCCGCCGAAAATGCGGCTTAGGGCTCCCTCCAGCGTTTCTTCCATTGCAATTTTGTTTTCATAGGCCACGACCACACGCTTTAGCTCCGGTATCTTGCCGCTTTCCGAATGCAGGTACAAAGGCCGCACATAAAGCAATCCCTCTTCTATCGGAATGACCAATAGGTTTCCCTGGATCACCTTCGATCCATGCTGATCCCACAGGGAGACCTGTCTTGAAATCTCCGCATCCTGGTTGATTCGCGCCACGATCTGCGGCGGGCCATAAACCAGCTTCTGTTTCGGAAATCGATAGACCACCAGTTGCCCATAGTGATCGCCATCGTTCCTTGCCACCATCCACGCGGAAAGGTTGTCCTTCCGCCCGGGAGTGAAAGGAAGCATCAGAATGAATTCCTCCTGCTTCTCCTGGGGCAGCCGCATGATTGTGTAATAAGGAGCCATCTGATTTTTATCCCCGGCTCCCTCTATGACCGGAATCTGCCACAAATCTTCTTTGTTATAGAACGCCTGCGGCGACGTCATGTGGTAGACCGAGTAGATGTAAGTCTGAACGCGATAGATGTCTTCCGGATATCTCAAATGGTTCCGCAGATCCGGCGGTATTTCGGAAAGAGGACGGAAAACGCCGGGGAAAATTCTCTGATAGACCTGGATGATCGGGTCCTGCGGATCCGAAACATACATATCCACTTTGCCGTTATAGGCATCCAGTACCATTTTCACGGAATTCCGGATGTAATTGCCGACGCCCCTGGTTTCGGTGGAATAGGGATATTGATCGGAAGTCGTATACCCGTCCTGGATCCATACGAGCCGGCCTCCCGACACAACCACGTAAGGATTCTGGTCCAGCTTAATAAATGGCGCCAGGCGCCCTATCCTATCTTTTACTTCGCGATAATATAAAAACCGGCTGTCGTTATTGATCAGAGGCGAAAGAACAATATTTACGTCCTTGAAATAAAGGGCGAACAGGAGTTTTCGGAAGAAGGAATTTACTGGCACTCCACCCGTCCCCTGGTAAGTTGTATAGACATTGGCTTCACCCGACGGGTAATCGAATTCCTTTTGACCGGTCTTGACCACTGCATACCCATCGGTAAGCTCGCCGAAATAGATCTCGGGACGGTCAACTTTGAAAACGGGGTAAGCGGAATGCGGCGGGATATTCTGTACCATCAGAACCGGAAGTCCTTCCGACGTCATGCGGTTTACCGGTCCAATGGCGATGCCGTAACCATGCGTGTAGCTTAATCGCTCGTTGATCCAGTTCCGTTCCGGAAGGCTGGACGAGTTCAACTCGCGCAATGAGAGCATGAATTGTTGAAGCTCGCCGTTCAGGAGATATCGATCGTTGTCCACTGAGACGAAATCATAGTAGGTGCGTATTTCCTGAATCTGCTTCAGCGCATCCAGCAGAGGCTCATGGTCCCAGAGACGAATGCTGTGAATCGTGGCGGCGTTGTTCGCGATATCCTGGGGCGTCAGCGCCTTGTCGCCCGACAGGTTCCGCTCCTCCACCTTCGACAGTCCGTATGCATTCAAAGTGGCCTGGATGTTGTATTTGATCTGAGGGCTTTCCTTGTCGAGCTCATTCGGCGAAACGATGAATTTCTGAATGATGGCGGGATAGATGTTGCCTCCGAACATCACCACGAAATATAGAAGCACGGCCACAACGGCCGCGCGGTTTCGGGAGGCAAATGCATTGTATATCCAGAGGAGCGCTCCGATGAGAGCCGCGATGGCCAGCACGGTCAGCATGGGAACGCTGGCGTGTAGGTCGGAATAGGTGGCCCCGGAAAACACATCGTGGCTGCCGAACAGGACATCATAGCGATCCAGATAGGCGCTGTACGAAAAGAAGAGAAATATGATTGCCGCCAGCAGCGAAATGTGGATGCTGCTGCGGCTTCTTCCCGTCCCCTCACGGAGCTTGCGCAGAGACAGGGCGCCTTTGAAATAATAGAGGATCACGACTGCCACCAGCGCAATGAAACTCAGCGTCAGCCCGTACCTCACGATTTGTTGCATGAGCGGCAGCGTGAAAAAGTAATACGATATATCTTTTGAAAAAACCGGGTCCTTCGCACCGAAGGCGACCTGATGCGTGAATTGCCAGACGTTTTCCCAGCTGTTCGCGCCCGCAATGCCGAAAAACAATGAGACAAGGAAAGCCAGAAGCCCGGACACTCGCCGCACAGTGTCCGGTTGAATCGTATAGGCGGTTATCTGCCCGGTAGGCGTGGGGATGCCGATCTGGATAAGCCCCGGCCCGCGATTCGCAAATAAAAGATTGAAATAGAGGAAGAGAAAACTGACCAGCAGAATCGTGGATCCGAGCATGCTCTTGGCATAGAGAGCGGTCGTGAAAACTACAGATTTGCCAAGTTCCAAGAACCACAGGTAATCGAAATACATCCCTACAACAGAAAATCCACCGAGCAAGACCAAAAGTGCCACGATAACCACAGTTAATGCGATTCTCTTGCGCATGATTCCCCCATTTCAAAAAACGCCGATGGGAACACTATACCCTAAAAAAAGCAAAGCCGCCTATAAATGGCGGCTTTGTTCTGCGCTAAGGTCATTTTCAGAGATCGCTATTATTTGCTCGGAGATTTGGTAAGGGAGTCCTTAACGCCGAACGCGAGCCCAACTCCGCCAGCCACGCCTGCAACCAGCGCCGCGGTCATCGCCGTCTTGCCGGCGCCTGCCGTTGCCGCTTTTGGCCCTGCGCCGGGAACAGTCATCAAGGCGGCTGGAGTTACGTCCAAACTTTCGCCGGTTTCCGCATTCAAGGCTTTGAAGCTGCCTTTCGTCATGGTCATGACGAGCTGGCCGCTTTGATTCACGCCCAATTCACCAATGCGTTCGGAATCGGTGCCACCCGTGAATCGGAACTTTCCTGCGTTGATCTGAACACTCAAACCCTGCTTGAAATTAAACCTGAGCAACTCCTGGTCCGTTTGCACAACAATAGTCTTGCCTTGGCGCGAAAAAGTGGCAGCGGCTTTTCACTCTACAAAAACAGTGTCCTCGCCGGCCTGAAACAATATCTTCCGACAGGATTTCCGGCACCTTCTGGCCCGATATTCGGATGATCTATTCATTGCGAGGATCTGGTGGCTTCGAGGCCGACTGCAACATTTGTCCGTCGATTCACCCGACTTCCGGAAGGCGGCTAACGATTATACGCGGGCTCTGAGGCTCAATCCGAGGCTTGGCCAGGCATGGATCGGCCTTTCCGATTGTCTCGACCATATGGGCAGAAGAAACGAAGCCGAGGCCGCATTGGAAAAGGCCTTTGCCGTTCAGCCTTATTCGCCCTTAATCCGGTGGCAGGCAGGCAATTTCTATCTGCGCCAACAGAATCGGCCCAAAATGTGCGAATGCTTCAAGCTGGCCTGCCGGTAATGCATCTTTTGAAAATGAAATTGCAAACGGGGGCTTCGACTGGCGCTTTCAGAATTCCCCGGCGGTTCGGGTCGGCATCGACGTTGCCGAGCGGATGGATAAGCTGAAGAGTCTTCGCGTGACCTTTGGCGATGTGAACCTGGCCTCCAGTTTCCTTTATCAGATTGTTCCGGTTCCGGAGCCGGGAGAGTACCAACTGGATTTTTATCTCCGCACCGATAATCTCACTACTCCCTGAAGTTCGACAACCAGTTGAAGGGATCCATGGGGCTCGATGGATTTACCCTCCGGAGACTTGCGCCCTCGACGGGCACGAATTTCCTTCGACCCTGAGCCGCCAATTCCGTCACAGAATTTATCTCCCCCGGATTCGCCAGTTCTGATAGCATGTAGCTTCGATCTGAATTTTGAATCGGGCCGCTCCGCGGTTTTGTTTGTCCATTCTGTCGATTTTGGCTGGGAAATACCTTCCCGATTATTAGATGAAGGCCGCGCGATCGATTCATCACCCAAAAGAGGACCACACCCGTGATAGGCACCAAGATGGAAGTTCCTAAGAAGCCGGCCGCAGCGCGAGGGAGCAGGATTTCAAAAAAGGTCTGGATCAAGGCCGCCCCTGAAACGGTGTACAGTGCCCTGACGGAATCCAAGGAACTGGTGCGCTGGTTTTGCGATCGTGCATCCTGCGATCCTCGCGAAGGCAAAGAGCTGGTCGCCTGCTGGAGAAGCGGCAAATCGAGCCAGCAGGGCCGCGCCCTCTTCACACGCATTGTTCCAGGATCCGCCCTCGAACTCCTGTGGATCGATGACGGCAACGGACTTCGGCCTGAAGGCTCGAAGCACATCCTCAGTTATGAGATCCGCTCAAAATCAGGCATGACCGAACTTGTGATGCTGGACCAAGACGATTCGCCCTCCGATGAGGAGACTTATCAGCTTCTCGACCAGGGTTGGAATTCGGTTCTCCTGGAATTGAAGGATTACTGCGAACGCAAAGACCGCACCGCCAAGGTTCGTGCACCCTCCGGATCCCGTTTGCAGAAAGGGGCCAGGGATTGAAATGCGACAGCGCGATGGCGCCGGAGCTCAGATAGCCGGAAGGTCCGTCATTCTGGTCCTCCTCCTCACCGCAACGGTTCGAATCTTGCCTGCGGCCGAGCTGCAAAAAGGGACCGTCCTGGCCTGGGACAGGTACCTGCAATGGGCGCAACAGAAAGTCACGCGAGAGCTTTCGAACCCTAACGTTTTTCTGATACAAAACACCCTTCTGCCCAAGGAGAGATCCGAAATTTGGCAGAAGCTCACGCGGGGCGAAGTTTTTGTGGAGCAAATGCCTTCCGTTGTACCCCAGGGGATTCCTTTCGAGGTCCCTTCGGGGGAGATCCACCATTGGTGGGGGGCGATTCTTCTTCGCAACGTCACCCTGGAACACGTGATGCACTTTCTTCAGGATTATGACCATCATGCAGGCAAATTCTCCGATGTCGAACGATCGCGCCTGATTTCAAAAAATGGCGACCAATACCGGTTTTACTTTCGGCTCAGGAGATCGAAAGCCTTTGTCACCGCTTACTACAATACCGAGCAGGAATGCACCTACACCTACCACGGAGCGAATCGTATCTCCAGCCAGAGCGAAGCCGTGAAAATCGCCGAGTTGGAAGACGCCGACACCCCGTCGGAGAAGGAAAAACAACCGGGGAATGATCGAGGCTTCCTCTGGCGGCTGGCTAGCTGGTGGCGATTCGAGCAGCGAGGCCCGGATACCGTCATAGAACTGGAATCGGCCAGTTTGAGCCGCGACATTCCGGCGTTGATCAAGTTTATGCCAGGCGTCAGCCACTACATTCGATCTACTCCCAAGGAATCGCTTGAATCCGTCCTAACCAGCATCCGCGAAAACGTAAAGTGACCCTCCCAGCAGCGCCGCTGACCCGGCGAATGCCGCATGGTGCTTGAAAGGGAAATTTTGGATAGCGCTCCGCCAGCTATGCTTCGATTATTTCGGGATCCGGGCTTATAGTTGGCCTGCGACTCCAAGCCGCCCCGTGCATTGAGCATTTGGCTAAAAAGAAGAAACACAATGGATTAGATCCGCAACAGGTCTTGCATTCGGCGAGCCCATTCTGTTAACATCACTGCTTCAATAAATCGGCGAAAGCCTTGGAGGAGAATACTATGCGCAGAGTGCCCATGTCAGAATCGTTGCGAATCATAGCGCAAGGATCCTTGAACTGGCTATCGCAGCGCCCAGTCGTCGTTTCCTTTGAGGTGACGAACTCGTGCACCTGCTACTGCAAGCATTGCGACCACGGCGGCCCGAAGGACACATCCAGGGAAATGAAACCTGCCGACTATAGAAAATACATGGACGTGCTCCGCCCCTGCGTTGTCCAGGTTTCGGGCGGCGAACCGTTGATGCGCGAAGATTTGACCGAAATCGTTCGCAACATCAAATCGGATTCCGGGCTTCCCTTCATTATCCTGGTTTCAAACTGGTCTCACATGACCAGGGAGCGATACCTTGCGCTTCGCGAAGCGGGAGTCGACGAGTTCTGCGTCAGCCTGGATTTCCCCGACGAGCGGCACGATGACTTCCGGGGGCTTCCGGGGCTGTACCGTCATTTGAGCGAGATCATGCCGGAAGTCTCGGCGCTCGGCTACGACGATGTCGTGTTGAACAACTGTATCACCGCCGCGAATGTCGAAGAAATTAATGCGGTTGCCGACAAGGCGAAGGAATGGGGCGTCAACATCAATTACAGCGCTTATTCGCCCCGACGCACCGGATGCCGCGACTACTTCCTGAACACCGATGCCCAGCGTGCAACCCTGGACCGCGGCCTGGATCAACTGAAGCGGCGCATGGACGATTCCAACTGGATCACCAACAATATCTCGACGCTGGAGGCAACGCGACAATACTTCTATCAGGGCGGCGTGCCGTCCTGCAAGGCCGGTCTCCGCTGGCTGGTCGTGACGAGTGACGGGGCCCTGCAGCCCTGCTCGATGCAGTTCAAGCGCTACGGGCTCCACGAACAGTCGCGAATGGTCCGCGAATTTACACAAAGCAATACCTGCGACGAGTGCTACGTTTCAATCCGATCCTACCTGGACAAAACCTTTCCTCAGTTGCTGCGCGAGAACGTCGGCGAGTTTTTCTCATTCAAATCGCGCGTCTAGAAGGTTTCCAAGGTGGATCTTGTGCCGCACCTTCGGAGCTCCTTTTATCCGATCCCTTCCAACCACGGCCTTACGGCCGCGGCGATTCTCTATCGGCTCTCCGAGCCTCCAAAAAACACTAACTCAAAGCGTCAGCGACTGAGCCGAAGGCTTGTCACAAAGTAGGCCCGACCGCCAGGTCGGAAAAGGTTAGCCGTATATCGACAAGTTCCGCAGGTGCGGCACGCGTGCGATACACTCCCCTTTCAACTTCGGAACGGGATTCAAAGTGACGGCAATCTGCACTCCCAAGCGTTCGCCCTCTATTCCGTGATTGCTGCGTGTGGTACTCTTGATTTCGAGCAGCAGCGATTATTGTTGACATTCAGGAGGAGCTATGAAGAGACTATTGTTTCCCATCTTATTCGGCTTGATCGGCGCGACTTCTCTGATCGCAGGCAGCGAAGTGAATGACCGTGTCGTCCGCGCAGCCATTGTGCTAAAGGAAATCACACAAACACCGGACAAAAGCATCCCTCAAGACCTCCTGGATAAAAGCTCTTGCGTGGCGGTTATTCCCGGCATGAAGAAGGGCGGATTCATTTTCGGCGCCAATTACGGCAAAGGCCTGGTTTCCTGCCGCACCGATAACGGGGATGGTCCATGGAGCGCGCCTTCGATGCTGCTCCTCGAGGGTGGAAGCTTCGGGCTGCAGATCGGGGGCCAATCGGTAGACTTGGTTTTGGTGATTATGAATCTCTCCGGACTGGAAAGCATGCTCAACACGAAGTTCACGCTTGGAGGAGACGCTTCTGTTGCCGCCGGCCCGGTCGGCAGAACGGCGTCGGCAGAAACCGATGCCCTGATGTCTGCCGAGATTCTCGCCTATTCGCGTACGCGTGGACTGTTTGCGGGCCTGATCATCAAGGGAGGAGTCATCCGTCCCGACCGTGATGCCAATCATGTTCTGTATGACAAAGCGATCGAGCCGAAGGACATCCTGTTCAAGCCGGCCCAGTCCGTGCCAAAGGATGCCAAGATTTTCCTGGACGAGCTGACGCGCATCAGCCCCAAGAGGCTTCGCAAATAAATCCGTCAGGACCTTGTGTTGCGGTTCAAGTCGTAGATAATTTTCAAGCCCTGGAGCGCCAACCACGGCTCGATGATGTCGATACTCCGCGTTTCCTTCGCGATGAGTTCCACCAGCGAGCCTGTTCCTATGGTTTTCATTGCAGGGCCAAGCTCGGCGCGGAAGCGAGCAACCATCCCGTCCACAAGTCCCACGTAGCCGTAAAGCAATCCCGATTGCAGCGAGTGCACCGTATTTCGTCCGATGGCCGATGGGGGACGCAGAAGTTCGACACGCGGCAGTTTTGCCGCGCGGCGGAAGAGCGCATCCGATGCGATGCCGATGCCCGGAGCGATGGCCCCTCCCAGGTACTCTCCTTCTGCGGAAATCGCATCGAAAATGGTTGCGGTGCCGAAATCCACGATGCATGCCGGCCCCTGATACAATCGCCGCACGGCGGCCGCGTTCACAACTCGGTCGGCGCCCACCTGCTTGGGATCTTCATAGCGAAGCGCGATGCCGGTCCGCGTCCCGGCATCCACGATCAGCGGTATTGCATCGAGGTAATCGCGGCACGCGCGCTCGATGGTTCCCGTCAGGGGGGGCACGACGGAGGCGATTGCAATTTCACGAACGTCGCCGAGCCGGACGCCTGCCCTTTCGATGAGCTGAACCAGAAGGATGCCATATTCATCCGGCGTGCGGTCATTGTCCGACGCCAGTCTCCATCGCGGCCCAAGTGTGTCCGTCTGATAGAGACCGATAGTGATGCTGGTGTTTCCTACATCGATAGCAAGCAGCATAAAGCGCCTCCAAAAAACCATGCGGCATTCGGCCGGATGCCGCACTCCCAGGAATCGTCAAAGAAGAAAATTGTCGATGAGACGGGTTTGGCCGATCCGCACTGCAAGCGAAAGCAAAACGCCATTCTCGACGCTCGCGAGCTCCTCCAACGTTTCCGGATCCGCTGCGGAGACGTATTGTGCGTTGGCCAGCGGTTCGCCCTCCAAAACCGATTTCATTGTCGCCCGCAGCGCATCCGCATTTCGTTCCCCGGCATCATATTTACTTCTGGCGGCGCACAAAGCGCGGTACAGCACCGTCGCCGCCTTTCTTTCCGCGGGATTCAGATACGCATTGCGGCTACTCAATGCCAAGCCATCCGCTTCGCGCACGGTGGGGCACACAACCAACTCCACGGGAAGATTCAGATCGCGGACCATGCGTTGGAGCACGACGACCTGTTGCGCATCCTTCTGTCCGAAATACGCCCTCGTCGGAGTGAAGGCGTTCAGCAGCTTCGCAACGACCGTCGTAACGCCTCGGAAGTGTCCCGGCCTGCACTGGCCTTCCAGACGCGTTGTAACGTCCGCAACTTCGACCCATGTTTGAAATCCCGGCGGATACATGACATCCACACTGGGAGTGAAAACGAAATCGGCACCCAGCTTTTCAAATAAATCCAGATCCCTCTCCAGTGTGCGCGGGTATTTGCCGAAATCCTCCCCGGCGCCGAACTGCGCGGGATTCACGAAAATGCTGGCTCCGACACAATCGCATTCCTGCCGCGCCCTCTGGACGAGCGATCCGTGGCCCGCGTGCAGCGCACCCATGGTCGGGATCAAACCGCAGCTTCCCTGCATCGTGGCGCGTATGGCTCGTAATTCCGAAAGAGTGTAAGCTATCCGCATGATCCGCCCCTGTCCTATGGACCTGCTGCCAGCACAAGCTGCCAGAGATTTTCGTTGACCGGCGTTGGTATTCCCAAGCGCGTTCCTTCACGGACCACGGCACCGTTAATCGCGTCGCATTCCGTGGGTGCGCCCCGCAGCACGTCCTGAAGCATCGAGGATTTGTTTGCTGCGGTGCGCTCTGCGATTTGTTTTGTGTGCAGTACCGGGTCTGCAAACGGGAGCTCGATCCCCGCCGCCTGGGCCACGCTCGAACACTCCAATACGGCTCGTTCCATCAGTCCAATTGCTGCCGGTATTCTTAAAAGCTCGCCGTTGGATACGCGCAGAAGAGCCGTCAGCGCGTTAATGCCGCAACTGACTGAGAGCTTGCCCCAGAGAAGACTCGCGGCTTTCGGCGAATCGCAGGCATACGCCTCGAATCCCGCGCTTTTCAATAATTCCACGACCCAGTCAGGAGCCACGACATACGTCGGTCCGGGTCCGCCGGCCCTCACGTGTCCCGGTCCGAGCAGCGTCGCGCCTTCGGACGTCGAGCCGGGATATGCGCTATGCCCGAGTTTCTCCACATTGCCCAGTCCGTTTTGAAGCGAAATCGCTATGCCTCCGGCTGCCAGATAACCCGAAAGGTATTTGGATATCAACCCGGTCTGCCACGATTTCACCAGGACGAACGCCAATTCGCAGGACGCCAGGGGAGCGCCGAGGTACGCAGCGTCAACCGCGGCAACGCGCAGTCCATTCTGCTCTTCGAGAAGGATTCCGCGTTCACGGATGGCGTCGATGCCCTCCCGCCATGTGTCGACGAGGGTGACATCCGCGCATGGGGCTAACCGCGCCCCGAATAAACAGGACATGGCCCCCGCACCGAAAATCAATACCCGCATTACCGCACTTCTCCCATTTTGGGGATCCGAGGCAGATAAAACCAGTGAAGTAAAATCAGTGCAAGCGTGGTGACTGGCTTTCGTCCGCCTCAAACTCGAATCCCTGCATCTCAATTTCCCGTATGAGATCTCGCAGAGCCTGGGGATCCATCGTCGTTGAGTGTTCAGTTGCGGGGAATCTCCGCTCTTTCACGTCGCGGATGTATTCCTTGAAAGCGCGTTCCATCTCGGAAAAGAGGTCGGCGTATTTTTTTACGAAACTCGGCGTGAAACGATCGAAAAGCCCCAGCACATCGTGCGTCACCAACACCTGGCCGTCGCAACCCACGCCCGCGCCGATCCCGATCACCGGAATGGACAAGCGGTTAGAGATCAGGCGCGCAACTTCCGCCGGGATCGATTCCAATACGATCGCGTAGCAGCCGCAGTCTTCCAATATGAGCGCATCCTCAATGAGAATGCGTGCAGCCTGCGCCGACTTGCCCTGCACTTTCCAGCCGCCCAGCTGGTGCACACTTTGCGGTGTCAAGCCAATGTGCCCCATCACCGGGATGCCCGCCGAGATAATCGCCTTGATGGCAGGAACTCTATCGCGCCCGCCTTCAAGTTTGACTGCATCCATTCCTCCCTTTTGCAAAAGGCTGCCTGCATTCCGCAGGGCATCGGAAACGGATGCCTGGTAGGACATAAACGGCAAGTCGCCGACGAGGTGGGCACGTGAAACGCCGCGGGATACGGCGCGGCAGTGGTGCAGCATTTCCTGCATGGTCACGGGAAGAGTGTTTTCGTATCCCAGCATTACCATGCCGAGCGAATCGCCCACCAGGATGCCATCGATTCCGGAGCGATCCAGGGCAACCGCCGTGGAGTAATCGTATGCGGTTAAGAAAGTAATCGGCTCTCCATGCAGTTTTTTGCCCTGAAGAGTCTGTACACTTACCTTATTCCCTGCCGGGGATTTTGGATTTGTGGACACGGCTATCTTCTCCTTAGAGTAAGATGCCTGTTCTATCGATGCGGTGCGCAGCAAACAGGCAATGCCGTCCCGGTCAGGCTCCCAGCCGGATCCAGGCGGCACATATAATTTTAGGCGAGCTGAGGCACTTTGAAAACTAAAATCTGAGTAATTTCGCGGATTGCCGTGCTATGGTAGGGTTATTTTCGGGAGCGAGCAATGAAGGCACTGGTCAAGAAGGAATCGAAACCGGGTCTTTGGCTGGAAGATGTAGCTGAACCCAAAATAGGCATTAACGACGTGCTGATTCGCGTGGATCGCACGGGAATTTGTGGAACGGACCTGCACGTATATGACTGGAATGCATGGGCCCAAAAAACTATCCCCGTCCCGCTCGTCGTCGGGCACGAGTTTGTGGGCGAGATCGTTGAAGTGGGCTCCAACGTCGCCGATTTCCATCCGGGAAACATCGTCAGCGCCGAAGGGCATGTCGTCTGCGGGCGGTGCCGCAACTGCCTCGCCGGCCGGCGCCATCTGTGCAAAGACACGAGAGGCATCGGCGTGAACCGTCCGGGCGCTTTTGCAGAATACATTGCCGTCCCCATGACCAATGTCTGGCACCATAAAGACGGGATCGATCGCGACGTGGCCTCCATTTTCGATCCTTTCGGGAATGCCGTGCACACGGCGCTCACCTTTGATGTCCTCGGCGAGGACGTGTTGATTACGGGCGCTGGACCGATCGGGATTATGGCGGCGGCGGTCGTGAAGCATGCCGGCGCAAGATTCGTTGTAATCACGGATATGAACGAGTACCGCCTGGAGTTGGCGCGAAGCATGGGAGTCACGCTGGCGCTCAATGTCAAGAACCGAACGATCCGCGACGCGCAGAAACAGCTCGGGATGAAAGAAGGATTCGACGTGGGACTCGAAATGTCCGGAAACCCTGTGGCGTTTCGCGACATGATCGAAAACATATGCCATGGCGGCAAGATTGCAATGCTGGGCATCCCGTCGGAGCAGATCGATATCAACTGGAACACGGTCATTTTCAACATGCTCACGATCAAAGGCATCTACGGCCGCGAGATGTATGAGACCTGGTATAAAATGACTGTGATGCTGGAAAGCGGCCTCGACATCAAGCCCGTAATCACTCATCGCTACCACTATACGGACTTCGAAAAGGGCTTCGAAGCGATGCACTCGGGGCAGTCCGGGAAAGTCGTTTTGAGCTGGCAATAGGTGGGCGTAGAATTCAGGAGACAGCACTGAAAATACTTCTTCTTTCTCCGGTCTCCTGTCTCCGCTCTTCTTTTTTCCTTCCATTTCATTGACAACAGATGCCGATATTGTTAGCTTATTGCGCGTGCCATTTTGCTCCTCAGTAGCTCAATGGTAGAGCATTCGGCTGTTAACCGAAGGGTTGTAGGTTCGAGTCCTACCTGAGGAGCCAGTAAACCAACCGCCATCAGACAATCCCAAAAGCAGAAAGCCGGGGCCGAGCGAAATTGCTCACTCTTATGAGCAATGATGGACAGACACGCGGAGCCAACGCCAATATCCTTCTCTGGGAAATTTGAATCCAGCTCACTTGTCCGGGATCTCTCCAGCCGACCAGGTAGTTTTTGGTTCTCGGTGTCGGATTTGGCATAATTTGTCGATATGTTCCATGATTTGGAAACACATGAGCCCCGAGGCGCTGCTAAATGGATATCAGCGTGCGAACAAGCGCTTCTATTCGCGTCAGAGTATGCGCAGGCGCCTGTTGCGCTCTCCAGTCCAGTTGTCTTGGGCGCTGCCGCTGAATCTTGCATACGCTTTCGCCTTAAAATGCAGCTAATAAGTGATCTGAGTGTAGTGGCGAATTAACACCGCGATGATATGATGGCAAGCATCACTAAAAATCTGATCAGGGAGAGATGAAGTGCTGGCGGACAAGGACCTTTTTGAACAGATCGAAAGGCACAAATACCTTCAAGTCTTTCCATATGGCGTCATTAGCATTCGCCTCACAGCAGATCAGACTGAAGAGTATAACGTAGCGAGAATTCTGAGCTACGATAAAGAGACTATAACCTTCACTTTTTACAACAAAAACAAAGGGATCGCATGGCCAGAGCTTAGAGTGCCATATAAGGCTATTTATTCGGTTGAGTTCAATCCAGGAAAAGCCAACCTCGAGTAAGACGTGGGTTTTCCGATCAAACCTTGATTATTGTTGGCATGTTTTCAAGATGCACCGAACATTAGCGTAAAGCGACTGATGGGGATTTCGCTGGTAAATTGGCGATCCTGATTGGATCGTCCACGGGGGAGCGCAATGGAATCCAGGGTACCAACGAGGGAAGAGGCTTTCGCTCTTCTGACGACGTACAACCAAAGCGAGAGCTTGATCAAACACGCGCTGGCGGTGGAAGGCGTGATGCGGTATTTCGCAGAAAAACGGGCGGAAGATCCCGATAAATGGGGCGTCATCGGCCTGATTCACGACCTTGACTATGAGAAATTCCCCGAGCAGCATTGCCGCAAAACACGAGAGATTCTTGAAGAACAGCACTGGCCGGAGGAGTATATCCGGGCCGCTGTCAGCCATGGATGGGGAATATGCTCCGATGTCGAACCGCTGTCGGAGCTCGAGAACATTTTGTATGCCATAGACGAATTGACAGGACTTGTCACAACGTCCGCACTCGTCCGGCCTTCCCGCAGCGTCCTGGATCTGACTGCAAAATCCGTGCTGAAAAAGTGGAAGGACAAGCGATTTGCCGCCGGTGTGGATCGAACGATCATTGAAAACGGGGCCGCGCGGCTGAAAATGGAATTGTCCGAATTGATCACGGACACCATCGAGGGAATGCGCCGCGTGGCTGAAGCGATTGGGCTAAAGTAGAGCGCCTTCGGAAGGATACAAAAAGCAGATAGCGCAAGTTAACCCACCCTCACTCTTTGGCATGAATCGAGTGAGCGTTGCCTTTTAGCACGTGGGGGCTCAGGCATGAACGCCCGCCCCCACAATAAAGGCTAAGTAAGAATGACTCCGAGTTATCGCTTGCCCAGCTTCAGGACTATACCAGCAGAATATCGGAAATGACCGGCGAAATCTCCGGTGAGTCCCGTTTTGGTTGTAAAGTAATCGATCTGCGCGGGGCGAAACGCTAAGTTCTTTTTCACGTTGACATCGAGGCCGCCGCCAAATGCCATCGCAAAATCATTTTCCTTGAATACGTTTGTCCCCTGCACATCGCCAGTGATACGGGCGTATCCGAAAAGCGCTTGCAAAAAAGGCGTTACCGCTCCGCGGTGAAGAGCAATTCTCGGTCCAAACATAATGGAATGAGTATGGACAGACGCAGACTCACCATTATAAGTATCCTCGATGGAGCCGTAGTAGCCGCCGAAATCCGCAACAAATCCGGCCCACTTGTTTCCATTGAAGGCAACCTGAGCATTCCACCCATTCAAGTTGAGATTGAATTCTGCATCACTACCAAAGGCAGTGGATGTATCCACCACGACCAGAGAATACCCACCGAAGACCTCAATGGCAGGCGTGTCCGCCGCCATCGTCATAACGGAAAAGCCCAACAAGCACACTGCAACGAGCACAAGCTTTTTCATCTGTTCCCCCTTTTGACTTTGCCTTACTATATCATCACAAATTCGAGATCAGTTCACTAAGAAAATGCGTAATATTTCTATTGCAACCGTCTCCACCTTTTCGGCTGCACTTTTGCCTGCAGCAACCTGCATTCGAACTTACTGCCTGGCCGAAAAGGCGCGATAGGAATGCGGCTTGATCTTAATCTGGACCAGCGTGCGCCTTCCACCGCTTTGGCTAAATCCTCCGAACCCCGCGGGTGCGCCGCCGCCCGACTGGCCAACAAGGTCCTCCCCGGTAGTCAACTCCCGGATACCGGTGAATTTCGGATCCAGCGAAATCCTCACATCGAGGGACTCAGGCCGAAACGACTCCACGATAAACGTGTCGTTGTCATAGACAAACAGGCTGACATCTCCCGGGCTCTCGATGCGGACAAAGAGATCGCGTAACAGCGTATTCCGCAGCTGTGTCAGGACTGGGGCGGGAAAGCTGTACAGGTCGCTGAAATTTTCCGGGATTGTCATCACATAGAGCGACCCTTTCCCATAACCGGCCTGAATCAGCAGCGGATATCCGAGATCGTTCTGCGCCATTCCGCTGACCAGTTCCCAAGCGTCATTCGTGAGGTATTGAAGCTGCGGAATCAAGATATGCACATCGGGCGGAAAGCTGGGCTGTCCGCGGAATCCCTTGAGAATTGCCTTGCGATCGGTGTAGCGGATCTCGGCAATATCCTCGATTCCCTTCCCCTGCAAGGCTCGCAGCAGGCCCGATGTAATGACGACCGACTTCCCATCCATCAGCTGCTTCTTGATTTTCTCCACGATCGCCGCATCGTGCGCGGCACATTCTGTCAGCAAGACCGTCTGCGCCTCACTTGGAAATTCCGGCATGAGGTCAACCGGGACACCGATCATTCCGAGGTAGGTATGCAGAAAATCCTCGCCCGTGGAGTGATACGGTTTATAGCTCTTCAGGCCGATGGGTTTCCCTAACTTTCCAACAAAAAGATCGACCTGTTCGAGCGTATATCCGGCCGCGCGCGCGTAGGTTGTTGGCTTGACCGAAGTCCCGTCGGGCCGGATGACCGGAGCCATCATCGCGTCAAAGTCGAAGCTGGTCTGCTGTCCTTGCCACGGGGCGCGTTCCGCCGGGCTCATCTGCCTGAGCATTTGACCAAAATCAAAAAGCGTAATTTCAGGCGCCTTGGCAAAGAGCGTTAGCCACAACTGCTCGGCGTATCGGTCCATATAGCGGCCGCCGTAGGTATCCACCCATCCGCCGCCGTTGCCGCCCGGCTTTATGTTTTCAAAATATCGGAAGATGGAATAGCCGAGATACTCCTGAAGGTGCTGATCGCCGGTTCTGTCGCGTGTTTCGGTTCCGGTATATATTCCGTCGAACAGTTTTGGCTCCGTTTCCAGATTGAAGCCGAGACCCTGGAAATGCTCGTACCAGTTCGGGTATTTGACCACCATCTTGACCTTTGGATTGATCGCCTTCGCGGGCTTGATGATCAGGTTGCGTGCGGCTTCATCCAAAAGATCCAGTCTGAAGCGCGTCCAGCTCTTCGGCCCTTTTGCGCGAATGCAATATTCACACTTGCAGTTGGTGAAGAAAAAATCGTCGAGAATAATCTCGTCGAAAAGTCCGGCGGTGAATTCCACGATTTCCTTGAGCTTTTTCCTGTGTTCCGGATTGGAATAGCAGAACGTTTCAAACCGATTTCTTTCGTTCACCGTGATGGTGATGCCGCCGGCCACACGAACACCGCGATCCTGAAAAAACTTTTTGAGTTTCAGGATGGTTTCTTTTTCCGCGACAATCATGTCGCGATGCGTTTCCAGATAAATTTTGTCGACCTTCAACTGGCGCGAAATTTCGTTCCAGCGAGGCTCCAGCCATGCCGGATCGGCCATTTGGCGGACTTCATAAACGCGCGCGTAGATTGAGGTTGTGAAATTCTCGTACTTGCCTGCAGATCGGGTTGCGGAAGGCGATAATACGGTGAAGACTAGAGCAACTAAGGTTGCCGCAAATCGTAGCATGATTTTTTTGGCAGGAGAGATAATTCCCTGTGGATTTGCAAGGACGGCCTAGGCAGCCGTCCTCCAATAAACGCCTACAGACCGCTGAGTACTTTATCGTTTTCCTAGCTTTAAAACGATGCCGGCAGAATACCGGAAGCTGTTGATAAAATCTCCCGTTGTCCCTTCCTTAATAGCAAAATAGTCCACCTGGACCGGGCGAATTGCAACCATGCCCGCCACATTGATATCGACGCCGCCGCCAAACGCCATTGCAAAATCATTTTCTTTGAATTCGTCCTCCCCCTGCACATCAGCAGTGATACGGGCGTAGCCGAAAAGCGCTTGTAAAAAGGGCGTTACTTTTCCGCGGCGGATAGCAATCCTCGGTCCAAACATAATGGAATGAACGTGAACAGACACAGACTCACCACTATAAGTATCTTCGATGGAGCCGTAATAGCCGCCGAAGTCCGCGACGAATCCGGCCCACTTGTTTCCATTGAAGGCAACCTGACCATTCCACCCATTCAGATTGGTGCCATCCACACCTAGGCCGGATGGAGCATTCACCCAAGAGTACCCGCCGAATATCTCAACCGCCGGTGTATCTCCGGCAACGGCAATCGCCGCAAAACTTAGAAGGAATATCGCAACAAGCACCAGCTTCTTCATATGTTGTCTCCCTTTATGATATTTAGTTTGGTTCTTCATTCACTTTTAAGACAATACTATGGGCGATTGCCAAAGATTTTTGCACAATCAATCGGCATGGGATGAAACATTCCGAATTTGAGAGGGCGGTCTTATTTTCCGCCCTCACGGCAATATCCCTGGCTTAATGATTCCCCTAGCGCTTTCCGAGTTTGAAAACGACGCCGGCGGAGTATCTCAAATTAGCGGAGAAAGCTCCGGTCAGGCCGGCTTTTACTCCGTAATATTCCACCTGGAATGGGCGCACGGCCAGTCTGTTGTTCAGATTAACATCCAGACCGCCACCAAACGCCATCGCAAAATCATTTTCCTTAACATCTTCCGAATCGGCAGTCGTGCGGGAATATCCGAAAAGAGCCTGGAAAAATGGCGCGAAAGTACCTCTGTGCAAGGTAATTTTCGGTCCGAACATGATTGAGTAGTTTCTGACGCTGACATCTTCTACCGATCCATAAACGCCGTTGAAATCCGCAACGAATCCGGCCCACTTGTTGCCATTAAACGTTATGGAACCCCTCCAGCCATTCATGTTGAGATCGAAGG
Source organism: Acidobacteriota bacterium (assembly GCA_035506515.1). GTDB lineage: Bacteria > Acidobacteriota > UBA6911 > UBA6911 > UBA6911 > UBA6911. Next base: position 194,294 of record DATJPG010000072.1, read on the forward strand.
AATTGTTCGGAACCGTAAATGCGGTTGTCGTGTCCACGCGCACAAAGGAATAGCCGCCGAAAACTTCAATTGCCGGCGCGTCAGCGGCTAACGCCATCATAGAAAAGCCCAACAAAAACACAGCAATAAGAACCAGCTTTTTCATCAGTTGTCTCCCTTTTGATTCTACATAGTCCACACTCACACACACTTCAGCGCTAATTGCTTTCAACAAAACCATATACGGACGGAACATATCATACAATTGGATCCATTCCTGCCAGGGATGGCAGCAACATACAATAACGCGATCCTTCATGTCAAGTCATTCTCGCATAAATAGATAGCGAAAAGGCGAGTTGCTGGACAGAAAGGCTATCCGGCTTTTCCGAGCGCTTTGAGGACCTGATCCGGCGTGACGGGGAGGCTATCGACCCAGACACCGATCGCATTGTGGACCGCCGGCAGGAGCAGCGAAGGAACCAGCGTCGCTACATCCTCAGCTATGCCGATGGCTCCATAGGGTCCGTACCCCATTCCAGTTTCGACCAGGAATGTATCCACCGAACCGATATCCTCGATCGTCGCGATCTTGTAGTCGAGCAGGTTTCCATTCAACATGACGCCGGTGACAGGGTCATGCACGACTTCCTCGCTTCGTCCTCTCCCTACGGCCATGTAGGAACCGCCATATTGCTGGCCGGCACACCCTTCCCAACTCACGACTTTTCCAACGTCGTTCACGTTTACGACCTTTGTGACCTCAACCTCGCCGGTCTCGGTATCCACTTCAACTTCCATAAAATGCGCCTGTCGGCAGAGCCTGAGGCGCTGACTCGCATACGCCCCCTGCTGCACCTGGTAACCGTAGGCAAATAGCGGTTCTATGAAGTTGCTGCGCTGCGCCCCTTTGCCCATTTCCGGTTGCGTGCAGATCGGACCTTCTCCTCCGGCGGGCCCGACCAGTTCCGCAATCGTCATACAGATGGAAGGATTCTTTTTGGCAAAGATCACACTCCCTTTGATGTCCAAATCATCAGGCTCCATGCCCGGGAAAGCCGGAGGGAAACTCCCCCGCGCGGTAACTCCCTGAGGTTTTGTCGCTACTTCCAGGATTTTTCTTTTCAGCAATCGTGCCGCATTCCGGACAGCGAATCCGTTTACGGAAAGGTTCGTCGATGAATCCGGAGTCATCGTGTAAAAGCCCGGGTCAATGTGTGGACGATAAAACACATCCTCTATTTTCATGCCCAACTCATCGGCGGCGATCTGGCAATAGGCAGTTTCCGCATTCACGCCGATGTCGCATCGCATTCCCAAGATATTGGCCGTGCCATCTGTGCGCTCGAGCCGAATGGCAATTTCCCCGGATCCGGACGAATCCTCCCATTCGTGCGTCCAAGCAAAAGCCATCCCGTGCATCCGGCCGTTCGGCAGTCGCCTGGTTCCCGCACGATGATATTTTTTATCCCATTCGACGGCGACTTTCCCCTTTTCCACGCATTCGCGCAGGCTGTCCCTGGCCGGAAATCCCATCTCCACCTTGCGCCGGCTCAGCCATTCCATGTCATGCCCCTCGGCACCGTCGTTTTTCAGAGCGACCTCGATCGGGTCCAGGCCGAGAACATCGGCGACGCGATCGCAGAGGAGCGTTAGGGTCAGGCAATTAGAGTTCTGTTCGCAGCGGGTAGGAACATTGGGACCCTTGTTGACCTGAACCGCCTCCAGTTTGGCGTCAAAATTAGGAATGCGCGTGTTTTCACCCAGGTGATGAAAGGCGCCAAAGACCGGGAACCACTGGTTCACGACCAGGGCCTTTCCCTGCACGGCCGTGATGGTTCCGTCTTTCTTTGCGCCCACCTTGATGAAATAGGCTCCCTCATCCATCTCGCCGCCATAAAAATCCTCCCTGCGGTCGAAAACCCATTTCACGGGTTTGCCGGTTCTCTTGGCCAGAACCGCCGCGCAATAGTATGGACCCATCATCCAGGAGCAATGGCTCCATCCCCCGAAACTGGCGCCCTGATACGGACAGTGCAGTTGAATTCGGTTCATGGGAATGCCGCCGAACCAGGAAGATATGGATCGTTTGCTGACGAGGGGATGCTGTTGTTTCAGCCAGATTTCAGGGTATTCCCCGTTCCACCGGACAATGCCGCAGGGCCGTTCCGGGCCCATCCAGGTATTTGCGTAGCGCTTTGCCTTGAATTCTATGATTGCGTCCGCTTCCGCAAATCCTTTTTCAACGTCTCCGTGTTTTTCGGTATCCAGGAATCCCTCATTGTAATAGTTCCCGTCCGGATACAACTCCGGATGCGCCAGCGGCGCATCCTTTTGAATCGATTTTTCTTCGTCGATCACGAACGGCCGCTCTTCCCATTCCACTTCAATCAGTTTCAGAGCCTCCTCCGCGATATTTTCGCTGTCTGCCGCAATGACTGCGCCGACCTCCTCTCCCTGAAAATATGCGATATGCGGAAAAACGGTTACCAGGTTCGGCACATGGCCTCCCAGATTCGCCATCTGAGGCAGTTCGGGATCGTCATGCCGCAGGACTGCCCGGACGCCCGGATAGGCCTGTGCTTTACTCGTATCCATGCTTTTGATTTTGGCATGCGCATAGGGCGAAGTTAGGAACTTTGCATAAAGCATGCCCTGCAATTTGATATCGATCGTGTAAACGGCACGGCCGCTGGCCTTTTCATAGCCATCCAGGCGCCTCACGCCGGGCTTGCCGATGAATTCATAGCGTTCCAACGGGTATTTGTCCGAATTCAGGTTGTCGAAAAGCTCGGAGATTTTTTGCATGTCTTTATTCATGGATTGCCTGGCTCCCAAAATAGAAGGTCAACCTAAACGCAATCATGCAGGCGCAGCGTTCTATATTCGTCCGCCACAATATTGACTTCGCATCCGGCTGTCAAGCCGCTTGAAATTCCCGGGAGCGCATCAGCGCCGAACGCATGAGGAACGGCGATAATGCCTATTGCATTATTGGCGAATTTCCATTTAGCATGAGATGGATTCATTATTCCCCGAAGAGGCCCAATGATGGCTGAAGACACAAAGAAACCGCAAGATCAGGACATCTCGCACCAGATCTCCCGGCGGGAATTTGCCATAGGCTCCGTTGCGATGCTGAGCGGCTATTCCCTTGCAGAAGCCGCGACCGTCCCTCCTCTGTCGCCCGAAGCCCAGGCGATGAAGCTCGAAATCTCGGACACGATCCAAAGCTATCTGGAAGCCAGGCATATCCTGGAAGACGACGTGAAACGGGTGATCGACCACGCGGAGAAAACGGGTGAAAAGCTGTATCAGCAGAACAATGACATCTTCTTGTCCAAGCTCCGCGTCAAAGATGTCTATTTCTACGTCGAGTATGCTCCGAGTGAGGGCGGATATAAAATTTACACCGCCTACAGCCACCGTTTCCTGATGGAAGGGGACAAGCCATGACAGAGTGGTATTGCTACAAAGACAAAGTCAAAATGCTGTCTACGGAAGTCGCGCTGAAATATATGCAGCTCACGCAATACCTGCCCGGACTAAAGTGTCCTCAATGCGGCGCAGCCTATCTTACCGAAGACGTCGTAATGACGACGGTGAAGGCTGCGGAGGATGCTCTCGAGGAAAAGTAGCAGGCGTATATGACAGAGTTGCCTTCCCGGACCGCCAGTCTCTGCCCCCATTGCCTTCGCAGAATTCCCGCGCGCAGATTCTCCGAAAACGGATTCGTCTATCTGGAAAAATCCTGCCCTGAGCACGGGGTCCTGGAAAAAGTGTTGCTATGGAAAAACGTCCCAAAGCCTTACGAGGAATGGACGCGGTGTGTTCCGGCCACTGCCCCGGCGGCCGAGGATTGCCCTTCCCTTTGCGGCCTCTGCCCCGACCACCAGCAGAAAACGTGCACCGCGATCCTCGAAGTCACGGCTCGGTGCGATCTGCAATGCCCCGTGTGTTTTGCTGCGGCCGGAACAGGCGTCGGCCCCGATCCCGATCAAGCCCAACTCGCCCGGATGCTTGCGATGGTGCGGGAAAAGGCCGGACTCTGTCCGCTTCAGATCAGCGGTGGGGAGCCTACTCTTCGAGATGACTTGCCGCAAATTGTGGCTCAAGCGCGCGCGCTGGGATTCGATCCCATACAAATCAACACCAACGGCATCCGGTTGGCTCAGGAGGACGCGTACGGACGCGCGTTGGTGGGTGCAGGCGCGACCGTTATTTACCTGCAATTCGACGGGGTCGCCGGCTCCGTTTACGAGAAAATTCGCGGCGCGGATCTGTTCCCGGTGAAGATTCAAGCCATCCGCAACTGCGAGAAATGGAAAGTCGGCGTGATTCTCGTGCCGACGCTGGTCAAAGGCGTCAACGACAGCCAGATAGGAAATATCATCCAATTCGCCAAAGAATGGATTCCGACGGTCAAGGGAGTTCATTTCCAGCCGATGACGTTTCTGGGCCGATACCCCCAGTCTCCACGGAATGAAGATCGCCTTCTGCTCTCCGATATCCTCGCTGCCATCGAAGATCAGACGCACGGGGAGTTGAAGATTGAAAACCTGCTTCCTTCCGGTTGAGAGGCATCCCACTGCTCCTTTTCGGCGCTCTCCGTGTTGAGAGAAGACGGCACATTGATGGCAACGACAAAAAGCGAAGCAGCCTCCAAGGGATCGGAGAATGCGGCTTCGAGAGCCAAGGATTACGTTCGAAGGCACTGGAAGTACACAGAACCCATCGCAGACTTTGAAAATACCTGCGGCGAGAAAGCATCCGGACGCAGGGCCGGTCCCGGCATGCTTTTCGATCGAGTTCAGAGCCACACTTTGTGCATCTCGGGCATGGCGTTCCAGGACGCATGGAACATCGATCTGGAGCGCCTGCAGCGCTGCTGCGTCCATGTGGCAACCATGCATGGACAACTGGTTCCCTTTTGCGCCTATTACATGACCGACAGCAGCGGCCGCAGATTAGTGGGAGCCAAAACCGTTCAGGGCGGGGCCCGGAAGTCAATCCACGGGGAGCTTAAGCTAGGGCAATGAACCTCGATTCCTGGATTCACGGCGTCATCAATTTGAACTTGCAGTACGACGAGGAGTTTCGCCGTTTCACCGGAAAATACTCATTTCATCTTCCATCGCGAGCCGCGGTGGAGATGTATCAGCTCTACAAGCTTAATAAGGCCCTGCAATATTGCCGCGAATGCAGTCCGTTCTACCGGGAATTATTTCGCGCTGAAGGAGCGCCCACAGCCGATCTTCTCGATTTGCAGGATCTTGCGAAATTTCCGCTAACCGATCCCCGCCGATTATCCGAAAATCCTTACCGGTTCCTGTGCACTTCCCAGGCGGAAATCGCCAGGCCGCACGCGTTCATTACCTCCGGGACGATGGGACCCAAAAAGAAAATATTCTGGACCCAGGGCGATCTGGACAGAGTCACGAGCTTTATGTCGGCGGGGATCAGCACCGTCGCCAGACCAGGAGACACGGTTCTCATTCTTTTGCCTGACGGCAAGCCTGATAGCCAGGGAGATCTGCTGCGCCAGGGCGTCCAGAAGCTGGGCGCCACGCCGGTCGTCGCCGACGCGGACCTGACTGCAAACGAATTCCTGTCCGTTATCGAAGAATCCCGATGCCAGGTGATCTTCGGCTATACACGCAAGATTTTTCGCCTGTCGAAAGAACTGGAGAGGCATTGGGATTTGCGGGACAAGGGCGTGTCGGTTCTCTTCCTTGCCTCGGAATATCTGCCCGGCCCCATGCGACGTGAGTTGAAACGCATCTGGAACTGCGCCATCCGTACGCATTACGGATTGACGGAAATGGGCTTGGGCGTTGCGGTCGAATGCGAGGCAGAGGATGGGCTTCACTTCAACGAAGCCGATCTCTTGCTGGAAATAGTCAATCCAGAGACAGGCGAGCCGGTCCCCGCAGGGCAAGAGGGGGAACTGGTTTTCACAACTCTCAACCGCGAAGCGATGCCCCTGATCCGCTACAGGACTCACGATCTCTCGAGGATAATCAGCGGAGCGTGCTCCTGCGGCATGGGCAGTCTGCTCAGAATCGATACCGTGAAAAGGAGACTTGATACCCTCACGGTCGTCGGCGATGGCGAGGAAATCTACCCGGTGATTTTTGACGATGTACTCTTCGAAACTCCAGGCGTGGTGGACTATCAAGTGATTGCGACGCAACGAAACGGGATGGATCGTCTGGTATTCTATATTGAAACAACGCCGGATCAGACGGGCGGGATTTGCGAAATCAGAAGCAAGCTGCTGGCCGAGCCGATCATTGCCAGAAGCATTGCGGCTCGAAAAATGCTCGAACCCGAAATAGAAATCGTTCCGTGGGGTGCGCTTCAATCCGTTGCCCGTGCAAAAAAAATGATCATCGACAGGCGCTAGTACGCTGCATCCCACCCACAAGAGCACACGCTGCCTGATCTGCGGTGGAATCCCTCCATTGGTAACAACATCGGAAACGGCAAAGCCGCTGCCAGGCTTCAACACTCTAAACGCCTCACGCAATACTTTATCTTTATTGCCCGAAAGATTGATCACGCAATTGGAAATAACTACGGGAACCGTTTTGTCCGGCAGAGGTATATATTCGATTTCGCCCTTCAGAAATTCGACATTCTCGACGCCGGCCTTTTACTGATTTTCGATTCTAGATTTTGGAAATTTGGTTGCAGAATGCAGGATTTGTTCTGGGATTTAGAATCGAAAATCAACAATCAAATCGATTGGGCGAAACAGAGCCGGCTTCACTGCCGTAAGTATATATAGGATCAGGTTTTGCGATTTGCCGAGGGAAACGGCGATGCTGCTTTGGCAATATGTGTTGACAATCCCTCACGATTTGCCGCAAATTGTAATCACCCGCTCAAGAGAGAAGGTCATAGATTGAGGTTGGCCATGGGGGTTTCCCCTGAAAACGACATTCAAATAAAATACTTAGCTAAGGAGTAATTGTATGCCTGGAGGCAAAAAAGCTGAAAGCGAAGAAGCCGCCAAAAAGAAATACTCACGACGAGACTTTTTGGTTACCGGCGGAACGGTTGTAGCGGTGGATGCGCTGATTTCAGCCACACCCGTAAAAGCCGCAGCTGCCGCTTCGCCATCCCCTGCCGCAGTCAAATATCCCGCGTCGCAAGGTTATTTACTATATGACAGCAAAAAGTGCATAGGATGCACCACGTGCATGCTTTCCTGTTCGCTGACCCATTATGGAGCCCAGAGTCTGTCGCTCGCACGCATCCAGATCATGCAAGACTCCTTCGGCAAATTCCCGAATGATTTGAAGATGGCTCCGTGCAGACAGTGCGTGACTCCGCCGTGTGTGATCAATTGCCCGGTTGGCGCCGCGTATATCGACGAAAAGAACGGCAACGTTCGCAGGATTGACAGCCAGAAATGCATCGGCTGCAAGACCTGCATCAAGATGTGTCCGCAGATACCGCACCGCACGGTGTGGAATCACACGATCAAGAAATCGTCCAAGTGCGACCTCTGCCTGGATACGCCCTACTGGAATGAGAAGGGCGGACCGACAGGCAAGCAGGCTTGCGTGGAAGCCTGTCCGATGAAGGCAATCAAGTTCGTCACGGAGACGCCCAACCAGGAAGAGACGGATGGGTACGATGTGAATTTGCGAAACGAGCATTGGCTCAAACTTGGCTTAGTCGATGACAGCAGAGTGGTGCCGCCTGGTGGAATGGGCATGATGGGTGGCGGTGCGCCTAAATCCAAACCAGAAGCGAAACCAAAGGAATAGGGGGTAAGACTATGCCAGGTGGATATACCGGTAAAATATTAAGAGTTAATCTGACAACCAAAGAAATAAGCAGGATCGACACGGCAAAATACGAGGAATTCGGGGGCGGCCACGGAATAGGCTCCGCCGTTTTCTTCGACCTGGTCGGCGATCAGCTCCCATTTCCGGCGTTTGATCCCAGGAACCTGATTATCATGATGGCATCACCGTTTGCCGGCACGTTCATGCCGAGTTCGGGACGATGCGAAGTCCAGGGCCTTGGCCCCGGGCTTTATCCCATTGAATGGTTCGGTCACAGCAATTTCGGCGGCCGCTTTACCGCACAGCTGAAATTCGCCGGCTGGGACGGCATCGTCGTCGAGGGTGCATCCGATAAACCTGTGTGGATCAACATCGTCAACGACCAGGTGAAGATCGAGGATGCCACTAACGGAATTTGGGGCATGGACACATGGGACACGCAGGACGAAATCTCCCGGCGCGTCATCCCGGGCCTCAAACGCAATGAATGGATGGAGCTGGCCAACAGCTGCTTTACCACTCAAATTCCCGCGGTCGTTTGCTGCGGTCCGGCGGGCGAGAGGAAGAGCCGCATTGGATGCCTGCTTCATGGCCCCGGATCCCAGGCCGCGTTGTGCGGCTTCGGCGGCGTATTCGGATCAAAAAATTTGAAGGCGATTAGCGCGATAGGAAGCGGCGCCGTACCCATTGCGGATCCCAAGGCGTTCATGGATGCAAGGCTCTGGTTCCGCCAGTTCCAGTGGGATGTAGACAATCCGCGCGAGCCCGAAAAATTCGAAACCGGGTACAGCCTGATTAACGGGGCACCGAGTGGCGGCAACGTTTCCAACGGAGGTCCGTTCCGCGTTCCGGCGCGCGCAGCCGCCTGCGCATCCTGCCCGAGGGGATGCAAAATGCGGTTGGCAACCGCTGACAGCAATGAGGCTGTTTGCGCGGGAACCATGTTTGCCAATATCGGGGGCGGCGGCATGTTCGGAGGCATGGGCGGAGCCAAGCAAAGCCCGAATGCAATGCCTCAAGCCCTTAGCCAGAAATTGACACGCCAGGCCAACGATCTGATGCACAAATACGGCCTCGGCCACTGGCAAATGATGGCGACACGCGGCTACATCGACTTCCTTACGCGAAAAGGCGTCATCGGCAAAGGCAAGGACATCGATCCTGATCTGCCGCCGGCAGGCACTTACGCCTACTATGAAGCCTTGTTCCGCAAGATATCCTTGCGCGAGGGAGCTTTTGGCGAATGGGCAGCCGAGGCCGCCGCAAGAATGGCGGAAAAACTCGGCCGATACAAAGAGGACGTATCCAACGGCGATCTGAGCCTCACCTACTGGGGAACCCAGGAGCACTATTCCTCCCAGGTTGAAGTGGAATGGGGCTACGGTTCTCTTCTCGGAGAACGCGACCTCATGCTGCACATGATGGCCAACTATCCTCTCCACTGGATGGCACAGTCAGGCAAACCTTACCTGACAGCGGAAGAAGCCTCCAAACTCTATGCGGAAGCCATGGTCCCCTATAACGACGACCGTTACCTGGTGGACTACGGCGAAGGGCCGACCGGAGTCTATTCGGATTCCAAAGTCAAACAGGTCGCATGGGTCAAGCACTATGAAAAGTTCTGGGTCGGTGCCGGCGGTTTCTGCGGCTGGAGATGGCCGATGTGCATCACCAACAACACTGCCGACCGGAGAGGCCCAACCCCTCAAGCCGAAATTAAATTCTGGAATGCCGTCACCGGCAAAAACCTCACGTTTGCCGACTGCATGGAGATGGGCCACAAGATTTACACTCTTGACCGGTCCATCTGGAACTTGCAGGGCAGGCACAGAGATATGGAAGTATTTCCGGATTACGTCTACGACAAGCCAGCCAGAGGCGGAAGCGAGCTTCCGATGCTTATCGATGGACAGTGGAAGTACGACGGCGGGAGGAACAGGAAATTGGATCGGGCCAAGGTTGAGGATTTCAAGTCCCGATTCTATAAGTTCGAAGGCTACAATCCCGACAACGGCTACCCGACTCGAGCAACTCTCGAGAAGATGAACCTGAAAAAAGTCGCGGATGTGATGCAAAGCAAAGGCAAACTGGGTTAACCAAACAAATGGCCACGAATCACGCGAAATAAATTCGTGTGATTCGTGGCCGGATTCCTACCAAGCGTATGCCTCCGGCGCTTCTCCTCCCGGTCCCGGCCAGATTTCATCCAATTTCTTAAGGATCTCCTCCGGCAGCTTCAGATCGAGCGCACGCGCGGCCCCTGCCAGCTGATCGATGTTGCGCGGCCCGATAATCGGTGACGTTACCACAGGATTATGCAACAGCCAGGCCAGCGCCACATCGCCCGGTTTCTCACCGAGTTCCCGGCACAGCGGCTCGTACTTTTCCAGCTTGCCGTGATGCTTCTCGATAAGCTTCCCTGTGCGCTCTTCGCTCCTGCGTCCTTCTTTCGCTTTATCCAGCGCCCCGCTCAGCAAGCCGCCTTCCAACGGACTCCACGGAATCAAACCCAGTCCGAATTCGCGGCAGGCCGGGATGACTTCCAACTCGATCGCGCGCGTCGCCAGGTTGTAGAGGCTTTGCTCCGAAACCAGTCCCATGAAATGGCGCTTCTGTGCCTCGCCTTGAGCACGGGCGATATGCCATCCGGCAAAGTTGCTGCTGCCGACGTACAGGACCTTCCCTTCCCGGACGAGCTGCTCCATCGCCTGCCAGATTTCCTCCCATGGCGTGCTCCGGTCGATGTGATGCATCTGATAGAGATCGATGTGGTCGGTCTGCAGACGTCGCAGGCTATCTTCGCAGGCCTTACGGATATGGTACGCGGAGAGATTCAGGTCGTTCGGGCCTTCTCCCATTTTGTTGTAAACCTTCGTGGCCAGGACAATCTTTTCGCGCCGGCCATTCCCCTGCGCCAGCCAGCGTCCGATGATCTGCTCCGTGAGTCCCTCACCGAGTTTCCACCCATAGACGTTGGCGGTATCGATAAAATTAATCCCCATCTCCAGGGCCTTGTCCATTAAGGCAAAGCTGTCCTGCTCCGATGTGTGCCAGCCGAAATTCATCGTGCCGAGGCAAAAACGGCTGACCTTCAACCCCGACCGACCCAAATTCCTGTATTCCATAAGCCTCCTTTCATTTTGCAGACGCCGCATTGATTGAATTACTACAAACCTCCGCGTCGGGCCAGTACTAATTT
>DATJPG010000073.1:0-27619 GCA_035506515.1 Acidobacteriota bacterium
GCCCGAATTTGCCCCCCAATCCTTGACTTTGCGGACCTGATCTGCCTCCTAGACCTTGTTCTCCCAGTCTGCGGAAATTCCTGGACACCCACTTCTTCTTGCTTGCCTCTGGTTCCAGTTAGTGGGTGTCCATGTTTTTCACATGCAAGAAACTGTGGGTGTCCACGTTTCCCGTTTCCGAATGAGTGAGTGTCCATGTTTCTTCTGTTCCGTTTAAATGCTTTCTGCGTTTCGGGGGCCAAGTTGATCAATGCGAATCGCCGATCCTGTTCTTGCAAGGAGAAGGTAGGCCGCGGCAACGGGGATTGAGCGGGCACGCAAAGCAGCTACATATTCGCATATCTGCGCTGCGTATTTGTTGCGGAAAAACGATGCGGGATCTCCGCCCTTTTCCGAAACCCAATCTGTCTTGTAATCCACAAGCACCCATCCGTCTTCCCGCTCGAAAAGAAGGTCTATCTTACCTTCCTCGATAGCCGCGGAATCCAGATGGCGCATGAAAGGGACTTCGCGCATGACTTTTCTGCGAGCACCTGCAGCGGCCCGGACTTGATCTAGCACTTCCGAAGATAAAGTGGCCTGCATCATGCTTTGCAGCAATCGCGCGCTCTCGGCATCCAGACGAAGCTGTGTTGCCATTTCCCGCACGAGTTCAGCTGGCGCGTCCGATGCAGAAAAGTCTGCTCGCTCCATTGCCCGATGAAATGCGACTCCCAGCCGAACGCTCCTGTTTGCAGCAGATTCCGGCATCCGATCCTCAGGCAAACTCTCTCCTGCCGCCAATTCCTCGTCAGCCTGCGCAGCAGCTTTCAAATTTTCAGAAGCTGGCACATTGACAACAAGATCGCTCAATTCTCTGCATTCCCGTAAAACAATCGACTCCCAATCCACAATCTGTGTTGACTGCGCCCTTTGAGTTTTTTGCGCCCGGACATCCAACCTTTCAGCATCAAGCAATTGCGCCATGTTGCTTTTGCCGGAATAGCAATCCTCCAAAAACAAATTCAGAGGATTCAGCCGCGTTTTTTCTGTATTCGGCACAAATCTCATGGAATCTTCGATTTTTCGGCGGCTCGCAGTGTGCGCGCTCAAAACCATGTGATCGCGTGCGCGCGTCAAAGCCACATACAGAAGCCTCACCAGTTCCTCGTTTTCCCGCTTTTTTTCTTTATCCGCCAATTCCTGCCATCGGGAGGATTGCATCCCGAAATCCTTTGACCCGATTTTGATTGAGAAAATCCGTTCCCCAGTCTTGCCTACCAATACATCTTTAGCCCTGGAGACGGTGCCCAACCCAAGGGCCGCTGCAATGACGATAGGAAAGTCAAGCCCTTTAGCCTTGTGAATCGACATGATCCGGACGGCGTTGCCGCGTTCCTCCATCAGCCGACTTTCACTTTCGGCTAGTTCTTCCTCATTTATCATGCCCAAAAGATCAACAACCTGAGAAAACGTCGCAATTCCTTGAAACGCGCGGAGCGTGCGGCCGAGCTTGCTCAGGTTCGCTAGTGATTGAGATCCGCGGGCAGCTAGCACTTCACGGGCCCTGGTTTCACGCAAAAGTACCTCAAAGGTTTCGCTTGCACGCCGTTCGTAGCGCCGTCGATGCAAGTCGCGGAAAATTTCGTATGGTCGCCACAGCGGAGACTCACGGGGTATTTCCTTCCGATAATCAAGCGGCAACCCGCCGATACGCGCCCGCAGCAGGTCTTCATCCGATAATCCGAAAAAGATGGACCGCAAAGACCCGTAAAGGGCTACGCTGTCGTTTGGGTTTGCTATCGCGCGCAACACAAGAATTGCGGTAGAAACCTCACTGCGTGCGTAATAGAATTTCCCACCCTCCAGAACATACGGGATCCCGAGATCCCGGAGCTTCTCCTCCAGCACGTGGGCATGCGTAAGCACGGGCAGGAGCACCGCAATATCACCGAATCGGGCTGATCGCCAACCGTCGCCGTCTCGCTCTCCCGGATCCTCGACTTTCCAGCTTTCGGAACCATTAACCTCCAAAATAAGGTTGGCGATGCGCCTAGACTCGTTCTCAACAACTTCAAGCGTTTTGAGCTTAGTTTCGCTTTCGCTGCCTATGTCCCCGAGAAGGTGAACAGTGGGTGTCCACGAACTGGAACTGGTGGAACTGGAGTTGGAATTGGTGGGTGTCCACGAATTGGAATTGGAATTGGGGGAATTGGGGGGATTCCGGTATCCCTGATTGCCGAAAGCCAAATATTCTGGCTGGTACGCGCGGGTTTCCTCGTCGGGATTCATGGCGCTCTTAAAGGCAGCATCCACAAAACGGAGGATCGAGGGGACCGAGCGGAAATTGGTGGTCAGCTTAAGGTGTTCGAGTCCAAGGAATTTCAATCGGTGGGTGTCCACGATTTGGAGGTAGGTTTCGATGTCTGCGTTGCGGAAGCGATAAATGGACTGTTTCGGGTCCCCGACGATAAACAGGCGTCCCGGTTCGGGTTTCAGCTTGGCCAGATCCGTCTCTTCGATGTCCGTGGAAGCAAGCAGCAGGACAATGTCCCATTGAATGGCGTCCGTGTCCTGGAATTCGTCTACCAGCAGCGTCCGGTACTGCCGCTGAAATTCGCGCCGCACCGTTTTGTTCTGAAGCAACAGATCCCGCGCAAGCCTCAGCTGATCATCGAAATCGAGCAGTCCACTGCTGCGCTTGCGTTTCTCCCACTCGCCCTTCATAAAATCTTCTTTTATCCAGCAGACGACTTCATGAAAAAGGCGCTGGCCAGGCATTTTGGCGTACAACGCCCTAAAATCGACCACTTCCCGGAGGAAGCCTTGCACCTCCTTCACCATTTCCTTGCCGCCGGTCCAATTCGCCGCGATGCCCGATCCGCCTGGCTTCGACAATTCATGGCCTTCTTCCGCCGGATGCTCGAGCCAGATCAACGCTTTCCCCAGGCAAACTGCCAACTTGTCCTTGGGATTGGTCACGTTCTGAAGATATTCGCCCGCCTGCCGGAGGCGGCTCTCGATCTCTTCACGGGCCTGCTCCTCCGACGGGGGGGGATCGCATGCCAGCTCGCGGATATTAAGCCAATTCTGTCGGAGGGCTTTCGCCAGATTAACCAGGTTCAGGAGACGGAACCCGTTCCTCAAGGCTTTTTCCAGAACCGGATGTCGCTCCATTAGTGCGCGGCTAATCCACGGCTCCCACACTTCGCGAAAAAAGAGCTCACTCCGGAGATCATCGAGCGCAGCAAATCGCGGATCGAGCTCCGCCTCGATCGGTCGCTCTTTCAACAGAGACACTGCGAAGGAATGAAACGTGGAGATGGAGGCCGTCTCGAGATCATCGAGAGCCTCGCGGATCCGCTCCAGATAGTCAGGGGATGCTCCGGCGTCCAGGAGCTTCTTTTCGAGTTCCTGCCGGAGGCGAACCTTCATCTCGCCCGCAGCTTTTTCGGTAAACGTAATCGCACAGATGCGGGAAAGTCGTACGGGAGACCCGTCCGGCCCGCGCTCGAGCACCAGATACAAAATCCTATCCAGGAGCGTGCGTGTCTTCCCGGTGCCGGCGGACGCCTCAACGACAAAGGAGCGATCCGTCTCTTCGACAGCTCGCCGCCGGGCGTCTCTATCGCCGATGCATGTCTCAAGCGTGCGATCGTTCATTGCACTGGCTCCAGGATCTGAAGGAATCTGCGCACCGCAGGGTCGCTCATTTTGCGTTCCTCCCGCTGCACGCGATCCTTGCCGCAAATCGGCAGGTAATCGCAGTATTCGCAGTGTCCATCAGGCCGGACGGATCCCGCCGTCCGCGCAAAAAACACGCCGCTTTCAATTCCGTTGCCGACGATTTCGAGTATTCTCGGCAGAGATCGGGATGCAGCGTCCAGTTCTTTGTCCGTGAAATGGCAAGGGACGATCCGACCGTCTTTGGGCTGCATATGCAGATATTCCCCTTCCACTATTTCCACGCCCTTGAATTCATCCAGGACCGAAAGCGCCCCCTTATAAATTGCGATCTGAATCCGCTCACCCGACATGAGCGGCGTCTTCCCTTCCCCGCGCATGGATCTGGGAAGAGAGCCGGTCTTGTAGTCCACAACACGCGCATGTCTTCCATCGCGAGAGAGATCGATGCGATCGATTCTGCCTCTGAATTCAAAAATATGCCGGCCCGCCTGCAACCGGAACGCCGGATGCCTCTGGCCGGGCTGAATTTCTCCAAAATCACGCTCCAGTCCGGCAGGCAACAGGCCGCTCCCGATCCTGCTTTTTTCAAATACGATCCAGGCGCTCAGCAGTCCCAGGAACGAGTCCCGTTCGATCTCCCACAGGAGATCGGGAATGCCTTCCGGTCGCGCCTTCTCGAGCGCCTCTTTCGCCAGGGCATTCAGAGAATGCCGGAGTTCCTCCTCCGATGCCGCCAAAAATCTCTCGCCGCTGTAGTTTTTGAGAAAACTTTCAAGAATGGAATGAACGGCCGATCCCCTTTCAAGCGGATCCATTCCCTCCAGCGGCGCAGGTTCTTCCCAAGCTTCCAGCGCTATCCCGCGCTTGAGATAAAAGTAATAGGGACATTTTGCATATTCTTCCAGACGGCTCGCAGAAACCTGACTTGCGGAAGATCCCAGATTGCGCGTCGCCCACGCCACAAGTTCCGGGTCCGACAGAAAGCCGTCATACGGAGTCAGCCGGTGCGCCCAACGGGCATGATCGTACGCCAGTGGCCCGGCCATCCTTTTCGGCTCCAGGCGCTCCAGTGCTCCAAGCGCCAGGTATGCAGTGTCGCGGTTCGCCGTGATCAGCCGAAGACGTATTTCACATTCATCCACCGCCAGATCGCCTTTTGAGGGTGCGGGGTTTTCCAGACTCACGGACCGGAATCCCGGAATTGCACTCTCCGTAAGATCGCGAATCGCCACGATCTTGTTCCGGATCGCTGCGGCAACCCGCAGGAAAAACTGCGAAGGGATACGCTCACGATCGGAACTCTCATCAAGCCGGGACGTCATGAGCACCAGTCGTCTTTCTGCAGAGCGGGCGGTCATGTCGAATAAAAGCCGCTCTTCTTCCATGCGTTTGGCCTTGATGGACAAGTTCCCAATCCGGCGGCGTTCCGAATCCAGGAGCAGGGGATCCTGCCGCAATTTCGCGGGAAAGCGTCCTTCTTCCAAGCCGGGAATAATGACAAGCGGAAACCGCAATCCGCGCGCGGCGCTCGTGGAAAGCAGGTTGACGCCGCTTTTCTGAAACTGCCCCTCCGGATAGGACAAGGATTCAACCGCCTCTCCCAGCGCGGCCTTCATCCTCTCCTTCGACACTATCCCAATGCCCACACCCCGGAACTTTTCATTCTCAACTCTCGAGTCTCGAGTCTCGATTCCGTTGAGCGTTCCCAGATTCCTGATATCGTCGAGTGCCGCCGAAAACGCCGCCCAATCTCTTGCCCCCCCCAGCAACGGTTCCAAATGCCGGTCGAGATAGTCGGCCCAGTCTTCCCAAGTGAGACCGGTGGGCCACGCGGAAGAGGCATTCATCAGGAGTTTCCATGCGCTCCGAAGGGCCTTCGCGGCCTCCAGGCGCAGGACCGCCTGCCCAGGCGACTCGATTCTGCGCTCCGAGTCATCGTCATCCCGGTCGGCAGGGGCGACGCTTTCAGCTCTATTCAGGCTTTTGTGAGCTTCAGCGACAAGCCCTTCCGTCCCCTTCTCCCAGGATTGCAGGCCTGCCAGGAAGCGTGCATCGTTGGTCAGGGACCGCCAGGTCTGCACGTCCCACGATTCGGCGAAGGTCCCCGGCAGCGCAGCTGCCACCAGCTCCAGTGCCGCAAAAACCGCCTCGCGCGAATAGCCATTGGACTCCAGGTTGCTGAGTGCGACAACGGCTTTGCTGAGCGGCCGGTCGGCGAAACTGCTGCCTCCGTGAACGAAATGGGGAATGCCTCTCAGCCGGAGCATTTCGCTCAAGATAGGGATGTCGTTCTCGGGCTGCCGCAGAATGACGGCAGCTTCATGAAACCCGCGGATGATTCCGTCACGCACGGCGCGAAGGATCTCGCGCACAACTTCAACGGCCAGCCGCGACTCTCCGGGCGCGGAGACAAGCGCGACGGATCCATCCGGGGGCAGGCTTGCGCCGGCGCCGGAATCGTGCCTGTGCGATAACCCGAAATCGTCGGCCGCCAGGCGGTCGAGGCTGCACTGCGGTTGCTTCTCCGGAAGCCGCGTGCACTCGACGCCAAGCTCCTTCATCCGGCTTTGAAGAAACGGCTTTGCGAACTCGCCCACGGCTTCATCCACACAAGGGATGAAAAAAATCATCCCGAAGACATCCTTCAACGCATCGAGAAGCCTGAGTTGCTGTCCCGTGGCATCATAAATGCCATACACCAGCAGTTGTTTCGACGCGAACGCCCCGGCCGCCGCAGGTGCATTCCTGATCGCGGTGCGGAAATCGTCGTCCTCGTCCCGAAATAGGCTGACTCGTTCCCGAAATCGTCGGTACAAGTCCGCCAGACCGCTGAGATGCCGCCTGCGGTCCTTCATCTGCGGATCACTCCCGACGACACCCTCCAGCTCCTGAGGCGCAACTCCGCCATCCCTTAGGTCCCGGAAGGTATCCAGCAACGCATCCCGAAACCCCGGCATTCCGGATAGCGGCTTGAACACGTCCGGCGTGTGCGCAGCGAGAACTTCCTCGATAATAATTGAATTTCCTAAATGCGGCATTCTGCGCTTTCCGGAGGCTGCGCCCGATACAGCGGCCAGACGGATTGCGAAGTCCAGGAAGGTGTAAAACCGGACATTCGCCAGGGCGCGTCCCGAACGGGCGAAACGGCGCTTCAGGTAGGTAGCGAGGAGATGGGACCCGACGAGGACATTGACTTCGAGCAGAGGATCGTCGCGCTGCAGTTCGGCGATCGTCTCGATCCATCGGCCTTCCAGCGCCGCAAACGAGCCTACAAAAATCACATGATCTCCGATTCCAGATTCCAGATTCCAGAGGGATGGTTGGTTTAACGCAGGCTGTTTCGACATTGCGCCACGCTGCACAGATAGGCTAATTTTGAATTGCGTACCCCTAGTTTCAATCGGGAATCTGAAATCGGGAATTTGGAATTATTTCAAAGAAAGACCGTATTCGTAGCCGCGCTCAAAAGCCTTGGAATTCAGGGCTTCTGTCCCGTTGGGCACGGAGGCGATGACGGCTTCGCGCGCAGCCTCATACGCAACGAGCTTTGTCACGGCGGTGAAAAATCCCACCATGACGATATTCAGGATCATTTTTCGTCCGAGTTCTTCCGCGAGGCGTGTCGCGGGGATTCCATATAGCTTCATTCCGGGTTTGAGCCCCTGCGGTCGCACCAAATCTTCTTCAATGATGATGGTCGCGTGGTCGGTCGCTTCCGGCAGAAACTTGTTGCAGGCCTCCTGGGACATAACCAGAAGGATCTCGGGTCTCGTGACGTAGGGATACAGGATCTTGTCGTCCGAAACGATGACCTGGGCACTGCAGGCGCTCCCGCGCGCTTCGGGTCCGAAGCTCTGCGTGAGAGTGGCGAATTTGTTGTTATAAATGCTGGCGGCCCGCCCGACAATAATTCCTGCCAGGATCACACCCTGCCCGCCGAACCCCCCAAATTTGATCTCGGTCGCGCTCATAGCACCCCCTCGTAGGGCTTGAAGGTCGGCCCGATTCTTTCGGCCATTTTCGTATTGTAGTTCTCAAGAAAGGGCGGCCGTTCTCGATCAACGAATTTTCCGCATAAAATCTTGCCTTTGAAATCGAGGACTGCGTCACGCGTGTCGGCCCCGTTTTGAATCGTGCTGTTTGCCTTGTAGAACTGCATCATTTCCAGCCCATCGCCCAGTCTGTTTCTTCTTCCATAGAGAGTCGGGCACGGACTGATGATTTCGATAAAGCTGAAACCCTTTTTCTGAATGGCCTCCTTCATGGATTTGATCAACTGGCGCACATGAAACGTTGTCCAGCGCGCGACATAGACGGCACCGGTGGAGTCCGCCAGATACGGCAGGTTGAACGGGTCCTCGAAGTTGCCATACGGCGCCGTCGAAGCAACGGCATCGATCGGCGTCGTCGGGGTGACCTGGCCTCCCGTCATTCCATAGGTGAAGTTGTTCACGCAGATGATCGTCATGTCCATATTTCTGCGGGCCGCGTGGATAAAGTGATTTCCACCAATGGAAAAGAGGTCTCCGTCTCCGCTGTACACGACGACTTTCAATTTCGGGTTTGCAAGCTTGAGTCCGGTCGCAAACGCGATCGGCCGGCCGTGCGTGGTGTGAAAGCTGTCCAGCTTCAGATAGCCGGCGACCCTTCCGGTACAGCCGATTCCCGACACGACACTGATCTGATCCAGGGGGATATCGCAGCCCTCGATGGCACGAACGAAGCAATTCACGGTCGTACCCAATCCGCAGCCGGAACACCAGATATGCGGGATGCGATCCATTCTGAGGTATTGGCTCATCGGATTTATCGCGTTCATCTTTGCGTCTCCTTTCCCGGCTGTTTCTTGGCGGCTTCAACGATCTTACGGCAGATGACCTCGGGATCATGCACGGTTCCACCGCCATGGGGAATCAGGTACGTTTCGGCTCTACCCTCGATGGCGCTCTGCAGCTCATAAAACATTTGTCCGTAGTTCAGCTCAGGCATCACGAATGCCTTCACGCGCGATGCCAGCTCGCGGATGCGCCTTTCAGGGAAGGGCCAGGCGGTGATGAGACGAAGATGGCCGACCTTGATTCCTTCAGCTTTTGCCATTTCGATGGCTTTCACTGCCACCCGGGAGGTGATGCCGTATGAGACCACGACGACATCGGCGCCTTCCGTTTCGGATTCCTCTACCATGCTGATCTTGTCTGCATTGCCGCGAATTTTTTGCACAATTCTCGACACGCACTTTTCCTGGGCATCGGCATTCATAGCCGGATACCCCCTCTCGTCATGCGTCAATCCCGTCACGTGGAATCGATGACCGTCCCCCGCCTTCGCCATCGGGGGCACGAGGCTGCTGTCGGCATGGTACGGCAAATATTCTCCGGGCTTGGCGGTCGTGTAGCGCCGAGCCATGAGGTCGATGTCGTCCGCGATTGGGATGACGACCTTTTCGGTCATATGCCCGACGCATTCGTCCATCATCAACAGCACTGGCACGCGGTATTCTTCGGCCAGATTAAACGCCCGGATGGTCAAATCGAAGCATTCCTGGGGTGAGTTCGGGCAGAGGGCGATAATCTCATAGTCGCCGTGACTCCCCCATCGCGCCTGCATCATATCTGCCTGCGCGGGCAAGGTGGGGAGTCCTGTCGAGGGTCCGCCCCGCTGTACATCGACGAACACGCACGGCGTTTCGGTCATCACAGCCAGACCGATGTGCTCCATCATCAGCGAAAATCCCGGCCCGGACGTCACAGTCATCGCTTTCGCGCCGCCCCACACGGCTCCCTGAATCGCTATGGATGAAGCGATTTCATCCTCCATCTGGATGAACAGTCCGCCGACAGCCGGGAATCGCGTCGCGATCCGCTCTACGACTTCGGTGGACGGAGTGATGGGGTACCCGGCCACAAATCGGCACCCTGCGGCAATAGCCCCTTCACAGCAGGCGTGATCACCATCCAGGAAATGCGCTCCTGTCAAAACCCCTCGGGGATCGGCTTTCACTGGGCCTCCTTTCAGGCAACATCTTTGATAACGATTCCGAAAATGGCAAAATCCGGACAGTACAGACCGCAGAGACCGCAACCTGTACAGGCTTCCGGCTTAACCGCATGCGGCGGGTGATACCCCTTGCTGTTAAATTCCGCTGAGAACTCAAGCACGTCGGCCGGACAGAATGCAATGCAGAAACCGCAACCTTTGCACAGTTCCACATTGATCGTTGTCACACCCCGCGGCTGCTTCCTTTTGGCATCTGGCATGAGAACAATTCTCCTTATTAAAAGTAATCTACCGATAGTGCAATGTGATCGCAACAGAATATTCGATGGAAATCGGATGCCGAGCACAATACTTGCGCAGGAATCGGTCCGCAAGTAACATCAAGAAGGTGTCCTGTCTTTGAAACACGGCAACAAGATCCGCGGCAATGCGGCATGAGGGTAATTATGCAATTCTCTTTTCGAACTACGGCTCTTTGGACATTCATAATGGCGTGCTGCCTCTTCATACCGATGACACATGCCCAGGAGCAAAAAAAGGGGCGGGGAAAGCCCCTGGGCTCTGTAGACGGGATCGCCATCACCGAGCCCCAGGTCCGCAATGAGGGCGCCGACGACCTGGAATCGCTAGAGCTGAAAAAGCTGAGAGAAAAGGCATCTTACGCCGAGAATGAGTATGAAATATTGACAAACGCCCTGGAGCGGGTTGTAGCGGAAAAACTCCTTGCAGCCGAGGCGCAAAAACAGGGGATCTCCAAGGAGGAATTGACCTCCAGGGAAATCGACCGAAAGGTGCAGGAAGCAACGAACGAGGAGATTGAACTCTTCTACGAAACCAACAAGCAGCGGATCAAAATGAGCAAGGAAGAGGCGCTTCCCCAAATCGCCAAATACCTCAATAAACAGAAGGCCGCTCTCGCCCGCCAGACATATCTCGAGAAACTGGAGAAGGAACACAAAGTCGTGCGGTCCATGGAGCCGCTTCGTTTTAATGTAAATGCAGACGGACGGCCGGTTCAGGGATTGCCTTCCGCCCCCGTTTCTCTTGTCCTGTTTTCCGATTTTCAATGCCCTTACTGCAAAGAGATGAGCGAAACGATCAAGGAAGTGATAAAAAATTACGGCAAGAAGGTGCGCCTTGTATTCCGCCAGATGCCGCTTACAAGCATTCATCCTTACGCGCAGAAGGCGGCGGAAGCCTCTCTTTGCGCGGCAGCCCAGGGACATTTCTGGGAAATGCACGACCTGTTGTTCGCGGATCAGGGAAACCTCGGCGAAAAGGATCTCAAGCAGAGGGCCGGCAAGCTCGGCCTCGACACAGACGCATTCAGCAAATGCCTGGACGGGAAGCGGTACGCCGCACAAGTGCGTGAGGATGTTCGCGCCGGATCCTCCGCCGGAGTCGATGGAACGCCTGCTCTTTTCGTCAACGGCAGATACCTGAACGGGAATCGCCCCTACGAAGATATTGCGGACGTGATCGATGAAGAGCTGGGGGGGAAGAAGCAATAATAGCTATCAGCAATCAGCTTTCGGCTATCAGCTGTCCGCAGATGCTCAATTACTGATTTTCAGTTGATTCCAGATTTCAGATTCTCGATTTAAAGCATTCTTAATCTGGAATTGAGAATTGAGAATCGATCGATGCTGAAAGCTGATGGCTGAGAGCCGAAAGCTTAGATGTAGTGCTTGCGGAGGGCGTACTGCACCAGCTCGGCCGTTTTTCGGATGTTGAGCTTGCTCATCATATTGGCCCGGTGACGTTCCACGGTGCGCACGCTGATATAAAGCAGGTCGCCGATCTCCTTGTTCGACTTCCCTTCGGCAATCAGTTTCAATATTTCTCTTTCCCGGACAGTCAGAGACTCAGAAGTGTGAGAATCATCTTCTCCGCGCCGGAGGCGGGCCCAGTTTTGCATCGACTGGTCGGCAAGGCTGGGCGATATATAGATTTTGCCGTTTTTTATGTGTTCGATGGCCGAGAACAGCTCTTTTTCAGCGTCGTCTTTCAGCAGATAACCGTTGGCCCCGGCGGAGATGGCCTGATAGAGATAATCCTCTTCCTTGTGCATCGTCAGCATGAGAACTTTCACATTCGGCCGGATGCGGCGTATCTCTGGGATTGCCTCAATCCCGCGCAGGTTCGGCATCGACACATCGAGAATAATCAAGTCCGGATTGATTTTTTGCAGAACATTCAGAAGCTCCAGGCCGTCCCCGACTTCGGCCGACACTTCCAGGGTCGATCTCTCCTCCAGAATTCGCCGCAAGCCGTGGCGCATAAGCACATGGTCGTCCGCCAGAATTACGCGATACTCATTCCCCATATAACTACCTGCCTCATAACCGGGAGGGTCCTCCCATTTGGTTGCGATATCACGTTTTATCTGCGATGAGATGCCGCGAAGGAATTACCATCCCATCAAATGCCGCAGAAGTCAACATCTCTCGCTCGGCGGCCTGATTTGGTCACATTCTTATAGCAGATGATGTTTGGATCGCATTCTGGTATAAGTACGTGCGCAATATTGATTGAAGGCTGTTCTTCTGCTTTGCAGCGCAATTGGAGAATGCATGGACGGTCAGATTGTAGTAGTAGCCATGGTCATTATTGTAGCTCTCGCGTTCGATTTCCTGAACGGCTTTCATGACGCGGCCAATTCCATTGCTACCGTCGTATCCACCAGGGTTCTCTCACCCCGGGCGGCGGTCCTGCTGGCAGCCGTCTGCAATTTCAGCGCCGCGTTTTTTCTTGAGACCAAAGTAGCAGCCACCATCGGGCACGACATCGTGCATGCTCAGTTTCTGGACCCATATATGGTGATGTTCGGGCTGCTGGGCGCCATTGTCTGGGATCTGATCACATGGTGGTTCGGATTACCCACCAGCTCGTCGCATGCGCTGGTAGGAGGGTTCGCGGGATCCGCCGTAGCCAAAGCAGGGTGGATTGCTCTTAAGCCTCAAGGCTTCATCAAAATTGTTCCTTATATCGTCATAGCTCCCATCGTGGGGTTCATCCTGGGGCGCCTGATGATGTGGCTGGTGCTTTGGATCTTCCGCAATTCGACGCCGCGGAAAGTGGATAAGTTTTTCCGCCGAGGGCAACTGGTGTCCGCTTCCATCTTCAGTTTCAGCCACGGCATGAACGACGCACAGAAAACCATGGGCATCATCCTGGCATTGCTGATATCGGCAAACCTGGCGCCTGCGACAGTGACAGGCCAAAAGGCGCATATTCCTTTGTGGGTGATTTTTTCCTGCAATATCGCCATGGGATTGGGGACCTATTTCGGAGGATGGAGAATCGTCAGGACTCTCGGTATGAGGCTCACAAAATTGCAGCCAATCGGCGGATTCTGCGCCGAGACCGGGGGCGGTGTCACGATCGTTTTCCTTTCGCTGCTGGGAATACCTTTGAGCACAACGCACACGATCACCGGAGCCATCGTAGGGGCAGGATCGATTCAGCGGAAATCAGCCGTCCGGTGGGGCCTGGCGAGGAGCATTACTTGGGCCTGGATCCTCACAATCCCATGCTCCGCATTCATAGGCGCGCTGCTCGAGTTTTGCGCGCGCCCATTCATACCAAAATAGATTGCCGATTCGAGATTCGAGATTTTAGATTCTCGATTCTCAATTCTCGATTCTCGATTCTCGATTCTCAATTCTCAATTCTCGATTTCAGATTATCGATACTGGAATAGGGCTCTAATCTGGAATCTGGAATCTGGAATTTGGAATCGGGAATCAAGGAATCTTGGAGCCGAGTCGATTCAGGCGGTGCTGGAAGCTTGCGTGCCACTGCTGATATTTGCGGGCGGGCAGGTGGCCGGCGCGGAAGGACTCCTGTAATCGGACCAGCGCTTCGCGCGAGAGTGCTGCGGCTTTCTGAGGCAGCGAGGCGTGGTGTTCATAATAGATGGCCAGCTGCTCATATGCTTGAAGGCCCTCGGCGGAATCTCCAAGGAGTTGTTCCCAAAGCGAGTTCGAAAGCTCATAGTTCTTTTCGCGCTTTGCCAGAAGTGCGAGTTCTCTGCGCGCAATCTGTTCCGCGGCATCCGGCAATCCCTCGTCCAGCGCTCTCTGGTATATGCGCCCCGCAAGGGATTGCTGCCCGCGTTTTTGCAGCAGGCGCGAAATTCCAAAAAGCTCGCCGGCGCCGCAGCCGGTAGTTTCAGGATCTGCGAGCATGCCGGCGATCCGCAACGCCAGGGCCGCGAGACCGCATAGATCCATCTGGTTGTGGCGAAAGACTTCGGCCATTGCCTCAGGCGGGCCACCGCGAAGAAAATCGAAATATCTCTGTGGGATAGTCTCCGAAGGGATGTCCTCGCCTCGGTCAAACTGCAATATGTGTCGTTCCAGCTGTGTCAGCGCCACCGATGAAAGACGCCATCGCCAGATCCGGCGGGCGGGATGGAGCAGATCCAGATGCGCCAAAAGCTCCGGGACTTCTCCGATGCGTGTCATCTGGAACCGGGTCTGCAACAGTGGCCAGTCGAAGCTCTTGCCGTTGAAAGTAACCAGCACACGCCTCTGATCCAGGCGCTCCAGGACATCGAGCAGCAGGGACGGTTCTTCTCCGTGATCTCTCATGAAGAACTGCTCTACGACAAACCTCTCTTCTTCCCACCACCCGACGCCGACCAGAAATGCATACGTTCCGGTGCCCCCGGCCAGCCCCGTCGTCTCTGTGTCCAGGAACAACCACTGGCCGAGATCACAAACAGCGTCCCCGGAATCCGGCGCCACAAGTCGCAGCGCCCGGGGACTGACCGCCTCCGCCCGGGGATAGGAAAACGTGCGCTGTACGCGGACGTGTTTACCGAATCTGTTGGCCCGTATTTCGCCGCCCAGCAATTTCATCAATTGCTCGGAATTCGAGTCTCCCCCGGCTATCTGCCGGTCTCCCGGTAGGCGTGTCCGCGGACGCAACGCCGCCACTTTCGCCAGCCTCTCCTCAAACCTGTCCATTTTCTTATTCGATTCCAGATTCCCGATTTCAGATTCCCTATTCCAGATTCTCGATTCCAGATTCCCGATTTCTGCTCAGAATTGAAGTCTGGAATTGGGAATCTGGAATTGACAATCGCTCCAGTATCGCCAGCGCCGCTTCCTTGGCGCGTTCGCCCGTCTCGCCCGCAGGTCCTACGCACGAAGGGCACCCTTTCTCACACTGGCAACTCGCAATGAGTTCCCGCGTTCTGTGAATCAGCAGTTCGTGAAAATGAAACAGAGGTTCGCTCAGGCCGATTCCACCCGGGTACGCATCATATAAGTATAGCGTCGGCTCAAAGAATTCGCCTCCGGAAGAATCCGGCGTCCCCGGCCATTCGCGCGGAGCTTCACCTGATTCCAGGGCGCCTTCGCCGACCGTTGCGCCCAAATCCATGCGATCGCACATCAGCAAGAGGCTGGCAACGGACTCGAGCGCATACAGCAGCCCGGAAAGCCCGTTCTGCCGTTCGGAGATCGTGAAAGGAAGCGAATCCACAAGTTCCCTGCTCAATGTGATCCAGAATGCGGTTGTGTGCATTTCATCTTCCGGCAGTTCGAGCTTTCCGGACCCCACATTCTCCAGAGTATAGAACTTGATTTTCTTGAACCCTACGACCTGCGAGCGGACCTGCACATCTCCATGTGACTTTGTTGCCGGCCCCGGGACCGCGATCGTTTCTTCCGCTTTCAGCTTCTGGACCTGCGTGTACCGGATCGCCTGGGTAAAGTAATCGACGTCGACTTTCCGGACATAGGCCTTGCGCTGCTCGAACTCCAGCCGCTCGACGTGGTATTGCTGAGCTCCGTGCATATAGATCGCTTTGGGATGCACGGTGGAAAGAGCGCTTGAAAAATCGACCTCGCCGATCACTTCGGGCTGATCCGTCTCGTCGACGATCACGAAGTTATCCGACGAAACGGACCGGAGGCTCACCGTGTCGGCCGGATACGCTTCCTGCGTCCAGTAGTAATAATCCCCGCTGCGATGCATATATCCGGCTTCGGCCAGCCGCGCGCACAGCAAATCGAGATCCACGTCGCCGAATGATTCCCCCGGTCCGAGCGGCAGTTCGAACGCGGCGCATTTCAGATGGTTGATCAGGATTTCAAGGTTATCCGGCTGGATATAGGCATGCTCGGGGGAACCGGAGAAAAAGTACTCCGGGTGTTTTACGATAAATTGATCCAGGGGGCGGGAAGAGGCGACCAGCACGGCACAGGAACTCCCCTTGCGTCTGCCCGCTCGTCCCGCGCGCTGCCAGGTTGAGGCGATTGTGCCGGGATATCCGGCCATGACGGATACGTCCAGCGATCCGATGTCGATGCCGAGTTCGAGCGCATTCGTGGCGACCACGGCCCGGATGTGCCCGCTTCGCAATCCGCGCTCTATCTCCCTCCTTTCCAGCGGAAGATACCCTCCCCGGTACCCTTTTACTATTTCCGGCGATCCGGGAGGCTGCGGATTGTCCTGCTTCAAGTAAGTCAGAAGCACTTCGGTGTGCAACCGGCTGTTGGCGAAAACGATCGCCTGGAGGCCGCGTTTCAAGAACTGTCGGGTAATGCGCCACGATTCGTTGATATAGCTGCGGCGGATGCCCAGGAACCGGTTCACGACAGGCGGATTGTAAAAAACAAAATATTTTTCGGCAGAAGGCGCGCCGCTTCCGGACAATACTTCCACATCGGCGCCGATCAATCTTCCGGCAAGCTCACCGGGATTGGCAATCGTTGCCGAAGAAAATACAAATTGCGGCTCACGGCCGTAAAACCGTGTGATGCGCCTGAGCCTGCGCAACACGTTCGCAAGATGGCTGCCGAATACGCCCCGGTACGTGTGCAACTCGTCAATGACAATGTACTGCAGGTTCTCAAAAAGCCGCGTCCACTTCGTGTGGTGCGGCAGGATGCCCGTGTGCAGCATGTCAGGGTTAGTGAGCACGATATGTCCGTGCTGCCGGATGGATTGCCGCGCATCGGAGGGTGTATCTCCGTCATACGTGAAGACGCCGAACGGATCGCCCAGCCTGCTTCCCAGATCCTGCAATTCCGCGAGCTGGTCCTGGGCCAGCGCTTTCGTGGGAAAGATGTAGAGCGCGCGGGCGTCCGGATTTTCAAGCACGGAATTCAAAACGGGAAGGTTGTAGCAGAGCGTTTTGCCCGACGCCGTCGGCGTGACGACTACCAGGTTGGCGCCCCGATGCACTCGTTCCGCCGCCTCCGCCTGATGTGAGTAGAGCTGCTCGATACCCTTCGCGCGATACGCTTGCACAAGTTCCGGCCGCACCCAGTCCGGCATCGAGGCCCACACCGCCTCCTGCGCCGGGAAGCGATGAACCGCCGTAATCACCTCGTTGGCCGGATCGTTTGGCGCAAGTTCCCGTATGGCATCATGCACATCAATCGAAACACTGCCGCGTTTTGCAGGATGAGAAGTCATAAAATTCACCTTTTATTCACCTTTGAGGCAGTCTAACATGGGTGGGGCCCTGGGATCAAAGGATTAGCAGACTAGAACGGCGATAGGTTCGGAACTTTCTTTCTCGAGTTTTTTTGCTCGTACAGCGCTTTGTCGGCAATTTCGATCAGGCTGTCCAGGTTGGCGAGATCCTCGTTTGCAGCCGTTCCGTAACAGATCGAAATTCTTATTTCTCCAGCCGTAGTGGAAATCGGATCGGCCGTCAGTCTAGCTGCGATGCCTATGGCGCGTTTTTCGGTCGTGATACTGTCGCACCCTGGAAGCCCGACCAGGAATTCATCGCCGCCATAGCGGCCCACATTTCCGTCGCGCACAGAATCCTGAAGCCTCCTTCCCACTGCTTCCAGGATCTGATCGCCGACGAGATGTCCGTACTGATCGTTGATTTTCTTAAAATCATTGACGTCGAGCAGAACGATTCCCAGCGGGGATTGATGGGTCTCCGTTGCATGCCGCCCCAGCCGGTCGATGATTTCCCGTCTGACCAGAACGCCGCTCGGGTCTTTCTGCAGACTGGAGATAGTATTTCTCAGTTCGTATTCTTCGAGAACGCGCTCTTTGACCGCATTCAACTTGGCCTCGAGTTCGTCCACGGACCCCTTGACGACATAGCCGTCCGCTCCGGCCTTGAATGCCACTGTTTGATTTTCACTGCCGTCGTTGACGGTGAGAAAGAGTACGTACAGGTGAGGCCCTTGTTGGTACGCCGCGAAGCCCTTGATCCACTTGCATAGGGCGATGCCGTTCATGTCGGGCATGTTCCAATCGACGAGTGCAATGTTCGGCCTGCGATCCGAGCCGGCGAGCCGCACCAGCATTTCCATCGCTTCCCTGCCGCTGGCGGCTTCTTCCGCGGAATATCCCCACTCCTGCAACTGCCTGCGGATCATGCCCCGCACGGTCTTGTTGTCATCCACGAGGAGAATGTTCAGATTCATACCACCGTCAAACAGATAGCTTCCTTAATATTGAAGGCGTCAGGAGCGAGACCAGGTTGCCGGATGGAGGGACGCCCAAGTGTTCCAGCTCGATGAGGCACGCGCCCCCCTTCTTCAGGTCAAGGGAATGCTCGGCGGCTCCCCAGATTATTTCCCCCGCGATTTCGCCCAGCGAAGGCTGATGCCCCACAAGCATCAGGCTTTCGAGCTTCTTTTCATGGGAAGCGATAGCCAGATACAGCTCCTCACGACTGCCGGCCGGGGCCAAAGCCTCCAATATTTCCAGCCGGGCGCGTTTCAGTCCAAATGTATCTATAAGAATTTCAGCAGTTTGCAGCGCGCGCGGCAGAGGACTGGACATTATCAGCTCCGGGACGTAATCAAGGCTGCGCAGTCCGGCCGCAGCCTGGCGCATCTTTTTGATGCCATCCTCGGTCAAAGGCCTGTCGTCCTCAGGTAAGCCGGGCGTGCCATGGGGAGCGGCAATTGCATGTCTGACAATGTAAAGTCTCATATGCTTTCCGCTCTGTATCTATACCATCGGCGGGATATACTATCAAAAAGAAATTGGGTAACGGGAATAGCATGCCGAGGCGGCATTTTTCGAAATGGCATGATTCAAAGAAACGAGTCGGGCATATATGACATCATCCGCTAATCTCTTGTTGGCTGCCATCGATATCGGATCGAGTGCGATTCGCATGGACATTGCCGAGATTCATTCCGATGGCGCCATCCGCGTTCTGGATTCACTGAAAAAGGGAGTTCAGCTCGGCCGGGAAGCTTTCACAGAGGGACACCTGAGCCAGGAAACGATCCGCGCTGCCTGTGACGCGTTGCGCGACTTTAAAACGGTGATGGACACCTATGGAGTCGTGCGTTACAGGGCGGTCGCCACCAGCGCCGTGCGGGAATCCAGCAACCGGGAAACTTTTCTGGACCGGCTGCTCATGAGCACGGGGCTGGATGTGGAAATCATCGACGAGCCCGAAGAAAACCGGCTTACGCTCACGGCCGTCATGGATTCTCTTCGAGGGGAATCGGATATCGGCAAGGCCAAGAGCCTTCTGGTTGAAGTGGGCGGGGGCAGCACAGACATCGCATTCTTCAGCGGCGGAGAACTGCAGCAGTCCAGCACTTTTCCATTGGGCTCGATCCGTCTCCGCGCGGGAGTGACCGGCGGAGGGGCAAAGACCGAGCAACAGGTGCGGCTGATCAAGAAGCAGATCACGGGCTTCATGTCCAATCTCAGGCGCGAAATGGAGCTTCGCGACGCCGTGCACTGCATCGCGTTGGGCGGTGACGTGCGCTTTGCAGCCAAAGTTTTGAATCATACGAGCCAGGGCTCGCGGCTGTCGATCATTTCCAAGGAGGCCTTCTCAGAACTCGTGGATTCGCTGTCCAAACTAACCATCGACGCGATCGTTCAAAAATATTCTATCCCTTACCTGGATGCGGAAACCCTGGTTCCGGCGCTCTTGACGTATGCACAGCTCCTGAAAGAAACGCAGGCGCCGAATATCGTGGTCAGCGACGCAAGCATTCGGGCCGGCATTCTTCAGGACATGGCACCCGCCGAGCAGGGGACCCGGCGAAAAAGGCTCGTAACCCAGATTCTTTCGGCCGCGCGCACCCTCGGACGCAAATACCATTACGACGAGGACCATGCCGAGCGCGTGCGCGAACTTTCCGTTCGCCTGTTTGAGGAACTCAAGGCCGAACAGCGCATGACGGAAACGCATCGCCTGTACCTCGAAGTTGCCGCGATTCTTCACGACATCGGGCTGTTTGTCAGCTCGCGCAGCCACCACAAGCACAGCTATTACCTGATCTCATCCTCGGAGCTGTTTGGATTGCGCAAACGCGAACTGGAACTGATCGCGAACATTTCCCGCTATCACCGGCGCGCAATGCCCCAGCGATCCCACGTCGCATACGTTTCGCTGGACCGGGACGAGCGGATGATCGTTTCGAAGCTTTCCGCCATCCTCAGGGTGGCGAATGCCCTGGATAAAGACCATCTTCAGAAAGCGATGGACGTAAAGATCAGCCGCGAGGGAGATCAACTGGTGCTGACAGCCCAAAACGTAGCGGACCTGACGATGGGACGGCTGGCACTGGCAAGCCGCAGCGATTTCTTCACGGAGGTTTTCGGGAAGAAGGTCATTCTCAGAGAGGCGGACAGGACGGAATGAGCTCTCGGAAAACAGGCAGTTATCTGAATCGCGAAATCAGCTGGCTTCAATTCAATCGGCGCGTCCTCGAAGAGGCGCAGGATGCCCGAAACCCTCTGCTGGAGCGCCTCCGCTTCTATTGCATTTTCCGGTCGAACCTCGACGAGTTCTTCATGGTGCGCGTCGCTTCGCTGCAACACCTGATCGAGGGGGGCGACAACCAGCCGGACCCGTCGGGACTCACGCCCTCCGAGCAGCTCGCCGCGATCGTCTCCCGGGTGCGCGAGGATTGCGATGCGGCCGGCGCGCTCTATTGCGGCGAGCTGCTGCCCGCGCTCGAAAAAGAAAACATTTTTATCCGCACACTCGATCAGCTGAAACCGGAAAACGCAAAATACCTGGATGAGTATTTCGAGAAGGAAATTTACCCGATCCTGACACCGATCGCGGTGGACGATTCGCATCCTTTGCCCTGGCTGCCGGCCCTCGCCTTCAACCTCGCAGTCCTGCTCGAGCCGGAGAATAAGAAGAGCGAGGAACTCCGCCTCGCGATCGTCCAGGTTCCGGGCAGGCTTCCGGGGCTCTTCAGGCTTCAGGACGGCGGGACGCTCGAGTTGTGCTGGCTGAACGATGCCGTTCGCCGGCGCCTCTCGAACCTGTTTACAGGGTATCGCATACTCGAAGTCGCGGGATTCCGGCTTACGCGCGACTCCGAAATGGACATGGACGATGACGGCCGGGACGACTACGTCGGCATGTTGGAATCGGAACTGAAAAAGAGGCGGAGAGCAAAACCGATTCGCCTGGAACACGAGGCGATGTCTCCGGAATTCCTCGCCAGAATCCAAAAAGCGTTTTCCGTGCCCGATGAAGAGCTGTTTCCGGCAAAGGGGCCTCTGGATCCAAGGCCACTTTTCTCGCTGGCGGATATGCCGGGATACGAACGGTTGCGTTACAAACCGCAGCCTCCGGTGCTGCGCGCGGATTTTTCGCAGAATCGGAGCATCTTCGATATTCTCCGCGAGCACGACTTGCTGCTGCATCATCCGTATGATTCCTATGACCCGGTCATCCGCTTCATCCAGGAAGCGGCCGAGGATCCGGACGTGCTCGCGATCAAGCAGACCCTGTACCGAACGAGCGGCAAGGGATCCCCCATGGTGCAGTCCCTGATGCGCGCGACGGAAAGCGGCAAGCAGGTTACCGTGCTGATTGAGCTGACGGCACGCTTCGATGAGGAACGGAATATCAGTTGGGCCAGGGACCTCGAAGAGGCGGGAGCCCACATCCTATACGGTCTGGCGGGATTGAAGGTGCACGCCAAGATCGCCCTGGTCGTTCGACGGGAGTCTTCGGGCATATGCAGATACGTTCATCTCGGCACCGGCAATTACAATGAGAAGACGGCGCGTCTCTACACGGATTTCGGGCTGCTCACCGCAGCGGAGGATTTCGGCAGCGATGCTTCGGCATTTTTCAACACCATCACGGGATACTCGGAGCCTCCTCTCTTCAACCGGCTGGTGATGGCCCCGGTCGGAATGCGGGAGAAGATCCTTCTACTCATCCAGCGAGAGGCCGACTGGGCGCGCAATGGGCACAGCGCGGAAATTCTGTTGAAAATGAATTCGCTCGTGGACCCGAAAATAATCCAGGAGTTGTACGCGGCAAGCAAGGCGGGTGTCCGGGTCCAGATGAATGTGCGCGGCATCTGCTGTCTGCGGCCCGGCATCGCCGGGACCAGCGACAATATACGCATCGTATCGATTGTAGACCGGTACCTGGAACACAGCCGCGTGTTCGTTTTTGACAACGGGGGGGATCCGGAAGCGTACCTCTCCAGCGCCGATTGGATGCCCCGGAATATGGACCGGAGAGTGGAGCTGATGTTTCCGATCCAGCAGCAGGACTTGAAAGAACAGGTCGTCGGTGTCCTGCGCGCGCAGTTCGGAGACAACCAGAAAGCGCGTGTCCTCAAACCAGACGGCACCTATGAACGAATCGCGGCCGGACACGCGGAGCCCCTGCGGGCCCAGGAATATCTGTATCAGAAGAATATCGAGGAGCAGGAGCGCATCCGATCGCTCACTCCGGTACGTTTTACGCCCATCCAGGGGAGGGATTCATGAAGCCGAGGAAGCAGAGGATTCAGGTCCTAAAAGCCGTCGTGCTCGGTGTGGACATCGGGGGAACAAATACGAAATTTGGTTTTGTGGATCGCGAGGGAAAATGCCTGGCCAGTTCTTCCATGCCTACGGATTCGCACCAGCCCGCCGCCAGGTTCTTCCGGCGCCTGCAGCAGGAGTCCGATTTGCTCTTCCGCGGCCTGGATGGAACATATGCCCTGACCGGCATCGGAATCGGGGCGCCGAATGCGAACTATCACAAAGGCACGATCGAGCATCCGCCCAATCTCGGATGGAAATTCGTGGATGTCTGGAGGGAGCTGCGGAAAGTATATAACGTCCCGTCCGCGGTGACGAACGACGCGAATGCCGCGGCTTTGGGCGAAATGCTTTTTGGCGCCGCGCGCGGCATGAAGGATTTCATCGTCATCACCCTGGGAACCGGCCTCGGAAGCGGCATTGTCGCAAACGGCGAACTGATTTACGGTGCGGACGGCTTTGCGGGGGAAATCGGCCATACGATCGTGGATCCGAACGGGCGGCGGTGCGGCTGCGGGCGGAATGGATGCCTGGAAGCGTACTGCTCCGCCACGGGATTGTGCCGGACGGTGCAGGAATTGATCTGCAACACGATGGGGCCCAGCGAACTCCGCAAAGTGAGCTACGCGGATTTAACCGCCCAACTGGTCTCAGAAGCTGCGCTTCGCGGAGACACACTGGCGCTCGAAGCCTTCGCGTCCTGCGGCCGCATCCTCGGCATGAAGCTCGCCGATTCCGTGGCGCACCTCAGCCCGGAGGCCATCATCATTTCCGGCGGCATGGCATCCGCGGGCGAGCTGATTTTTGAGCCGACGCGGCGCTCTCTCGAAGAGCACCTGTTCCCGATCTTTCGCAACAAGGTGAAGATCATCCCGTCGCAACTGACCGAGAGCAACGCGGCCGTGCTGGGAGCCGGCGCGCTGATCTGGAATGCGTTAAAAGCCAAAAAAAGCTAGAACGGCCAGAAATTGTTGTCGTACCAGATTTGCTCTTTCAGATCTTCATTGAGTTTGTGCAGCAGGCGGAAATGGGTCCGTTCCCAGTCAGCCAGCATCTGATACATTTCCTTCTCGTTGGGATCCGTCGATTCATCCGCCCTTCCCTGGTAGATGCTTACGGCGCGATTCTCGAAGTCGATGGCTGCGGAGATGGCTGCAGACTCGAATCCCGCGGCAGAGATCTCTTTCTTCACCTGCTCACTCAGGATCATCACCGCTTCCGTATCGCCGGCGGGAGTCTCCACGTCGTTCTTTGCGAATTTGCCGCTTCTTTCATACTCGGCAAACTGCCGGGAAAGAAATTCGATATGCGCGTCTTCTTCCTCGGACATCATGGTGAAGATCTTGCGGACAGCGTCGCTCTCGGTCTGGCGGGCAGCCATGCCGTAAAACGCCTTGCCCCTGCGCTCGAGCAATATGGCGGTTTTCAGGATATCTTCAGCTGGTTTTGACATGCTCTCTTCTCTCAGATTGATATTAAAAGAGGTTCTCAAACACTCAAATGCTAGTGTAATCCGTCCTGCGGCTCTTTGCCATTAAAAGCAAAAACGGGGCACGGATTGGCACGGATTCCACAAATGGTATGGGCGATAGCGCTTGATGCGATCAGGCGGGAAAACCGCCCCGGTGCCGCTGAGGATACCGGGGCGGTGGCTGGTATATAGGGAGCGGTTAATTAGAACGTAAACCGCGCAACGATCTGGCCGGTCCGTTGTCCGGCAGTGTTTGTTAACGGTGCCGCTGGCGAGCCCAGTTGCCCGAACCAGGGATACGTTGCATTGTCACTGTTGAAATCTACAGGTGGATCGGGTATTTGAACCCGGTTGAATAAATTCATCAATTCGATGCGAATCGACAAATTCATCCCCTCCCGGAGCGGGAAATTCCGGCCTAAGCTCATATTTTCGCTCGGCCGGCGCCGATACCTGTAATCACTGTAATAAGCAGATCCCGTGCCGTATTGCCCATCCGGAGGAGCCTGCCAGGCTTTCGAGTTGAGCATTAAATGCGTAAATGGATCAAAGCTTGAGTTCGGATCCACCAGGAATAGCGGCTCTCCTGCCACACGAGTTGCGTAGGATGCAGGAGAGGCGCCATTGAACAAACTGCCATTGCACCCGCCCAATACACCCATGGCAGAGCATAGCTTCAGCAGCGTGCCTATATCATGGCCCGGGATACTGCTGGTTGCCCTGGGAGCCATAATGGGCATGCCGGAGGCATACGTGGCCATAGCGCCGAGTGTCCAATCCCTCAGCGCCCACGATACGAACTTATTGGTTTCCCATTTGGGCACCTGATAGTTGGCAGCAATCACAATACGTTGCGGTATTGAATAACCGGAGAGCGTTTTGTTGGATTTAAAATCGTTAATGTTGTTTACGGCCGGTGCAACGTTGAAGGCCGTATCGTTGGTCTCCGCTCCTATGGTTAGCTCCTTCTGCCAGCTATAAGCTACCGAGAAGTCGAGACCATGAGAGTATCGTTTGGTGACTTTCACCTGCATCGAGTCATACCATGTTCTTCCGAGCGGCGCCCAGATCTCGAATAGATTCCCTGCGTGCGGGAACGGCCGCAGCGATTGGTTTACCGCTCCGTTAAATCCGGGGAACGGCACGGTAAGATGATGAGCGGTCATATCCGCAGAGCTGACGCTGCTCAGAGGGGTAAGCATCAGAACTCGATCATTGTAGTTATTGAGATCGATATTGTGAGCCGCCAGGATTGACGGTGTCACCCTGTTGGGATCGGTCATAGCTCCGTTGGAATTCCACCAGGCGCCCCGGTTGCCCACATAAGATATTTCCACGCTCAGGTTGGGAGCGATTTCACGCTGAATTCCGACGCTCCATTGGAACTGTCGCGGCGGTCGCCCCGCTCCCGGACTGATCCAGGGCATGAAATCAGAGCCTTGAGCAGCCGGTGCCTGACCGGGATCGAAATTCGGCCATACCGGCACAACAGGAGTACCGTTGACGTTTGGGCCATTTTTGAAGAGGCCAATCGGGTCCCCCCATGTCGTACTGGGACCGTAGCGAACAAAGGATCCCATCCGCAGATCCCACATTTCCAGGGCGCCCGTTTGGCCGTAGGAGATGCCGGCGCCCGCGCGAAGCACTGTCTTGGGCATAAATTGCCACGCTAAACCCAGTCGCGGTCCCCACGCATGCGGGTAGATATCACCAAGGTTCTTTTTAAACACCGGAGCCCCAGGGATATTGCCGTAGCTGGGATTGGGCAGGTTAGGATCCCAACTCGGCATGCGGCCATCTGTTTCCTGCAGTATCGTCTGGTAATCCCATCGCAACCCATAATCGAGGGTGAGCTTGGGGGTAATTTTCCAGCTATCCTGTGCGTAGAAAGCCAAGGCATGCTTCCCCAGATGGAACGCGTTAGGCACACCGATTTCTCCATTGTGGAGCATGCCAAGGAGGAAGCTGGCGTATGGGTGTCCCGTGTTACCTGTCGTCTGAAGATACGGGTCGGAGGTTTCAGCTGAGTTGAAGAAAAAATCACCATTCGATGGCGTCAACACATAGGAGGGGTGCGATTCAACACGCAACTCGGCGCCAAACTTATACGAGTGATTGCCTTTTACCCAGGCGAGGTTGGCCGTGGCTGTGGGCTTTATCTGATAAGTCTTGCCGTAGGCAACGGTGCCCGATGCCAACCCTCCTTGAGTGGTATCCATATTGATGGTGGGAGCAAATGTCGCGTAGGTGCCAGGCAACTTCAGCTTATCAAGGTTGTTGAAATTGATATCCTTTTGGGGATCCGTAAAGACGAAATGCAGGAGCCCCGCCCCAACGTGCAGCACCATAGTAGGCGAAATCGTGTAATCCGCACTCAGTCGAACGGTGTGTGTCCGCTCCGTAAAGATCCTCCCCGTCGAAAGCGGGACTGGAAGGCCGTCGTTGAATGACCCCATGCTGATATTGCCGAGCGAATAGTACCCTGAGATTTTGAGCTTGGAGCTAAGCGAGTGGTCTATTTTTACGGCATTGATGGTGGTAACGTTTTTGGCAGGCCAAGTTACGTTATAGTTGCCCGTGAGTGCTGTACCGATCCCAGATGGATAGTAACTTTGATAACTCTTAGCCACTGGATCGATCGCTGAACTCGTCATACAGATGTGGTTGAGACTGTGTCCATCGCAGCCCATGAATGGATCTCTATACGTAACGCCATTCAGAGTTTTGGTTGTTGAAGGATCGAAAATCTCGCCTGGATAAACCGTCCTGCCTTCCGGATCAAGTCCAACGGGATGGGCCAAATCCAGGAACTGGCTGAAATCCCCGCTCTGAAGAGCCGGTGTGGGAAGCGTATAGCTGGTATTAGTTGTATTGTTCAAGCGGTTCTGTTCAAAGGAGTAGAAGAAAAAAGTCTTGTCGCGGCCGTCGTATACTTTGGGAATGTAGACCGGCCCTCCCGCATTAAAGCCCCAATCGTGCTGGCGATCGCGGGGCTTGCTGTAGCCAGGTATATCCCAATCATAGTTTTGGTACGGCTGCTGTGCATTCAACGCTTCGTTCCTGAAATATTCAAATGCGCTCCCGTGGAGTTTGTTGGTTCCCGAGCGCATGGTCATATTCAGGATTCCGCCGCCTGCCTGCCCGTATTCGGCGGCAAAGTTGCTGGTTTGGACCGCAGTTTCTTCGACGGAGTCCACGCTGGGCGTCGACATGCCGTAAGCATTGGTCCAGATATTCTGTGTGGCATCCTGACCATCGATACGGAGCGACATCGTGAAACCCGGCATCCCGTTGATACGCATGGCACCGCCGGTGCCGCTGGTACCGGGCATCAGGTTAACCGCGGCGAAAGGATCACGCATACCGACAGCCGATAGCATCGGAAGCTCATCCAATCGATCGGTCGAAATGTTGTGGCTGAGCTCGCCGCTCTCAGTATTCAGGAGTGGCGCCTCGGTGCTTACGGTAACGACCTCAGAAGGCGCCCCGACCTCGAGCTTTACGTCAATGCGTACAGTCTGGGCAACCATCACCGTGAGACCTGTGCGCTGGTATTGCTTAAAACCAGGCACCGTTACGGTGAGCTGATAGGAGCCGGCCGGCAACTGGACAAGCGAGTAGTTGCCTGTCGCCGAACTCGCTGCCTGAAAGACGGCGCCGGTGTTAACGTTCTTCGCCTCGATGGCAGCGTTGGGAATCATGGCTCCCGCCGGATCGGTGACAGTACCGGTGATC
>DATJPG010000074.1:0-15361 GCA_035506515.1 Acidobacteriota bacterium
ATACAGGTATTTGATATACCAGCCCATCCCGGGCTCCATAGGCACGCTTCCTTTGAACAGCGCGGGGGCGGTGGGAATATTCCTGCTCAGGGCGCCGCCGAATTTGGTGCACCAGGTGCAGATTCCCCATTTGATGGCGATGTCCGCGCCTCCCATCTGGTTGCCCATGAACCAGTACTGATCGGCGCACATGGATTCGCCGCCGTAATAGGAGTTTCTCTTCCGATCCGGGTTGACGCACGGCATACAACTGGAAGCTCCCGCAAATACCGGTCCTCTGCTGTATTTTTGTATGTGCTCAATTCGGGCGTCCACAATTCCCTTGGGATCCGCCATCTGAATGCTTCCGGTTCCGATCACGCTGATGGCTTTCAGGTTCTTGGATCCGAAAACGCCGCCAAAGCCGCCGGTGCGCGCGCTGACGCCGCTTCCGTGAATCAGAGAGGCGACTCGCGACATCGATTCACCCACCGGGCCGATGCACACGATCTGCGGCCTGGCCGTTGTGAAACCATCACCGGCCTGATACCACTCTTCACCGAACCGGGTTCGGCCTGTGACCGTCGACAGGATCTGTCCTTGCGTCTCGAAGGTGTTCAGTCCCCAAAGCTGCTTGGCGTCCTCGATCGTGACCTTGTCATTGATGATATTAATCCAGACCGGCCTGTCTGCTTTTCCCTGAACGATCACGCCATCCCAACCGGCCAGCTTCACCGTGGTCGCGAATCTGCCGCCCAGGCTGGTTCGATGGAATAGCGGGCTGGGGAAGGGTTCTGGAGCTATGCCGGATATGCTGGTTCTTCCGCACCCGGGAGCACCCGTCGCACCCAGGGGCCCCGACATCAACGAAATCACATTTCTCGGATCAAACGCATCCTGCAAATCCCAATCGCCCGGAACCACGGCCAGATCCCAAAAGATGGCAGCGCCGATTCCGACTCCGCCTGCGAATTCCTCATATTGGGCAGTTTCGATGATGCTGGTCGTTTTTGAAGTAAGATTGACCAGCAGTATTTTTCCTGCATATCCATTTGCCATATCTATGCTCCTCCTTCTTTGGCCGCAGGCTTCGGAGCCATTTTGGGGAATCCTTTCGCAGCCGGTGCAAGATTAATGTCGTACCCGTTGATGTCCTGTTGAGGAGGCGCTTCGGCGACCAGCTTGAGCGCTTTTGCCACACACGTTTCCACACAAGCCTGCTTTCCGTCGGGGCCGCCCTTCTGGCTCCAGTAGGGCGCATCCGCGCACAGATCGCATTTGGCTGATTTTCTTTTGGCCGGATTCCAGATGGTTCGATGAGGTCTCTGCGGGCAGGACTGGATACATCTTTGGCATCCGATGCATTTCGTTTGATCGATCCGCCGGATGTTGCCGTTGGCGGCATCCACATGACAGGCGCCCGTTGGACAGTTTTGCACGCACAGCGGAGAAACACACTGGCGGCAAACAGACACAATCACGTCATTGGGGTATTTGGTGAAGGAAGGGGCATCCCGAACAATTTGAATCCGCGACAGTGAAGGGCTTGCCTCTCCTTCATGTGTGGTCGAGCAGGCAAACATGCAGCTCTGGCATCCAACGCACAGCCGGCTGTCATAAACAAGATATCCCCTCGAAGCTTCATAGGTAACTTTTTGCTGCGGCGCCGGAGCCAATGTGGCTGCCGCGGATCCCGAGACTGCCACCAGAGCGCCGGCCGTCATCGCAGCGCCACTGGCAAGGAAATCGCGCCTCAGAACCTTTTTTCTTTTGCCTTCGGCTTTCTCGAACTCAGCCATAGAGCATTCTCCTTCTTGAAACTGATTGCTTCAGTATTTTGATTATTAAACAGGCTAGGGCGCGACGCGGCGCTCCCGGATCAGCCATTTGCCATTCTGGCGAATCAGATAGTCTTCCGACGAGCCCATGAGGTCGATGGTCATCGGTTTGTTCGCACCATGGGCAACGACGAACATCCAGTAGGCTCGTACCACCGCGTTGTTGCGGTCGGTGAATTCGATCGACTGATTCGTCACCA
Organism: Acidobacteriota bacterium; assembly: GCA_035506515.1. Classification (GTDB taxonomy): domain Bacteria; phylum Acidobacteriota; class UBA6911; order UBA6911; family UBA6911; genus UBA6911. The sequence goes on from DATJPG010000074.1 coordinate 2,018, forward strand.
CGTGATGCGTCGCCGTCGCCTGGGCGCCTTCCTCCTCCCGGCGCTGCTTGCGTGAACGCATGACAGGTTCCACGTACTTGCGAATCGCGTCCTTGCCTGCATAGCTGCCTTCCGCCGAAACGAACTTCGCATCGTCGGTGAGCGTAGCGAGATAGGCATCCAGATCCGAGTCGTCGAGGGCGCGCACATAACGGCGCAGGGTGTCTTCTATCACCATGCGATCCTGCGCGAGCGTGGAATTATCCGAAAGCCCATCCTTGGCTCCAGCCGGTACAACACTGCTTCCCATCAATACAGCTATCGTCGCGAGCGCCGCGATTCTCCAGATCATGCGTTTCTCCTCGATATCATAGATCGTTCCCTTAGATGTGTAAGCGAGCGCGGACCTACATTATGTTGTGTCACGATTTTGTGTCAAGCACATTCCCCCCCCATAGCAGAACGAGTTCGCGACCGAAGGCGCTGTTTCCAGGCCCATCTGCCTCTCCTGTGGCCGCATTGCTCCGAGGTGAATCAGATTCATGAATGATACCTGTGATACGATCACAGCGTACTGATTAACCGAATATAGGAGGAGTACATGAAGTGCCTGATGAATGTGATCGCGTTATTGTTTCTCGTTAGCTCCAGTCTGTTCGCGGCTCCGGCCTGCGACCGCGAATGCCTCAAAGGTTTTGTAACAAAATACCTGGATGCCATGGTTGCTCATAAGCCGGAGTCAGTTCCTGCTGCTTCCAATCTAAAATATACAGAGGACTGCAAGGAACTGAAACTGGGCGAAGGAGAATGGAAAATTATTACCGGCCTCACCGAATATCGCAGGGATGTTCTGGATGCAAAAGAAGGCGTTGCGGTTTCTTTCAATGTCGTTAAAGAAGGAGCGGATACAAAGGCGCTCTACACCATACGCCTCAAGGTTGTTGATAAGAAGATAACCGAACTCGAAACGCAGGCGGTTCATAATCAGAAGGAAGCAATGCTTTTAGATTTCGAAAATATCAAAACCATCAGCAAGACGATGGCCTTCGTTCCGGAGAAAAAGCAGCTTCTTTCACGGGAAGACCTCATCAAGGCTGGCAGGACGTATGCCGAAGGATTGAAGGTCGGCAGCTTTGTCAAAGTAGACTCGCCCATGGCGCCCGATGCGTACCGCTTTGAAAACGGCAAGCTCATGGCCGGTCCGGGATGCACTTTTTTCAAGGGTTGCGATACTATGAAAACCCAAACGATACCAAGGCTGTCCGGGATAACACAGCGTGTTATGGCAGTTGATGAAGAAATGGGTGTTATCGCTATCCGCATGAATTTCGGACCCGGATCAACTTTCCAGGGGGGCGGCGAGCTGGATGTCTTTCATTCATTTAAAGTTTATGACGGCTTGATCCGTGCGGCAGAAGCATTTTTCAAACAGGTTCCGGCAGGCACCAAATCAGGCTGGGAATAAAAAACGAACCGCAGATCCTCCAATGACGGCTATAGAACATGAAATTGGAGATCTCAAAAATCCCGGCTGAAACGCGGCCGCAAACACGCCGGCGGGAAAAGGAGACGGATCTATGCTGAAGAACCCATCACTCTTGACTCTTGCGCTCGCGCTAATGGTGAGCCTGTCGTTTACTTCCAGCGCCTTCGCGCTGAACTACTCCAACAGACTGGGGAACAAAGCCACTTTCGAGACGCTGGAAGAGACTCGTGTGAGCAGTGCCGCGGTTGCTGCCTCACAGGGATCCGGCAAGGGGAGCTTCAAGTCTCATCCTGTGCTCGACGGCTATCCTAAAGGAACCACGTATGTGTACCGGGCAGCGAACCTGTGGAGTGGGCGCGCCAACCGCTCCAACACGAACATCATTGTCATTGCCGAGAAGTCCTTCAAGGACAAGGATGCTGCGCTTGCCTACCTGAAAGATCTCGGCCTGATCAACATCATCGATACGGCGATCGGCAGCGTGGTACTCGTCACCCCGGCCGATCCCAAGGCCGGTTTCGCCGCCGCCGACCAGAAGCACTACTACGCTCTGCAGACGGCAATGCTTTCGCTGGGCGCTTCTGAAAGATCCAACAACGTCGTAACGACCTACTCCGATGGCGACTACTTCGGCGGCTTCGGTTTCCTCTATGTTATCGGCATCGACGGCGGAGCGACATTCTTCAACAACTACATTGCCAGCACTTTCGACTATGCCAGCCGCATTGCCGGCGTTCTGCTGATCAACAGCAGGATGGACGAGGTCCGTCAGGTGGCCAGTGTTCTGCCCGCTTATCTCGTGAATGCCACTGAGGATGTCGAGGCCAAGTACAAGGCTGCGAATAAAACCGACGCGGCAAAGGGCGACGCCAAAACCACTACCTACTTCAATCAGGCCCTGCCGCTGCAGCAGGTGACGGTCAACAGAGAATCAAGTCCAAGCACGGCTGCAGTCGTCAAGAAGGTTTATGATGGGATGTTCTCCAAGGCGATGCGAGTCCCTGTGGTTAAACAGGGATTGCACAGCGCCGGCACGCCCTACCAGGGGTATAACTTCGATCAGGCGCCCTACTCGCTGGCGGCGCGGAACGTAGTCGCGAATGGCGCAGCGCCGGATGGCATTTCCGTGTTTCCGCACCAGGAGGATAAGTTCTCCAGTATCAAGACCAAAACGGGCGAGTACCTGCAGACCTGGTATGAGTATGTCCCCGGCGAGGTTCTCCAAAACAGGGTCGCGCCCGGCACCGTACCGCTGCTAATCGCGCTCCATGGCGGCGGCGATGATCCGCAGGCCTTTGTGGAGGAAGTCGGCTGGCTGGAGATGGCGCGCCAGAAGCGGTTTATCATAGTGGCTCCGGAACACCAGGGTCTCTATTCTGATCAGCCTGTTCTTGGAGAATCGATAGCTGCGCTGGCTGCCTATATGATGAAAGCCTATCCTGCGATTGACGCTTCGCGTGTATATGCGTCCGGCTATTCGATGGGCGGAGGGGCGACTCTCACCATTGCGACCAGCCATCCCCGCATGCTGGCGGCCGTTGTCGACATGGCCGGCGCGATGTTCACTTTTACCGACAACATGGAGGCGCAGTTCAAGGAAACGGATCTGCCGTTCATGTACCTGACCAGCGCCTATGACTTGCAGCCCAATATAAATCCGGAAGACGGAAGTCTTTCAAACAATTCTCAGGTGCTGCTGAATAAATTTTTGCTTTTCAATAACATGAACCAGATCAGCTATGACTTCAGAGCGCACCCGAAGTGCGGGTTTCAGGCTGACGCGTGGTCCGAGACTTTGTTGAATGATGAACACAAGAACTTCATATGGTATCTGAATAACAAGCAGGGTGTTCCTATGGTGGCCCTTAACTATACGGCGGATCTGATTCATGCTTTGTATCCACAGTATGCCAGGATGGCGTGGGACTACTTGATCCAGTTCTCGCGCGATCAGAAGACCGGCGCAAACCAATACAATCCTTACGCCAAATAGGGTCGTCAGCACGAGAGTACATGCACAGAACGATAATCAGCGTAGTTCTTTTGATAGGCCTTCTGCTTTCGACGTATAGCGCAGCAGCCCGATCACGGCAGGATCGCCGCTTTCAATATGTCTACGCATCAGGGAGGTGTTAATCAAATCCCCATGTTTCCGCGGGTCCGCGAAAACCATGTTCTTAATGGAGCATGAATAGAGCACGGCTTTGTGCTTACCAGCGGAATTTTCCGGCAAAATCCCCAAATGGCATTCACTCGGATAGCAAACAACACTTCCCCGCACACGCTTGAAGTTCCATTTGCAGCGCCATTTTGTGTTTAGAATCTCATTTGGAACACGACTTGGATTACGCTCTATCCAAACAGCCGCCTGAGGGCTGACAAAGACAGATGTACATGAGCTGACTAAGGCATCAGGATGTCAATGTGTCCCTTTAAAATCTGGTCAGTTTTGGAAGTACTTTTTTCCATCACGTGATCCTTCACTCTTGGAGCGATACCGAAATGATAACTTCGGACTATTTTGGCGCTATCTGGATTCGTTGCAGCATTGACCTGAGCAAAAATAATTTTTACATTCGGTCCAGAGCTTCTGCCTTTTCCCCGCCTACCCACGCCTGCAAAGATCGAACCGAGGGTGCGTGAAATGTTGAAATCTGCCATTTGGGCTTGTTCACTAATCGGGAACGCGCCGGTTTGATTGAGTGAACCTTGGTTACTAATTCTCGTACAAAGCTGGGATCTGGTTCGCTGCTCATCACGATCTGCCGTTGATACGATGAATCCGCGGACCCAGAAATGCTGCCCCTGCATAATTTCTCTTTCGTTCCCCGTAACTCCGTGTCAGATGAATCGCGCTCTTCCCTTTGATAAATCCGATAAACTGCGACGCCTTAAGCGTCAATTCATCCCCACTACCGCCGCCGGTAGGATTTCGATTCAAACTATTTCAAATTTATCGACGTGCAGGGACGGTTTACAGCTTGACCTTTCAGGGCAGCAACTGATCGAGGGATTCATCGCTTCTGGAACCCAGATTGGGCAATCTTTCAATTAGATAATTGAGATAGGCGTAGGGATTCAGCCGGTTTTCCTTGGCTATTTCGACGATGCTATAAATCAAGGCGCTCGCGCGGGCGCCCTTTGGCGTTTTGCAAAAGAGCCAGTTATTTCCCCCAATAACAAATGGCTTGATGGAACGCTCTGCTCGGTCGTTGTCGATTTCTATGCGTCCGTCTTCGAGAAACCGCACCAGTTTCGGCCATTGTTGCCGGCCATAATGTACAGCCGTGCCAAATAGGCTTTTGGGTAAAACCTCCGGCGCTATGATGATCCCGCCAATTCGCAGATCAATTCCGGAAGGTTCGTCCTCTCTGATTTGCAAGGGAATCCAGTCTGCTTTATGAACCTTCTTATTTGCCCTTGCGGACGGATTCAGCTTTTGGCACCAATAGTCCAGCGTGGATATTTTGACTTGGTTCTTTTCACAATAGGTTCTTCAGGACAGTCCGCTACGTAGGTCAGAGACCGGATGGTCGAGGGGTTGTGGCAAGCCAGCCGATCTGGAGAGTCTTCGAATAGAAGCGAGAAGCAAGAGAGTCCACTACCTGCCACAGGAAGTCGGCGTCCTCGTGGAATCCGTCCGAACCTTCCCCAAAGGGCAGTAGACGTCGGAATCGGTGGCACGCATACTATCGTCCTGGGCAGGGAGACATTGTCATCTTGAAAGAGAGGAGGAACAGTGGCATCTCCCGCAAAATTCCGCATCGATGTTGCCATCCACGATTTGCTGATGAGTTCAGCTCCAACTCCGCCTAAACCAGCAGCCGCAAAGGGAGAAGTTCTACCGACACCGATATTTCCGCAGTATCCCGAAAAACTCAAGGACCCCGGACCTGCCGCTCCGCCAGAAAAGCGCAAGTGGGGATTGAAGAAGATCCCTCGGATGGCGAGAGGGTGGCTGGTCCCTTATATCCGGTCACGTGTGCAGCCCGGTTATTTTCATCCCATCACGTCGTACCTCTTCCTGGACTACAAGTGCAATCTCGACTGCTGGTATTGCTGGGCCTTCGACAACCAAGTGAAAGGCATGACGGAAGACGTTGCAAAGCGCTCGATCGACTGGTTGCATGATCACGGGTGCCGTGTCCTCGCCTTGATGGGCGGGGAACCGCTGCTGCGTCCGGACATCGCACACAAGATCGTTTACTACGCCACGAAGAAAGGGTTCTGGGTTTACATCGGAACGAATGGGCGCTTGCTGCGTCCGGAGGTACTGGACCGTTTAGCCGATGCGGGTGTGGGAGTGTTCAATTTTGCACTCGATGCGTGGGACTTGAAGCCGGGCTTGCCGAAAGCAGTGGTGCCTGTGCAGAAGAATCTCGAATACGTGCTTCGCAAACAGTACGCGTACGACTACATGGTGTTCTTCAACATCAACATCTGCCGCAACAATATGGAAGACGTGCGCAAGATCACGGAGTACGCGCACGATAAGCGCGTCGCGACCGACTATCACATCAACGAGACGCCGATGCTCGAGCAGGACGAGCACTTCAAGCACATGCACGACAATCCGACGTATCTGCGTCCGGCGGATTGGCGCGCGGTGGATGCGTTGATCGACTGGATCATCGAAAAGAACAAGGCTGGCTACCAGATGGTAAACTCCGTGCAGCGTCTGCTGGAGATCAAGGCGTTTGTTCGCATGGCTGCTCCGGAAAATGTGAAGCGTTATGGCTGGTTCGGCGACGGCACGGTTTCTAACGGCGATGGGAGTGAGTTGCTTTCGAGCATGCACGGAATCGAGAGAAACGCCGATGGCGAGCTGCAGTTTAAGCACTGGAGCTGCCGCGCCGGCGAAAACAACGTCATCATCCGTACGGACGGAACCGTGGGCCCATGCTTCCCCATGTATGGAGCCACCTACGACTGGGGAAACATCGACACTCCTAAGCTCGATCACGACCAGATGCGCAGTATGAAGGAGACCTGCCAGCGTCATTGCTTCTCGACGTTGAACCATAATCTCGCTTACTGCTACAACGACCAGAGAGTTATCAAGTGGTTATGGCAGCAGGCCAAGAACGGATTCCAGGGAGGAGCGCGAAGCTTCGAAGATTAGGATTTGCATTCCGATCCCAAAGGATCTGCTTGCTGGGCTTTTGAGGTATTCATGCCATCAAACGCCAAGGCGTGGGTGCCTAGCGAATCTTGTACCAGAGGAAGTCCGACACTGGACGAGAGGAGCCCGGGAGAAGCTATGCCGAAAAGATCACTTCGACGAACTGGGTATCGAGCTGATCCAAGGCTATAAAATGACGGAGACGCGCTGCATGGCCGCGATCTCGGGCCGCGTCATGAAACGCTCTCACATTAGCCCTCTACCGGCTCAAACGCCGCTGGAATGAAGGAACCACGCATGTGATCTATGAGCTGAGGTTTCAACAAATTGAGCTACAATCTGTGAGATCAGGAGAAAATTCTTCTCTGTGAAAAGTTGCATGCAAATGTCACTACTTCTACAATCAAAGCCTCTCCAGGCTGATGTACCGCCCCACACCGTATCCAAGTTGGTAGCACTGAAGCAGGAATCAAGCGCTGATCGAGGAATGTCTTCAAGCTTGATGACCAAGCGCTTGCCGACGATTGCAGCAGCCTTTTGCATTGTATCGAGCTGAACGCTGCAGTTTTCAGGATCCAGAAAACGGGCAACCTGAGTGCGGCTGGTTTTCAGCCGTCGAGCCATTTCGGCTTTAGATATTTTTTTAGCCTTCATGGCTTCGGCAAGCTGCCTGGCAATAACACGCTTTATCGCATGGCTGGTCGCCTCTTCGTATATGCCTTCCTCTTTAAGAAAATCGTCGAAGGACGATCCGATATGTTTGCTCTTCATTGCTCAACCTCGAGGCCCACGGATGGGAGGATTCGCCACAGAAATGGCAGCCTATTCCGCCTATCCTTGGCAAGCCGACGCTTTTCCGACCGGGTCCTGAGCGAGCACATAAAGGCACCAACACAGGATCAATAGCAGAATTGTGGGCCGCTGCCCAGCGCGCGTAGGCGTTTTCCTTTCTTTGCAACTCGAAAGATAGAAAAACTCTGGGGGGCTCCCCCGCACGATCCTCGATTGAAACGTTATCCTCTGAATATCTTCGCACTGCCGCATTCTTTTCGCGCCCGAAAGGCGCTTTCGGCAGCTCGATGCCGCTTTGCCAAATCGCCCGGCCCTAAAGCGCAAGCAAGCTGCAATGAGGCAATCGTGTGTCAAAAAGCCATTTTCGGCCGCACGATTTCTCTGCAAGATACATCTGCAACCGGATCGAGTTATCTTAGTTGCTGCTCAATTTAGTTATCAGAATCACCCAAAGGCGACGATGGTAAATCATGCGAAATCACTTTTGTTCCCAGCGTCGTTGCTGAAACCCCGGCGGCAGCCACGTTCATTTTTCCACTGATTGGCTCGATGCTTTCAATCCGGAATGAATCTGTCGCGGCTGAAGCCGCGAGCCACAGGAGTTGCTGATTTGCGATGACGGAAATTCTTTGAAGGGGCAGAACAGGCTGCCGCACTCCATAGGTGTCGCCTGCAAAAAACGTGCGGGATTAACCGTCAAGGCAGCTGGCCGGTGAAGTGTCGGCATTTCCAGAAGTGGAATCGCAAACCGGAGTGTCGCCTGTATCGGGGCGAAGATATTTCCAGAGCTGGGGCGGGATCGTGGCGAGCAATTCTTTGCGGCTCTTGACTTCAAACGGCTTTCCCACGGTTATCTTTCCAAGGCGGGCCATCAGCTTCTCCGGTATCACACCTGAAAACAAAAGAAGCGGCCAGGTGAAATTGGGCCCGTTCAATTTGCGCAGCCGGACAAGCCACAAACCCAGGGCTCCCAGCCGCCACACAGCGGGTGCCCACCATTTGAATTGTGCCGCGCGCACATTCATCTTCCAGCATTTCATCATGAGTTGCCACTGCAGGGGCGTGAGCTGCTGCGTCTCGCCGACTCCTTCCTGATCAGACATTTTGGTGTCATGCAATGGCGTGAAGATCGATGGGATGAAAAAGGCAAAGAGTTTTCTGCGTTCCACTTCATAAACGAGATCCAGTGTGGCCCGGGTGTCTTCATCCGTCTCTTCCGGACTTCCGATTATCAGAGTTACAACAGGAAACCAGTTGTTGCGGTTCATGATGGTCAAACCCTGAATGAAAACACTTGGCCATTCCTCAATCGGAAACGGCGCTGCCTTGCCCGGCATGATCTTTTTGGCGAGAGGAACGGAGCCTGTTTCCAGGCCTATCAGCGGTGACAGGATCTTTTTTTGCGGATGTGTGCTAAATGTAGGCAAGTGAATCGGACTTTTCGGCAGCAACAACTCGGAGAGGCCACGGATGAGGACAGGATCCACGACAGCGGGCGCCATAGTGCTATGGCTGAGCAAATGCTGTTCAACCCCCGGCGTGTGTATCGTCTCCTCAAAGAGATTCAGCAATGCGTCGCGGTTTGGGAAATAGAAAGGCGTCTTTGTATGCACCTGCCCCCAAATGAAGAGATCTTCCGTTGCAAGAGAAATCTGTCTGTTTCCATTCTGGACATTGGCGCGGACCGCTGCCAGGATGCGTTCCTTGGGTAAGTCCATTTGCGGACTCAAATCAGGAAGACAGAAGCGGCAGCGGCGCCCGCAGCCGGTTGTCATTTCCACTACCCCGAACGTGGTTCGTTTGGATGGGATCAGGATATTCTCCGCGTCCTTCGGATGCGGGACCCGGAGGTTCTGTGGAAGGTCCTTAGCTTCGATTGCATCCGAGAATAATTCCAGTGTTTGCACCGATTCGCTCCTGCCCTCGACCACGCAATCGATGCCCAACTCTTCGTGGCAGCGCGTCTTGGTTATTTGCCAGGCGCCGGACCCACCCACAATAACTTTGAAATTGTTGCGCCACGGGTTCTTCTTGAGATTCAGGAACAGCTGCCTGGTGTAATGGGAATTGATCGGGTGTTTCGAGGTGCCGAACACAGAGGCATAGACACCTGCCGCAAAGGTTACTCCCAGAGGATTGTGCGTGGAAACCGCCACAGCACGAGTGTTGGGGCCAATGAATCTGGAAATGTCGTCAGGATAGCAGGCGATTACATCTTCGCTGGAAAACCTTCGAAGCAGGGACGCTTCCAGGACACGAATGCCGGCAGGCATGGATTGCGCCGATCCATCTTCATTGCGATCAAGTTCCCGCCACAGCGGATATTTTCTATTAAGGACTCCTTCCATCCAGACTGGCATCGAAGCCATTCCCATCTGAATGAAGAATCCCGCATGATCGATAATTTCCGTAAGAGGTGCCGTCAGCACGATGAGCTTCCCCCCCGCAGGAGCGGAAGGGGAGGCAAAATCTTCGACGCCTGATCTTTGCATGAGCAGCGCTGACCTATTTCCAGAATACAATGTCCAACCTCGGATTTTACAGATTTCAAAAGAGAAGGATAAGAAGCATTGGCTGCCGTTTTGGCTTCAAGTCCCTTCATTGGAGCTTGGAGGTTCATCTCTCCATGCCCTCGCTCGACTGCTGACAATCAATATGTTTACTTGGCTGCCTTCGATTTGATTGCAGGGGTATATTACAGTGGAATCTTGTAGCTGGAAATGGCTTTTTGATACACGTTTGCCTTATTGCAAAGAATTACAGGGACGGCAGCAAACACAAACCCATGACCTTGACGGTGAATGAGTTCTTGCGGCGATCTTTATTACACACACTTCCTCCGGGATTTGTGCGGATTCGATTTTTCGGCTTTATGGCCAATCGAAGGCGAGCAGAACTTCTACCTGTCTGTGATGCCTGACTGAAACCCCACTACAACCGTCTCCGCTACCAGAGGTATCAGGTCCGAATTTATTCACAGCTCCTCAGGAGCAGCTCGGGTTGAAAATTGTGCCGAAGAAAATTACGATCGAGATCTTTGTAATCGATCACATTGAGAAGACGCCAACCGAGAACTGATTAGCTCAATCCAAACTTCGCAAAAGGTCTATCAGAGAAATATCCAAATCAGCACCCACCTGTTTTGATTCACTTTAAATTAGTTTTGGTCCCACTAAGGCCATGTCATGATCAGCAATAATTCGGCTACTTGAGACGGGCGTATTCCGCTTTCGCTTGCTTGAAGATAGGGATGTCGGAATCAGCATTTTTCCAAAGTGCGAGGAAATCCTGATAGTAGCGACGCGCCGATGCGTGGTCGCCACTCCGTTCCTTTGCTCGTCCCAACTGTAGACGTGCCAAGGCGCCGATGACTGACGAATCCACAACAATGCCGGGATGATCGATCAGCTTCTGAAACTCCGATGCTGCTTCGAGGCCCTTTTTTGCCTGCAGATATGCCAGTCCGCGGACGTATGCCGGGAGAAGGCCGCCAAGGTAGCCCCACGACGAGCACTCGAATTCCAGAGCCGGATGGAGAATCACAACGGCTTTCTCCGGGTTATTCTTGTTCAGTTCGATGACCGCGCGGATTGCAGGCAGCGCTGATTTCTGCACCAGCGTGTCGAGCGGCTGTTCGCGGTCGAGCTGATCTACCAATCGTTCTGCCCCTGCGTTATCTCCCACCTTTGCCAGAATATAGGCAAGCCTTGCTTTTGCAGCGGGGTTAATTGTGGGGGGCCAGGCTCCAGTCGCCACTCTTCGAGCCCTAACAAAATTTCCAACTTCCACCTCTCCGACGGCAGCATCCAATGCATGCGACAGGGATCTATCCTTTACCCCATCCCTCAGCGCTGCAGCCACTGCCCTTTCGGCCAATTTGCGGGATAATGTGTAATGTCCATAGTATGCCTCGCCAGTTGCTTGGTATCCGAGTAGCCTGTCATACGGTCCTTTCTTTCCCTCTGCCCACGCGACCTGATCTTTCATCCCGACATCGTCTTGTTCCAGGAACGCGATCGTGTATCGCGCAAAGTGCAGCAATGGGCTCTCGACATTCCTGGCCTTTGCCGTATTATAGATGCTTTTTGCCTCGTCATACCGGTCCAGCAGTCGATAGGCTAACATGGCATTTATATAGCCCGTACTTGCCTCAGGCCTGAGGGAAAATGCTTCCCGAGATGCTAACGCCGACTTAGCATACTCGCCGAGATACAGGTAAACGTCTCCCAGGAACGCGTGAGCCAAATAATCATTTGGATACGAACGCGCCCATTCCTCGCATGTCTCTGCGGCTTCCTGAATTTCTCCCGTAATACTCTGCAGGTAACTGACCATGATGTAGAATCTTTCCCGGTCACTCACCCGATCGCGCATTTCGTAGGCTTTCTTGTAGTTCTCCATTGCAGGAAGATGCTGTCCCTCGTTGAAATACGCAGATCCAAGACTGGCATAGGCTAGCGCAAAAATAGGGTCCAACTCGACAGCACGCCGGAAGTAAGCTATGCCTTCCGCAGGGTTGACGGGATACCGCGCTGTCCCTTCCGCAAATGCCTGCAATGCTTCCAGCGACGACGTCGTGGCCTGCGGCAGCGGACGATTGAATTTCGCCAGCGAGGCAAGCGATTCGCCCAGTTTGCGCCGCAGCTGAGCATTGGCGCTGCCAAGGCTTTGCAGCACCTGGGTCCGGTCGGCCGCCTCCGATTGGCTCCTGGCGATTTCCTGTTCATCTGAGCATGAAACGGCCTTCAGGCCGATGAGATAACCGCTGCTACTTTTGTCGATGGTGCCTTCAATATAGGCCTTGCTGTTGCTCCGCAGGCATACCTCCCGCGCCACCTTTGCCGTGAGCCGCTGATTTTGCGCGCGATCCATCTGCTTTAGCACATTACGCACCTGGGCGTCGGACAACACATTCAGGAATGGTGATTGCTCCAGATCAAGCCGTGCCGCCTGCTTTAGTGAAATATCGAAGACCGATTCTCCGGTCGTGTTTACAAAACCGGCAAGCACGATTCTGTCTTTCTCAGTCAACTTCGGCGCACCCGGACGCAACTTCCGGAAGGAGAAAACGCCGAAAGCTGCCACGATAAGCAACAATCCAAGTGCGAGCAGTTTCCGGGATTTCATTTTCCTAGGAGAGACAGAGACGGCGGTCTGCGCCACTCCAAAGTTCGTTTGGGACTTATTTTCCTCTGCGGAAACGGGCAACGCCGTGCCAGCAGAATCACTGTCACTCTTTATCAACGGATGCAGCTTTTTTAAATCCTGCAGAACTTCTGTTGCATGCTGGTATCGTTTATCGCGGTCCTTCTGCAGGCATTTATTGATGATCTGCTGCAATGGAACGGGCAGGTCAGGTTTGATCTGCGCAATCGGGTCTGGATTCTCCTGGACCACGGAGAGGAAGAGCGTTCCCGTCGTTTCGCCACGGAACGGCACGATACCTGCCGCCATTTCATACAGAACAGTGCCGAAGGAAAAGAGATCGGTTCGCTCGTCGAGAGGCTTTCCTAAAGCCTGTTCCGGAGACATATATGCGATCGTTCCCAATGCCCAGCCACCGGTGTGGGCCGAGTCGAATTCGGCAACCCGAACTGCATCACCCGTGGGACCGAGCGGAGCGCGCTCCAGTCCACTAATCTTCGCCAAGCCGAAATCCAAGATCTTTGCTGTGCCTCGTTCCGTGACAAAAATGTTAGCCGGTTTGATATCGCGGTGAAGAATCCCTTTTATATGCGCAGCTTCCAAGGCCTCTGCTATGCCCGTTGCCACCTTGAGAAGCTGGTTTAGCGGTAGCGAACCTTTTTCTGAGATAATCTGGCGAAGGTTCTGACCTTCGAGGAGTTCCATGATGAGGAATGTGCGGCCATTTTCTTCCCCGATGTCGTACAGAGTGCAGATGTTCGGATGATTGAGCGCCGAGATGGCGCGGGCTTCGCGCTGGAATCTTTCCAGGGCTTGTGCA
>DATJPG010000075.1:0-49461 GCA_035506515.1 Acidobacteriota bacterium
ACCTTACGGTCGGGCCTATTCTCTGCCGCCTCTTCGAGGCTCCCCAAAACGGTACCTGTTTATAGTGTCCCCTTTTCAATATCGATGCCGATTCTGGTGTATTGTCGTGAGTGCCGTGCCTTTGGCGCTCGTCGCTGCCTAATCCGCTAATCCCGACCTTACGGTCGGGCCTATTCTCTGCCGCCTCTTCGAGGCTGCCCGTCATCGGATACTTCCAGTCCGGCCATAATCCCACTTTCCGCCAATCTTGCCCGCAGGCGCGAAGCGCCGGCAGAGAATAGCCCCGGGCGTGAGCCCGGGGGTGGGCGCCGGCGTTGAAAGAGCCCCAAAGGGGCGGCACATTTTCCATCGCATTGAATTCCATAAATCACGCTGCCGGGGTGTTCTTTTTGGCCCGCGGCTTGATCTTTGTCGGCCCCAGTTTCCGCACGTCCTCGGTAATCGCATTCACCACGTGGGCCCAGCGGTCCCCTTCGCCGGCGGACACCCATTCCAGCCGGAACCGCTCCGGCTCGATGCCGTATTCGGCCAGCATTTTTTTCAGCAAGGCCATCCGGCGGATGGTCTTGTAATTTCCTTCGATGTAATGGCAGTCGCCCGGATGGCAGCCCGCCACCAGCACTCCGTCGGCGCCGTCGGCAAATGCCTTCAGAATGAAGGTGGGATCGACTCTGCCGGAACACATCACCCGAATGACTCTGACGTTGGGGGCATACTTGATGCGGGAAGTCCCTGCCAGATCCGCGCCGGTATACGAACACCAGTTACAAAGAATTCCTACGATTTTAGGCTCGAACGTCATACAGCACCCCTTCTATTTCGGAGAACAGCTGCTCATCGGTGAAATGCCGTGCAGTGATTGCGCTGCTCGGGCACGCGGCGGCACAGGTGCCGCACCCTTTGCACAGAACGTCGTTGATAACGGTGACCTTCTTCTCTTCGTCGAAAGTGATGGCCGTGAGCGAGCAGAGGGTGTTGCAGATCTTGCATCCCGAGCACTTTTCGGGATCGACGATGCTCGTCGCGGATTCGACCTCGATTTCCCCTCGCGAAATAAGCGATTGAACCGCGGAGGCAGCCGCCCCGGCTTGAGCCACCGTGTCCGGGATATCTTTCGGTCCCTGGCACGTGCCTGCGACGAAGATGCCGTCGGTCGCCGTGGAGACCGGCGCAAGCTTCGGATGCCGTTCCGTGAAGAAGCCGTTGCCGCAGCTTATGTTGAATGTCCGCGCGATCTCCTGCGCATCGGCCACCGGCTCCAGTCCCGTAGCCAGAATGACCATGTCCACCGGAATGCGCCGCACCTGGCCGATCAGCGTGTCTTCCACGCGGACGATCAGCTTCCCGACCTCCGTGTCATTGAACGGGAAGTCGGAGATCGACGCCGCGCGTCCGCGGATGAAGCGGACCTCCTCTTCCAGGAGGCGGTGATAGAATTCCTCGTACCCTTTTCCGAAGCAGCGCATGTCGATGTAGAAGTTGTACACATCCGCACCCGTTTTCTCCTTGATCAGGTGCGCAAACTTCAGCGCGTACATGCAGCAGACTCGGGAGCAGTACTTGTTGTTGCGTTCGTCGCGGCTCCCGACGCAGTGGACGATGCCGACCCTTTTCGGAACCTGTCCGTTCTTCATCAGGATCTGGCCTCCGGTGGGGCCCGACGCGGAGTTGAGTTTTTCGAACTCGAGACCGGTCATGACGTTCGGATATTTGCCGTAGCCATATTCCGAAATCACCGTGGGATCGAACTGTTTGAAGCCGGTGGCCAGGATTACGGCGCCGACCTCGATCGTTTCGGTCGCATTCTGCTGGGTGTGATCGATCGCCTTGACTTCGCAGACCTTCTCGCAGACTTTGCAGCCGCCGGTCTTGAAGTGGATGCAGGAGTCCTGGTCGATCACGGGCTGATGCGGCACGGCCTGCATGAAGGGGATGTGAATCGGCGTCAGCGGGCCGAGCGGCAGCGCCTCGCGGACCAGCGCTTCGTCGTTTTCGATCTTGATCGCTCCCGTCGGACAGACATACGCGCAGGAACCGCAGGCGATGCACTTGTCGGAGGTCTCGCCGTAAGCGGTCGAAACTTCGCGCGTGGCGCCGCGATTGAAGAATCCCAGCACATTCGCGCCGACCACATCCTGGCACACGCGCACGCACAAGCCGCACAGGATGCAATCGTCGTCGCCGCGGCCGAATCTGGGTTCGGTGATGCCGTACTCGGCCGCCAGGTCCTCGATGACCTTGACGTGACCGCACCGCGCCATCATCCATTCGAGGATCAGCTTCCGGTCGCGCTTGACGCGCGGCGAGTTCGTCAGGACTTCGATCCCATTGGTCGCCGGGTAGTTGCACGCGGTAACCATGCGGATGCGTTTGCCCGACCGCACTTCGACGGTGCAGACGCGGCACACGCCATAGGGTTCCAGCAGAGGGTGGTGGCATAGAGTCGGGATTTTGACCCCGAGCTTCTGCGCGATATTGAGGATCGGGGTGCGATCCTCTGCTTCGGTTTCAATCCCATCGATTTTCACTTTGATAGTTTTCATGCTGCGTAGCTCCTGGGAACCTTCCGGATCGCCTCTTGTTTGCAGGCCTCGATGCATGCGCCGCATTTGACGCATTTCGCTTTATCCAGTGTATGCGTTTTCTTCAATTCCCCTGAAATCGCTGCCACCGAACAACCGCGGGAGCAGAGAGTACAGCCAGTGCACTTCGCCGGGTCGATCGTGTATTCGATCAGCTCTTTGCATACGCCGCCCGGGCAAACGTGATCTTTGATGTGCGCTTCGTATTCGTCCTTGAAGTACCGGATGGTGGACAGAACCGGGTTGGGGGCCGACGTGCCGAGGGCGCACAGGCAGCAGTCCTGCATGACCTCCGCCATTTCCTGGAGCGATTCCAGGTCCGCGGGGGTTCCCTTTCCCTGGGTGATTCGGTCGAGCGTTTCCAGGGAAGTTCGCAGGCCTTCCCGGCACGGCGTGCACTTGCCGCACGATTCTTCGGTCAGAAACGCGATAAAGTAGCGGGCGACGTCCACCATGCAGGTCTGGTCGTCCATGACGATCATGCCGCCCGAGCCCATCATGGATCCGGCTTCCGTCAAGCTGTCGAAGTCGACCGGCATGTCCAGGTGGGTTTCCGGCAGGCAGCCGCCGGAGGGTCCACCGGTCTGGACGGCTTTGAATTTCCGTCCTCCGGGGATGCCGCCGCCGATGTCGAAGATGATCTCGCGCAGCGAGATCCCCATAGGAACTTCGATCAGCCCGGTATTGTTGATCTTGCCCACCAGCGAGAAGACCTTGGTGCCGCTGCTTCCATTCCACGGATTCTCGGCGACGTTTCCGGTGCCCATGGCGCTGAACCACTGTGCCCCGCGGTTGATGATCAATGGCACATTCGCCCACGTTTCGACGTTGTTCAGGTTGGTGGGACGGTTCTTGTATCCGTATTCCACGGTGTGGATGTATTTGGCGCGCGGTTCGCCCACGTTGCCTTCGAGAGACGCCATGAGGGCCGTGGATTCGCCGCAGACGAACGCCCCGGCTCCCTGGACGATTTCGATTTCGAAATCCATGCCGCTGCCGAGAATGTCTTTGCCGAGCAATCCGTAATCGCGGGCCTGGTCGATCGCTTTCAGCAGGCGTTCCCGCGCGATGGGATACTCGTGCCGGATATAGACGAACCCTTCCTGGCAACCGATGGCGCGTGCGCCGATGATCATCCCTTCGATCACGGAGTGCGGATCACTCTCGATGATGCTGCGATCCATGAATGCCCCGGGATCCCCTTCGTCGGCGTTGCAGACGATGACGGGAGCGACCTCGCGATGCTGCGCGGCGTGGCGGCACGTCTCCCATTTCACGCCGGCAGGGAAGCCGCCGCCCCCGCGGCCCCGCAACCCGGACCGCTTGATTTCCGAAATGATCAGTTCCGGCGTCATCTGGAACAGGGCCTTTTCCAAAGCGGTGTAGCCGTCGACGGCGATGTAATCGTCGATCTTCTCCGGATCGATCACGCCGCGGTTTCGAAGGACCACGAGCTTCTGCTTTGCGAAAAATGGAATTTCCTTCAGTGCCGGGATCGGTCCTTTTTCCGCCGGAGGCGTGTACATCAGCTTCTTGACGGGCCTGCCTTTGACGAGATGCTCTTCCACGAGATTGGACACGTCTTTGGCTTTGACTCCGCAATAGAAGATCCCGTCGGGCTGCACAATCACGATGGGGCCTTCGGCGCAGAATCCCTGGCAGCCGGTCCTGATGACCTGCACTTCCTGGGCGAGGCCTTTTTTGTAAATCTCATTCTCCAGAGCCGTCGCTGTTGCGTAAGAGTTTCCGGAAACGCATCCGGTTCCTGCGCAAACCAACACATTGGTGCGGAATGCCATGATTCATACCTCCCAGTCGGCGGTTTAGCCGGTAGTTTCACATCCACTTGCCAGAGCGTAATCGGTGACGATCTTCCCTCCGAGAACATGCTCTCTGAGCACTCTCACCATCGATTCAGGTTTGAGGCCCGCATACTTCACCGGGGAATGGCCCGCGATTTCCACCGTAGCCATCGGTTCGCGGCTGCACAGCCCCGCGCACCCCGCTGTAGTCACGATGACGTCGGTCACCTTCTGGCTTTCCATTTCTTTCAGCAGGGCGCCCATCACGTCCCTCGCGCCTGCGGCAATGCCGCAGGTGCCCATGTGCACGGTTATCTTGGCTCGCGCCTCGCCGGATCGCATGGTCAGGGTGAGCTTGGCGTCCTCGCGTATCTTCTTCAGATCATCAATGGACAGTCTGGGCATGTTCCTCCTCCTTTGGCCACTCCTGAGCTTTTGGCTGATATTGCTTCACCAGCTTCGGCACGGAGGAAATTTTTACCTTTCCATGCACCTCCTGGCCTACCGTGATGACGGGTGCCAGGCCGCAGCATCCGACGCAGTTCACGGTATCCAGGCCGAACATGTTGTCCGGTGTGGTCTCGCCCTTCTTGATTTCCAGTTCGCGTTCCAGGGCGTCGACCAGCAGGGGGCCGCCTTTGATGTTGCAGGCGGTGCCGTTGCAGACGCGGATGGGGTGACGCCCGATAGGCTTGAGGCTGAATGCCTTGAAGAAGGTGGCGATGGCCAGCACCGAGGTCAGAGGCATCTTCATCCCGGCGGCCACCGCTTCGAGCACTTCGCGAGGCAGGTAATAATAGGTCTCCTGGCAGTCGAGCAGGATCGCGATCATGCGCTCGCGCCTCGCCCCGTGTCGTTCGAGGATCTCAGTTACTTTTGAAACGTTCACCATGCGTGTCCTCCACTTATGTGCTTTTGTGAGGACGGCTCTCCAGAGACTGTTTCAAAACTCGGTGCCATCCCCAAATTGGGATCATTGAGGCGCGAAGCGCCGGCAGAGAATAGGCCCGACCGTAAGGTCGGGATCAGGTTATCGCAAAGACCGAGCGCCGAGGGCGCGGCACTATCTATGCTAAATATACAATCCTTCCGGTTTCTTATTCCTTGGCTTTGTGTCGCACCTTCGGTGCTCGGTCCCATACTACTCACCTATCCCGACCTGACGGTCGGGCCTATTCACTGCCGGTCCTTCGGACCTGCCGCGGTGCATAACACGACAAGCCCTAAACTATGAGACGGCCTCTCCAGCGCCGTCCTCACAAAATGAAGCTAGGTTCGCAACCCCGCTTCGCCTCTACGGATGGCTTCCCGCAAAATCGCAAGTCCCACAGGCGAAGTCAGATCGATGTCCGCCGCCTGGAAATCGCGGGAATCCAGCTCAAAAATCCGATCATCGATGCGATGCCGGAACAGGATCGTCTTATCCTGCTGTCCGGTCAGCAGCACCATGAGAGTCGTTTCAATATCGCCCAGCGGCGCTCGGTCCAGATGCCGGTGCTGGAAGGATGCGCGGATCGATGTGCCCAGCCCCGGCTTCGAGTCGATCGCGAGCGCGCCTCCGGCTGCTTTGGCGGCGGCCGCGAGCAGCGGCAGTCCCATGCCGACGCGCCGCGTGGTCCTCGTCGTAAAAAACGGGTCCGTCACTCTTGCCAGGGTCTCCGCATCCATGCCGCGCCCGTTATCCCGCACGGACAGGACCATGGAATTCTCTGAAAGATCTTCCAGTATCTCGATTTCAATGGTGCCGGCGCCCGCTTCGAGGCTGTTCTGGGCGATATCCAGAATGTGCAACGCGAGATCTTCCATCGGCCTTCCTCCGCCGAGAACGGCTCTGCCGCCTTCCCCGGTCAACGCGCGGCGCAATTCCTCCAGCGACGCCTCCTGCATCAGGACGAACGTGGCTGCCCGCGCGACGTCTTTCGGTTCGTGGGCGTCGGAAGCGCAGAGGATCGGGTATTCGCCTTTGGGGGCGAACGATGCACGCGCCAGGGGGAGCGGCGTCCGCTGCGACACCTCGATTGCGTCCAGCGGCAGCCCCGGGGGGATGAATCCCAGCTGGCCGATAATGCCGAATCCCTCCCGATCCACGTGCGAGGCGATCGCCAGCCCGTCCACGTCGTGAATCGCGGCGACGACTTTTTCCAGGTCGAGCGTGGTGGCGCCCGAGAGCAGATGCTCCTCGAACCCCAGCACCTCGGCGAATTCGTTCGCGATCACCTGCATACCGAATGCGTTTTCATCATTTCGGCCCGGCAGCGACCGGTACACCCTGGACTGCAGCTCCATGGCTGCGGCGATGTCGGGCAACAATCCGAGGATGTGCACTTCTTCGGAACTCGTGATTTCCATTCCGGGGATCACGTTCAGTCCGGCCGTCTTCCCGGCACGCTGCACCGCTGCCGCGTTTCCGGCGGAGTTGTGGTCGCACACTGCAATCGAGTCCAGTCCGGCCCGGACGGCGGCATCCACGATGGCAGACGGATGCATGTCCAGCTCGGCGCATGGAGACAGGCATGTGTGGATATGAGTGTCGACCATAAACACCTTCAGACCGTCCTCCTTCCATGCACATTCCGGCCAAAGAGAATTCCGACGGCATCAAAAGCCTGCAGGGGGGTGGAGATGATCGGTATGCCGATATCATCCGCCCGAACGACCGTGTCCGGCTCCGGCTGCCTGCCGTTCACGAGGACAATGGCAGCCAGGTTGTTGAGCTGCGCTACGGCCACGATGTTTACATGTTTTTGCATGGTGACCCAGATGTCGCCTTCGCGGCTGTTTCCCATCACGTCCGAGAGCAGGTCGGACGCATACCCACCGAGGACTTCCCGCTCCACTGCGGTGCCGCCGGCCATCACTGTGCCCTCGATGTTCTGTGCAGCTTCGGCAACGTTCATAGTTGTCCTCCGACGGCCTGTCTCTGGGTTTTGATCAGGCTGGCAAGCTGTTCGATCCGGGTTTCCAGTTCCTTGCGCCAGAAGAAAACGCACAATTCCTTGTCCGCGTCGCCGAGCACGACGTCTTCCGCAAATGCCCGGCAGGAGGGTGCCCCGCAGGCGCCGCAATCGATCCTGGGCAATTCACTCAACACTCTTTCCCGCTCTTTCATTTTGAGGATCGCCCTGGAAATATCCTCGTCCAGGGGCCGCAGCGGGCGGCCGGTCAGATATTCATCCATCAGGTATTCTTTCTTCCGGTATGCAATCTCCACCTCGCGCCGGTCAACGATGCATCCGGCGGGCAGGCTCTGCTGCAGTTTGATCGCCTTGCCGCGCGCCAGATACGGATTCTCGACGGTGAGGCAGCCTCCGACGCAGCCTTCCGGGCAGGCGTGGCATTCGATAAAGCGATATTTTCGGAGCCGCCCCTTTTCGATGTCGTCCAGGATGCGCATGACGTTGGGCAGTCCCGCGACCGACAGCGTGTTTTCCGCGGGCAGCGACCGGGGGAACCGGCCGAGAAACGCCCAGTCCAATCCCGAAGCGGATTCTACCGGGTCGATTTTGTATGCGGTTTCCTGAATTCTAGAAATGGCGGCAGCCAGAGTCTGGAAGAGGTCGCCGATCGACACCGCCGCGTCGAGGTACGATTGCTGCATCCCCGGATGCTCCAGAATGGCAACGATCTTGGAGGGGCACGGGGTGATATACACCGCGCCGATCTTGTCCAAGGGCAAGCCGGTTTCTTTCGCAAGGCGGAGTTTTGCGGCGCG
Source organism: Acidobacteriota bacterium (assembly GCA_035506515.1). Taxonomy (GTDB): domain Bacteria; phylum Acidobacteriota; class UBA6911; order UBA6911; family UBA6911; genus UBA6911. Next base: position 8,097 of record DATJPG010000075.1, read on the forward strand.
TGCGGAAATTTCTCTTGGCGCCAGGACGGGAAGCAGTTGGTCGACCAGTTCCGGGTATTTTACCTGCAGCAGGCGCACGATGGTGGGGCAGAACGACGATATCAGCGGGTACTGCCCGCGGTATTCGTTGATGAAAATCTCGGTAGCGATCGTGACGGCGTCGCAGGCGGACGAGACGCTTTCGACGTCGTCGAATCCGCACTCTTTCAGCGCCGAAAAGATCATGCCGGGGAAAACTTCCGAATCGAACTGGGCGTACAGGGCAGGAGAGGGAATGGCTACTTTGCATTCGAATTTGGAAAGATCGGCCATTTGATCGGTCAGCGGCACGATGGCCGAGCGCGGGCAGACCCGGATGCATTCGCCGCAATCGATGCACCGGTCGGCGAGCTTCACGGCCCGTTCATTGCGGATGCGGACGGCGGCGGTGGGGCAGATGCGCATGCAGGACATGCACCCGTCACATCGGTCGACATCGAAACGCAATGAATGATGATATTGAGCAACCATTCTTCCGCTCTACGCGGCCTGTCGCACCCGGATGACCAACCGGGTGCCACGGCCTATTTCCGAACTGATGTTGAATTCGTCCGCATTTTTCTTGATGTTGGGCAATCCCATGCCGGCGCCGAATCCCATCTCCCGCATCTCCGGAGTCGCGGTCGAGTAGCCTTCCTGCATCGCCAGGTTGATATCCTGGATGCCCGGACCCTCGTCGTCGATACGCAGGGTGATATCCTCGCTGCTGACATTTAGCAGGACCTTCCCGCGCGTGGCGTACATCACGAGATTCATCTCGGCCTCGTACGAAACGATTGCGATACGGCGCACCACCGTTGGATGCACGCCGAGGCGCTTGAGCGTATCCTTGATCTGCGTGGATACTCTCCCGGCGTTCGCAAAATCTCTGCCCAGAACGCTGTAGGTGCTCTCAAGTGCCTCCTGCATCATTTACTCTCTGTACTCTCTGCAAGCGCCGAATAGATCCGTCCGGATGCTTCAAACATCTTGAACCGCGTGCTCAGAACCGGGATTTTAGATTCTCTCGCCAGCGAGAGAATGTCCTCCCCGGGTTTCTTGCCGCGTACAAAAACCACTCCGCAAAGATCCGCCACAATGGCTGTGCGGATCACCTGCGTGCTCAGCAGGCCCGTCAGCAGAAGCGTTCCCGTTTTGCTTGTGGCCAGCACGTCGCTCAGGAGGTCCGCCGCTCCAACGGCAATGACCATTACGTTGAGGTCGTCGCCGTTGAGCACTTCGGCATCCAGGATATCCCGGACATCCGCGAGCGTAAGCTGTTTGACCGTTGTGGTGCTGGGCATATCCACCCTTCGTTATTGTGCGGAGACCTTGTGCAATCCATTGCCGCCGTTGTGGCCGGCTTCAGCCGCTTTGCTGCGGCCGATCACCAGCTTGCCCTTGCGAATGACCCTGGCTTCCGGGATCTTTCTGGCAGGGCAGGATTCCCAGCAGAGCCCGCAGCCGGTGCACTTTGTGTGATCGACGTAGGTGGCGTTGTGCCGGACCTTCACCCGGAAGTTGCCGACAAATCCCTCGACCTTCTCCACTTCGCTCGACGGCATCAGCTTGATATTCGCGTGCTTCCCGACCTGGACCATCTTGGGTGTCAGGATGCAGGCGGCGCAGTCCAGAGTGGGAAACGTCTTGTCGAACAGAGCCATGTGCCCCCCGATCGACGGCTGCTTTTCGACGAGGTAGACAGTACGGCCGGAGTCGGCAATGTCGAGCGCGGCCTGGATCCCGGCGATGCCGGCCCCCACGACCAGCGTTGCGGGATTCACCGGGACGGTTTTGTGCGGCAGCGACTGGAGACCGGCCGCCTTTGCCACCGCGCCGGCAAGAAGCGCCTTCGCTTTGTCCGTGGCCGCATTGGGATCCACGGTGACCCAGGAGCAATGCTCGCGGATATTGGCCATTTCGAAAAGATAGCGGTTCAGGTTCGCCCTCTCGCAGGCTCCGCGGAATGTCGGTTCGTGCATCAGCGGAGAACAGGAGGCGACGACGACACGGTCGAGCCCGAGATTTTTGATGTCGTCCTCGATGAGGATCTGGCCGGGATCCGAACACATGAATTTGTATTCCCGGGCGATGACCACTCCAGGTAGTTTCCTGGCAAATGCCGTGACGCTCGTGACATCCACTTTGCCGGAAATGTTTGTGCCGCAATGACACACGTAAACGCCGATTTTGGTATTCATGCGGTCTCCTTATGCATATATCGCCGTAACTTCGGTCGCCGGGACGATGCAGTCGTTGAGTCCCAAGCCTTTGGAATCGAGTCCGAAAGCAACACCCATCAATTGAGTGAAATAGACGATCGGCAGCTTGAAATTCGTGCCATAGGCTTTGTTGATCGCCGATTGGAATGCGTCCAGGTTCATCTGACATAGCGGGCAGGTCACCGCGATGCATTGAGCCTCATACTGCTGGGCGCAGAGAAGGATGTTGCGGCAGAGACGCAGCCCAATCTCTTTGCGTATTCCCATCAGAGAGCCGCCGCAGCACATCGTCTTCATCGGATAGTAGGTCGGAGTTCCGCCGAGCGTCTCGATCAGCTTGTCCATCATGGTCGGATTGTCGGCGTCATCTTCTATGCCGTACGGCCTCGCGATCTGGCAGCCGTAATAGGGGGCTACGCGCAGCCCTTTGAGCGGGTGCTTTATATGAGTTTTGATCTGATCCAGGCCGACGTCTTCCACAACGGTCTGAAGGAAATGTTTGGTTTTAATGCCTCCGTCGTAGCTCAAGCCGGCTTCGGCTAGAGAGGTGTTTACCTTGCTCTTCAGGTCGGGGAACTCCGCCAGGTAGGCCTCCGTCTTGCGCAAATTCGTATAGCAGGCGCTGCAGGCGGTAACCAGCGTGTCTCCTATTTTCTTCGCCTGGCATAAATTGCGCGCGCTCAGGCTAAAGGAGAGTGCCTCGTTTATGCTCATGTAGGCGGTGGCGCCGCAGCAGTTCCAGTCTTCAAGCTCGACCAGTTCTATTCCCAACACCTTCGAAACGGCGGCTACCGATTCTTCATAGGGCCGTCCGGTCGCTTCCAGTGAACATCCGGGGTAGTACGCGTAGCGCATCATTCACCTCCCAATTCTTTGGCTTTGGCAACGATCTTTCGGAGTCCCTCGATGTCGCGGACCTTTTTCCCGAAAATGGGAAGGCGGTTGTGTGTGATCAGACCGAGTCCGATCGGTGCAAGGGACATTCCGCTCAGGGGCTTCGTGGACAGGACGACCTTCATCATTAATGAAGTCTCGTGGTTTCGCCCCTTTTTATTGACGATGTCGAAAAATGCCCGGGAAAGGGCAGCGGCATTTTTGCTTCGCTTCCTGTTTTCCCGGATGGCCATTCTTTTGAGCATGTACATGATGTCGGTAATCTTGATCTCTTGGGGACATCGGTGCATGCATTGATAGCAGGATGCGCAGGTCCAGATCGTTGTGCTGTCCAGCACCTTATCCCGCATCCCGGCCCGGATCATGGCGAAGATCTGCCGCGGTGTTTCTTCCATTGCCCAGGAGACCGGGCATGACCCACTGCAAGTTCCGCACTGGATGCAGTCCTTGATTTTTTCTCCGCCGGGTATGTGGTAGACATCGTCAAGAAAATTCAAATCCATGGCCTTTTCATAAATAACTGTCTGTTGTACGCCAGTCATGAAGAGCCTCCGGTACCCGCTGCAATCTCCCTGTGCCCTGGGGACACTAGGAGTCGCGGGCGATGCGACGTGTACTCAGTTTTCTCGAATTAGTATCAAAAGATAAAATTCCCGAGGGCATTAACACCCTTCCATTGGGTCATCCGTGTCTGTTTGAGCTGGCGCGTGAGCAAATGATCTTTAGGCGCGATCCGGATAAACTAATTACCCATTTGTGTATGTTTTGTATGCACTATAGCTTCCAGACTTGGGGCTTTTGAGCACAGAAAAATGCAATTGCAGTTCTATCAATATTTTAAGCGGCGCATATTTTTTTTATCTTATAACTGTCGATAGGGTATTGGCAGGAAAACACAGGAAAATGTGGTTGATAAGACCACCCTTGTGGGTCAAATAGCCCACACAAACCCGTACCTGGTTATTGTGTCCCTCCGATGCGAAGATTGCTTGAGCTTTTCGCGGATAATCTGTGAGGACGACTCTGGAGAGCCCTCCTCACAATTCAGAGGCGCGAAGCGCCGGCAGAGAATAGGCTCGACCGTAAGGTCGGGAATAGGTTATCGCAAAGACCGAGCGCCGAGGGCGCGGCACTGTTAACGTTTTATATACAATGCTTCCGGTTTCTTATTCCTCAGGCTCGTGTCGCACCTTCGGCGCTCACCCGAAACATAACGCCTATCCCGGCCTGACGGCCGGGCCTATTCTCTGCCGGTCCTTCGGACCTGCGCTGGCGCATAACACAGCAGGTTCGGGGTTTTGAGACAGTCTCTCCAGAGCCGTCCGACTCTGGAGAGGCCTCCTCACAATTCAGAGGCGCGAAGCGCCGGCAGAGAATAGGCCCGACCGTAAGGTCGGGAATAGGCTATCGCAAAGACCGAGCGCCGAGGGCGCGGTACTGTTAACGTTTTATATACAATGCTTCCGGTTTCTTATTCCTTAGGCTTGTGTCGCACCTTCGGCGCTCACCCGAAACATAACGCCTATCCCGGCCTGACGGCCGGGCCTATTCTCTGCCGGTCCTTCGGACCTGCGCTGGCGCATAACACAGCATGTTCGGGGTTTTGAGACAGTCTCTCCAGAGCCGTCCGACTCTGGAGAGTCGTCCTTACAGGTTTTTAAAAGCGGCAGCAAGCATCCGCACTTCGAAAGCTTCTTCACTCCACGGTGACGCTTTTGGCCAGGTTGCGGGGTTGATCGACGTCGCAACCGCGCAGCACGGCTATGTGGTAGGCCAGAAGTTGAAGAGGGACGATCATCAGGATCGGGAGCATGCAGTCGGCGATCTCCGGTATGCGAATGACATGCCTGGCAAGCTCGGCCATGCGATAGTCATCGTCGCTTGCGAGGGCGACGATGATCCCTTCTCTGGCGCGCACTTCCTCGATATTGCTGATCGTTTTTTCGTACCGCAGCACCGACCTGGGATCATGCTTGTCGCGGGTGGCCAGCACGACGACGGGAAGGTTCTGGTCGATCAAGGCGTTTGGCCCATGCTTCATTTCACCGGCCGGGTATCCTTCGGCGTGGATATAGGAAATTTCTTTCAGTTTCAGCGCGCCTTCCAGGGCGATCGGGTAAAAAATGCCGCGCCCCAGGTACAGGGAATTGGTACACGAGACGATGTCGCGCGCAATCTCTCCATAGGCAGCATCCTGATCCAGCAGCTGCTCCAGGCAATGCGGCACGCGAGACAGTTCGGACAGCAGCGGAACCATCTGTTCGTGGGAAATAAGTTTTCTTGCCCGGGCCAGATACAGGGCGATCAGGACGAGAACCGCCAGCTGGCTCGTGAAAGCTTTTGTGGATGCGACACCGATCTCGGGACCGCTGCGCGTATAGAGGTTGCCGTCGCTTTCCCTGGAAAGCATGCTGCCGACCACGTTGCAGATGGACAGAATCCTGGCGTGTTTCGCCTTGGCTTCACGGACCGCGGCCAATGTATCCGCCGTTTCCCCGGATTGGCTGATGGCGATGACGAGAGTGTTGGTGCCGACCAGGGGGTTGCGGTAGCGGAATTCCGACCCGTAATCGATTTCCACCGGGATGCGCGCGAAATCCTCGATCAGAAATTTGCCGACCAGGGCCGCATGCCACGACGTCCCGCATGCCACGATGTGAATGCGCTCGATTTTCTGGAGCACGTCTTCAGGCAGATTTGCCTCGTCCAGCAGCACTTCCCCGGAGTCCAGCGAAACGCGTCCTGCGATGGTTTCCCTCAGGCTGCGGGGCTGCTCAAAGATTTCCTTGAGCATGAAATGCGGAAAACCGCCCTTCTCCGCCATTTCCGGGCTCCACTGAACTTCCTGCGGCTCGAACTTCAGCTCACGGCCCTGAAAATCCTGGATAGAGACTCCTTTGGCTGAAAGAACGGCCATTTCTCCGTCTTTCAGGAAGTACATGGTGCGGGTATGCTCCAGCAGCGCCGGGACGTCGGATGCCACGAGATATTCCTGATCGCCCAGCCCCACGATGAGCGGCGGTCCATTGCGCGCGGCGAAAATCGTGCCCGGGCAATCGGCCGAGATCATGCAGATGGCAAAGCTGCCGCGCAGCTGCTCCATTGCCGCGCATGCCGCTTCGGGAAAGGTTTTCCCCGGCAGCATCGATTCCACGAGGTGCGCGATGACCTCCGTATCGGTTTCCGTCATGAACCGGTGATTGCTTTCCTGCAGATTTGTTTTCAGCTCGAGATAGTTTTCGATGATTCCGTTATGAACGACGACTATTTTGCCCGAACAATCCCGGTGCGGGTGCGCATTCTCTTCCGTCGGGCGCCCGTGAGTTGCCCAGCGCGTGTGACCGATCCCGTAATCACCCGATAACGGTTCCGATTCAAGGGAACGCACAAGATTCGACAGTTTGCCTGACGTCCTGCGGATCCGGACCTGGCCGTCTCGCACGACGGCGATTCCGGCGGAGTCGTATCCCCGGTATTCCAGCTTTCGCAAACCGTTGATAATGACGGAAACAACAGGCTTTGATCCCACATATCCGACAATGCCACACATAGGTCACCTTCGATTCATCGGCTCAGTTCTCAAATCCCGGGGCCGTCCTGACGCCGCCCTGCCTAAAAGCAGACTTGCCCGGGCATACCCGATCCATATTTATGTTACAATCCCCGCCGGCGCTTCAAGTCGGTGCCGGAATTATAGATTACAGAAGCAGGCGGAGCAACTATCGGCGGAGAATCGGCTAATATTATCTTCCATCTCCTTTATCGGATAGTATGAGGTGAAACATGGACATAAAAAACATCCGGCTGTCTGTTCCTGAAAACTGCAACATTATTGTAGGTCAGAGCCATTTTATAAAAACGGCCGAGGATCTTTACGAGGCGATCGTTACCGGATGCGCGCACTGCAAATTCGGCATCGCATTCTGCGAAGCCTCCGAGCCTTGCCTGATCCGTGTCGAGGGGAACGACGAAACGCTCAAAAAGATTTCGGCAGAGAACGCCATAATCATGGGCGCCGGCCACACTTTCGTGATTCTTCTCAAAGATGCATTTCCGATCAATGTGCTCAACGCGATCAAAGCATGCTCCGAAATCTGCCATGTTTTTTGCGCCACTGCGAATCCATTGGAAATCATCGTGGCGGAAACAGACCAGGGCCGCGGCGTGCTCGGTGTGGTAGACGGATTTTCGCCCAAGGGTGTCGAAACCGAGCTGGATGCAAAAGCGAGAAGAGAATTCCTGCGGAAAATCGGGTACAAGAGATAAGTGCGGGTGATTGGAGGAATCGATGAGGGACAAAAGCAAAGAACTGCCTCCGACGAGTTTGCGCTGGACGTGCGATCCATCTATTTTCGGCTTCAAGACGACGGCAGAAATACCGCCATTGGCAGGCATCGTCGAGCAGGAGCGCCCGATCCGCGCGATACGGTTCGGCCTGGATATCACATCCCCGGGGTTTAACATTTATGTGAGCGGCCTGACGGGAACCGGCAAGACCACGGTCATCCGGACCTTCCTGGAGGAAATCGCCGCGAAGATGCCGTGTCCCGATGACTGGTGCTATGTTTACAACTTCAGGGATCCCAACTGCCCCACGATTCTGAATCTTCCGGCAGGGCGTGCAAAGGTTCTTAAAGCAGAGATGGTCGAACTCGTCCGGCACCTGAAGACCGCAATCCCGAAGGCTTTCGATTCCAAAGAATACGAAGAGAGCGTGAATCAGCTCCTGCGCGAAAATCAGGCGGAGCAGCAGCTTCTCCTGGGGCAGTTGTCGGAGAAAGCGCGTGCGGAAGGCTTCGACATCGAAATCTCGAAAATGGGCGTTTCCCTCCTGCCGATGCAGGACGGAAAACCCATGACCCCCGAGCAGTATGACGAACTCCAGCCGGAAGCCAAGAAGCGGATTGAAGCCAAACGGCCCGGTCTGGATCAGGAAATTCAGTCCTTCCTGCGGCAGATGCGGGATGCGAACAAAGACAGCCGCGAAAAAGTCAACGAACTCCACCGACGAGTCGGATTGTATGTCGTGGGCGTGCGGATTGACGGCATCAAAGAACAGCACGGCGGATTTCCGCAGATTGCCTCCTATTTGGACGACGTTCAGGAATACATACTTTCCCACCTGGAAGATTTCAGCGAGGATTCCGCCAAACAGGATTCCGCGGCCTCGTCCGCGATGCGCTTCGAGCCTCCGGTCGATCTGTTTGCCAAGTACACGGTCAATATTGTGGTAGACAACACGGACCTCAATGGAGCGCCCGTCATCATCGAAACGAATCCCACCTACTATAATCTCTTCGGACGCGTGGAACGGCGCGCGCAGTTCGGCACGCTTTCGGGCGATTTTACCCTGATCCGCGCCGGGTCTTTCTCCCGGGCGAACGGCGGGTTCCTGGTTTTGAACGCACACGATGTCCTGCTGAATCCCGGCGTCTGGGAAACGTTGAAGCGCACGGTGAAAAATAAAGAGGTGCGCATCGAGGATATGGCGGAGCAGTTCGGAATCGTTCCAGTCGCGGGAATGCGGCCGAATCCCATCCCCGTCAACGTGAAGGTCATCATGATCGGCCACCAGATGATCTACCACGAGCTGTATAGCCTGGACGAGGATTTCCGCAAAATTTTCAAGGTCAAGGCCGATTTCGATTCCGAGATGGCCCGGGATGCGCATGCATTCGCGGATTACGCTTCCTTCATCAGCTCGCGCTGCCACGACGAGGGCCTGATGCATTTTGACCCGTCGGCTGTGGCGCAGGTGATCGAATACGGTTCCTGGCTCGTGGACAATCAACAGAAGCTGTCGGCCCGCTTTAGCGATATCGCCGACATCGTTCGCGAAGCGAATTACTGGGCACGCAACGCCGAGGCTGCCGTGGTCTCGGCCGCTCATGTGCAGCGCGCGGTGGAGGAGAAATACTTTCGGTCCAGCCTCATCGAAGAGCGGATCCGCGAACTGATCACAGATGGAACGATTTTCGTTGATGTCGCGGGAGAAGCGGTGGGGCAAGTCAACGGCCTTGCGGTCATCGATTTGGGAGATATCCGTTTCGGCAAACCTTCCCGCATCACGGCCAAGACCTTCATGGGCAAAAGCGGCGTCATCGATATCGAGCGCGAATCCAAGATGAGCGGGAAGATTTACGAGAAGGGCGTGCTCATCCTGAGCGGCTATCTGGGATCCAAATTTGCCCAGGAGCAGCCCTTGTCTGTCGCGGCCAGCCTCTGTTTCGAGCAATCGTACGAAGGGATCGACGGAGACAGCGCATCTTCGACGGAGCTTTACGCCCTTCTCTCGAGCCTGTCCAAAATTCCCATTAAGCAGGGCATCGCCGTAACGGGTTCCGTGAACCAGAACGGCCAGGTGCAGCCCATCGGGGGCGTGAACCAGAAGATCGAGGGGTTTTTTGATGTGTGCAAAGCACTGGGATTGACGGGAGCTCAGGGTGTCATGATTCCCCGTCAGAATGTGAAAAACCTGATGCTGCGCCGGGATGTCGTGGATGCTGTGGCAGCCGGAAAATTTCACATCTATGCCGTCAGCACCATCGACGAGGGGATAGAAATTTTGACCGGCATCCCTGCGGGCGAAAGGAACGACCAGGCTGCCTACCCGGAAGGCACCGTCAACGGTCGCGTCGAACAGCAGTTGAGGGAATTCGCGGAGGCGCTCCGCAAATTCGGAGCCTCAGAGGAAGAGGGCAAAAAAGGATTGAAGGGGTAAAGGTTAAAGGGAAAGAAGGAAAGGGGAAAAGAGCATGAGTTCCTGGGGCGGGGCACTAGTGCAGCGCGTCCTTTTTCCCTTTGTCCCTTTGAACCTGCCGGGGAGCGGGAGAGAAGCATGATCAGTGTGGAAGAAGCTCTGGAAATTTTATTGTCGAACCTGCCTGAGCGCAAAATGGAACGGGTGCCGTTTCAGGAGGCGTTGGGGCGTGTTCTGGCCGAGGAGCTCGTCGCGACGTGCGATATCCCTCCCTTTAACCGGTCGTCGATGGATGGATTTGCGGTGCGGGCCGTCGATGTTAAAAATCCTCCGGTTGAGCTCGACGTGATCGGGGAAAGCCGTGCCGGAGGAGGGATCCCTCCGGGCCTCAAGGCCGGCGAGGCGGTCGCCATCATGACGGGCGCCCCCGTTCCTGAGGGCGCGGATGCCGTCGAGGTCATTGAACAATGTGAACTCGTCGCGGGCGGAAAGAAAATCAGGGTCCTGAGGCCGGTCCAGTCCAAAGATAATATCGCTCCGCAGGCGTCGGAGGCGAAGGCCGGGAGTGTCGCAATAACGGCGGGGCACCGCGTCGGGCCCGCCGAAATTGCCGTGATGGCCACGTTCGGATACAGCAGGGTGAACGTGTACGGGCAACCAAGCGTCGCGATATTTGCCACCGGGGACGAACTCGTTGAGGTTGACGCGACGCCGCAGCCGGACCAGATTCGCAATTCCAACGCATATTGCCTGGCCAGCCAGCTGCGACTCATGGGATTGCGGGCGGACTATCTCGGAATTGTGAGGGATGACAGAGAAGAGCTTCGGCGAGCGATGCTGGCAGGCCTCGAGCGGGATGTTTTGATCATCACCGGCGGCGTTTCCATGGGGGAATACGACTTCGTGCGCGACGTGTTCCAGGATCTCGAGCTCGAGATCCTCTTCAGCAAGGTGGCCATCAAGCCCGGCAAGCCCACGGTATTTGCCCGCAAAGGAAATAAGCTCGTGTTCGGATTGCCGGGGAACCCGATTTCCGCGCTCATCACCTTCGAGTGCTTCGTGCGCCCGGCGCTGGGCCGGCTGTGCGGCATGACCGCGCCGGAACTGCCCCGCATGAAGGGCGAGCTGCAGGCCGACATGAGGCAGTCTCCCGGCCGGACGGCGTTCATGCCGGCTTGGGTGACTTGGCAGGACGACGGGTGGAAAGTGGAGCCGTTGAAATGGAAGAGCTCGGCGGACATCATCGGATTTACGGGCGCCAATGCGACATTCATATTTCCTAAAAACCGCGATCTGTTGCGCCGGGGAGAAATCGTCGAAATCATGCTGTTGCCGGATTTCTTCGTCAGACAAAAATAGCCGATTCGAAATTCGAAATTCGAGATTGAAAGAATCTCGAATCTCGAATCTCGAATCTCGAATTTGCAAATTATGCCAAAAAAGAGAACGACAGAGTTGACCCATATAGACAGGAAGGGGCGGGCGCGGATGGTGGACGTGACGGACAAGGCCGTGACGTCGCGCCGGGCGGTGGCCGAATCCTTCCTGCGGCTATCCCGCAGGACGCTCTCGCTGCTGCGGAGCGGCGCGCTGCCCAAGGGGAATGCGCTGGAAACCGCGCGGCTGGCCGGAATCCTGGCCGCCAAGCGCACTCCGGACCTGATTCCGCTGTGCCATCCCCTTCTTCTGACTCATGTAGACGTGGAAGCGGAACCGCGCAGCAACGGGGTACGCTTCGTCGCCAGCGTTTCGTGTGCCGGAACGACCGGGGTTGAGATGGAAGCCCTGACCGCCGCATCTGTCGCCGCCCTGACGCTCTACGACATGGTCAAAGCCGTGGAAAAGGGGGCAACGATCGAAAAGGTGCAGTTGCTGGAAAAAAGCGGCGGCAAGAGTGGCCTCTACCGGCGCCGGAGTTCCTGAAAGAGTGTCTGATATACTTTGACTTCGGAAAGATTTCAGAGGACTTATGCCGATCTTTGAGTATTACTGCCCGAAATGCAAACGCAAGATGAGTTTCCTGGTCATGTCCCCGTCTTCGTTCAAACCTGCCTGCAAGTTCTGCGGCGGGGAAGATGTCGAACAGCTTTTTTCGCGATTCGCCATGCCTAAGTCGGAAGAAGCACGGCTGGAGTCCCTGGCCGATCCTTCGAGCCTGACCGGCCTGGATGAAAACGATCCGGGAAGCGTTGCCCGCTGGATGAAAAAAATGGGCAAGGAGATGGGCGAGGATTTCGCCGGAGAAGACATTGATCAGCTTGCCGACGAAGCCGCGCGCGAGGCTGCCGGTGAAGGAGAGGGCGACACGGGCGGCGGCACTCCGGATGATTTGTAGACCGGGCAATGCATCTTCGACAAAAATTACGAATGACGAATTACGAATTGAAACAAACGGGCGCGGATCGGGTATGCCCCAAAATTCGGCCATGTTTTTGCGCCCGCAGGGCGCCTTAGCTTGCTGCCGCTTTTGGCAACGTTCCGGCTTGCTGGAATTTCGCGAAAAGCGCAAGCAAGCTCACCGAAAGCTTAAGATTATGCAGGTGTAAATGAAAGATGGAGCAATGATCGCAGAAGTTGAAGAGGTGGCCGGACGCTATCCGGACATTCCCATCGAGGCCGTCTTCAAGGAGGACCTGCTTCGCCGGGGCATGGCCTGGACGCCCGAGGCCCTTGACATTGCCTCGACTTTTAAGCGCAAAGCGTATTTCATCTGTTCCTTCGACATGGTCCCGATAGAGGGAATGGAAGGGAAAGAGCATGCGAAAGCTCCCGAGGAAATCCGGCTGACGGGCGGCCCCGATCATTTCCATCCTGTCGTCGTTTCGGTCCGCCTGAATCCCGCCTCCCCGTACCGGGTCGAGTCTGAGGAAGGATCGCTCGTTCTCAAACTGGACGGAGAGACGGTTGCCGAAGTCGAGCTTCAGAAGTCCCCGGAATACTATGGGCGAACCCTGGCGAACGGCAAACCGATCACGGATATTGCGCCCACGATCGAGTGGGGATATCTCCTGTATCTGACGACATTCCGGCTGTGCCAGTACTTCGGAGCCCAGGAGGAATGCCAGTTCTGCGACATCAACGAAAACTATCGCCAGCAGAAAAAATCGGGCAGGCCCTATACGTCGGTGAAGACCGTTGAAGAGATCCTGGAGGCGCTGGAGATCATTGCGGCCACCGACAGCGACAGCAGGGCCTATACCGTGACCGGTGGAAGCATCACCGGGAAACTGGACGGGATGTCCGAGATAGATTTTTACATCCGCTATCCCGAAGCCATAGAGAAACGCTGGCCCGGGCGGTGGATCGGCAAAGTCGTCGTGCAGGCGCTTCCCAAAGATGATGTGCAACGGCTGAGGGATGTCGGTGTCCAAGTCTATCACCCCAATTTCGAAATCTGGGACAAACGCCTGTTTGAGCTCTATTGCCCGGGCAAAGCCAGGTATGTCGGCAGGGAGGAATGGATCCGGAGAATCCTGGATGCCGCTCGAGTGTTCGGGCCGGAGCGGGTTATCCCGAATTTCGTGGCGGGAGTGGAACTGGCTCCGCCTGCCGGCTTCTCTTCCATCGACGAGGCAATCGCATCCACGACTGAAGGGCTGGATTTTTTCATGAGCCACGGGATCTCTCCACGGTTTACGACCTGGTGTCCCGAGCCCATGAGCGTGCTGGGGAAGGAACGCCAGGGAGCTCCTCTGGAATACCACGTCCGCCTGCTTCGCGCGTATCGGGACACGCGGGCGAAATACAAGCTCCCGCCTCTCATCGGTTATGGCGAACCCGGATTGGGAAGAGCGGTCTTCTCCGTCTCCTCTTTCATGGACGTGCTGCCCGCCATCTGATCAAAATGCCTGAAATGCCTGAAGTGGAAACCATCGCACGCAGACTTCGCAAGCATATTGTTGGGAAGCGGATTGCCTGTGTCCGGCTGTCGGGATTGGAGCTGCGCAAACCATTGGGCCGCGATTTTGCAGCGAAGCTTCCGGGGCACAAAATCCGGAAAATTCTGCGGCGCGGGAAATATATTGTGTTGGAACTCGATCCGAAGGCTTTCTGGCTGATTCACCTGGGCATGAGTGGTAGGGTTTTGTATCATGTCGCACCTCAGGTCGGGGGCAAACATACCCATGTCATCGTCCGGTTCTCGGACGCCACGGAACTGGAATACCGGGATCCTCGCCGTTTCGGACTAATGGCCTTTTATGAAGTGCGGCGGTTAAGCCTTGTGCCGGAAGTCCGTTCGCTGGGAAAAGAGCCCCTGGATGCCGGATTCAATGGCGAATGGCTTGAATCTCAATTGAAGAAATGCCGCCAGGAGATAAAATCCTATCTCCTGGATCAGCGCAAGATCGCCGGACTCGGGAATATTTATGCCAGCGAATCCCTGTTCCTGGCGCGGATCCACCCGCAGCGCCGCTGCTTTACCCTCACGGGCGGCGAGACGAAACGGCTCGCGGATGCAATCCGCGAAGTGATGCGCATCTCGATCCGGCGCCGTGGGACCAGCTTTTCTGATTTTGTGGATTCTGACGGGAATCCAGGCGAAAATCAGAATCACCTGTTGGTTTTTCAGCGAGACGGACAGAAATGCCTCCGCTGCAAGACTCCGATCGACAGATTCGTGCAGGGAAATCGCAGCACGTTTTATTGCCGCAATTGCCAGCGGATAGATGGAGGTTAGAGATGGCTGAAGCGTATCGTGTGTGTTCACACTGCAAGGGGACGGGGAAATGCCGCGCCTGTCACGGCGAGGGGCGCCTGGCCCTGCAGAAGGGCAAGAGTTGCACTTCCTGCTACCCGCACGGCAGCGGGAAATGCCAGAATTGCCGGGGACTTGGCGGTTTCGACGCGGCAGGGCATCCGACTGCAAAGACCGAGACGGTGAATTGACGATTGACGATTATCGATTGACGATTGAACACAAACCGCGCTTGTCGAATGTGAACCTCAATCTGGTGGTATGTTTCAAATCGTCAATTGTAAATCGTCAATCGTAAATAGGAATTATGTTTTTCGCAATTGATATCGGTAACACGAATATAACCATCGGCCTGTATGAGGGTGAAACCCTCGGGCCGCGCTGGCGTCTTGCGACGGGACACGACAAGACGGCGGACGAGTACGGGGCTCTGCTCATGGGTCTCTTCCGACGGGCCAAAATTTCCGCGGCGGACGTGCATGCCGCTGCCATGGCTTCTGTCGTGCCCCCGCTGACGGGCGTATTCGTGGAAGTCTGCAGACAGTTTCTCGGCCGGGAGCCGCTGGTGGTCGACGGGACGTGCTACACGGGGATCCGCATCCGATATGATGATCCCGGCCAGGTGGGCGCAGACAGGATCGTGGATGTGGCGGCAGGGTACAGGCTTTACGGGGGTCCCGCGTGCATCATCGATTTCGGCACGGCGACGACTTTCGATGCCGTATCCGAGGACGGAGAGTACCTGGGTGGTGCCATCGCCCCCGGCATCGGGATCGCATCCCAAGCCCTGTTTGAACACACGGCAAAACTGCCCAAGGTGGATCTGCGCTGGCCTCCGTCGGCGATCGGGAAAAATACCATGCATTCGCTTCAATCCGGCATCATGTTCGGGTATGTGGGTCTCGTCGAAGGCATCGTGGCCCGATTCAAGGAAGAATTGGGGCCGGAGACCAGGGTGATCGCGACCGGCGGCCTGGCAGAAACCATCGCAAAAGAAACAAAAGCAATTTCCATCCTCGCGCCGTGGCTGACTCTCGACGGCCTGCGCATCATTCATGCGCTCAACGAATAATTCTCAATTCCCAATTCTCAATTCCCAATTCTCAATTTTCAATTCTCAATTTTCAATTCTCAATTCTCAATTTTCAATTCCAGATTCCAAATAAAAAATATGGTTTTTGGAATTGAGAATTGAGAATCGAGAATCGGGAATCCGGAATCGGTGAATCGCCGTGCGGACACAAAGTATTAACCGGGACGCAACGTCCTGACGATAGAAAAGGATTATGCAGGCTCTTGTTCGATCCTCCAGATGGCTGGCTATGACTCTGTCTCCGGAAGGGCTGATTGCATCGCTCTCTTCTTCGGCAGAGCAATTTACCGGCTATTCCGCCGGCGAGCTCGTCGGCAAGCCCATCACGCAGATTCTCGCGGATGAGACGGCCTTCGAAATGCCGAAGGCTCTGGACTCGGCAAAAGAATGGGGACATTGGGAAGGCGATGTAGTCTATTGCACGCGGAGCGGAGAACCGCTCGCGGCGCGCGGTGCCCTTGCGTCGCTTTCGGGAAAAGGGCGCGTGCCGGACTGCTATCTTCTTGTGTCGACGCTGAATGCGCCATCGGAAGTGAAAGAGTGCCACAATCCTGCCGTGGCCGACATCGCCGCGGATCTAAGATCCTTCGCCCACGACTTTAACAATCCTCTGGCCGTGATCATGGGCTTTGCTCAGTTACTGGTTCTGGATCCCGGCTGCAGGGGGAAAATTCGGGAGGATGTTGAAAAGCTATATTCCGAGTTGCAGAACGTGGCCCGAATTGTCGAGAAACTGCACGATTATGCAATCTCCCTATACAACAAGCCAAAGGCGGAAGAGATAAAAAAACAAGCCACGGATTCCACGGATTATTTGTGAATTCGTGGCTTGCGGTTGTCTAGTAATAATTCCTGCGCGTGCCTTCGTCCAGCGCCTTCGGATTGATGCGGATCTTTCCGGCTTTTTCCAGTTCCTCCGAAATGATGCGGACGTAATCCTGGAAATACATCTCCTGCCGCGATTGGAGAAGTCTCGCCTTCAGTTCCGATCTGCCTTTCTGGAACGCCGCCTCGTCAAACGGGGAGCGGGATTTTACCTGGAGCACCGCGGCGTTATCGGACAGCGACACGGGCCCGCCGACTCCTCCCGGCTGCAGATCGAACGCAATTCTGTTAAAAGGCGTATTCGCGCCGATCTCGGCATCCGGTGTTCCGGAGATGTTGAAGGGCTGGCTGGCCTTTACGGTCAATCCCATTTCCTTTGCGGCTTTCTCCAGGCTTCCTTGCGCCCGCGCCGTGTCCGAAAGCTTTTTCGCCTCCGCCTGCATCAGCTCGGTCGCCTTGGCATCGGCATAATCCTTTTCAATTTGCTCTCGGGATAAGGCAAAGTCGCCGGGCCGCGGCATCTGCACCTCGACCAATTTGGGGATCGCCATCCCGAGCGGGTGATCCACCGGTTTCCCTATGGAATTGATTTCCTTCAGGGCGAAGATTTCGTCTCGCATCGCCGGGGAACCGAACGGTTCGAAAGAGCTGTCGTCTTTGGTGAAGAGAGGCGTTTCCTTGATTTCCGCCGCGATTCCCAGACTCCTGGCTGCCAGGTTGAGATCCTTGTTTTTCTGCAAAAGCTGCGCCGCGGCCTCTGCCTTTTGTTTCGCCAGTTCCTGGGCTTTTTGGGCCCGGATCGCGATCATCAACTGGGGACGGCTCGATTCGAGTGTAGGCGTTTCGTGCCGCATGACGCGGATAATGTGGTACCCATGCTCCGAGCGCACCAGTCCGGAGGTTTCCCCGGGCTTCAACGAGAAGGCCGCATCCTCAAATTCCTTGACCATCTGGCCGCGCTGGAAAGGACCGAGATATCCTCCCTGCGCCGCGCTGCCGGTGTCCTGGGAGTACTGTTTGGCGAGCGCGGCAAAGTCGCCGCCGGCTTTCAATTTTTTCAGAACCTCTTCGGCTTTCGCCTTGGCTTCGGCATCTTTTGATTCGTCGCTGACCTTGATCAATATGTGGGCGGCCTCTACCGTTTCCCCGTGAGGCTTCTTATTCCACTCGTCCAGAATTTCCTGATCGGTGACGTCGATGCCGGGAAGCAATGCTGTGATGGGGATCAACAGATACTGCGCTTTGCGCTTTTCTTTTATTTGGTATGCAGCTTTGTGTGCTTCGAAGTAGGCGCGCAAATCCGCTTCCACCGGTTTTACGCGCGCCTTGAAGTCCTGCTTTTTGAGAATCGTGTAACTCACTTCGGCCTTTTCGTTGTCGCGGGCGAATTCCTCTCGCAGCTCCTTATCGCTCATATCCACGGAATCCGTGATGATCGAGCGGAGCTTGTTCACAAGCAGGCTCTGACGGAGATCTGTCTCGAAGTCCTCGACCGAAAGATCATTGGAGGCGAGAAGATTTTTATATTCTTCAACCCCGATGAACCGGCCCTGATTCTGAAAATACGGATAGGTCTCGATGGCATGACTGAGCTCATTCGCGGAAACATCCACGCCGAGGCGCTTGGCAGCCGCCTGGAGTATTTTGGAGGTTATCATTTCATCCAGAACCTGCCTTGGAAGGCCCATCGCCTTGAGCGTTTCAGGATCGGTATTGTTTTTGCCCCCGTTGCTGTAACGTTTCACGGTTCGATTATAGGCAAGAGCAAAATCCCTGATCGCGATGGATTGGCCATCGACCGTAGCTGCGGAATTGTCCGTTGCAACGCTGCCCATGTTGATGCCGGGAACGAAAAAGAGAAGCATTCCGAGGGCTAAGCTGAAAATGACGACCCAGAGAATTATTTTAAGCCGCTGCTTGCGGCGCATTAGATCCAGCATAGGATGATGGTGCCTCCATTCAGTGGAATGAAAAACGTGATTATAGCATAGGAAAAGGACGATACCAGATTCTCGATTCTCAATTCCAGATTCTCGATACCAGATTCTCGATTCTCGATTCCAGATTCTCGATTCCAGATTCTCGATTCTCGATTCCAGATTCTCGATTCCAGATTCTCGATTTCAAGATACTTGTTTTTCATCTGAAATCTGGAATCTGAAATCTGAAATCTGGAATCTGAAATCTGAAATCTGAAATCTGGAATCTGAAATCTGAAATCTGAAATCTGAAATCTGAAATCAATGGTCAGTGACCCCCCCCCAAATGGATTTCGGTGACGCCGGACACCGGATTTTGGGGTCGGGTTGTCTTTCGCTAACTTTTTTCCCCATAATGTTTAATAAACGGATCAAGCTCTTCCGATGAGATTCGGGAGGGCTCAGTTTTTGGTGTGTTGATGTGTGTTTATTTTCGCGTGCTTTTGTTGTTTTTTGAAAGATTGCAGCACTCCTCCAATTCGAGGGCGTCGGCGTATTCAGTTGCTTGGATATGGACAATGGCCCAGGTGATCCTTTGCCTCGTATCTCAGTGAGAGCGCGGAAGGGCATGATACTGATTGCGGGCATGTTTCTGCTGCTTGCAGTGGCATTGGTCTATCGTTTCCACCATCGCCTGGGAGGCCGCCCGGAAGTGACACGCGCGGAAGCAAAGACAAAGGATCCGGCCGCAGAACTGGTGTCGGCGAGCGGCATGGTTTTGAAAGGCAGACCCGGAGGGACGGAGTGGTGCCAGATTGCTGTCGGGGCGCACCTGATGGAAGGGGATCTTGTCCAAACGGATAGAACGGGCGGGGCAACCATCCGGTATTCAAACGGCAACACCGTGACCATTCAGGAAAACACGATTGTGGCTGTTCGGAGCGCCGGAGATGGCAATATGGATATCAGCGCACCCGCAGCGGAGGATATGTCGGTTTCCGCTGATTCCAGGAAGGGCATCGGCGCTTCTTCAATGTCGGGCGGTGCCGAGGACAAGGCTGCAGTTGCGGCTTTCAATCAAGCGAGAGCCAATGAGCCGGGTCCATTCATCCGATTGGATCGCATCGTTCAGTTTGGCAGAATTCTGGAACTGGTTGGAACTGTCGAAGCCGGAAGCCGGTTGCTGGTGAATAATGAGATCGTGGATGTGGCCGGGGACGGATCGTTTAAGCATTTTACAGATCCTTTCCCCTCTTTTGTGGAGAAAGCCAGTCTTGCCATGAAAGTGACGGACCTCGCAGGACGGTCGAGTGTTGTCGAAGCCGTTCACGATTTCAATCCGCACCGTGGGAAAAGCTAAAATGGTCGAGAACGCAAAAATCGGGATCATATATCGAGATCGACCCCCACAATTCTTTGAGGATACGACTCCCGAAGGAATGCCCTGCACGTTTGAGTCTTTTCAGGAAAGCGCGATCCTGAACTCTCCGCTGGTGCCGGCGAAAGATTTTCTTGCCGTCTTTTTTTCGCTGGATAGCGAAACACCTGAAATGCAGCGGCAAATCGCCAACATGTTCCCCGGCGCCGCCATCGTTGGCTACAGAAACTCCGGGAAATTTCCTCCCGGGACGCTGTCGAAAAACGAAGACGGCCTGCTCGTGGTGCAGTTCCCGATGCCCTCGAACCTCGGCTGGCACCTGCTGGAAGACTTTGCGGCAGTCAAGGAGCGGAGAAACGAGCTCCTTACGGTTCAGCGGCGCGCAGACGAAATCCAGGACTTCTTCGAAGCGTTCGTGAACACCGTCGAGTCTTCGTCGAATATCACGGACCGCAAATTGGGAATGAGTCTGCTGATCAACAAAATCCTGTCGCATGTGCGTGCCGAAGAGTGCATCCTCTATCTGTTCGGGGAAGGAATCGCGACGCTGCAGCGTGCGTACAGCACGGGGAATATCAGGGACTTCGATCTGTTTGAACAGCGCGCAAACAGCGCGATTGTGGAGAAGGTCCTGAGAAGCGGCACGCCGTATCTGAACAACAGCTATTCGTTTGAACTGCGAGTCCCTTTCAGCAAGGAAAGCGTCTTCATCCGATCCATCCTCTGTTACCCTCTCATGCGCCGCGGCGAGAGGATCGGGGTCATAGAACTCATCAACAAAGCCGATGGCGCATTCACCCGCGAAGACCAGTCCCTGGTCGAAATGATGCTCAACCCGCTCTCGATCGCCGTTCGAAGTGTAAATCTTTTTGAGGATGCCGAACGTCTCACCATAACTGACGATTTGACAAAGCTTTACAACTACCGCTACCTGATGAAATACCTCGAGGCTGACGTTAAACGTTGCTTACGCTACAAGAAAAAAGTATCTTTGCTGTTTATAGATGTTGATGGATTCAAGCGGATCAACGATACTTTTGGACATCTTGTGGGTAGTCAGGCCCTGGCGGAGATGGGGCAGGTCTTCAAGAGAATCGTCCGTGAAACAGATGTTGTGGGAAGATATGGAGGAGACGAGTTTGTGATTGTTCTGCCGGAAACCCCTTTGAATGGGGCGATGGTTATTGCCGAGCGGATCCGGAAGAAAGTGGAAGAATGCGAGTTTGTGGCTCAGAATCTGAGCATACGACTCACTGTAAGCCTCGGGGTCGCCAATTGCCCGAAGCACACACTCACTGCGGAAGGACTGATTAAAAAGGCAGACGCAGCCATGTACCGGGCGAAGGAACTTTCCAAGAACAGCATCAAAGTCGCCGTCTAGCGAATATGAATTTTAGATCTTTTTTTGGTTTTTTTTCCAGTGATCTGGCCATCGATCTCGGCACTGCAAACACTCTTGTGTATGCGAAAGGGCGCGGCATCGTGGTCAACGAGCCTTCGATCGTTGCGCTCGATAAGAACAGCAAGAAGGTGCTCGCGGTAGGGCACGCGGCCAAAGAGATGCTTGGAAGGACTCCCGCCGACATCATTGCGGTAAAGCCGATGAAGGATGGGGTGATCGCCGATTTCGATGTCACCGAGGTGATGTTGAAGTCCTTCATTAAAGCGGCACACAGCCGCAACCATCTTCTCAGTCCCCGTATCGTGATCGGCATTCCGTCCGAGATCACACAGGTGGAGAAGAGGGCGGTGCAGGAATCCGCGCTCCGTGCGAAAGCCAGCGAAGTATACCTGGTGGAGCAGGCGATTGTCGCGGCCATCGGCGCCGGCATGCCCATCACGGAGGCGTGCGGGAATATGATCGTGGACATCGGCGGCGGCACGACGGACATCGCCGTGATTTCGCTTTCCGGCATTGTCTACAGCCGCTCCGTTCGAGTCGCAGGAAATGAGATGGATGAGGCGATCATTCAGTACATTAAACGGAAGCACAATCTGCTCATCGGGGAACGTACGGCTGAAACCATCAAAATCCAGCTCGGCTCCGCAGGGCCTCTCGACCGGCCCGCGACGATGGAAATCAAAGGGCGGAACCTCATTGAAGGCGTGCCGAAAACGATCACGGTAACAGACGAGGAAATCCGGGAAGCCCTCAGCGACAGTATTGCGATCATCATCAACGCGATCAAGGTGGCTCTGGAACGCACCCCGCCCGAACTGTCCGCCGATATCATGGACCGTGGAATTGTTTTGACCGGTGGCGGCGCTCTGTTGAAGCGTTTCGACAAGAGGCTGTCCCAGGAGACCGGACTTCCTGTGTTTGTTGCGGAAAACCCGCTCTCGTCCGTGGTTCTGGGGACGAGCAAAATGCTCACTGACCTGAAGCTGTTCCGGAGAATCTGTGTCCAGTGAACTGACCACGAATGCAAATAAGGAACGGGCGATTCTGGTACTGATCCCTCTGCTCGTTCTTCACCTTGCCCTGCTTTCGATTCAGATACAAAGCTCTTCCGGAACTCTGCTCCTCAAAACGTGGACGCTCGCGGTGCAGGCGCCGATTCTCTCGGTTTCGTCGGGCGTCACCGGAGGCATCCTGCACGTCTGGCAGAATTACGTCTGGACCGTCGGCGCCCGCGCCGAAAACGAACGGCTTCAGAAGACCGTGCACCAGCTGATGCTGATCAACAATTCCTTCGCGCAGTCCCAGAAAGAGAACGAGCGCTTGCGCCGGCTGCTTTCGATAAACGACCTCGTGGAATATCAATCCGTCGGCGCACGGGTGATTGCGCGCACGCCGGCATTTCTTTCCAATATGATATATATCGATCGCGGGTCTGCGGACGGCGTGCATGCCGATGCCGCGGTGCTTTCGGGAGACGGGATCATCGGGCGAGTCACGCTGGTTACGAAGCGCCAGTCCCAGGTGCAGCTCATCACCAATCCCGATGCGTCCGTCGGTGCCCTGATTGATCGAACGCGCACGGTGGGGGTGCTGCGGGGGTCTGGTCAGCCGCTGCTGGAAATGGCGTACGTCGGCAACAACGAGCAGGTGGAAGTTGGGGATGTTGTCGTAAGTTCCGGGCTCGATAAGATTTACCCCAAAGGGCTGCCCATTGGAAAAGTTGTTGACTCGAGCAAAGGCAAAGGTGTATTCCGTTCTATAATCGTTGAGCCCAGGATTGATCTGATTCGCCTCGAGGAAGTATCCGTGTTGCTCAACGATCGCAAGCCTTTGGAGGGAACGACAAGGCGGTAGTCTATTTTTATTTTCGAGCCTCAATCCGAACTCTATGAAGTATTTGTTTCTGGCATTATCATCGTTTCTGGCGATCATTGCTCAGATGATTGCGGGTGATAACTTTTTCCTGTTTAACTTCCTCGACTTGTCGCTGATCCTGGTTGCCTACTGGGCGATCTACCGAAGCAGGATGCAGGCGCTGTTCGTCGGAGCATTGACGGGACTGCTGCTGGATGCCGCCTTGGGCTGGCCGCTGGGATATAATGGATTCGGCAGAACTCTGGCAGCCTTTGTCATCGGGCAATGCTGGAAGAGGTTCAACACAATGGAGCAGCCGTGGGTGAGGTTTTCGATTATCGCCGCCTCCTCCTGCCTGAGTTCGCTGAGCATTTTCATTTTGTTCTGGCTCCTGCAGCGTTCCCTGAACCGGATTTTTCTGGGAGCGTCGATTTTGCAGGCCTTTATAACGGCGGCGGTCGCGATCATCGTTTTCGCGGCCTTCGAGAGCCTCAAGAGAAGTCAAACGAAAAAAGCGCACTGAGTATGATGTGGCCCTGCAGCAAGAATCCAACCGGCAACTGATCCAGCAACGGCTGAATTTATTCCGCCTTCCTGTATTGCTGATCTTTTTGATCCTGGGCGCCCGTCTGTGGCAACTGCAGATCATCCAG
The DNA here is from genome assembly GCA_035506515.1 of Acidobacteriota bacterium. GTDB lineage: Bacteria > Acidobacteriota > UBA6911 > UBA6911 > UBA6911 > UBA6911. The sequence goes on from DATJPG010000075.1 coordinate 31,751, forward strand.
GGATCCGAATACGGGATACGTGCGGAGCGCAACCGCATCCGTACCATCCAGCTCGTCGCTCCGCGCGGCGCAATCGCCGACCGCAACAACGTCCCTCTGGTCGAAAACAGGCCGTCCTTCAACGTGGTGCTGTATCGGGAGTATATGAAAAGTCAGGAAGATACGGTCCGATTCGTCATCGAGAAGCTTGGAGTGACGCGGGAGGATGTCGAAACGCGGCTTCGACGCGGCAAGGGCACGGCGCAGTATCAACCCATCGTGCTGAAAGAAGACGCGGGGATCGGGGATATATCGGTTTTAGAGGCGCACAGGCTTGATCATCCCGAAGTCGAGTTAAGTCCGGAGCCGCGGAGGAAGTATCCCTTTGGCAAGACCGCCGCGCACCTCCTCGGGTATGTTGGGGAAATTTCGGAAAAGGAACTGGAATCGAATGCATTCCCGGGCGTCATGTCCGGTACTCAGATCGGGCAGAGCGGCATCGAGAAGACGTATAACAAAATTCTTATCGGCAAGGACGGCGCGCGAAAGGTCCTTGTCAACAGCCTGGGACAGGAAGTCGGACGTCTCGAGGAAGCAGATTCTGTCGTGGGCGGCGAGATTCACCTGACGCTGGATCTCGATCTTCAGTCGGTAGCCGAAAAGGCACTGGAGGACAAAGTCGGGGCGATCGTGGCGATGGATCCGCGCAACGGTGAAATCCTCGCGATGGCGAGTGCGCCATCCTTCGACCCCAACGATTTTTCAACCCGTATGTCCGAAGAAAAATGGGCCGAACTTCTCAATCACCCGGATCGCCCGATGCAGAACCGGGCGATCCAGAACAGCTACTCGCCCGGCTCTATTTTCAAGCTGATCATGGCGGATGCGGGACTCGAAGAAGGCCTGTTTGAAGACAATCCGACGGTGACCTGTACCGGCTCGGTGAGTTATTATGGCAGGATATATCACTGCGCACAGAAGGGCGGACATGGGACGCTGCATCTGGAACAGGCAATCGCGAAATCGTGCAACATATTTTTCTACGATCTGGGCCGAAAACTGGGGATAACCAAAATCGCGGAACACGCACAGGCTCTGGGCCTGGGCGCGCCGACCGGCATCGACCTGCCGGGAGAACGAGCGGGAATCATGCCCAGTCCCGAATGGAAAAAGAAAGTCCGCAAATCGAAGTGGTTTGCGGGGGAGACGATTTCCGTTGCGATCGGTCAGGGAGCCGTGAGCGCAACGCCGCTGCAGATGCTGCGCGCGGTGAGCGCGATCGCGACCGACGGCGTCTTGACGACGCCCCATGTCCTGCTGCGCGCAGAGGGTCCGGGAGCGAACGATCTTCAGTGGGCCGTGCACCGGCTTCCCATCGGTGCGGAACACGCCAGCCGGATCCGCCAGGGAATGTGGGAAAGCGTCAACAATTTCGGTACGGGCCACAACGCCGCGATTCCCGGCATGGATGTCTGCGGCAAAACGGGGACCGTCCAGGTTATCAGCAACGAAAGAAAGCAGCAGTCCAGCGAGGAGTTCGAGGATCATTCCTGGTTTGCAGGCTTTGCCAGCAAGGACAACCCTCAAATCGCGGTGGTCGTTTTTCTCGAGCACGGAGGGAAAGGCGGCATCGCGGCCGCGCCTTTAGCCCGGCAGATTTTCAGCGCGTTTTTCGATAAAAAAAACAACAAGCCGCAGGCCGCCGAGCTTTCGGGCGCGCGACCCGGCGGCGGCTCTCAGCGGTCTAGTGTCCCGTCCCAGAGGTCCGTTGCTTATATCGGCGAGCAATCGGTGGCGCTGGCAAGGCGGGCCGACGATGGAATATCGGGAATATTCAGAGGAAGTCGAACGCCGCCAGCATCGTCGAGGACCGGCGAGATAAGCAACGGACTTCTGAGACGGGACACTCGCCATGATTAAGATCGATCAGAGGCTTTTGTTTAGTTTCGATTGGCTGCTGTTCCTCGCGGTGCTCATCCTGTCCTGTGCAGGAGTCGCCGCCATCTGGAGCACCACAAACGGGACGGGGCTGAACTCGTATTTCGGCAAACAGATCGTCTATCTGTGCTGTGCACTCGTGGCCTTTGCCGCGCTGCTGTGTCTCGACTACCATTTTTTTACCGATTTCATCACACTCATCTATCTGGCAGGTCTGGCGACTCTGGGTCTGGTGCTGATCATCGGAAAGACCATTCACGCCAATAAGAGTTGGATCAACATTGGCGTGTTTTCGTTCCAGCCATCCGAACTCGTGAAGATCCTGGTGATCGTCGCCCTGGCCAAATACTATTCGGAACTGGATCAGGAATACCTCGGACTCAGAGAGTATGTGACGGGGGGATTGATCGTTTTTGTGCCCTTGTTCCTCGTCATTCTCCAGGGCGATCTGGGGACGGCAGTTACATTTTTCCCCATCTATGGGGTGCTTACATGTCTTGCGGGAATAAGGCGGAAGCATTTCGTCATCATGCTCATGATCATCGCCGTCGCGCTTCCGCTGGCCTGGTTCCTGCTCAGGGGGTATCAGCGGGGAAGAATTGAAAACGTTTTCAATCCCGAGAGTGATCCACTCCATATGGGCTATCAGACCAGACAATCGGAAATCGCGATCGGCTCGGGAAAATTCCTGGGGAAAGGCTTTAAACAGGGATCGCAGGGGCATCTCGGATTCTTGCCGACGCCGCGCACCGATTTTGTTTTTGCCGTCTTGTCCGAGGAAAGAGGTTTCGTGGGAAGCATCTCGATCCTGGGACTATTTCTTCTGGTCTCCGCCAGGCTCTTTCGGACGGCCAGAGAGGCAAAGGACAAAATAGGCGCTCTGATTGTGGTCGGGGTCCTGGCCCTGATGCTTTTCCATTTCCTGATCAATATCGGAATGGTCGTGGGATTGCTGCCGATTGCCGGGATCCCGCTGCCGTTCGTTAGCGCGGGAGGCTCGTCCCTGATTTCTTTTTACATTGCGATGAGCCTTTGCATGAATGTCCGGATGCGGCGCTACGTGAATTGAGGTTTCACGTTTCAGGTTTCCCGTTTCCGGTTGGACAAGCAAGGGAGGCACAGTCGTCTTGACTTGGCTTTCGGAGTCGGAGTCGGAATCGCAAATCGAGTTCGGCTTTTGATTTCGAAACATCGGAAAACCGATGCCCAATCGCGAGTCTCGATCCCGATACCGAGCCCGATCATCATGGAGTTGTGTATGAGCCCAATAGCCCCTTCAACGGGAAACCGGAAACGGGAAACCAATTGGGAAGCTTTGCTTGCATTCGGATTGGATCCAATTTACCATAACTTATTCGGGCCGATTGTGCGCCCAAGGAATTTATAAATTTGCAATCATGAAGTCAGCTCATAAAGAGCTGCATGATTAATAACATTGACCGGTCGCAACTCGATATTTTGAGTGACGGAAAAGAGATCAGGTTTAGTTTCGGGATTCCATACATCGCCTATGACGCGCAGCGTCAGAATCGAATGCGAAGGCATTTTTCTGCCGGATGAATCAAGCATTTGAGCCGGCTTTACTTCCGGTATTTGGCGTTTGCATCATGGATCTTCCCCGAATGAAGCGGGTTTGATGACTGTTATGGAGCTGTTTCTCGTACGTCTATCCCGGATGGCCGCCTAGAAGGCATCCTTCATTCTGCCCGAACAACCGCCTGCCCCAATCGTTCGCGTCCGTGTCCAGATGAATCGGAGTAATCAAATGATCAAAGAAATGATTGTTTCCAGCACAGCGTTGGAAACAAAGGTCGCCATTTTGGAAGACGACCAACTGGCAGAGCTTTATATCGAGCGGAATCAAAGCCGCGGAATTCTCGCGAATACCTATAAAGGAAAGGTAACCAAAGTCCTCCCGGGAATGCAGTCGGCCTTTGTCAACATCGGGCTGGAAAAGGACGCTTTTCTCTATGTTTCGGATTTCGTTGAGGAAAACGAGGAAGGGGACCAGGTATTTCCTGCGGTCGAGGAGCAGATGGACACTGCCATCGCGGAGGCCGAGGTCCAGGAACGGCCGCAACGCCGTGAGCGCAGAGGCGAAAGAAGCCGATGGCGGGATCGCAAGGAGCGGGCGGATACTCTCCGGACGCCGGCCGCACAGCCGGAACTTGTCGAAGAGGCTCAGCCCTCTCCCGTGGAACACTGGAATATAAGTGCCGAAACGGAAAGGGAAGTGGAATCGCGAGTCGGATCCGATGCCCTATATGCGGTATCGGATATCCCGGAGCCTTCGCCATCCGCGCCGCTTTTGCAGACGGAAGAATTAACGCAAGCAAGCATTCCTGCAATGCCGCATCCTTCCGATCAGCCGGGGATAGAAGGCGCAGCGGCGCCCGAGATGCCGGCGGCTGCCGCATCCGAGGAGGCGTCGCTTGATTCGGCCTCGATCCGGGATGAAGGAGAAACGTTGCCCTTCAGCGCGGACCAGGATGCTTCCAAGCCGGGGTTTGCCCGCCGTCGCGGACCGGCCGCCCGGCGCAAACGATACACGGCGGCACGCAATACGAATCGAGTCGAGCACCAGTCGATCGATGACATGCTTCAGGAAGGCCAGGAAGTGTTGGTCCAGGTCGCCAAGGAGCCGATCGCGAAGAAGGGCGCGCGCGTTACCAGCCACATTGCCCTGCCCGGCCGCTATCTCGTATATATGCCGACGGTCGATCACATCGGCGTCTCCCGCAAAATCGGCTCGGATGCCGAACGGGTCCGCCTGAAAGAAATCATTCTGCGGCATAGAGACCGCTTCCCGGGCGGCGTGATTGTCCGGACGGCCGCGGAAGAGCACAGCGAACAGGATCTGGTCAACGATCTCACCTTCCTTGTGCGCGTTTGGGAAGATATGCGGTCGCGCGCGGAGAAAGCTTCCGCGCCCGCCCTCATTCACGCGGAAATGAACCTGGTTCAAAGGCTGCTTCGAGACCAGTTCTCGTTTGAATTTGCGGCTATCCGCGTCGACGATGAAATGGAGTACCAGCGGATTGTGGAGTTCGTGGACAAGATCTTCCCCAATCTTGTGCACCGGGTTAAACTCTATACAAAAGACAATTACATTTTCGATGAATTCGGGATCACGCCCGAGATCGAGAAGCTGTTGCAGCCGAAAATATGGCTTAAATCGGGCGGCTATATCGTCATCAACCAGACGGAAGCTCTCGTCAGCATCGACATCAATACCGGCAAGTTCGTGGGGCGCGGAAACAGCCTCGAGGAAACCATTACCCGAACGAATCTCGAGGCGGTTAAAGAAATCGTGCGGCAGATCCGGCTCCGCGATCTTGGAGGCATCATCGTCATCGATTTTATCGATATGGATGAGAGGAAGAACCGCAAGCGCGTGATGGAAGCGCTCTCGGAGGAGATCGCCAGGGACAAATCCCCCAGCAAGATTCTTGAGTTCAACGAGTTCGGGTTGGTCGCGATCACGCGCAAGAGAGTCAAGCAGTCTTTGGAACGCGCACTGTGCCAGCCCTGCCCTTACTGCACCGGTTCCGGCATGGTGAAGTCGCTATCGACGACGTGCTACGGCATCTATCATGAAATTGAAAAGATGCGGAACTACCTGGACGACCGCTCGGAGCTGATGATCCGCGTGCACCCCGATGTGGCGCGCGCGCTGCGTGAAACCGAATCGATCGTGGTCGAAGAAATTCGTCATCTGTTGAAGAGAGACGTGGTCATCAAAGCCGACCCGACTCTGCATATCGAGCACTACAACATCGTCACGTAGCCCAAAATTCTCAATTCTCAATTCCCGATTCTCAATTGCGGGCTATTATCGAGAATTGATAATTGATAATTGATAATTGAGAATTGATAATCGAGAATTGATAATTGAGAATTGATAATTGAGAATTTAAAATTTATGAAAAGCCGAACATCAATTCTGCCTTTTTTGGTTCTCGCTTTTCTGTGGATTATTCCGGATGCGGGTATCTGCCAGTCAAAAAAAGAGGCCGAGATTACCGGGGTAATTCAAGATCTCAGCGCTTCGCTGGCGGATCTCGCTTCCAGGGTGCGTCCGGCGGTCGTGCAAATCCGCACCATAGGATTTGATACTGTGAAACCGGGGGCTACCGGATTCGTCACCTCGCAGCGTGCAACCGGTTCCGGGGTTATCCTGGACGGTGACGGATTCATCGTCACCAATGCCCACGTCGTGAAAGGTGCGAGATACATCGAGGTTTGGCTCAACGACGCCATGCAGCAAAACAGCAATTCCACCGCGCTTTCGCAGAAAAGATCGGCTGCTGCCCGTCTCGTCGGGATGGATCAAGATACCGATCTGGCCGTTCTCAAGATTGACCGCACCGGCCTTCCGACTTTGAGCCTGGTTGACTCGGACTCTCTGCGCCAGGGACAAATCGTGATGGCTTTCGGAAATCCGATGGCGCTCGAAAACTCGGCCAGCATGGGAGTCATCAGTTCGGCGGATCGTCAACTCAGTTCGGGAGACCCAGCCGTTTATATCCAAACGGACGCGCCTATCAATCCGGGCAACAGCGGCGGTGCATTGGTGGATGTGCAAGGCAGGCTTGCGGGAATCAACACATTCATCCTGTCTCAATCCGGTGGAAGCGAAGGAATCGGTTTTGCCATTCCGGCCAATGTGGTTCAACGGGTTTACACGGAGTTGCGAAAGGAAGGGCACATCCATCACGGACACATCGGCATTCGTGTTCTTGGCGTTACGCCTTCCCTGGCTGCCGGACTGCAATTGCCGCGGGACTGGGGAGTCATCGTTGAGGATGTGGAGCCGAAAGGCCCATCCGACCGGGCAGGCTTGCATCCCGGCGATTATTTGCTTTCCGTCGACGGCAAAGATTTAAAGGATCTGCATCAAATGCTGATGGTCATCGACCGGCATGCAATCGGGGACACCATGATGATCCGTGCGTTGCGCGGGCCGGACAAGATCGAGGCTGTAGTTACCGTCGAAGAGCGGGATGATGATCCGAACCGTTTCTACGAAATGGTCACCGAAAGCGCGAACCTCGTTCCCGGCCTGGGTATCCTCGCAATTGATTTGAATGAGAATCTTTTAAAATTGGTGCCTGAAATGCGAAAACCCGCCGGGGTTCTTGTGGCAGCGCTTACGGCGGGTTCGACGGGATCGGAAGAGGTATTGGAACCCGGAGATATGATCATCTCTTTCAACGGCAAACCTGCTGTGAATGTAGAGACACTGCGCAAGTTTTTAAGTGAATTGAAGACTGGGAGTCCCATTGTCCTGCAAATCCAGCACGAAGATCAGCTGAAATTCATCGTGCTTGAGATGCCGTAAGATATAGATTTCAGATTCCAGATTCTCGATTCCAGATTCTCAATTCTCAATTCTCAATCTGAAATCTGAAATCTGAAATCTGAAATCTGAAATCTGAAATCTGAAATCTGAAATCTGGAATCGAGAATTGAATCTCAGTCCGTTCCCGTTTCTTGCTTCTTTGCTTCATCCCAAAGCGCATCCATTTCGGCGAGCGAAGCGTCTTTCAGTTCGCGCCCCTGTCGTTTGATCGCGGATTCGACGTAGCGGAACCGGCGGTCGAACTTCCGGTTGCTGCGCCCCAGGGCTGTTTCCGGGTCGACGCCGAGGAAGCGTGCAACGTTTACCACAACAAACAGCAGGTCCCCGATTTCGTCGACGATTTTTTGAGAGTCCCTCCTCGCATACACTTCCATCAGCTCGGACGTTTCCTCTCCCAGTTTCTGGAGGATGTCCTCCAGCCGGGTCCAGTCGAAACCGACACGGGAAGCTTTTGCCGTCATTTGATAGGCCCGATGCAACGCCGGCAGCTTCGACGGGATTCCGTCCAGGAGCGATCTTTCGGCATCGGGGTGTGAAGCGGAGGGGACGCCCTTTTCCGCTGCCTTGATGTCTTCCCAGTTTTTCAGGACATCTTCGGCGGTTTTGAGGTCGGCCTCGCCGAAGATATGCGGGTGCCTGCGGACCATCTTTTCATGGGAACGGTCGATGACGTCCGCCAGGTCGAATTCCTCTTTCTCCCTGGAAATCTGAGCGTGAAAGACGACCTGAAACAGCAGGTCACCAAGCTCGTCCTTCAGCTCCGCGGCGTCTCCGGAATCAAGCGCGTCCAGCACTTCATACGCTTCTTCGATCAGCATGGGTTTCAGCGTTTCCCTTGTCTGCTCCCTGTCCCAGGGACATCCGCCGTCGCCCCGCAGTTGTGCCACCAGGTCTTCCAGCTTTCCGATATCCGCCAATTTCTTTTCCATAGCATACTCATTGACGATTGACGATTGATGACTGAAACTGCAATCCGGAATTTCATTCGTCAATCGTAAATCGTCAATCGTAAATAGAATTGTTTATCCGATCACCTGTTGCAGGGCGTGCAGCACTTCCTGCGCCTCCCCTTCCTTCATCCCCGAAAAGACCGGCAGGCAGATGTGGCGTGCACACAAGTCCTCGGAAATCGGGAGCGGTCCGGTGCAATATTTTTCGAATACGGGCTGTTTATGCAGAGGTTCTTCGTAGACCTCGCCCGCCAGTGATACTCCATATTGCTCGCGCAGGAGGGCTTTCAGCTGTTTGCGGTCCCGCTTTTCATTCAAAACGGCGATGTACTTATAGTAATTGCAGATTCCGTTCCGGGGTACCTGCAGTGCATGCAGGTTTCTCAAACCTTGCAGGCCGCGGTCGTAGATGGCGGCGATCGCTCTCCGGTCTGCAATCATACCGGGCAACCGCTCGAGATGTTTGAGTCCGATGATGGCGTGCGGTTCCGACATGCGCCAGTTGTAGCCCATGCGCACGTGCGCATTCACGGTGAAGCTGGCTTTGCCCTGGTCGCGATAAATGCGGGATTCTTCGGCTATTCTGTCGTCGTTGGTCACGATCATCCCGCCTTCGGCGGAAGTCATGACTTTGGTTGGGTAGAAGCTGAATGAGCTCGCGATCCCGAAGGCCCCGGCCTTTGCAGGCCCCAGCGAGGATCCGTGCGCGTGTGCGGCGTCCTCGACGAGCCAAAGGCCTTTGCGTTTTGCCAGGTCTACCAGGGAGGGCATTTGCGCCGAAACGATGCCCCCGATATGGACGACGATGACCCCCGCAGTTTTTGGCGTCAGGCTTTTCTCTACGGCCTCAGGCCTCACGCCGAACGATTCCGGATCCATGTCCAGCAGAACCGGATTCCCGCCGGCGTGTACGACAGCGGCAGCCGTTGCGAAAAAAGTGTTGGTCGGGACAAGGACGTCGCGTCCTTCGACGCCGAGCGCCCGCAGGATTATTTCCAGCGAACTGGTCCCGCTGTTGACGGCGATCGCGTGGCGCACACCGCAAAAGGCGGCGAACCGATCCTCGAATTCCTTCCCGTATTTTCCGAGCGTCAATTGGCCGCTTGCCAGCACTTCCTGAATGCGATCCGCGATCCATACCCTGTCTTCGGGCAAAAACTGAATCTTTGCTGCGGGAACCGGGGTCATAACATCCATCCTTTCCGTTTCGACGATGTACATCTCCATATCAAAAGCAAAAACGAATTATGACAAATCCCATAAATTTTAAAGATCGCCGAATGCGATCGGTTGTAATCCAGCGGTATGCAGGGTCTCCGCCAACACGTCGCTCGTGAGCGTACGCAATTCATCCTCGTGCATGTAGCCGGGCATGGTGCTGTCGATTTCCGTGCAGCGGCGCGTCGCCGGGTGAAAACAGAATTCGGTTACTCCATCGGGGAGATTACCGACCAGCCGAAGCACTAATTCCAGGGACATCGCCCCGCTGTCATTCATGCCGAACAGAAAATCGTTATACCGTACGTGATCCCGGCGCATCATTGTCTTCATCAGTCCCAGCCACGGCCAGAGAAAGATCCATGACGCGAATCTCGACCCGGGCAGTGATCCTGCTGCCCGCCATGAACGCAAAGGCGGTTCATTGGGCAACCGGATCGCCTTCAGCCCATAATCCCTGCCCACTTTCAGCAACAACCGGAGCACCGTTGGATGCAGATGCATATGGTTATGTGCATTCACGTGGTCCAGCGCGAGTCCCGTCTTTCGAAACGCTTCAAACTGCGCGCGTATTTCCGCTTCAAGCTGCCTCCGGATGTCGGCGTAAAAGAAAAACCTGAAACCCGCCCGCGTGAGATGGGTCGGAAACGCTCCGGTTGCATCCACCAGATTTGGAATCTCCCTCGGGGGCAGGACGGAAGTGCCTTCCACCAACGTCAAATGGAGCCCGACCCTGAGCGAAGGGAGTCTTTTCGCCCGTTCTACGGCATCCCCGGAAAATTTGGCGCCGACCATCAGGCTTGCAGTGGTCAGAACACCCTTCTGGTGCGCTTCCTCGATCGCCGCATTGACCGGCAAGGCCAGGCCGAAATCGTCTCCGGTAACAATGATTCTTTTCAAGGCGCCCTTCGCGCAGCAGCGGCTAGCGGACTAATTCGTAATTCGTCATTCGTAATTCGTAATCGTGTTCTGGGCCACCAGGCGCCCGTCTCTGGTTAGAACGAAGCTGGCTCCTCGCCAGATCGTTGTCCGTTTCGTGAAAGCGAGCAGCCACGTGGCCAGCGATAAGATGTCGCGCGGTATGAGCAATCCCAGGCTGTGCATGCCTTCACGATCCCGAAGCCCCCAGCGCAAAATCACGGAGGAAGACGCCAGTCGCAGCGCGAAGGCAGCAACCATAGTCCAAAGACCGAGGGCATCTCCCATCCGGGCGATCGCAAACAGGACAGCGAACGGTACGGACCGCACCAGAACCGTGGCCAGAAATGCCATTGGCCGGGCCGCGCGGGTGTTCTGGTCCCAGTAGACCTGGTGATTCCACCACTGGGACGGGCTTTTGAGGTCCACGATCGTATCTACGAAGTAGGGGACAACGGCGACCTTTTTGCCCAGCATCCAGATTCGCCTTCCCATTTCGTAATCTTCGACCAGGTAATCGGCCAGGGCATTTAAGCCGCCGATCTGTTCCAGCGTCGAGCGATGCAAGGCCGCTGAGGCGCCCAGACAGAATTTCGATGCGCCGCTGGCATGGGCAAAGAGAACGTTCGCCATGAAATCGGCGTTCAGAGTCAGGAGCTCCATCTTCTCGAACCACGCGCTCGCTCCAGCGGCCTTGTATAAGGTGCACGAGCATCCCACCTCGGGATCGTTCAGGGGCGCGACGATGGTTTTCAGATAATCGGGCCTCAAAAACACATCACTGTCGCTGATGACAAGGACGTCGAAACGCGCGTGCCGCAGGCCTCCGATCATGTTATTGATCTTGCCGTTTGTCCCGGCCCGCACGTTTTCGATCGCGACCGTGACCCGATCCGCCCCGAACTCCCGCTGCAATTCCTGCAGCAACGGGATCGCGGGATCGTCTTTATCCTGCACTGAAAAGACCGTTTGGAACACCGGGTAATCCTGGAGACAACAACTCCTCAGGTTTTCACGCTGGTTTTTTTCCAGTCCATGGACCGGTTTCAGGACCGTGACCGGGGGCCATTCACTCTCGGAGCGCTGAGGCAGAATCACCGGCAGTCTTCGAAAGCGAATGATCGCCAGAGTGCAGAGAACCGCAAATACCGAGCCCCCAATGGTCGGAATCAGAAAAATCCATTCCAGCACATGCCGCAAAACGCTTACCATCGGTTACGCCAACCTCCGCTACTCCGCAATCCCTGTCCCCTTGATCCCGAAGCCCAGAGCCGCAAATGTATCGGCTAAGTGTATATGTCTTTTGTCCAAATCCACAATGAAATGACGAAACTCCGGCCGCAAGGGTTTCCGGGTGCGCAGCCGCTCGAAACCTTCGGCAGCCGTTTCCGTCGCAGCGTCCTGCAGAGTTCTCAGATCGGCATCCTGCTTTTGCAGGTCGAAAGCCTGCAAAAGTACCGATAAAACGCTGGTCTGCGGATCCTTTTCGGGCGCCGCACGCAGCACCTGGTCCGCGGGATAGACGGGATTCAGCCGTTGCGACGGGATTATTTTAAAATGCGCGAACAGGGCATCCCGGATCATTTCAGTCGCCTGGATTTTTCCGTCCAGGGCATTGCCGGCGATATGAGGCGTGCCGACATCGGCCAGTTCCAGGAGCGAGTAGTCGATTCGGGGCTCTTCCTCCCAAACGTCAATCACAACACCGCCAATTCTGCTTTCCAGGAGAGCCGCCTTCACTTCACGGCTGTCAAAGATGGGTCCCCGGGAGGAATTGAGCAGGAATTGCTCCGGCGAGAGACGATCCAGAAATCGGCGATTCACCATGTGCCAGGTCGGATAGGGTCCTGCGAAAGCAAGAGGGACATGAAAACTCAGGATGTCCGCTCCCAGAACATCGTCCAGCAGCCTGTATTGTGCATCTCCTGTAGAATCGCGGAGAGGGGGATCGCACAGGAGAACATCCATTCCCAAGGCGCGCGCCTTCTTCGCGACGCGGGACCCAACGTTGCCGACGCCCACGACGGCAAGCGATTTGTTTTTCAGGTTCCAGCCTTTGCGGCTTGCGATGATATGCAGCGCAGTCACGATATATTCCGAAACGGAGTTTGCGTTGCACCCCGCGGCATAGGAGAAATGGATCCCGCGGGCTTTCAAATACTCCTGGTCGATATGGTCTGTGCCTGCGCTGGCCGCGCCCACAAATCGAACCAAACTCCCCTCCAGCAGGGGAGCGTTTACAGGCGTGACGGTGCGGACAATCAGGATATCCGCGTCACGAACGTCGGCGGGCCGCAGCTCCTTCGCGGAATACGGCCGAAGAGTGCCAAGATCGGAAAACGCTTCCTTCCAGTACGGAACCGCTTCATCGACTGCTATTATCATCGGGTCCCCGAAAAAGCCATATATTGCAGGCATTTATTCGCAAAATCAAATCTGTTTTGAGCGGCCGTCGGCCTTCGCCCTGACGATCCACGACCCGATGGAAGCGAGGCTCAAGGAGCCTGTCCAAGCAGTAGGAGGGGCCCCTTCTATTACTCGGACAGGCTTCCTAGTTGCGATCTGATCATACCGGTTTCTCCAAAACTGAGTTATGATGACAGACTATGGTTTGGTTCAAGAAAGAAAAAGGTCCGATCGCGAATACCAAAGATGAGGAGAAGACCGTCCGCACGGAAGGTCTTTTCACGAAATGCGACAATTGCAGCGCATACATCTGGAAAAAGGACTTGGACGCGAATGCAAAGGTTTGCCCAAAGTGTGCGTACCACTTCCGCATCAGTTCCAGGGAACGGCTCGAGATGCTGTTCGACGACCGTGCGTATCAGATGGTCGACCAGCATCTGATTACCACCGATCCGCTGAATTTCGTGGACCGCGAGCCCTATACCAAAAGACTGGAGGCGGCCCGGAATGCAACGGGATTGAATGATGCGCTCGTAAATGCCGTCGGGAAGATCGGCGGCCGGGTGGCCCAGATCTCTGCCATGGAGTACAGTTTTATCGGCGGCTCTATGGGTTCGGTTGTGGGGGAAATGATTACGCTCGCCGTGGAGAGATCGACGAAAGAAAAAATGCCTCTCATCGTCGTGTCTGCGTCGGGAGGCGCCCGAATGCATGAAGGAACTCTCTCGCTGATGCAAATGGGAAAAGTGAGCGCGGCACTGGCACTGCTCGACGACGCGCGCGTCCCCTTCATCTCGATCCTGACGGATCCGACAACCGGAGGCGTCACCGCAAGTTACGCGATGCTGGGAGATCTGAATATCGCCGAACCCGGAGCCTTGATCGGTTTCGCGGGCCCCCGCGTGATAGAGCAGACGATCCGCCAGAAACTTCCCAACGGGTTTCAGCGCTCCGAATTCCTTCTCGAACACGGAATGCTGGATGCGATCGTGGACAGGCGGGAATTGCGCGACTATCTTATCCGCGCCCTGAATTTTCTGGCAAAGTGAAAAAGCAGTCGGCCGTCATTAGTCGGCAGTCGGTAGTACCTACTGCAGTCGTAATGAGGCTAAAGTTTGGGGATCGAAGCCTCAAGCCACAGATATGCAATTTCCCCGCCATTTCGATTGAGAGAATACGCGCAGTACCCGGCTTGACCGAATTAGTAATCACATTTTTCACCGGATACTCCGATCGGACCCGCAACTTCTTTCCTATCCATCACACGATGTGATTGCTCGGCAACCAAATGAGCCAACATTTTTTGCTTTGCGGTCTTGGCGGTTTAATTCTTTCCAAATCTGAACCGCGAAGACCGCGAAGACCGCGAAGAAGATATTTTTATGGCCTTCGTGCTTATCGTTCACGCCAGATCATGCGCTGGATTCCATTCTTGATGCGTGGGACCTTCCAGTTAGTTAGGAAGCCGATGGAACGTCCGCTGAATCGATAATATGACGCGCAACTTCTTCCCTATGCATCACACGATCTAATCGCTCGGCAGCTAAATAAGCCAAAATATTTTTCTTTGCGGTCTTCGCGGTCTTCGCGGTTCAAAATACAAAAAACCAATCAACGCCATTTATTTATAGAACCTGGTTTGACTGAATTAGGGACCACATTTTTCACCGGATACTCCGATCCGACCCGGAATTTATCATCATTTTGCGATTTGACACCGAGATTTTCCCCAAAACCGGTCAAGTCAGATATGCAATTTCCCCGGCATTTCGATTGAGAGAATACGCGTAGTACTGCCGATTATCGACTGCCTTTGACCCGCTGCTCGAAATCAGCCTCGCTCAAGACCTCGATTCCAAGTTCCCTCGCCTTATCCAGCTTGCTGCCCGGATTTGCACCGGCCACGACATAGTTCGTGCTTTTCGAAACGCTGGATGTGGCTTTGCCTCCAAGGCTGCGGATAAGATTTTCCATTTCGCTTCGGCTGAAGTGTTCCATCGTTCCGGTGACCACGAATGTTTTGCCCTCGAACCGGGAGCCGGCGGCAGATGCCCTGGGAGGGAGATCTTCGGACAGCTTCACTCCATGCTTGCGGAGATTGTCGATGGTTTCCTTTCCCGCAGCGCTTTGAAAGAAACTACGCACGCTCTCGGCCACGATCGGGCCAATTCCGGGGATCTCGGCAAGACGTTCTTCCGGGGCGGACATTAATTCGTCGATGTCCCTGAATTCTTCGACGAGCAGCCGCGCATTGCGTTCCCCGATGTGGCGGATGCCCAGTGATGTCAGCAGCCGCGTCAATCCGCGTTCTTTGCTGGTGCGGATTCCGTCAATGATCTTCTCCGCCGATTTCTCCCCCATGCGCTCGAGATCCGCGATCTGCTCCACGGAAAGGGAAAAGAGGTCCGTCAGGGATTTGATCATTCCCTTATCCACAAGCTGGTCAATCAGAGCCGGCCCCAGCCCCTCGATATCCATTGCGCGTCTGGAAGCAAAGTAATGAAGGCGTTCCTTGAGCTGTGCCGGGCATGAAGGATTCAGGCAGCGAATGAACACTCCACCTTCGTCGCGTCCGACGTCGCCGCGGCACACGGGACACTCTGTCGGGAATTGGAATGGTTTTTCTTCCCCGGACCGTTTCTCGAGTTCCACGCGCACGACATGAGGAATGATTTTCCCCGCCTTTTCCACGATTACATGATCCCCGACACGAATGTCCTTCCGGGCGATATCGTCCGCGTTATGCAGGCTGACTCTCGAAACTTTCGTGCCTGCGATTTCGACGGTGCGAAGTTCGGCGACGGGGGTCAACGTGCCGGTTTTGCCGACCTGCACGCGGATATCCACGATCTCGGTGGTCGATTGCCACAGCTCCACTTTGTATGCGATGACCCACCGCGGCGATTTGCTTGTCGCTCCCAGCCGCTCGCGCTGGCTGATGCTGTTCACTTTGATCACCAGCCCGTCGGTTTCATAGTCGAGTTCGTCGCGCGCCTCGAGTATTTCCCCGCAGTAGCGCAGCACCTCTTCAATGTCCTCCAGTTCCCGGCTGTGCGGCACGACAGGGATGCCGAATCGGCGTGTCCTGTCGAGAAACTCGATGTGCGTTTTCAGGCTCAGCCCGCTCAATTGCCCTTCGCTGTGTGCGAAGAACCGGAGGATTCGTTGAGCGCTCTGGCGCGGATCCAGGAGCTTGAGGCTTCCTGCGGCCGCGTTCCGGCAATTGGCGAAAATCCTTTCTCCGCGCTCTGCCTGCAGCTTGTTCAATCGCGACAGCTCCGTATTGGTCATGTACACTTCACCCCGGACTTCAAGAACTTCCGGAATTTTTGCTCCGGCCGCGAGTAATCGGAGCGGAATATCGCGGACGGTGCGCAGATTGTGCGTGATGTCGTCTCCCTTTGTTCCGTCCCCGCGCGTTAACCCGAGCGTGAGACGGCCCTGTTCATACAGCAGTGAAGCGGAGACGCCGTCAATTTTGTGCTCCACGACATACAAGTGCTTTTCCCCGTCGAGCAGGCGCTGAATGCGGGCGTCGAATTCACGCACCTCTTCCTCATTGTAGGTGTTTTCGATCGAAAGCATGGGGACGCCGTGCGCAGCCTGGCGGAATCCCGTGATCGGCTGCCCGCCGACTCTTTGCGTGGGACTGTCGGGCGTGACCCATTCAGGATGCTGCCGTTCAAGATCCTGAAGTTCCTTCATGAGGCGATCGAATTCTAGGTCACTGATTTCGGGATTGTCCTCGACATAATATTTGTAGTTGTGCGTTTCAATGGTATTCCGCAGAGCTTCGATTCGATTCCGGACAGAATTGCTCATAATCACCCTCAAATAATTCAGGGTTGTGATGCACGCCGGCGATTTAGATCCGTTGCCGGCCGGAAGTGTATTATTCTTCCAAAATCTCTTTTTCTCCAGTTTCCAGATAGAATATATTAATTTACTGTCAAGTGACATGGCGGCGAACTAAAATGACTCCGACCTAAATTCAGGGAGCTCTATGGAAAACACAAAGCCTGATCCTGGGAATGAAACTCTCGCGCCGGCAACCGAGCGTTTTTCCAGCCTGAGCTCTGAAATGGTCTCGCTGCTGGAGGATCTCAGGCGGGACGTCCACCGGTCCGAGCTGGATCTGAAGGATGTTCAGGCGGCTGTCGATGCCGGCAAGCGGGAGCTTGAAGCGCTCTGCGAGATCGAGAAGGAAACGTCCGGTCTGGAACGGCAAATCGAGGATCTTCGCCGGCAGAAGGAAGCCCTGGAGCACGAGATCGCGGACCTGCAAAGCGGCTGGGATGAAGAGAAAGCAAGGCGAGCGCGGGAAGAGAGAGAATACGAGGAAACCCTCAAAACCTTGCGTCAGAAGGAAGAGGAGGAGTATCGGGTCCGGTGGGACGACGAGCAGACGGCCGCCCGTCAGAAACTCGAAGAAGAGCTGGAGGCGGTGCGACACAGAAACGCGGAAGTTCGCGCCGCGGAAGAAGAGGATATTCTCTCGCGCGAGTCGGCAGTCAATAAGAAGGAACGTGAATTAACGCTGCTGATGCAGGAGTTGGAGAAGTTCATTTCCGGGCTTGCTGCGCGGATAGGATCGGCGGGGCACGCCGTTCCGGGTGCTTTGAACAGCGTTTCGTCCGGGTCGAGCCAGGAAGGCCCTGTGTTTTTTGGACTGGAGGACGCATTCAAAGGCAGCTTTACTCCGGGAAACGCATTGATGTGGGAAGACACCGGCGAGAAGCGGGACGCCTGAAAGGCAATTCTCGATTCCAAATTCCAGATTACTGATTCACACTACGCTGCTTATACATGGCGTCATAAATAAATGCGCACTATCTCCGAGTTGAGGCCCGAAGGGCCGCAAGAGAATAGCCCCGGCCGTCAGGCCGGGGTTGGGAATAAGACACGATTGAGCACCGAAGGTGCGGTACTTTAAGCGCCTC
>DATJPG010000076.1:0-14744 GCA_035506515.1 Acidobacteriota bacterium
GCGGAAAGCTTGTGAAGTGGCCGAAGTTCGATGCAACCAGGCGCATATACATTGATTTTACCGATTCCGGCCCGGTGGTGAAAGAAGGCTTGCGGCGGGGAGTCTGTGATTTATTTATGGAGAACGAAAAGCGCCAGGCGAGGTAGGCGCTTTCGGGTTTTGTTTATCCAGGCACGTGCAGAATGGTTCGGGGCGTCGAGGAAACTACCAGGAATTCCCGGCGCCCCAATGAACCAGGCGAAAATCCTGCAATAGAGCCGAATCCTCACGCCCAACCCATCTGCTTTCTTCACTTCATGTTCTTCTTTTTCACCGCCCAATCGGGATCCTTGCAGAGCGTGCAGTCCGGGCCCACGAACGCCTTAGCGGCTTCCGGATCTCCCTTTAACTGCCACTGCAGCCACAGTCGCGCCGCCTGCGCCATCTTTCCACCGAAAGGCTTGCTTAGCGACCCGTTGTGGCCCACGTTGCCCAGGTTGGCGTTGAATAGCGGAATGCCCTCGATTTGCTGATAATCAATTTCCGAGTTCTTATACGCGATGTCTTTTTCGCCGCCAATCAGATAGATCACAGGCGTGTGCAGCTTCTTCAGCGTCTCCTCGGTGCCCGGTACTACGACACGGACTGTTTTGCCGTCCGGGCCCTTCATCGAGAATTCCGGCGGCGTTCCGCGCATAATGCCGCTATTGAAGATGATGGCTGTTTTCACCCGCGGATCGGCCGCCGCTTCCAGCGCCTCCAGCCCGCCGCACGATTGGCCGGATACGGCAATCATGTCCGCCGCAATCCTGCCGTAGTACGGGCTTTTAGGATCTTTGTTCTGAGCCATGGCCCAGTTGATCGCCTCGAAGAGGTAATCCGTCTTCGAGCGTTCGGAGCTTAGCTTGCCCACAACGGCATCCGATGGCTGACCCAGCGTAGTCCCGTTCGGGCCCGGCCGTCCCTCCGGCGGGAACGCCGGCTGAATCGGGCCGCTTGCAATGACCAGGAATCCGTAAGAGGCGATTTCCGTCAGATAGGTCTCAAACGCATTGCCGATCATCGAGCATCCGCCGTTCCCGAATGCCATAATCGGCAGCTTCCCTTTAACGGCCTTCAGATCGACGGGCCGGTACACGGTATGCCGGGCAATCGACGGCTCCATCATTTCCTGCACTTTATAAGGCCCGTTGGTCTGGAACACGGGCTCTTGCACGACAATGGCATTGGTCTGCGGAGCGTTTTGCTGCGCACTCGCCTGACCTACAAGAACAGTCATCGTCACTACGATCATTGCGTACCATTTCATAGTTGAGCCTTTCCCTGTAAGATTTGCCCTGCTCTCACCGGTGCCCAAATTTAGCCGAAGGTCTCATATGCGCGCTTGAAAGTTCAAGCCTACTTCGGCTTCTGGCTGCCTCCGAGCAGATGAATCAGATCTGCCATTGCCTTGTAGCCTGCAGCACTCGGATGAATATGATCGCCCGAGTCATATTCCTGACGAACTCTTGTGGGATGCTGGGGATCGCAGATCGCCTTATCGAAATCGATAATCGCGTCGAACGCGTCCGTACTGCGGATCCATTTGTTCACCGCCTGCCGGATCGCCTCACCACTCTCATCATACGAATTCGTGCCCTCGAATGGAGTCAGCGTTGCCCCAAAGACTCTTATTCCGTGCGCTTTCGCCCGGCCAATGATCTGTTTCAATCCTACGATCATCTCGTCCGCCGATACTGCCTGAGATGCGAATGGCATCTCTTTGGCTTCTGTACCTTTCGCACCGGGCATTCTGACACGCGGGAAACCAATATCGTTGATTCCCAGTAAAACGACCAGGTTGGTCGTGCCTGGTAGAGACAGCACATCCCTATCGAAGCGTGCAAGTGCGCTGGGTCCGGCTACATCGTGAAGGATGCGATTCCCGCCAATTCCCTGATTTACTACCGCAATGGTTGTTTCCCCCTGCGCTGCCAGCCGTTTTGCCAACTGATCCGGATAATCGATGTACTGTCCGGATTTTTGCCCGGCGCCTTCTGTTATGGAATCGCCGAAGGCGACTGTGGCGCTGGTGTTGTGCGAGGCCCATATATCGATGCCGGAGACGAAATATACCGGCCGTTTGGTTTCCGGATTCGGGAGATCCTGCATGGATGTCATGTCCCCAGGCCCTGCAAAATAACTGTCATGCAACGATTGAGGATGAGAACTGACGGTTGCAACGGTGCCGGGGATATAGAGACTGATGGAGACTTCCGCAAATGGCTTGACCGCTATCTCCACCGGATCGCTGAAAGCGGGAGCTCCTGCAGGGATGGTGATCCTGGGACTTCCACCGAATGTTAGTACATGATCGGTCGCCGGCTGGATCCTGGAATCCTGATCGGTCAGCGCAATGTGCGCTGCGGCAATCGTCAATGGAGCTGTCCCGAACTCATTCGACAACCGGACACGCAGTTGCTTTCCGCCAATCGTCGGACGCGCGACGACGCGAACCGTCTTATCGGCTATGGGAGACTCCGCCGGCAATCCGGGCAATGGCGTTGATAAGAAAAGGGAAGTCGTCCAAGCGCTTACCCAATGGTTGCCGTTTATCTGCCCCTGGCTTTGACTCCATTGAGCAAAACAACAAATACCGAAAACGCACATCACGACCAGAGCAACAAGTTTCTTCATCTGCGATCTCCTTGACAATGACGAAACGGCGTTGGGAACGTCGCCGATTTTGTCACAAATCTGTGTCATCTGCCATGATGTTTTGACTTTGTAAATCCAGAGAATGCCTTGGACCTCACCTCTATGAGGATGGGTATTATCATTTGTATCGCGTTTGCGGGTGATATTGATAGCGGAGTTATTGAAGATAGACTCGCATTGCCGCGCCTCGACGATGGCGCCGCGGCGCTTTGCTTCTGCACGCCCGGCGCTCCCGATGTAGTGCAGAAATAATTTTGGGACAGGTCTCAAAGACCGCCTTATGCCGGCAATACTGAACCTGGTTTTCATATACATTTAAAAATTAAATTGCGATAGTTAGCAAACATTCATTGTACAGATCAGTCTTGCGAATGATATCTTTGGCCGGTTTGAACGTAACGGGCTTTTACGTTCTGTGAAAGGGCTCCGAACAAAAATTCCTTTCCGTAGGCGAAGATGTGGTTCGTGAATCAGAAGATGAGACAGAGGATCATTCTTCAAAAGAAATCCTGCGGTCAGGGCTTTCTGGAGGTTCAAGAAGCTATTCTGGATTTGACAATGGGCGAGGAGCGAATGCTTTGGGAAAGCCTCAACCTCGATACCAATAATTGCGAGGATCTGCAAGATTCCCCACAAGCCTGATTTTCCTGGCGTATCTCGACAATCAGGATTGCTCATCAGAAGGGAAGGAATCCAATGGTTAAATCAAAAACAATTTACGAAGCCGCGCGGGAAACGAATGTCTTCGCAGAGGCGGACGTTGTCGTGGCGGGAGCTGGGCCGGCAGGTGTAGCTGCGGCTATCGCGGCGGCGCGCGAAGGGGCTGACACGATTTTGATCGAAAGGTATGGCTCCTTGGGCGGCATGGCCACGGGTGGTTTAGTTCTGATGATGAACCAGTACCCCGCAGGCCAATGTCGGGAATGGTTGGACAGGCTGAATAAAGTTGGCGGCGCGCGCGATCTGTCCAAGACCAAAGAACCTGGTATCTTGAGACATGCCATCATGGTCGACCCCGAGCTCCTGAAGTGCATCCTAAACGATATGGCTCTCGATGCCGGCGTAAAGCTGCTTCTTCATTCCTGGGGCACCGCAGCGATTGTTGATGAGAACACTGTTAAAGGCGTTATTTTCGAAAGTAAGTCTGGGCGTCAGGCAATCATGGGTAAAGTGATCATTGACGCCACCGGGGATGGAGATGTCTTCGCTTTCGCCGGCGCGGAATTTGATGCTTCGCTGGACAAACGCTACCGCTCATCAGATCTGGCGATGGTTTTCCGAATCGGGGGAATTGATTTTGATACATTCGCCGATTTCCGCGCGGCCCAGCCGGAGAAGTGGGAAGAAATGAGAAACGAAGCCTTCAAAATAGCCGGATTCCCTTTGGTGCCGGTCGCCGCCCAGCGGAAAGATGTTTTCTGGGTCAACAGTTTTATACCTGGCAAGAGCTGTATCAAGGTTGAGGACCTTACCTGGGTCGACGTTCACGTGCGCAAGGCAATGATCCCGGTTTATTCTTACTACAAGAAGAACGTGCCCGGCTTCGAAATCAGCTATATATACGATAGTGCATCGCAGACTGGAACGCGCGGCAGCCGCCGTCTTGTCGGCGAATATGTGTTAACCGGCGAAGAAGCGCGTTCTGGCAAGAAATTCGATGACACCGTATTGATATTCCCGCAGGGCGTTCCGCTCAGCTGGCCCGGAGGCAGCGAGCCCAAGAACGTCGGAATGCCTTACCGGTGCCTTGTGCCAATCAAGCTGGATGGACTTCTCGCTGCCGGACGCTGCTTTTCATCCGATCAAGCAGCCAATACGATGTTCAACGTCATTCCACATTGCATCCAAATGGGTCAGGCCGCCGGGACAGCCGCCGCTCTCGCCGTTAAAAACGGAGTGCCGCCGCGGAAAATTAATGTGAAGGCACTTCAGAAAAGGCTGATCGCGCAAGGCGTTGAATTGCCTTAGGAAATCAGTTCCCGCATCAGGAATTCCGCGACGGTCGCTGTCATTCAAATAGGTTTCTTTTCCTCTACCTTGGCATCGATGGAAATTTCCGGAATGGTGCATATTGTCAGAAATGCGAGCAGCATGCATACAGCCCCGATTATAAAAACAAGCCTCAGGCTGGATTCCATGGATGTCCGGATAGCCCAAACCGTTTGATCCAAGAGTTCCTGATTCTTATCGAGAGTCTCCCGGAGCGCCGCCATCGCCGGTTGCGACAGAAGTACTCGTGGATTCCCCAGAGAGGTCATCGTAGCCTGGTCCGTTAGCTTAGCCAATTCTGCTGGAATCGAAGCCTTTAGCACACTATTGTATTTCGTGTTCATGGCTGAGCCGAGAATTGCAGGAGCAATCGATTGTCCCATCATAACGAAGAAGAATAAAGCGCTTGTTGCCACACCCAGCAGCTTTTTGGGAACGGCATATTGAACAACAAGGGTATTGATAGTGGGCATTGCGCCTATCCCCAGGGCGCTCAAAACGGTCACGACGAGTGCTGCATATGCAGGAGTCGATGCTTTGAAGAAAACCAAAAGAATCGCCGCAATCATCGCGAGACCATAGCCCAAAACATACATCCATTTGTACCGTTTCGTGCGGGCGAGGATGAAACCCGTAGGAACGCCTAGAAAACCCATGAGGATGCCGCTTGGAGTTATTATCTTTCCAGTCAATGTTGCACTGACTCCCTGAGTGCCTTGCATCATGAGAGGGAAATAGATCGCAATCCCTATCATCCCAATGGCGGATAAAACACACGCCGATGAAATGGTCACCACTGAACGGTTTTGGAGCACCTGTAGATCCAGGATGGGTTCCTCGACACCAGATTCATTCTTTAAAAAAAGCGCCCCAAAAACAACAGACCCGGCGAGCAGCCCGATCACCTGCATCGATGCCCATGGATACATTGTTCCGGCCAGGGAAAATGCAAGTATCATCGCCGATGAAGCTATCGCAGCAAAGAGCGCGCCACGGGTATCGATTTTTGCAGCCGAATGCAGGCGCCGTCGGGGCAAGCCGAATAGAACCGCGGCCAGGCATATAGCCACCAGCGGCGCTCCACACCAGAATATGTAGCGCCAGCCGAGATTATCTGCGAACCATCCACCGAGAGTGGGGCCGATAAAAGCGAAGATGCCGGCTGGTATATTGAGAAGACCAGCCCATCTGCTGCGCTCTATCGGCTCGAACGTATCGCCCAGCACCGAGAAACAAAGGGGCGCCAAAGCACCCTGCCCGATGCAGAGAACCGTACGGGCGATTATCAACATGAGAAAGGTGGTGCTCAGAGCGCTCCAGACTGTACCGAAAAGGCAGACTGCCAGGGATACCACCAGCAATGCTCGCCGTCCATACAGGTCCGATAATTTGCCTACCATGAGCATTGCAAAAGCCTGTCCCAGGTGCGGGATTGAGATGCCCCAGGAATACAAGTGCATCCCATTCAAATCTGCGGCTATCCTGGGCATTGCAGGAATCAGGATCTGAATGAAATACCCATGAGCAAAGTAGGTCAGGAATACGGCAACCAACCCCAACACGATCCGTTTTCGGCCGCTGGCTGATTCAACTATCTGCTGTTGCGCTGTTGCCATGCGTCAGTTCTCCTTTGTCCGTACATGGATTGCTTTCCGATGACGATGCGCTAGACCCGCATGATTCATGAAGCTTCTACTGCGGCGGCGGATCCGGGCATGTCTGCTGCGCTGCGCTCCGTCGGGCTCCTCGCCGTACCATCGGGTACGCCTGCGGGGCCTTCGGTCGCGCGCCTTGCATCCACGCCCGTCTGCGCCTCCTCGCTACGCACCTTCATAAAGAATGCGGGTTACGCATTCAGTTCCGTACCAACTGTAGCGCAATCCCTCTCCCAATTGGGAAAATATGAAATCACACCAGTATCCAAATTATCAATCATTTAAAATATTTATCACTACTGATATAAAAGATTCATTTTACAAATTCATCAAACCATTGGTAACCTCGATTCACAAAAGCATAAATCAAGTGCGAGTTCCGCAAACCTTGAGAATTTCCGGGAGGGGACGATGAGAGTTCCGCAAATGCTGGTAGTTATGTGCATTTTTTGCTTAATGCTGCTGCCGGACTCACTTTGGGCACAGGCGACAGCCCAGATCAGCGGCACGGTAGAGGATCAGAGTGACGCCGTTTTGGCGGGCGTAAAGATAACGGCCGTGCAAGTCGAGACTGGCGTCTCACGGTCGACGGTAACCAACGAGAAAGGGTTTTATGTGCTGCCAAGTCTGCCGCTTGGTCCCTACCGGCTCGAAGCATCATTAGCAGGCTTTCGGACTTTCGCACAGACCGGGATCGTCCTGCAGGTTGGCAGCAATCCGGTCATCAACGTCAAGATGGACGTTGGCCAAATTGAACAAACGGTCGAGGTAAAAGCGGATGCGAACATGATCGAGACGCGAAGCCTTGGCGTGGGAACTGTTATTGAGACGCAACGCGTGCTGGATTTACCGCTCAATGGCCGATCCGTGACCGACCTGATAACGCTGAGCGGCCTGTCTATTCAGACAGGTACTTCCCCCGGTTACACCATGGACACAGGGGTCAATATCAGTGTGGCGGGAGGCACGAGCTACAGCGTGCAGTATAACCTGGATGGGGCAGCGCATCTGGATTTGTTTGTTGGCACGAATATGCCGCTTCCTTTTCCCGACGCACTTCAAGAGTTCCAGCTTGTCGCCAGCTCTCAGGACGCGTCCAACGGAGGACACTCGGGCGCCGCCGTGAATTCGGTGACGAAGTCGGGCACCAATGAGTTCCACGGGGACTTGTTCTGGTTCTTGCGCAACGCGGCTTTGAACAGCCGCGACGCTTTTGCGGCCCAGAACGACCAGCTGAAGCGCAATCAATTTGGAGGTGTTCTCGGCGGGCCAATCAAGAAAGACAAGGTATTCTTTTTTCTCGGATTCCAGGGCACAACAACACGCCAGACCCCGTCAAATGCCGCGTCCTACGTCCCCACAGCGGCGATGCGTTCGGGGGACTTCTCGGCCTATATCGCTCCAGCCAATGGGTGTCCCTCGGCTGGTGCCATAGGAAGCATTGTGGATTCGAATGGGAGACTGACCTTCCCGTTAAGTCCAGCCGCGGTGAACATCGCGTCCCGACTCCCGCAAACGAGCGATCCGTGCGGAAAAATTCTGTCGGGAAATCCTCTTCATGAGAACCGGTTTCAGATTCCGGCGAGGCTGGATTATCAATTGAGCGAAAGGCACTCCTTATTTGCGAGGTACCTGGTCACCAAGATCGACGTGATGGGTCCCTGGGATATCAAAAAGAACGATCTCCTGACTACGAGCGGATGGGGATCAGACGATATGGCTCAATCGCTGGCCTTTGGCACCACCGACATGATCGGCGCGCACGTTGTAAATTCTTTTCGCGTTTCGGGGAATCGCGTTGGACAAAGCAAGATTCCGGCACGATTTTTCGGTCCAGCCGACGTGGGCATAACCAACCTGTATAGTTACTTGCCTGAATTCACTTCGCTCTTTGTGATCGGTGGGTTCATGGTGGGTTTTCCTGCGAACCTGGCAGCCTCGACCTCGGCGATGACGAACTTTGGCGGGAATGACGACGTGACAATTATTAAGGGATCGCATCAACTCGCCTTTGGTGGCAGCGTGAGTCGAGGTCTTCTGTTTGCCCGGGCCTACGCATGGGCTCCAGGCGTTATGATTTTTGCAGGCTTACCGAATCTCAACCCGATGCTCCACATTCCTCCCGGAGCGCCTCCGGTCTTGGGAACAGGCGCACCAATCACTGATTTTTTGACGGGTAAAATAACCTCGTTTCATCAGGCAAACCCGAATCCGGAGAACCTGACTCAAAACTATTTCGCTTTGTATCTGCAAGATACGTGGAAACTGAACCGCAAGCTTACGCTTAACTATGGACTGCGATGGGCGCCGTTCATGCCGATGCAGTTCACCGATGCGAACATCTACAACTTCAATCTTGAGAACTTTTACAAGGGCGTAGAAAGTACCGTCATTCCGACCGCTCCCCCGGGCTTCAGCTATCCCGGCGATCCAGGATTCCACGGCAAGTCTGGAATGGACAGTCAGTGGGGAATTCTGGAACCGCGAGTTGGAATCTCTTTGGATCCGTCCGGTAAGGGCAAAATGGTTATCCGTTTGGGAGGTGGAATCGCCCATGACTTCATCCGAATGGACCTGCACCAAAATACATCTTCGAGTGCGCCATACCGACTGACGGTTCAAAACGTTGGAAGCAACCTGGATAATCCATTTCCCTCTGGGAGTCCGTTCCCATACAACTTCGATCCGGATCACCCGGTATGGCCATCGAGCCCAAATTATCAAGGTTTCTATCCTATTCCTCCAAATCTGAAAACGACCGCACAGTACTCGTGGAATTTGGGAATTCAGAGCCAGGTTACACCAGCATTATTTGTTTCCGCGACCTATGTCGGAAGCCACATGATCCATAGTTGGACTGCAGTCGAACTCAATCCTGGAATGTATATCCCGGGCAATTGTCTCCCCGGACAATATGGCCTCGTCATTCCAGGTCCGTGCACCCAGTTCGGAAACGTAGATCAGCGGCGGCTTCTGAATTTGGCGAACCCCGGCGCGCAAAACGTTAATACACTCGGGTCGCTAACTCAGCTCGATGATGGCGGAACGCAGAGCTATCACGGTCTCCTATTGAATGCCCGTTTGAGACTGGGTAAACGGATGAGTCTGGACGGAAACTACACGTGGTCCCATTGCATCGGACTGCCAATCACTCCGGTCCTCACTCTCGGTGGGACCTACCCCCACGGACCCTATCAGAACACCGGACCGAATGACCGCCACCTGGACATGGGCGATTGCAGCGGAAGCAGTGTTCTTACATCTACCAGTTTGCTGGATCTCCGGCAGGCTGCAAATGCCACTTTCGTGATTTTGACGCCGAAGTACTCGAGCGGCTCCTGGGTTAAACAGGCCGCTTCCTCATGGACCCTCTCGACTATCTTTCAGATACGTTCCGGCGCGGCTTTAATGCCGATGATCGGTAGCGATCAGGCTTACAACGGGGTTGGCTATAGCCAGGCCGCCACTCCCATACCGCAGCGTCCGAATCAGGTGCTTGCGAGTGTGGCGGCATCCGACCGTGGGCAAGCCTGCACACCTGGCCCTTGTGTGAGCTGGTTCAATCCCGCTGCGTTTGCATTGCCCGCAGCCGGCACTTACGGGAACATGGGAGTAGGCAGCTTGAGGGGTCCGGGATACTGGGATTGGAGTCAGAGCATTTCGAGGAGATTCCATATCGCCGAACGCCAAGAAATCGAATTTCGAGCCGAGGCCTTCAATGTCACCAACAGCGTTCGGCTCGGCAACCCGGATACGACTTTGACCAGCGGGACCTTCGGAAAGATCACCGCGAGCGCGAATCCGAGCGGATCTGCGACTGTAAACAATGGCGGAAGAGTCATGCAGCTAGCGCTCAAGTATATTTTTTAGGTTCCGGCAAATGGAGTAGTTGCGCCTAGTAAAAATGCTGTCCGGTGCGGCTCTAAGACACATTAGCCCGGCTTCGAAGTTTGAAGTCGGGCTAAACCTTTACGGCCATTTCCGCTCCTCCTCGAAGAAGAGGAATTTACCAAAGCTTTACACAACAGCTGTCGAATTGCCGACCAACTCTACTGGCGGCGCCCGCCGAGAATTCTGTCGACTGCATCACGGCAAAGCTTCAGTGCTTTTGCCAATTCAGGCTCCTTTTTCGCAAACCTCACCGTAGGTGTGGGAATCGTTATTGCAGCAATCTCCCCTTCAAAACCGATGATCGCGGTTCCAATGGCCGAAATCCCCATCGAGTGTTCTTCCCGGTCGTAGGCAAGTCCGGCTTCGCGAATCCTGAGAATCTCCTGCTCGAGTTTCTCCCAGGATCGAATGGAATTTTCGGTGAAAGCAGTCAGGATCATGCGCTTCTTCATCCGGCTCAATTCTTCAGCATCAAGCGCGGCCAGCATTGCTTTCCCGTTGGCGGTACAGTGCAGCGGAAATGAAACACCGATGGCGGATACCGCACGGAGGCGATGGGATCCGGGGATTTGTTCGACAAAGACCGCCTTTTCCCCATCGAGTATGGCGAGGTCTACGGTTTCACCCGTTTTTTCTGAAAGCTCCCGAAGATAAGGCCGGGCAGTGTCGGCAATCGGGAATCGAATGGAATGGGCAATCCTGACCAGAGCCGGGCCCAACCGCAGGCGTCCGCCGGGGGATGCTGAAACCACAAAATTTTCGGAATCAAGGGCATTAGTGATTCGCTGCACGGTCGATTTGGGCAAGCTGACTCGTCCCGCAAGCTGGCCAAGACTCATACCATTGCTTCCCTCAAGCGCCCGCAAGATCTCGGCAGCGCGAGCTATCACCTGGACTCCATTTCGGTCACGAGCTTTGGGTTTTGTTTTCAAACGCTCTACCACTGAACTACTCTCCCTTTTTTATTGCATCCCGCAGGTGCCGCGTCAGCCGCTCGCGGACACGCTGTGCCGACTCCGGCGTCCATTCGTAGAATCCTCTTCCCGTCTTCATCCCAAGGCGTTGTTCGCCCGTGTAGCGTGCCAATAACGGACTTGGTTCAGGTGAAGCTTCGAGGTGCCGAAGGATTACATTGTGGATCGCGAGAGTCAAGTCCAGTCCCACAAGATCCGCATTCTCCAGCGGCCCCAACACAGGCAACCGCATCCCGAAGCTGTTTTTGACCACAAGATCGACCGTTTCGGCAGCGCAAATTCCGGCCGCTACAATGGAGATTGCTTCTCTCCAGAGCGCGTGTTGCAAGCGGTTGCCGACAAATCCGGGCACATCGCGTTTGACGTGGACGGCTACCTTGCCGGCCCGCTGCAACAGATCGATACATTTTTCTATATAGACCGATTCCGTACCAGGCGCCTGGATGACTTCGACCAACGGAATCAGATACGGAGGATTCCACCAATGCGTGCCGAGGATGCGGCCCGGGTCCCCGGAATTGGCCGCGATTTCTCCAATCGGAATGACCGAGGTATTGCTGGCCAGGATACAGCCTGGCGGCGTTGATGTCGACAATCGCGCAAAGATGTCCTGCTTCAACGCGAGGTTCTCGGGCGCTGCCTCGAAGACAATGTCGGCCTTTTCGACCGCAGCTTCGAGCGTTCCGTGCACGGATATTCTCTCGACACTCGATTCATCGAGGCCAAGGCTGCGCAGGTTTGCACAGACTCGCTCTGGAACTCGGGCCAGCACTTCCGGGAAAGGATCGTGGATTGCAACTTCATGCCCATTCACCGCAAAAACCTGCGCGATGCCGTGTCCCATGAGTCCGGCGCCAATCACCGCGATTTTTTCCATATTCCGGAACCTCCGATCCTAGACCACGCCGTATTTATAGACTCTTGGTGGAACGGGATTGATGTCCTTCTCGTCAATCAAGGCCGCCATCCGGACGATGGATCCATCTCCCATATACCATCGCAGCGGGAGTCCCATGATGGTGACCCGCTTTCCGACAACCATTGCGATATCACCACCCACGTTCTCCCATCCCATGATCCCATTTCTAAGGAGAAGGTTGTGACAGGGTTCCCATTCGGGGAAATCCGCCAGCACGTCGCGGCCTGTCATCTGTTTGTATTCTTCACTGAGTGACGGCATGATAGGGCCGGGACCGTGCGGACCGATCGCGGTATGCAAAGGGTGATCCAGGGCTTGCTGGTCCACGCCTACTGCTTTTACGCCCTTGGCGACAAACCATTCGCCGGCTTCGCGTCCGAGACCGGGAGAGTAACAGAAATACTGCTTGTTGTCCCCCCAATACTTGTGCCATCCGGTGTGAACGATCACGATATCGCCCTTCTCAATCTTGGGCGTTGCCTTCTCGAGATCTTCGGCCGTAATCAACTCCCATTTGTTCTTCGGAATATCCACCACAACGCCGGTCCCATAGTAAAGATCCAGCGGCAATTCATGCGTGAACCGAAGGCCTTCG
Organism: Acidobacteriota bacterium; assembly: GCA_035506515.1. GTDB lineage: Bacteria > Acidobacteriota > UBA6911 > UBA6911 > UBA6911 > UBA6911. The sequence continues at coordinate 12,700 of DATJPG010000076.1, forward strand.
ACTACATGTCCCGGCGAGTCGGCGTGTGTGGTGCAGTGCATCACGGTAGTAATTTTCTGCGAGAGGACGCCGGATTTGGCGTGATAATGCATTCGCTCAACCTTGACATCCTCGAAGTACGGCCACAGAGGACATCCGGCGCCAAAAGGGTGACTGAGATCCACTAATTTCATATTGTTACTCATAGGATGGTCTCCAATTTTTGTTTTTATCCGGCGACCGTGCCGCCGTCCACATAGAGGATTTGCCCCGTTACGAAATCCGAAGCGGGAGAAGCAAGATATACGGCCGCACCAACGGAATCCTGAGTCAGCGCAGCCCTTCCCATTGGAATCCTGGACATGAACACTTTGTACAGCTGCTCGTTCTCCAAAACCTCCTGTGTCAGCGGTGTCCAGAAGATGCAGGGAGCAATCGAGTTGACATTGATGCTGTACTTTGCCCATTCAGTTGCCAGCTGTTTGGTCAGAAGATTCACGGCGCCTTTGCTGGTGCCATAGGCAGCATACCCGCCCGGATGTCCTGCGAAGGCGCGTACAGACGAGATCGTGATGATTTTCCCTTTTTTCTTTTCTTTGAAAATCTTCCCAACATGCTTGCAGCAGAGGAATGTCCCCCGGACATTGATGTCCATTACCTGCTGCCACTCATCAATGGGAAATTCCTCTGCGGGAAAACGCTTCGCAATTCCGGCGACCGTGACCAAAATATCCACGGTGCCGAATGCCTTCAGCGTCTCCTGCATCAAGGCCTCGACATCTTTTTCAACGGCGACATCGCAGCTCAGAGCCAGGGCTTTTCGGCCGGCAGCCTCAATATCTCTTACAATCGGTTCCAGCGTCTTCAACGTGCGGCCGGTGACCACAACATCGGCGCCATAGACTGCCAACCCTTGTGCGATTGCTTGTCCCAAGGCTCCCGCGCCGCCCGTTACGATGGCCACTTTGTTTGCGAGGCTAAACATGTTTCGAACGTAGTTCAAGTCAACGCGCGATTCCATTCATTCACCGCCTTTCACCGGATCGTTCACGGTTATTTATATGTAATGATCACGAGCATGCTCGCGGGCTTGTTCGTATTGTTGATGATCGCCCTGGCCTCGTTCGGCCCAACGTAGAGCGAATCCCATGCTTTCAGCACATCGGTCTGCTTGTCCGGAGTGCTGACCGTGACCTCTCCCTCGAGCACAAAATAGAGCTTTTCCGCGGGAGTCGCGTCCATCTCTGCGCCTCCATTCGGCAGGAAATGAGAGAGACCCATCCAGAACTGCTGCGTTCCTGTCTCCTCTTTTCCATGCAGCCGCAAAGCAGTCATATTGAAATGCTTGGGCGGTGCATAGGGTTTTGCATCCTGCAATTCCACCTTTTTCATCCTGACCTCCTTTCCTTGTTGTCCGGTCGTACCGTATTGTGATATGAATATACCACATTGCGGTAAATAGTAACTCGCCAAAAGGAGACTGAATTATGAAATCGATAAGAATTTTGCTGATGGTGTCTGTCGTGCTTCTCTGCCTCATTCCAGCCCTTGCCGCCGATATTTCGGGCAAGTGGACAGCAGTTATCTCCACCGGGATCGGTGAGATGAACTACACCTTCGACTTTAAAGTTGAGGGGGGAAAGCTCACAGGAAAGGCCGTGATGTCCATGGGAAACCAATCCAGCGAGTCCGCTTTAACGGAAGGTTCTGTGAAGGGCGACGAAATCTCGTTTGTCGAAACGCTGAAGATTCAAGGCCAGGAACTAAGTTGCGCGTACAAGGGCAAAATTTCAGGCGACGAGATCCACGGTTCTCGGCAGGTCGGCAGCTATGGGACAGAGGAGTTTGTTGCGAAGCGTGCAAAATAGCTGTTAGTTTTGTGGATCGTCCGTATCCATTTTGCAGCAGACAACCAGATGACATAAATCGGGGGAGTTGACATGGCGGACAAACTCATCATCACATCAGCATTGACGGGCGCGATCACCATCCCAACCCAGACGCCTCACTTGCCGTTTACGCCGGAGCACCTGGTTGCGGATGCGATCGCATGTGGCCAGGCCGGG
>DATJPG010000077.1:0-24873 GCA_035506515.1 Acidobacteriota bacterium
GGTATCCGAGTCAAAGGCGTCTGTGTATAGAATCAGGTTGACGTACTCGCCGGGTTTAACCTGAGTGAGGGAGTCGCCGTAATTTGCGAGGGCTTCGATCAGGTAGACTCGAATTTCCTTTAAACTCTCGAGGAATTTCTCCTGGGTCGCCGCTGCTTCCTCGCGATTCTTCTTCATTGCCGCCTGATATTCCTCAACTTTATTTCGAAGCGCCTCGCGGTCAACCTGAGCAGGGGCGGGCGGCGCAGGAGGGGCAGGCGGCGCAGGAGGGGCGGGTGGCGCAGGAGGGGCGGGTGGCGCGGGAGGGGCGGGCGGTTTTGGCGGAACCGGAGGCGCCGCGGATCCCGATCCTTTTCCGCTGCCGGATCCTCCACCCATTCCGCCGCCACTGCCGGGGCCCACGCCAGGGCCTGACCCGGATGCGTAAATGTTATTCAGCCACTGGGTTGCCTTTTCATTCTCAGCGGCCCTGTTTTGCGCAAAGAGTGCGAGGGTTTGGGTCTCATCCTTCACTTTGGATAGTTCCAGAGCCAGTTTGATATTCTCTCCAAACGGTGACATATCCAACGGGCGAAGCCCGGATGTCGATATTACAAACGTAGCTCCCTGGCCGTAAAGGTAATAGGCGCCCATGCTGGAAGCATTAAAGCGCAACGCAGCTTTCTGGTAGTTCTGGGCAACATAGGAAATTGTTGTGCTGAGAATGCCTTTCATGATTTCCATCTCGGCTTCCGACTTCTTCGCATCAAAAAGTTCTTTCGATCCCTGGGCCCAAGAGAACACTCCCAGACCCAAAAGGATGAAGATTACGATAAGATATTTTTTCATGACGGTCCTCCAGGTTATTTGAGTGTAAGTTCCGAGGCCTGCAAAAGAGTGCTCAGGATGGCATCGTTCTGACGACTCTCGATGGCGTTCTTCATCTCGATGCCGTCGAAGCGGAGATTGATTAAATTGAGATCCTGCGCACGCTGTTGCGAGACCGCTCGATAAACATCGACGGCCATTCTCCGCGCGTCATCGTGCGCGCGGTTTTCCGTCAGCTTCATGCGCCCGGTCATGCGGGAATCTACGCGGTCTATGGCCGCCGTAAGCTCAGCCTTTTGCTGCTGCGTCAGTTCGGTCCGAAAGCGCTCGATTTCTGCACGCACTTCCTGCAGCAAGCCTTCTTCGGTTTGACGGTTCTGTTCCTCCGCGGTTTTGAGGATGTCCTTTTTCAGCGCCTCAGGATCAACGCCGGCGCGGGTGAAACCCTGGATGCCGCCAAAGCACGCCAATAAGAATAATCCGCCGACAGCCACGGTAATGGCCTTCCAGCTGGGCTTCAACATCCGGAAGATTTCCCAGGGATTCAACGCCCGCTCTTCCGCTTGGACAAAGAAGTGGCGCGGCACCGGCTCGTTGTCCACCGCTTGCATCACACCTATCGTGCGGGAATAGGCCTCGCGTTCCGATTGACATTGAGGACACTCGGCAAGATGGGCTTCGAGCGTGTTCTGTTCGTCTGCAGGCAGGTCTCCCAGAAGGGATCTTGCGATCTTAGCCTGAAATTCACTGCATTCCGGTTTCATATGTCCTCCTCCAATCAGTCATTCCGGATTCCCCAGCCGGACTTTCAGCATTTCCAACCCCGAATAAAGCCGGGATTTGATAGTGCTTAACGGGATGCCGAGCGCGTCTGCGATCTCCTCGAAGGTCATTTCCTGGAAAAACTTCAACTCGATGACCGCCTGCTGCTCCGCCTGCAGGTGGGAGAGCGCGTCCATTACCCTGCGCCGCTGTTCGGATCGCATCAGTTCGCCTGCCTGTGACTCCTTGATCATCAATTGCTCAACGGGCCTCAATTCCGCTCCATCCCCGTCGATCGAAAGATGGATTCCCTGCGGCCGCCGCCGGACTCTTGTAATGCAATGATTTACGGCAATCCTGTATAGCCAGGTTGAGAACTTCGAGTCGTGCCGGAAACGGCGGATGTTTTTGAAGGCAAGCAGAAAAATTTCCTGGGTTCCCTCGGCCGCCTCATCGCGATCTTGAAGCATCCGGAGCGCCAGATTGTAAACATTCTTCTCCCACTTCAGCACAAGCCGGTTGAAGGAAAGGGCATCGCCCCGTTGGCTGCCCGATACCCAGGAATTTTCCTGCGCCTGCTCCGCTGGTGTGGCGGAATCCCCTGCCCGGCTGATTGCGGAACTCGCGTATTCGCTCATTGTTCACATTGGACGCGGAAAGCCCTGAAAAAGTCGACAAAAGTTTTGATTCTCGATTCTCAGTCCCCGATTCTCAATTCTCGATTCTCGATTCTCAATTCTCGATTCTCAATTCTCGATTCCAGATACTCGATTGTAGATTCCTTATTTGTAATTGCGGAAATGGGTTTTTTATTCTGGAATCTGGAATCTGAAATCTGGAATCTGAAATCTGGAATCTGGAATCTGAAATCCAGAATTGTTTTGTTTATAGACGCCTCTGAGCGCGAATGATAGTATTTCTAATGGCAATATCCAATCCGGCAGTTGCCGGATCCGGCGTATCGAAGGAACTAGGTGACTGTGCTGTATCTCCTTGGGACATTTCAATCTTGCAGGACCGATTTCCCCCCAATTTTAATGAAACCATTATGGCCGGGTAGCGTCTAATCGGGTGGAGATAAATTAGCCGATTGCGGCATAAAAAGCCGGGATAGACCGATAAGTTGATAAGAAGCCTTGGAAACTCTGAAAAAATCAACCTTGACGGTGGGAAGTAGAACGACAGAATGCGGATAAAGCTTGATTTTTCTTCCGAAAAAAGAACTCAGCCCTCCCTTTTTCATTACATAAAAGAGGAACCGGAATCGAGCGTTTGGGAGGACATGGACTGGAGTTTTTTGCGCCACCCCATCCGTTCCTTCAAGGAAGCGTGGAAAGCTCCTCACACAAAGCCATCGCTTTTCCACTACGCGGATCAGGAGCAGAAGACTCCTTTTAGCTGGAAGGAATTCTTTGGAGATCTCCTGACCGGATTCCGAAACCCGCTTTTCATCCCCGGTGTTTTTTCGAGCCCGGATGGTTGGGCAGCCGATCGGTCCCAGGGGCGCACTCGGAAAATGGAATCCGAGATGCTGTCGGTCTTCGTCCACGCGGCCATCATCGGATTGATTGTCCTGGTAATTCAGAATCACGATGACTCAACCGAAAAGAAAGAAAACATCGTGTTCGTGAACTCTCCGGTCTATACCCCCTATGACGGAGGAACGGATGACCGGCAGGGTGGAGGCGGTGGCGGTGGCGGAAAGAACCAGCCCATGCCTCCTGCGACCGGACGAATGCCGACACAGGTGCGTGCGCAGATGGTCCCTCCCGACCCCGACAATCCGCAACCGCTGATGCCCGTGAACGATCTTCTCGATGAAGCAACCGTGCAGATGCCGATCGATATACCACAGGATATGTCTTTGCCGATTGGCGATATCTCTGCGCCTCCCAACTATTCCACCTCTTCCGGTCCCGGCAGCGGCGGCGGCATAGGAACCGGACGCGGAACCGGAGTTGGCCCGGGATCAGGCCCCGGCGTCGGCCCCGGCAGTGGCGGCGGAATGGGTGGAGGGTCCGGCGGCGGCATTGGCAACGGTGTAGGACCTTGGGTGGCCGGGGGTTCCGTGAAAAACCCCGTCCCGCTGGTTCAACCCAAGCCTCCCTATACGGAAGAGGCTCGAAAAGCCCGTACGGAAGGCGTGGTAATGCTGCAATGCGTCGTGCGCAAGGACGGGACGGCGGACAGCTTCAAGGTAGTCAGGGGATTGGGGTACGGATTGGATGAATCCGCTATCAGCACCATTGCCACCAAGTGGCGTTTCAGGCCAGGAACACACAACGGCACCCCAGTGGACGTTCAGATTATTGTCGAGGTTGTCTTCAATATTTATTGATGAATCGGGCCGGTCCCTTCGGATTCGGGAGTATTTAGCTCATGGGAATGACTGCGGATAAGGGAAAATACAAGTCCAATATCAATATTACCCCTTATATTGATATTCTGCTGGTGCTGCTGATCATCTTCATGACAGTGGCGCCGCTCAAGAAGCATGAACACCCTATCCGCGTTCCTCAGCCTGCCCCGGCGACTCAGCCGAAAGAAGTAAAGCCCGATTCCGTGATTGTGGATATGGATTTGAATCACACAATCAAATTGAACCAGGAAACCGTCACACTCTCAGAACTCGAAACCAAGCTGACCGAGGTTTTTCGTCGGCGCGCCGTTAAAAATCTGTTCATTCGCGGCGATTCGTCCCTACCTTACGGCGACGTTTTTGTTCTGCTCGACATCGCCCGGCGCTCCGGCGTCGGCGACATAGCCCTCCTCGAGCAAAAAAAGAAAAACGATTCCGCGGATGCTTCCGCCTCTACCAAGTAACCTCCCTCGAAGTGCGGCCGCTTGCTGCCGCTTCCACCGTTGACTCTTCAACTTCGATTCCGAAATGGGATATATCCGGAGCAGGATTTTGTGCTTTATTCTCAATCGATTGATCCCTGAAAACCTAATTTCGCCGAAGTTGTGCCGCACCTTCGGCGCTCGCTTTGCTGATCCCTCCCAACCACGGCCTTACGGCCGCGGCTATTCTCTGCCGCCTCTCCGAGGCTCCACTCAACACTGTTTCAGAGGGTCAGCGAGAGAGCCGAAGGCTCGTCACAAAATAGGCCCGACATAAGGTCGGGATAGGTGGACGATACGACGATGAGCGCCGAAGGTGCGGCACTGGTACAATACCTCCCCCTTCAACTTCGGAATCGAGGTTCAAAACCGAAGTTAACTGCCGCACTGCAAGAAACCCACATGCCCTGTGTTTTTTGCCTTGGTTTGAGCGATTCCAGAGTAAAATAAATGCTTATGAAATTGCCGTTCATTCACAAGGCGCCGATCATTTTTATCACGATCGGTCTGATCGTCGTCTCCACAGCCATCCTGAGCTTTGTCAGTTATTACTACACCGTCGGCCGCGAAAACCTGGTGGAAACGTCGCTCGTTCAGAGCAACTATAAACTCGCGGCCAATTACATCGACCGCATCGAAAAGGAAATCGTCGACAACGATCTCATCCTGTCGGGCATGGTGGACGTCAACGAGCCTGCGAAATGGCCGGCCGAAGTTGAGGCAATCAAGAAGGCAGATTTGAACGTGGATCGCGTCTACTTCCTGCGCCCGGACAACGACTATCCGCTGTATCCCCCCTATTCCTACGACATCAGGAACGAATGGGGCGCGTTCCGCGCCAGCTTCAAAGTAAAAGAGCTGGATCTGGACCAGCGCGAGCTGGAGCAGCCACACCATCTGCACACCGAGCGCGCCAATAGATATTTCTTCGCAACCTATTTTATCAAGGAGACACATAAGGGCACGCGCATTGTGGTCTGCTACCAGATGAACGTAGACAAAATAATCGTTCTGCTGGACAGGCTGATGCGCGACCTGCAAGACCGCTTCTATGTCAGCATCGTCGATTACGACAACAACGGCGTATATGGCCAGCCCATTTCCCGGTCGAAGTACTATGTGGATGCGAGATTTCCTACGACCCTGTACAAGTGGTTCCTGCAGATGCTTCCGCGCAATTACACGGAACTGGAACAGCGCGTCAAGAACCAGCGGCGCATAAACCTCTTCTTCATCATTTTGAGCATGTCTCTGACTTTCATCAGCCTGGCAATCATTTATATCGGCTGGCAGCACGACCGGCAGCTCCGGCAGCTGAAAGATAACTTTATCAGCAACGTCAGCCATGAGTTGAAAACACCGCTGTCGCTGATACGGATGTTCAGCGAAATCCTGGTCATGGGCAGAGTGAAGGACGAGGACAAACGACTTGAGTACTACCGGATTATTTATAACGAAAGCGACAGGATGTCCCGCCTGATCGCGAACCTGCTCGATTTTGCCAACCTGATCCGCGGAATCGAGCGCAAGCACTTCGAAAAGACAAATATCGCGCAGCTCGTGACCAAAGCGCTGGAAGCATACCGCCACGAAATTCAGAAGGAAGGTTTCGAGCTGAACGTGAAAGCGGATCCCGAAATGCCGGACAGCTATGCCGATCCCAACGCCATCACGATGGCTTTCCTGAATCTATTGGATAATTCCATGAAATATTCCAAAGATCAGAAACGGATCGATGTGAATGTATGGCGAGACAATGGCTTTGTGGCCTTGTCGGTCGCCGACAGGGGAGTTGGTATCCCCGAACACGAACAGCAGAAAATCTTTGACAAGTTTTATCGCGGCAGCGATCCTTCTGTCCGCAAGGTCCGCGGGAGCGGAATCGGCTTGTCCATTACCAAACACGTTGCAGAAATGCACGGAGGCGAGATCCTGGTGGAAAGCGCCCCGGGCAAAGGAAGCACATTTACGCTAAAGATCCCTATCCGGGAAAAAATGGATGATTCCAAATTCCAGATTCCAGATTCCAAACTATAATCTCAATCCAGAGTTTATATTCTGAAATCGAGCATCTGGAATTGAGAATTTGGAATTGAGAATTTGGAATTGAGAATTTGGAATTGAGAATTTGGAATCATATCTTCCATGCACAAAATACTTGTAATCGAAGATGAGAAAGAGATGGCCCGCGGACTGAAGGATATTCTCGAGTTTGACGGGTATGAAGTGACCACAGTCGCCACCGGCAAGGAGGGGATCCAGGCTGCGAGCCGCAGAGAACCGGATTGCATCATCCTGGACCTGATGCTTCCGGATATCAGCGGATATGAAGTGTGCGAACAGGTACGGCAGAAGCACAAGACGCCGATTCTCATGCTGACGGCCAGATCCCAGGATCACGACAAGATCCGCGGATTCAAAGTCGGAGCGGACGATTACCTGACAAAACCGTTCAGTGTCGGGGAGCTGTCGGCTCGCGTCATGGCACTGCTCCGCCGCCACAGCCGGTATGCCCAGGATTTCGACACGGTTCGCGTCGGAGCCAATATCGTGGACGTCAAGCATTTCAGGATACAGCGAGGGAAGAAAGAATATTCGCTGTCCCATTATGAAGTCGAGTTGTTTAAACTTCTTTATGTGCACGCCGACCAGCCCGTTACGCGGGATGAAATCCTCGACAAAGTCTGGGGAACCGAAAAATTCCCCACGAACCGGACGGTGGATAATTTCATCGTGAAGCTCCGCAAAAAGATTGAAGACGACTACCGCAATCCGAAACACATTCTCACGATTTACGGCGTAGGATATAAACTCAGCCCATGACATATCTTTCAGACGTGCTCGCAATGTTCGCGTTTCGTCCCGGTGCAATTCGTGACCTGGCGGAGCGCCGGGCGATGGTGGCCGGCGGGATTTGTTTTTCTATCGGATACCTGCTGTACGGAGTGGTGCGGAGTTCGGTGTACGCATCGCTCCCGGAACTTGTTTCGGAACAGTCCGTCTGGATCGGGTATTCCGTGCTCTTCCAGCTGTTTCAGGTCTTCCTCTTTTTGCTCGTGCTCTACATACCTTTCGTCATAGTGGTCAGCAATGCGATTTCCGGCGACGGGTGCGGCCTTTCCATTTCAAGGCAGGAATACCAGGCCCACGTCTCCGCCCTGTTGCCTCTGTGGGGAGTGCTCTTTCTGGCGGCCGCGCCGCTGCAATGGCTCCTGCCGCACTTCCTGGTCGTCGGGGAGGTCATCGAGATTTCGATTGGAATTATCATTCGCTCGATCCTCGTTGCTGCATATACATTGTGGGGCATCCGGCAGCTGAACTACTTGTCCGGGGTCCAGGCCCTGGGTGTATTCGCTCTTTCATGGTTCACATTCCCGGCCTACTACCTGCTTACGTCATTTCTCTCCCTCCTGCCGTTATTCATTTTGATTCCGTTGATCTATTGGGGTTCCCAATGGTTCCGCGGCTATCACGCGTCGCACGTCGGGGAACGGGATTTTCAGCGGCATCTTCGCGCTCTCACCTTGAATCCTCAGGACGCGGATGCGCAATATCAGCTTGGTCTCATATACCTCAAACGCCGCAATCTGGACGCAGCCCGCAGATATTTTGAAAGCGCGCTCAAAATCGATGCGGCCGACCCCGATTACCACTACTACCTCGGACGCGCGCACGAGTTGGGCGGTCATTGGGACCGGGCGTTGGAGCAGTACGAGGAGACGTACCGGCTCAATCCGGAGTATGGTCTGGGAGACATTTTCCGCGAAGTCGGCAAAGGCTATCTGCATACGGGCAATGTGGAGAAGGGAATGGAATTCCTCGGTTTTTTCCTGTCCAAACGCGGATCGGATCCCGAGGGACGCTACTGGCTGGCCGTCGCGCTCCAGAAAACAGGCGACCGTGATCAGATGCGCGCGCAGTTGACCATGATCGCGGAACAAGCCCGTTCTAATCCGCGGTTCTTCCGAAAGGAGAACCGGGAGTGGATTTATCGGGCCCGACAACTAATTCGAGATTCGAGAAACTCTTGATTCCAGATTCTCGATTCCAGATTCCAGATAAAAACTTTCGCTCACTTTTTGGATCTGCCGTTAGATGTTTGTGGGCAAGATAAAGCGCTTTACGGATATGGAAGTGTGGATATCCAGCAGAGCCCTGACAAAGAGTATATATTCCATTTCAGCGAATCCCCGGTTTTTTAAAGATTTTGGCCTGCGCGATCAAATCCGACGCGCTTCCGTGAGCATTGTCAGCAACATTGCAGAAGGCGCCGAGAGCCAAAGCAATTCGAGCTTTTGCCGGTTCCTTTACTCCGCGCGAGCTTCCGCAGCAGAGGTGAGAGCGCAGCTATGTCTTGCCTTGGATCTTCAATATATATCTGATGGCGAATTCAGACAATTGATCGCTCAAACCGAATCCATCGCCCGCCAGATAACCGGATTCATCACGTATCTTCAAAAGTTGTCCAATTAGCCCTCCATCTGGAGTTGAGAATCTGGAATCTGGAATCGAGAATCTGTAATCGGATCTTAATTTATGATAATTTGTAATTATGCGAGGATATACGGAAGAACACGCCAAGTCCGGCCTGGATGCCCCGTTGCCGTCGATCGAATGCTGGGAGAATCAATATCCGGGATACGAAATCGAGATCGTCATTCCCGAATACACGGCAATTTGCCCGAAGACGGGGCTGCCTGACTTCGGGACGGTCTTCGTCAACTATGTGCCCGACAAGTGGTGTCTGGAACTGAAGTCGCTCAAGGAATACATCAACGCCTATCGAAACCTCGGCATATTCTACGAAAATGCGGTGAACCGCATCCTGCACGACCTCGTCGATGCCTGCCAGCCTGTTTCCATGCGAATCCGCGGAGAATTCACTCCCCGCGGTGGAATTCAAAGCCGCATCGAAGCCCACTACGTGCGACCATAAAAGAGATTCCAGATTCCAGATTCCCGATTCCAGATTCGAAAGACAAAGATACGAGCCGGCCCTGCCAGCGCCCGAAGGGCGCCTTCGGAGAAAGCAGCAGGCGCTTTATAAAATTGCCAAAAATCAAAGCGCAAGCAAGCCTGCGCACTCCGAAAGCTTCGCCCGCTTAAATCTGGAATCTGAAATCTGGAATCTGAAATCTGGAATCTGAAATCTGGAATCTGGAATCTCGAATCCATATTTGACCTTCACCAGCGCCAAAGCATAATCTACCTGTATGGTCGAATATAAACACACGAACCGATTAATCCATGAGACGAGTCCATATCTGCTGCAGCACGCGCATAATCCGGTGGACTGGCACCCCTGGGGCGAGGAGGCGCTGGGGCTGGCGAAGAAGGAGGATGCGCCGATCCTGTTGAGCATCGGGTACTCGGCCTGCCACTGGTGCCACGTCATGGAGCATGAGTCCTTCGAAAATGAAGAAATTGCCGCGATCATGAACGAACACTTCGTCTGTATCAAGGTCGACCGGGAGGAGCGGCCGGACCTGGACTCGATTTATATGACGGCCGTGCAGATGATGACGGGCAGCGGCGGCTGGCCCATGACCGTCTTTCTGACTCCCGACCAGATCCCTTTCTATTGCGGCACATATTTCCCCCCGGAAGACCGATACGGCGTCCCCGGTTTCCGGCGAGTGCTGCTGAGCGTTGCCCAAAGTTACCGCGAGAGAAGGGAAGACTTTTTGGGCAGCATCCACGCGTTCGCGGCCGATCTGCGGAACTCAAATACAGCGCCGGGCACTCGAGGCAAGCTCGATACCTCGATCCTTGACACTGCCTCATCCGGCCTGATCCGGAATTTCGATGCGCGCAATGGAGGATTCGGCTCGGCACCCAAATTTCCTCCATCCATGGCCCTGACTTTTTTGCTGCGGACGTTCCTGCGCACGGGTAAGCAGCCACCTCTTGAGGCCGTGAACCTCACGCTGACCAAAATGGCCCACGGCGGTATGTACGACCAGCTCGGAGGCGGCTTTCACCGATACTCGGTCGATGCCCGGTGGCTGGTGCCTCATTTCGAAAAGATGCTTTACGACAATGCGTTGCTGAGTCGCATCTATCTGGATGGATATCTCCTTACCCGAAACGAACTTTATCGGAGAATTGCCGAGGAGACGCTGGAGTATGTTGTGCGAGAGATGACGTCTCCGGAAGGAGGATTCTATTCATCCCAGGATGCCGACAGCGAAGGTGAAGAGGGTAAGTTCTTCCTGTGGACTGCCCTTGATATCAAATCCGTCCTGGGAGAAAAGGATGGTGAGCTGTTCTGCCGCTATTTCGGATGTTCGGCCGGCGGAAACTTCGAAGGCAAAAACATCCTGAATGTGCCCGATCCGATCGGCGTCGTCGCGCAGCGAAACGATATTTCAGAGGATCGTTTACGGGAAATCGTGCGGCACGGCCGGCGCCTGCTCCTCCAGGCGAGGGAAGAGCGCGTGAAGCCTGGCCGGGATGATAAAATCCTTGCGGCCTGGAACGGGATGATGTTGCGCAGTTTCGCCGAAGCCGCCAATGTTCTGGACTGCGAAGAGTACCGTCACGTCGCGATTCGAAATGCGGAGTTTCTGCTTTCCAGACTCCGGAGCGACGGGCGATTGCTGCGCAGCTATAAGGACGGACAGGCCAGGTTCAACGCGTACCTGGAAGATTACGCCTGCTTGATCGATGGCCTGATCTCGCTCTATGAGGCGACATTTGATTCCATCTGGATTCGCGAAGCGGAACAGTTGGCCGGCAGAATGATCGAGAAATTCGGGGACTCTCGGGGCGGCGGGTTTTATTTCACCTCGGCGGATCACGAATCGCTGATTCATCGCCCGAAAGAGTTTTTCGATAATGCCACACCTTCGGGGAATTCCGTAGCTGCCCTGGCCCTGCTGCGCCTGTGGAAACTCACCGGCGAACAGGAGTGGATGCAACCGGCCGTCTCGATTCTGGAAATCATGGCGGAACCAATGGCACGGCACCCTGCGGCACTCCCGCACATGCTCTGTGCACTGGACTTCTGCCTGGGCCGAACCATGGAAATTGCAGTCATCGGTAATCCCTCCGACGAGGAAACCCGCAAACTGCTCGATGAAGTGTTTCGCGCTTATGAACCGAACAAGGTTGTTGCTTGCGGCACACACGACGACGTATTTCTGCTCCGCGGGAAACCACAGATCGGCGGCCGCGCCACCGCCTATGTCTGCGAGAATTTTGCCTGCAAGCTGCCCGTGACAACCGCGGAGGACCTGGCCACCGGCCTTAAGAACCGGCGTTCTTCGGCAAATTGATCTTTTCGTCGGTGTGGCTTTGTGTTAATTATGGCTGTGAGCTTTGTATAATTTATAAACAAGGAGAACCGGAATGAAAGGGAACGCGGAAGTTATCGAACTGTTGAACGAGGCTTTGAGCGACGAATTGACTGCCATCAACCAATATTTCCTGCATGCGGAAATGTGCGAAAACTGGGGCTACAAAAAGCAGTCCGCCGCGTCCAAGAAACAGGCGATCGACGAGATGAAGCATGCCGAGGTGCTGATCGAAAGAATTCTGTTCCTCGATGCCAAACCGAACCTGTCCAAATACCAGAAACTTACCATCGGCCAGACCGTTCCGGACATGATTGCGAATGACCTGAGTTTGGAATTGGCCGCAGTCGTCAAATACAACAAGATCATCGATGTTGCCACCCAGAAGAACGACCAGGGGACGGCCGAGCTGCTCAAAAAGATTCTCAAAGACGAAGAAGCCCACGTCGATACTCTGGAGGAGATGCAGGACAACATCCGCGATATGGGTGTGCAGATCTTCTTAAGCGTCCAGAAGTAATCCGCTATCCGGAAGCCTCAATTCGGTTGAGTCTGGGCTAGTGTAATGCGTCCAACAGATTTTTGCATCTGTCAGACAAAAAAATGCCACGGATTACACTGATTACACAGATTCAAATGACCGTTGCATGGGCGAGCGGCGCGAAGCGTCGCCGCTCATGCCTTAATCCGTGTAATCCGTGGCATTTTTTTCTGAGACCTAAGGTGTATCCCCGCGCTGACTACTTCTTTGCCTTCTTTGCGTAATAGCCCTTCTTGGTGCGCACGGACAGACCCGGTTTGTTGACCTTTACCTGGATCTTGCGAAACTTGCCGTCGCGATGCTCGTCTGTGGAATAGTAGCCGATGCTGTATTGGCTGGCCAATTCTCCGGCAACCTCCGAAAATGCATTTTCAAGATTACTCATGCCGTCGAATAAGAGGCCTCCGCTGTTTTCCGCCAGCGATGCGAGATACCTCTTCCCGGAGCTGTATTCTCCAGATGACGTGCCGGGGCCGCCTATTGAGGGGGGATAGGGGTTCATGACGATGGGAGGAATCGGTCCTCCTCCTAGAATGGATTTATTGCTCCGCCTGTATACGTCCGCCTCGGTATTGTAATAAACGCAGAAGATCGTGGCTCCCGATTCCTTCGACAGATCCAGTGTTTCGCCCATGCCCGCCTTGCGACTGCAAGTATCCACACCGTCGCTGAAGATCACGAGCGCCTTTCTTTCCTGGACAGGCTTGAGCACTTCTTCCAGGGCAAGCCAGACGGCTTCATACATGACCGTGCATTCGCCCGTCCTGGTTTTTTTGATGCCGTATTCATTTTTATTCCTGTCGATTGTGAAATCCTCCTGGAGCTTGACGTCTTCGGCAAAGGAAAGGATGGCGACTTCGTCGTCGGGATGCAGCTGGTGCACGAAGCCGATCGCGGCATTCTGAATCTTCGCAAGCTTGAATTCCGTGCTGCCGCTCGTATCCAGCAACAGCGCCACTTTGATCGGCTCGTCCGTCGCTGCAAAGCCGGCGATTTCCTGTTGTACGCCGTTTTCGAAAACCTGAAAGTCGTCTTTCGTAAGATCGGTGATTCGCCTTCCGGTCTTATCGGTCACCACGACAGGCAGCGAGACCATGTCGACTCTGACTCGGATCGTCTGGTCTGCCTTGGGACTCTGATCCTGAGCAAATCCGGTCAGTAGGAGGACGGCAATAAATGCGCACGTGCATAGAACGTTCAGTCTCATATCGGGTCCCCACGAGATACCAATGAAACAAGCATACATCAATCAGCAATCGGCTAACAGCCGACAGCTGATAGCCGATTGCTGATTTAGATGCTGTCGGCAGGCGGTATTCTCATTTCAGAACCTTTGAGCCCCGAAAGAGTTAGTGCTAATATGGATGCACTCAAAAGACTCCTTGGAGGTTCTCAATGAAAAACTCGATCGGATTTTTTGTTGTCATCAGCCTCTTGATACTGGTTGCCTGTTACAGTTGCGGTGCTCCGAGTTCTGAAGCGGAAATGAAGGCTGCGCAGGCGGCCATGGATAACGCGAAAAGCCTTCATGCCGATACCATTGCGGCTTCAAGCTGGAATGACGCCATCGTGGCCTGGGATCAGGGAGAAGCCGCCGTCAAGGAAGGGAAGTCAGCCAAGAGCTTCTATTTAAGGGCAAAATCCCGCTTTGAAAAAGCGGCCGCTATTGCCAAAGCCAATGGCGAATTGATGTCCAGGGAAGTTTCTCAGATGCAGGTTTCGATCGAGGACAGCTTGTCGAAAATCAAGGCCGAGCTCGTAAAGGGGCGGCTGTCCGCGAAAATCCAGAAGCAAGTCAAGCCCATGGTGGAAGAGGCCGAGAAGGGGCTGGAGTCCCTCGGCAAACTGGTCGCCGACAAGGACTTCATGAAGGCGAAAACTCTGGCCAAGGAGATCCAGGCCAAAGTTTTCAATGCCAGATTAATCGCAGCCGGCAAAAAACCTGTGTATTAAAAATTCTCGATTTTCAATTCTCGATTCTCAATAAAGGCAGGACCGAGGGGCTCCCCTATCCTCAAACTGGGAATCGAGAATCGATAATCGATAATTGAGAATCGAGAATTGATAATTGAGAATTGATAATTGAGAATTGAAAATCGGGAATCTTGAATCGCACTTGAGCGGCATGTGGGCTAAGTGTTAGCATAAATAGCTTTTCATGTGGATATTGCTATGACTAAAGAACAGGAAGAACAGGGTTTTAGAGTTACCGACAAGAGGGGGTTCCGGGAGGATGGAGAAACGCGCCCACCGGAAGTCCCCGCAAGCGCTCAGGAAACGCCGGCAGGTGCATCGTCTTCCACGACCGGTCCTGCGTCTGCAGAGCAGAAGGCGTCCGCCAGGCCGCCGATCGATTTTCCCTCCTATCTGTTGTCCTGGTATCACCAGGGCATGGCATTCCTCGGAG
This sequence comes from Acidobacteriota bacterium, assembly GCA_035506515.1. Classification (GTDB taxonomy): domain Bacteria; phylum Acidobacteriota; class UBA6911; order UBA6911; family UBA6911; genus UBA6911. Next base: position 14,654 of record DATJPG010000077.1, read on the forward strand.
AAGTAGAGAATCCCTATACGAATAAAAAAGAAGAAGATGTAGAGGCTGCCCAGTATGCGATCGATTTTCTGGCGATGCTCGAGCAGAAAACCAAAGGGAACCTCACCAAAGAAGAGCAGCAGCTCCTGGAACAGGTGCTCTACGATCTCCGCATGCGATTCATGGCCAAGACCAACCGGATAAAATATTAGTGAGTACCATGAAAGTAATTTATCGGCTGGAAGAGCTGGCCGTGGAATACCCGTCCCCGATCCTCACGATCGGAAATTTTGACGGAGTGCATCTTGGTCATCAGATTCTGATGAGCGACATCGTTGCGCGCGCGGTCAAGATTGGAGGCACTCCCGCGGTTTTAACGTTCCATCCGCACCCGCTCCAGGTTCTTGCGCCCAATAACGCGCCTCTGCAGATACAGACGCTGCGACAGAAGCTTGCGACGATCGAATCTTTGGGAATCCGGCTGGTCGTGGTCATTCCGTTTGATATGCAGTTGGCCCAGATCGAGGCGCGCGATTTCGCCATTCTTGCGCTGTGCGAAAAAATCCGCCCGAAGGAAATCTATGTCGGCCCTAATTTCGCCTTCGGTCATCGGAGATCGGGGAGCTTCAATCTGTTGAAGGAAATAGGCGAAGAAAAGGGATTCTGGGTCGGGAAAGTGCACCAGGTGCAGTTCCGCGGAAACCGCGTGTCGAGCACTTCCATCCGGCAGGCGCTGCTTTCGGGACAGGTCGGATTGGCAAGGCGCCTGTTGAACCGGCCGTACGAACTCGAGGGATCCGTCGTTCACGGAACCGGACTGGGGACGAAGATCGGCATCCCGACGGCAAACCTGAAATCGCCGAATGATCTGATCCCGCGGCGCGGCATCTATGCGACGCTCATCACCATAGAGGGGCGCAAGTACGAAAGCGTGACCAATGTAGGCGTGCGCCCGACCGTCGCGGGAGGGGATGCCGCGGTGCTCGGCATCGAAACCCACATCCTGGATTTTGACCGGGATATTTACGGAAAAGACGCCGCTCTCGAATTCCTGTTCCGTCTGCGCGACGAAAGAAGATTCTCCGGTATTGACGCACTCGTGCAGCAGATACACAAAGACATTGCGAACAGCCGGCGCTATTTCCATCATTTGCGCCGCAGGTGTTGAATAATTTGTGCGGCCGCACTCCGAAATGTCGGTGCTCTCAGGATAGGAGATTTGTTGTGGCTATTACGCGCGCGGAGGTATTGAAGATCGCCGATCTGGCGAGACTGCATTTCAGCGAAGACGAGCTGGATACATTCACCGCCCAGTTCCAGCGGATTCTCGATTACGTCGAGCAGCTGAAGAAGGTGGATGTAACGGGCATTGAGCCGACCAGCCACGTATCGCTGACAGCGGACTTTGAGAAATATATTTTCCGGGAGGATGAAGTCCGGTCCTCTCTGCCCGTTGAAGAAAGCCTGGCGAACGCTCCGGACCCGGGTGCGGGGCATTTTCGTGTGCCCAAAGTTTTGTGATTGCAGGGGAATGATATGAACCTCCGAGATGCGCATGCAATTCGTGATGCTGTGAACTCCGGTAAAGTATCGGCGAGGGAGATAGCGGAAGCATCTCTCAAACGCATCGAAGAAGCCGATGGAGACCTGAACGGCTTTCTGACCGTCGACAGGCCACGCGTCCTCGATCGTGCCTCGGCAATCGACCGTATCGCGCGCGAACGCGCGCTTCCCCTGGCCGGGGTTCCGGTCGCCGTCAAAGATAATATTTGCACGCGAAACCTGCGCACTACCTGCGGCTCGAAAATCCTGGAACACTACATCCCGCCCTACAGCGCGACGGCGATCGAGCGACTGGAAGAGGCCGGAGCGATCGTGATCGGCAAGGCCAATTGCGACGAATTCGCTATGGGATCTTCGACGGAAAATTCCGCGTACCAGGTGACCCGGAACCCCTATGACCGGGAACGCGTTTCCGGTGGGAGCAGCGGCGGCAGTGCCGTCGCCGTAGCTGCGGGAATGACGGCGTTGGCCCTCGGATCGGAAACGGGCGGATCCGTTCGCCAGCCGGCTTCATTCTGCAATGTTGTGGGGCTGAAGCCGACCTATGGCAGAGTCTCGCGTTACGGCCTGGTCGCATACGCATCCTCGCTCGACTGCATATCGCCGATCGCAAATAGTCCGAGGGACATCGCATTACTGCTTACACAAATTGCGGGCAGAGACGAACGCGATTCGACCTCCGCCCCGGCGCCCGTCCCGGATTATGCGGCCGAGCTGGAAAAACCGGTTCGAGGGATGCGCCTGGGAATTCCAAAGGAGTTTTTCGGAGAAGGACTTGATCCGGAAGTCAAGTCGATCATCGAAGCCGGCATCCGAAACGCAGGTTCGCTGGGCTGCGAACTCATCGAGGTGTCGCTGCCCCACACCGAATATGCCATCGCTGACTACTACATCATCGCTCCGGCTGAGGCGAGCTCCAATCTGGCCCGTTACGACGGCGTCCGATACGGATACAGGGTTCCCGCACCGGAAGATCTGCTGGATATGTATAAGCGGACGCGCAGCGAAGGTTTCGGTGAGGAAGTCAAACGGCGGATCATGATTGGGACGTATGCTCTTTCTTCGGGCTATTACGAAGCCTATTATGGCCGTGCGATGCGTGTGCGGACGCTGATCAAGCGCGATTATGACCGGGCATTTGAAAGAGTGGATGCGCTGCTGAGCCCCGTCAGTCCGACCCCCGCATTCAGAATCGGCGAAAAAATTTCCGATCCGCTGTCCATGTACCTCTCGGATATTTACACGGTCACCGCGAACCTCGCGGGGATTCCGGCACTCTCCGTGCCGTGCGGCTTCACTCAGGGCGGGCTGCCTGTAGGACTTCAGATATTGGCAAACCAGTTCCAGGAGAGCACCCTGCTCCGGCTGGCGGATTCCTACCTCCGCGCCTTTCCGGTCACCCGCGTAATCCCGTAGCAAACTTCGCTCGCCGGATAGTGTAATCCGTGGAATCCGTGGCGATTTTTGTCTTTGAGGCAATTATTTTTCGCTCACCACGAAGATGGACAGTTAGATTGGCATGAGAATCGCAATGCATTCAACATGCTGGGCGGTTTTGCTGCTGCTGTTTCATCTGCAGTCTCTGGTGGACATCGCCCGGGATGAAGCCGAAAGACGAAGGCACCTCGAAGAGCAGGGGATTGAAGCGAAAATTATCGATGGGAATGCGGCCGGGCCAAGCCGGCAGGGAAACATTACCACCTCCACAGAGTCCGGCCCGGAATCAATCGAAACTCCCGCCCGACCGAAATCCACAAATAAGCGGGAATCCATCCGTGTTTATAGAGCCGCTCTGCAAAAACTGGACCGGGCAATTGAACAATATGAGGCGCGCCTTGCGTCGAAGCGAGTCCGTCTGCAGACCGAAAAATGGCCAACCCTCAAAGCTTCAAAAGCATCGAGACGCATCGCCACAAAAGATCCCCAGATCCAGCTGCGAACCGAAATCGAGGAACTCGAAGTCAAGCTTAAACAGCTGCGCGAAGAACGCCTTGCTGTCTATGAGGAAGGCAAGAAGGCAGGCTTTCTCCCCGGCGAACTGGAAGGAAAAGGCCTAATACCTTAAACGCATTGACGATTGACGATTTACGACTGACAATTTAAACAAGACTAATAGATGATGGTCTTTTTCCTCAACATGTTCAGCAATACCTGCCCGTGTGGCTCTGCGTGTTTCCAATCGTCAATTGTCAATCGTAAATCGTCAATCCTTTTGAAGCGCCTTATACGCTTCCTTGCGGCTGATTCCTCGCTGTTTTGCGACGGACTTGAGGGCTTCGTTTCGGGGCAGACCGGTTTTTTGCATCTCTTCTTCCAGGTGCCGGCGCAGGGACTCGGGATAGGCTACAACGACGGGAGCGCTTTCTCCGCGTTCTATGACCAAAGTGATTTCGCCCTGGATGCGGTCCCGCGCTTTAAGGGTATTCAAAAGCTCCGGCAAAGTGCCGTGCAGAAGTTCCTCGTGTATCTTGGTTAATTCTCTGGCCACGGTCGCGCGCCGGGGGCCGAGAATTTCGGCCAAATCCTCCAGCGAAGAGAGCAGGCGATGCGGTGCTTCGTACAGGATCAGAGTCGCAGGAATGGCGGCCAATTCCTCCAGCCGGCGTTTTCGAAGCGAACTCTTTGACGGCAGGAAGCCCGCGAAGTGAAAGCTGTCGGCCGGCAAGCCCGATGCGATCAGCGCGGCAACTGCGGCCGACGGGCCGGGGATCGGAATAACCTGCATCCCTTCTCTGCGGCAGGCTGAGACAATCTCGTATCCGGGATCCGAGACCAGAGGTGTTCCGGAATCGCTGACCAGGGCGATATTTTTGCCTTCGCGCAGCATTTGAAGCAGTTGCTCCGCGCGGCTTTCTTCGTTGAACTTGTGGTAACTCCGGCTGGGCGTTCGGATGCCGTAGTGGCTCAGAAGCTTGGCCGTGTGGCGGGTATCCTCGCACGCGATCAGATCCACTTCCTTCAGGGTGCGCAGCGCGCGCATCGATATGTCTTCAAGATTCCCGACCGGAGTCGCGACGAGATAAAGTATACCCATAGGACGCAATTACGATTTTCGATTTACGATTGACGATTGGAAACATACTGAAAGCTGATGGTCTTGTTCCGCAACATGATTAGTAATCGATTGCTTATATCGCGCTGTTTGTTTCAAATCGTCAATCGTCAATCGTCAATCGTAAATAATTTATTGTTTCATTGCTTCTATCATTTCCCGTACCGCTCGTTCCATGCCGACCAGAGAGGCGCGCGCGATGATGTTATGGCCGATATTCAATTCCTCGATTTCCGGGATGCTCGAAATCAGGTAAACGTTCCGATAGGTCAGGCCGTGTCCGGCTAAAATCTTCAAACCCTGTTTTTTCCCGTATTCGGATGCCTGGACGATCCTTGTCAGTTCGCGCTCGACGGCTGGGCCGGCCAGGTCGGGGCTTTTGGGGCAGGCTTCCGAAAATGCGCGCGTGTTGAATTCGACCATGGTAGCGCCCAATTTGGCTGCGGCGTCTACCTGTGCAAGATCCGGGTCGATGAAGATGCTGATCTGGATGCCCTTGGCCGACAGCGTGCGAATAGCCGTCGCAACAATATCCATCGTTCCGACGACGTCCAGACCGCCTTCTGTCGTAATTTCCGAAGGTTTTTCGGATACGAGGGTCGCCTGGTCGGGGCGCAGTTCAGCTGCGATGCGGACCATCTCCGCGGTTGCAGCCATTTCTATATTCAAGCGCGTCGTCACGGTTTCCCGCAGGCGGAGCACGTCGCTGTCCTGGATGTGTCTTCGGTCGCCACGCAGGTGGACCGTGATGCCGTCCGCTCCTGCAAGCTCGGCCAGAACGGCCGCCGCTACGGGATCGGGCTCGAGAGCTTTGCGAGCCTCACGAATGGTCGCGATGTGATCGATGTTCACGCCCAGCTTAGTCATATAACCCCCTTGGTGAATTACGAATGACGAATTACGAGAGTGTATTTTATTTCGTAATTCGTCATTCGTAACTCGTAATTTGCAAATATTGCCCGAGCCACCGCATCCCTTGCAGGATGCCTTCCACCATCTCTTCGGACGATCGCGCGAAATCGGTATCCTCGATCCTCAGGACGAATTTGCCGCCATAATGCCGCGCAAAAAGCCAGTTAAACAAAGCCGTGCGCGCTCCCCCGACGTGGAGATAGCCGGTCGGACTGGGGGCAAACCGTACGTGTACCTGTTCGCGTGAACCCATGCGTTTTCCTCTGCACGCTATATGAACACCAGCATTTAGCTTATCACGTGTCGCCGGCTTTCGGCAGCAGGCTCGTATTTTCCGGCAATCTCAAATCCTTTGGTGCCGGGATCCTAATGAAGCAGGTTCCTGGTGGATTTTAGCGGATGAATCGGATACTATGAGCACGCTATTTGCGCTACTCGACCGCGGAGAGGTGCTGGAGTGGCCGAACAGGGCTGCCTGCTAAGCAGTTACACTGGCAAAACCGGTGTCGGGGGTTCGAATCCCCCCCTCTCCGCCAAATCTCGATATTGCTGCCAAGATCGCAATCGCAAATCGGCAGGGTTTGCCTGCGATGTCTCTCAGTGTCTTCTAGAAGTGGAACTTCAACGCCGCCTGCAAAAGTCGCGGGTCGCGTGCCTGCTTGACGCGGCCGAAATCCGGACCGGCGCTGAAATTGCCTTCCGGGTTGTAGAACTGTGTATGGTTCAACAGATTAAAAACCTCAATCCGGAATTCCGCTTTCGCTTTTTCTCCGATCCCCGTAGTCTTGGCGAATGCCATGTCGATATTGAACATCCCCGGACCGCAGCAGATCGTGCGCGGCACATTGCCGAACGTGCCCGGGTCTGCGGTGGTGAACAGGCTGGGATCGAAGTAGTACCCGTCATGCGTGCGGGGATCCTGCGTGTGGAACGTCCCCACAAGATTGGGCTGGCCGGGGAATTCGAATCCGTTGCTGCCCTGCAATTCCATGTCCTCCGAACTGGAGATGCGCATCGGGAAGCCGCTCTGTGCAGTCACAATGCCTGATGCGGACCATCCGTTGAACAACACATTGGCGAATCCTTTCATGCGCGGTACCGGCAGTTGCCAGTCGTAATTCAGGACAAACCGATGGCGGGTATCGAACAGGGAAAGAGCCCGGTTAGCGCGCGGATCCAGTGGATTCAGGATGCTTTCGAAGCTGGACGAATCGTCGATCGATTTGCTCCAGGTATACGCTGCCTGCAATTGGAGGCCGCGCGAGAAGCGTTTTTCGAGCAGCACTTGCAGCGAATTATAAGAAGAATTTCCCACTGTATCCTGTGCGAAGATGCTTGAGAAAACGGGAATGCCGTCGGTTGGGCAACCGGTCCCGGTTATCGGATCGCAGGCGGGCGACGAATAGCGGCGCGTGCCCACCAGGGTGATGCCGTTCGGTCCGACGACCGTTCCTGCCGGCAAGATAGTTGGTCCATTCGGGCCGTAGGGCAGATACAGGCCGCCCGTCGGGATTACCGTCCCCGGCTGCACGAAGTACGAGCTGTCTTCGCCATAAGGTCCGCACCCGGAAACCGGGTCTCCACCCGGACCGGTCAGCAACGGATTTCCATCGCCGCGATTTTGCCAGATGGCATTCAGCCCGAGGCACGTCTGCGCAATGCCGTAATTCAAATCGTGCGTGGCAAGCAAGCGGTGCCCTTGCGATCCCACGTAGCCAATCTGCAGCACGGTGTCTTTGGCCAGCTCGCGGCTGAAAGACACGTTGTATTGAACGCTGTACTGCGTTCGCATGTTGGGCTGGAAATCGCCATATAGAAGCAATGGGCGGAACCCCGACCAGTCAATGATATCGCCGCGCTTCGGCGAGAGGATGCCGTCAAAGGGATTGGGCGTAGCGGATCCGTTCTGGCCGATAAATGGCGTATTGAACAGCCCTTCGTAAACCTGCATGGCGCCGCCAAAAGGCGGGCCGGCGCTGAACTGCATGAGCACCAGTTGTTCGATCGGGTTATAGAACATGCCCCATCCTGCGCGGAGGCTGCTTTTGCCCGGTCCGCCGGTGAGCTTCGACAGCCAGCCTTCGCTCTTCGGACTCCACGCGATTCCGATGCGCGGCGCGAAGGCTTTGTAATAGGTCTGCGTCAAGCTGTCGGGGACGCCGGTATCTCCGGGGAAGACCAGGCCAAGCGGATAGTTCGCTCCGCCGGGGCATGAATCGGTCGAGGCGTCGCAATTGAAAATCGATGTCTGCTGTCCGGGGCGAAAGCTCTGTATATGGTGCAGCGAATCGGTGAGCGGGGTGTCCAGTTCCCACCGAAGCCCGTAGTTCAGCGTAAGGTTGGGCTTGATCTTCCAGCTGTCCTGCGCGAACAGATAGAGCGCGGTGCTGCGCACGGCCTCGCGCTGGGCCGAGCCCTGCGAATAGTTGCTCGGCAATCCCAGCAGGTAGTCTGGGAGAACGCTTGCGCTGGAAAGGCTGTTGCTGCCGCCGAAGTATTGAAAGTAGCCGTTGACGTTGTAATAGAGCGTCTGGTCGAAGCGCATGCGGCGCGTATCGATGCCGAACTTCAGGTTATGCCGGCCCATTACGCGCGCGTAGCTGTCGGAGAACTGGAAGCTGTTCCCGATCTGCGGAATCTGTCCTTCAAAGTTATTGCCAACCGTGAAGCCGCCGGCCAGTTCGATGAACGGCAATCCCTGGTGCGCGGCATCGAGGCCGCTGTGTATGCCGGCATCCGCGTTGGATGGGTCGGCAAAACACTCCGCGGACGGAACGGTCTTGCAATAGCTTTGCGTCAAGCCGCTGCTTTCGGGCGCCATGAACCCAAGCTCGCCCTGCCTAAAATAGTTGAAGCGGAATTCGTTGACCGCCCAATTACTCAGCAGCCAGGTATGGGAGATGTTGTATTGCTGCATGCGCTCCGGGTCGTAGGATCCGAATCCAGGAACATTGGCGCCGGCCTGCTGAAAGAACGACAGCGGCTGAAATGTGGCGGAGTCGTCGTAGTAGAAATAGGCGCTCAGATTCTGGGAATTGTTGATCTGGTGGTCGAAGCGCGCAGTCACCTGGTCGCCGTCGATACGCTTGATCGGCGTGCTCTGATACTGATTGGCCGAATAATTCGCGCGCGGCACATAGTGATTCATCAAGTCCAGGGCGGTCTGGTCCATGCACGCCTGCGGAATCACGCCGGCGGGAAATACGTCGCTCCAGGCAACGCCTCCGGAGGGAAATGCCTCCGGATCGGGTAAGTTCGCCGCCGCCGCACAGCCGGGGCGGCTGCGCAACACGCCCGCCAGATAAGACGACTGCAGCATTCCATCAAACGGAGCCGTCTGGCTGAAATTGCCGAGGCGCTCGGGATCCGTCGGCACCGTCACGACATCGGTGGGAACACCCTGGCGGATGCGTCTGCCCTCGTAGGATAGAAAGAAGAAGCTCTTGTCTTTCTTGATCGGCCCTCCGAACGTTCCCCCAAACTGGTTCTGATTGAACTGCGGCGTGGTGCTTTCGAAGAAGTTGCGGGCATTGAGAACCTTATTGCGGAAGAACTCGAAAAGGCTGCCGCTGAGGTTATTGCTGCCGGACTTGGTCACGACGTTGATCACGGCGCCCGAATTGCGTCCATATTCGGCATCGAAGGTGTTGGTGAGGACACGAAACTCCTCGATGCTGTCGGGGCTGGGCTGAATCGCGGGCAGATTGGCGAACTGATCGTTGCCGTCGCCGCCGTTTACGCTGAAGTTGTTGGACCGCCCACGGCCCCCGTTCACAGAAACCACGCCTGCGCGGTCGCTGCCGTAAAACATGTCTCCGTTGCCTCCCAACTGTGACTGTACGCCGGGCTGAAGCTGCAGGAACTGGTACGTATCGCGCGAGTTCAGAGGCAGATCCACCACCGCGCGGTGATCGACGATGGCTCCCAGCTGCGTTGTGCTGAGATCCACCAGCGGAATTTCGGTGGTGACCAGCACGGTCTCGTTGTTGGCGCCGATGGCAAGGCTCTGATTAATCGTCAGTACCTGATTCACCGAGAGCGTCGCGTTGCTCACAACGCCGCGTTTAAACCCGACCGCGTCAAATTGGAGGGTGTAGGTACCGACAGGCAATTCGAGCAGCGCGAAGTATCCGGAAGCGTCCGTGCGAACGGATCGGCTTGCGCCGGTGGCTTCGTGGATCGCGGTAACGGTTGCGCCGGGAACGACGGCGCCGCTTGGGTCGGCCACGCGCCCCACGATCCGGCCGCCCGTGGTCTGCGCCGCGGCACCCAGCACCGCCAACATGATCAGAATAGATACGGCGACGAAGCGCCAAGCCCCAGAACGCAGGGATTTTTCCATCAAATCCTCCCTCGCAGCGGCCGGAAAATGTCCGCCGCACGCTATGAATATCTATGCATGTGCGTGCATAGAATCGGGACTTGCGCCCCGGGTGTCAAGCAAAAATCCCGCAAAAAATTGTACCTGGTTATACTGTCCCTACGCCGATGGGAAGGAAGTATCCTCCGACAGAGCCAAAGGCTTCAGCCAATGAGCCGCTCAAAGCGGCTTAAGCAGTATTATCGGGGTCGGCATCGGAATCGGGGTCGCTATCGGATTCGGTATCGCCGGGGCTTTTCGCCTCCCGATTGCGACCCCGATTCCGATACCGACCCCGATAGATTTGGTCGGGCCCTCGCCTCGCAATGTCTCCTGCTTAAGCCCCGCCAAACT
>DATJPG010000078.1:0-5583 GCA_035506515.1 Acidobacteriota bacterium
GGCCCCGCGCTAACAAGGCTGTCCAACGGTTGGCTACTGGGAGCGTCGGCTTAGAAAACCTGAGCCCCGATGGGTTTCCCACTCAATTTAATGGCAGAAGAGGATTTGACATGACTCACGAAAACACACCGCAGAACCATCGCAAAGCCACCCTGTTCCTTGCGGTGCTGCTGACCTGCACGCTGGGAGTTGCCTGTATAATCTGCCTGCCATTTATCTCGATGCTGACATACTCGGCGATTCTTGCTACGGTCTTCTACCCCGTTCAACGCCGCCTGATGCGCCGGCATAGCCGCGGCCTTTCCGCGCTTATTTCGACCGTTATCCTGTGTGTGCTGATCATCGTGCCATCGATGATTGCCTTCAACCTGGCTGCCGGGCAAGCATCGGATATAGCAAAAAAGATTGAAGAGAAGAGTGCCTCCGAAGGGGGCATCATCCCATTCCTAACGCATTGTGTCGATCGGACGACGGTCTATGTCGGCAAGTACGTCGATGTTTCCCGGTTTGATATACATGCCCAATTGGAGTCAAAGGCAAAGGTACTTGCCGAGCAGATCCTTCCGACAGTCGGCAAGGCGGCGGGGAATATGATCAGTGTCGTTCTCAACCTGTTTCTCGGCCTGATCTCCGTTTACGTCTTGCTGCGGGAAGGGGACCGCATCGTGGACTATGTCCTGCGCCTGTTGCCACTGTCCGAGCAGCAGGGGAAGAGACTTCTCCAGACATTGAGGGACAATATAGTTGCGAATGTCGAAGGCGTTTTTGCGGTCGGATCCGCCCAGGGGCTGGGAACAGGATTGGCGATCGCCATCCTTGGCGTCTCGCCCGCCACCCTGTTCGGTATTGCCGCGGCATTCTGCTCGCTGGTCCCGATCTTCGGATCGGGGCTGGTGTGGGGGCCCGTGGCTATATACCTGCTTGCCACGGGTCACGTCGTCAAAGGTCTGGTCCTGGTGGGGATCGGTTTTGGTGTTATCAGCCAACTAGACAATGTTGTCCGGCCGCTCTTTGTGGGGAGAAAAATGCATGCAAACGCCCTGGTCATTATGATTTCGATGCTCGGCGGCGTGATGGCGTTCGGGTTTCTTGGCCTGTTTATCGGACCGGTGGTTGTGTCGCTGATCATCAGTCTCAGCGATATGCTCCATGAGGAGATCGCTGCCGAGGCCGCGGTTCGGACTATGCATCCCAAAGCGGAGTCCTGATAAAGCTTCATGAATAATGCGGGCTGGATGGGGCTTGTTTTGAATATTCTCACGGAGGTTATATGAAATTGCATTCCCTGCGGATTGTCTTGTTGGTCATTTTGATTGCCGGTCTCGCGGCCTACGTCGGGTCGCAGTCGAAGCCGGCGTCTATTCTTACTTTTCTCGCGCAGAACGTCGGGCTGAACAAGGATCAGATCGCCGGTGTCCAGAATGGTAAGCCGGCCGCGTTGAATATTAAGTCCCGCATCCCGGACGAGGTCTTCGTGTTCGGGGCTGTCTATATCAATGCGGAACCCGAGGAGTATGTCAAATTGGCGACGGATATCGGGCGATTGAGCAAGTTGTCCGAATATCTGGCGGTAGGAAGATTCAGCAATCCTCCACAAGTCTCAGACCTGAAGAATTTTGACTTGGATCCCGACGACATAGCCGCGTTGAAGAAATGCAAGCCCGGAGACTGCATGCTTCAGATGCCTTCCAAGGGAATGGAACTGTTTCAAAAATCCGTCAACTGGTCTGCTCCCGATGTCAACCGTCAGGTAAATGACCTGCTGAAAAAAGAAACCGTGCAGCGTCTCATCGACTATCAGAAGGGAGGCAATGCAATCCTGGGAGAGTACAACGACAAGAAGAACCCGAGCAAGGTGGCGGAGCAGTTTAAATATATGATCAGCTACTCCAAAATCCTCCCTGCGTATCTGCCCGGTTTTTATAATTACCTGCTCACGTATCCCAATGGCAAGCCGGCGAACGTCGAGGACACGTTCCAGTGGTCAAAGGTGAAGTTCGGTCTGAAGCCGACGTTGAGGGTAACCCACTTTGTAATGATGAGAGGGAGCAGTCCGGATGAACCAGCGTATGTGATTGCAGAGAAACAGCTCTACTCGAGCCACTATTTTGAGACCGCTCTGGACCTTACCTTTTGTATTCGCGATCCCAAGAGGCCGGGCTTCTATCTCGTGAAGGTTATGGGGTCCGAGCAAGCCGGCCTGACAGGGTTCAAGGGCTCGATTGTGCGAAAATCGGCAGTGGGGCGCTCGGTCAGCTCTTTAGAGAAATCGCTCGCAAGCGTCAAAACCATTCTGGAGAGCAAAAAATAACCGGAAAATCGTCGTGCCTTGGCTCTCCCGTCATCGGGAACATCTGAATCCTTGAAACCTCCGATCTGTCCGGCGCTGGATTGGAATCTCAGGGGGGCGTTCGAAAACGATAGCTGGGAAATTGACACGCGATGATTCATCGCAATCACCTATCTGGCTTTGTTCGTTTTCGGGTACGTCAAGGGGCATTACACTGGAGCCGCACCGATGCGGGGTGCGATTCAGACGCTCATCATTGGAGCGTTGGCTGCCGGTGCCGCCTATATTATCGCAAAGTGGATTGCTTAGATCGTTCGCCCTGGTTGGCGTTTACATGGAGGAATTATGATTCGCAATAGATCGATTCGCATCACGTCAATAACAACCCTGTTGTTCGTGTTCGTCGCATTGGCCGGCACGATCGTTTCTGCCCAAACCAAACTGGAAGGAGTGATCAAAGGACGCAACGGAGCACAAATAATTCTGCAGACGGCAGATTCGCCGAAGGTAATCGTCCTGCTGACTGACAGCACGGATGTGGGCCAGTTTGAAGGCGCGCTCAAGGCACGCACGAAACGCATGTCCATGGCTGCCCTCATTCCCGGCCTTCCCATCAAGGTAGAAGGGACCTACAACGCGGAAAATCAGCTGGTTGCAACGAAGATCAGGTTCAAGGGCAACGACCTGGAACAGGCGCAGGCTATCCAGGCCGGTTTGGCCGAGACGCAGCGGCAAGCCCAGAAGAATAAAGCTGAGTTGGAAAAGCAGAACGCCGAGCTCGCCGCGCAGAACGCAGCCCTGAAAGAGCAGAGTGAAAAGGTAGCCGCGCAGAACGCAGCCCTGAAAGAGCAGAGTGAAAAGGTAGCCGCCAACAAAGCGGCAATCGATGCCGCCGTCGCGCGATTCGGCCAGCTCGATGACTACTACATCCTCGACGAAGTAACGGTGTATTTTGGCAACGGCAAGGTGAAAGTTGACCCCAAGTACATTCCGCAACTGGTGACGTTGGCCGAAAAGTCGAAGAGCATCAAAGCGTACATGATCCAAGTCAAAGGATACGCTTCATCGTCCGGCAGTGCTTCCCTAAACCAGAAGCTGAGTCAGGATCGTGCCAATAATGTCACGAATATCCTGCTACAGAAGGGTCATGTGCCGCTCACGAACATGCTGGCTCCAGGCGCGATGGGCGAAAGTCGCCAGGTAGTCAAGGACAAAAAAGCGGACAGCGAGGCCGAGAACCGTCGCGTCGTAGTCCGGATTCTTCAGAACAAGGGCATCGCGGGACTGTAGCAGCAAATCCGGCCTCTGAAACGTTCGGAGCTGATGTGCTTTGTGATTTCGCCCACCGCGCGGAGTGGGCGTAGCGCAACGGTGCGGATCTCAGCGACTTCAGCGCATTTGTCGCCGGAGGTGATCTTTCTCAAGGGCGGCGCGAACAGCGCGGAGCAGATCTTCATCATTCACTGGCTTGCTCAGAAAATCAATCGCACCGTCTTTAATCGCCGCTTCGCTCATCGATGCATCACCGTGGCCGGTGAGAAACACGATGGGCAGCTCTTGACCTCTGGCGATCAAGGTTTGCTGCAATTCGAGGCCGCTCATTTCCGGCATTGCCACGTCCAAAACCAGGCAGCCTGGCGAGTCTGGATCATATTGCTCAAGGAATTCGCGCGCGGAAGAAAATGCAGCAACAGCCAGGCCTGCTGAGCGCAATAAGCGCGAGAGACTCCTCAACACGGCTTGATCGTCATCAACTACGATAACGGTGGAAGCGGGATCAGCGGGTGTTGAGGGATGAGGGTCAGGGGTTGAGCTATGTTTGATCTTAAACCTCAAATTCTTTCTACCGTTCAGATAGCATCAACATTCGGAATCGGCATCGGAATTGATATCGCAATCGGAAGTCGCTATCGTCCATTTACTTCCCATGCCCGATAGCAATGCCGACAATGCTTTTGCAGCCGCTTTGAGCGGCTCACTGTCTAAGGCCACCGGCTTTGCCGGTGGAGACTTGCCCGCGATGCACCAACCGCAATGCGAAGTACCTGAAATCGTTTTTATTATAATCAGCTGGTGGGGGCCAGGGAAGCTTAATCTGCTTCCCTGGGCTTCGCAATATCGCGCTTTCAGCGTTCGGGATCGACCTCCCGGTGGGCTTACTGTACAAACTGACAGTTATGGGATCGGGAACCAATGAGTATTGTTAAGGAGGCAAAAGATACAGATGCGGCCACCGAAATCAGAGCCAGGGATCGATTTACTTATGCCCTTGGGTCGATAAGCGGATGGCTATCGAGAAAGCATTCTCATGAGAGGTTCATCGAAACAAAGCCGTGGATCGTTTCCAGGGTACAGCAATCGGCGGGAGTTTTACCTGTAAATTCTGGGCACCGGCCGACACTCATGCCTTGGATGGAGGATGAATATGCGGACTGCTTCGACGACTGTTCCCTTGGCGACCTTGCCGCGCGTACGGACGCCCGGGGTGATTTTGATCGCCCACGACATTAAGCGAGTGATCTCCCGACTGATTCCCGTCGCGAAGAGGCTGAAGCCGCCGTTGGTTTCGGCGGACCGCCGGCGTCCCGGCTAATCCGTTGGGAGATCCCGGCTCTGCCGGTGAGGCATCAGAAGTTTGAAAGATCCGGGAGCCCATAGGGATCGATCTCAAATACATTTATCTTTCGTTTCAAGTCGTTTGCTCAACCGTCGGAATCGGGATCGGTATCGCAATCGCTATCGAGCATCGGAGGTTAAAAACCGATGGCGACTCCCGATTGCGATACCGATTGCGATTCCGATTCCGAGAATGCTTTTCCAGCCGCTTTGAGCGGCTCATAAGCTAAAGCCTCCGGTTCTGCCGGAGGATACTTGCTGCCGCAAAGTTGCGGGATAGCCGGCTAACAAGAATTGGAGTGAAGTTATAAGTTAGCCCTTATTACCCAGGGCTTGCGCCTTGGGCTTCACTGCTTCACCCCTTCGGGGTTGAATTATTTGATTAGAAGCACTAAAGATAATAGAGCGCTCTCTTAACTATACAAAGCGTCGCAAATAGATGCGCATATTGAGGCCCGAAGGGCCGGCAGGAAATAGGCCCGGCCGTCAGGCCGGGATAGGATTGAAGAGAGAGCGCGAGCGCCGAAGGTGCGGCACGAGGCGCTTAAAGTACCGCACCTTCGGTGCTCAATCGTGTCTTATTCCCAACCCCGGCCTGACGGCCGGGGCTATTCTCTTGCGGCCCTTCGGGCCTCAACTCGGAGATAGTGCGCATTTATTTATGACGCCATGTATAA
>DATJPG010000079.1:0-20325 GCA_035506515.1 Acidobacteriota bacterium
GTGTCGCTGAAGAGAATCGAGGAGGCAATTCTCAAACCGTACGGGATGGTCCTGGTAACGGGACCGACCGGAAGCGGAAAGACGTCAACCCTATATGCGGCGTTGAACCGGTTGAACACTCCTGAAACAAACATCATGACAGCGGAAGATCCCGTGGAATACAACTTCCGTGGGATCAACCAGGTTCAGATCAAAGAACAGATCGGGTTAACGTTTGCGGCGGCTCTCCGGTCCTTCCTGAGACAGGATCCCAACATCATCCTTGTTGGAGAAATTCGAGACTTTGAAACGACGGAAATAGCGATCAAGGCGGCTCTGACAGGGCATCTTGTTCTCTCCAGCATCCACACGAACGACGCCCCGTCCACGATATCCCGCATGCTCAATATGGGGATCGAGCCATTTCTCGTCGCCACCTCCGTGCATCTGATCTGCGCGCAGCGCCTGATTCGCAAGATCTGCCCGGACTGCAAAGCCGAGGTCAAGACTCCGCTGCAGGCTCTCATCAACGCGGGCTTTTCCCAGGAGGACGCCAAGAACCTCCACACGTTCAAGGGGGAGGGCTGCAAGACATGTAACGGAACGGGTTACAAGGGCCGAATCGGTATGTATGAAGTGATGGAAATTGGGGAGGACATTCAAGAACTGATCCTGGTTGGAGCGTCGGCGCGGGAAATACGGCGCAAGGCCATGGAGGAAGGCATGCTGTCGCTGCGCCAGAGCGGTCTGGCAAAGATCAAAGCCGGCATGACGACGATGGAAGAGGTTCTGAGAGAAACCGTATTAACCTGATTTTCGAGGGAATGCCAAATCGGTCTCAAAAGGAACGGATCGGATCGACGGCTCGCATCTGATTCATTCCGGTAAGCGGCCGGATAATCTGTTGGAGAAAAAACCATGAACACACTGCCCGAAATGCTCCAGAAGACCATACAGGCGGGAGCTTCGGACCTGCATTTGACGACGGGAGTCCCAGCCCAAATCCGTGTGGACGGCAAGCTGCGCGCGATCGATCATCTGCCGTTGAACGCGGCCGACACCAAGAGACTCGCGTACAGCGTGATGACCGATGGCCAAAAACACCAGTTTGAAGAAAAATGGGAAATCGATTTTTCGTTCGGAATCAAAGACCTGTGTCGGTTTCGCGCCAACGTGTTCACCCAGCGCGGTGCGGTCGGCGCCGTATTCCGCCTTATCCCGTTTGAAATCAAAGGATTTCATGCATTAAACCTGCCGACCATTGTCGAGCAGCTTTGCGACAAGCCAAGGGGCCTGATCCTGGTGACCGGCCCAACCGGAAGCGGGAAATCGACTACGCTGGCCGCGATGATTGACAAGATCAACACGGAGCGTCACGAGCACATTCTGACGATCGAGGACCCCATCGAGTTCCTGCACAGTCACAAAAATTGTATTGTCAATCAGCGGGAGGTCAACGCGGACACCCATTCGTTTTCCGACGCCCTCCGCGTGGCATTGCGCGAAGATCCCGATATCGTGCTGATCGGTGAAATGCGCGACCTCGAGACCGTGGAGTCCGCTCTGCGCATTGCCGAAACGGGACACCTGACGCTCGCAACCCTGCACACCAACAGCGCGGCAACCACGATTAACAGAATCGTCGATATATTCCCCTCGAACCAGCAACCCCAGATTCGGGCCCAGTTAAGCATGGTCCTCGAGGGAATTCTGTGCCAATCGCTGATTCCGAAATCATCCGGCTCCGGCCGCGCCATGGCCATGGAAATCCTGATTCCGACAACGGCCATCCGCAACCTGATCCGCGAAGACAAGATCCACCAAATCTACAGTTCCATGCAGACGGGCCAGGAAAAATTCGGGATGCAGACTTTCAACCAGTCTCTTTCCCAGTTGGTCTTGACGAAGCAAATCACGCTTCAAGATGCAATTTCCAAGTCTTCCAATCCGGAAGAATTACAGGACCTCATTCAACGAGGAGTGGGTCTAAACGTCCAATCCGCTGCTCCACGCGGGCAACGGATTGAGATGGCGGGCGGCTCGCGTCGCTGACCCAGGGGGAATACGTCATGCCTATATACATCTATCGTGGCCGCAATATCCGAACCAATGAGAGCATGTCGGGCGAAAGAGTTTCGAACAGCGCTCAGGCGCTGGCCGTCGTTCTGCGGCGGGAGCAGATCGCCCCGATCTCGATCCAGGAAAAGAAAGCCACCACCAGCGCCAAATTTTCAATGCGCAAGAAAGTATCTCAATCTGAAGTCGCCATCTTTACCCGCCAGTTTTCGGTAATGCTGGATGCCGGGCTTCCCCTGGTCCAGGCGCTGGACGCAATCGGCCAGCAGCACCCCAATAAAGAATTCAAGGCCATCCTGGAACAGATCCGCAACGATGTCGAGGCGGGCTCCACGCTCTCGGCCGCAATGGCGCGTCATCCGAAGGTTTTTGACACCCTGTTCACAAACATGGTTGCCGCCGGTGAAACCGGAGGCATCCTGGACACCATCCTGCAACGCCTGTGCTCTTTCATCGAAAAGATAGTAAAGTTGAAGCGCGCTCTGCGTTCCGCTTTGATCTATCCGTCCACCATCCTCACAATCGCCGTCGGTGTAGTCACAGTGATCCTGTGGAAAGTCGTTCCTGTTTTCAGCACTCTCTTCGAAGGGTTCGGCGTTGATCTTCCGTTGCCGACCCGGATTGTGATCACGTTCTCCCACCTGGTCGAGCGATACATGATCTTTCTGATCATCCTTGCCGGAATCGCGGTTTTCGGGCTCCGGAGTTACAACAAAACCGAGAACGGCAGGCGTGTCATAGACAGAACTCTCCTAAAAATCCCGGTTCTCGGAGAGGTGTTGCGGAAAATTGCGGTTGCACGATTTACGCGAACCCTGGCGACCTTGCTGACAAGCGGCGTCCCCATCCTGGAAGGCCTGGATATTACGGCGAAGACGTCCGGAAATGCCGTCCTGGAAGACACGATTTATCAATTGCGGCTGAAGATCGAAGGGGGAGGCACGATGGCCGACCCGATGCAGCAATCCGGATTTTTCCCGCCGATGGTGACGCAAATGGTTTCGGTCGGCGAATCGACGGGCGAACTCGACAACATGCTGGTTAAAGTCGCGGATTATTACGAAGAAGAAGTGGATGTTGTCGTGGCGAATCTGCTCACACTCCTCGAACCCATCCTGATGGTCTTCCTGGGTGTCGTCGTGGGCGGCATCGTTATTTCGATGTATCTGCCGCTGTTCAAACTCATCCAGGTGTTGTCGGGCGGCTAGTCGCAGACATCCCAGTTCCGGAGCCTTGGAGACATCGCATCTCCAAGGCTCCAAGAAATTCCCGATATGGGATCCTATCCACAAAGCAAATCTCCCGACAGAAATAAGGAACTCAGCCGATCCTTGCTGGAGTTGATCATCGTCCGCGCAGTCGTGCTGCTGCTCGGGCTGAACCTGGCAAACAGTCTCGGCATTCTCCAGGAACGGTTCCTCTCGTTCCCTTTCCTGCCGTTCTTCAACATTCTATCGCTGACGGTGACGCTGGCATTTCTGATGCTGTGGATGTGGGACCGGAACAAGCTGCTTCAGCTCTATGTCCAAACCACGGCAGACTTGATCCTGGCGACTATTCTTGTTGCCTACACCGGCGGGATTGAAAGCGCGTTTGTTTCTTTTTACCTGCTGATTATCATTTACTGCAGCCTGACCCTGGGACGGAACGGGGGCATCGTCGGGTCCGCCCTCAGCACGATCCTTTACTCGGGCATCATCGCGGCGAACCACCTGGGTGCCATCGGCTCCAACACGACCGGCGGCAATACTTCGCTGGCGACGTTCCGCATTTCGGCTCACGTGCTCGGGTTCTGGGCGGTGGCCTACTTGGGCACCTATCTACATCAGCGTCTGAATGCCGTCGAAGGCGAACTCAAAGAGAAGATCCATTCATTT
Source organism: Acidobacteriota bacterium (assembly GCA_035506515.1). Classification (GTDB taxonomy): domain Bacteria; phylum Acidobacteriota; class UBA6911; order UBA6911; family UBA6911; genus UBA6911. The sequence goes on from DATJPG010000079.1 coordinate 3,933, forward strand.
ACGCAGCTGCAGCGGCTCAACGAGCATATTGTGAGCAGCATCCGGAGCGGGTTGATTACCACCGACTTGCGCGGGCGCATCGCAGTCTTCAATACGGCCGCGCAGGAGCTCACCGGAAGGGATGCCCACGAGATGCTCGGCAAGCCGGCCGATCAGTTGTTCGGGCAAGACTTCTGGACGCGAATTCTTCGCGAGGACCTCCTGCGAAACGCGAAAGCACTGCGACACGAAGAATGGATCGCTCTTCCCAACGGATCCAGGCGATATCTGGGGTTCAGCGTATCTCCGCTGCTGGATCAGAATCAGCAGTCGCTGGGATACATCATCTCATTCCAGGACCTGACCGAAATCATCCGCCTGGAGGAAGAAGTGCGGCTGAAGGACCGGATGGCGGCGATCGGGCGAATGGCTGCAGGGATCGCCCACGAAATCCGCAATCCTTTGACGTCTATGCGCGGGTCGGTGGAAATTCTGCGTTCCCACGCCAATCTTCCCAGCAAAGACGAACGGCTGCTGGATATACTGATTCGCGAAAGCGACCGCCTGAACAACTTTGTCGAGGATTTTCTCTGTTTCGCCCGGCCCAAACAACATGCCAGGCATGAAATCGATCTGGTGCCGGTCCTTCGAGATTCCGTGGCGCTGCTGCAAAACAATCCGGAAATCAGGAACACGCATTCCGTGCAGCTCGACGTCGAAACACCATCGGTCCGAATTATCGGGAGCGCGGACCAGATGAAACAGGTGTTCTGGAACCTGGCGCAGAATGCAATCCGGGCCATGCCGAACGGCGGGGAATTGAGAATCCGAATCCGAAAGGATGCCGAAGAATTCGCGGAGATATTTTTCGAAGACAGCGGCATCGGGATGAGCGAGGAAGAAAAGGAGCGGATCTTTCAGCCTTTTCATTCGGGATTCAAGGGCGGCCATGGTCTCGGCCTCAGCATCATTTTCCAGATTATGGAAGAACACGGGGGAAAAATCTCATTCGAAAGCGAGAAGGGATTAGGGACAAAGGTCCGGTTGCGCTTTCCGCTGGACGAGCTCGCAGCTGAGCCCGAAGACTTTGAAGAAACCGTGCTGCAAGGACAAAGGAGTTAGTGGATCATGCCGACTATTCTTGTCGTCGACGATGAGCCGAACATCATCGAGGTGCTGGAAATAGCTTTGCAGGAAGCGGAGTTTGAGGTCCTTAAATCCGGCTCCGGGAAGGAAGCGCTCGCACTTCTGCAAAAGAACGATGTGGACCTGGTCATCTCGGACATCAAGATGCCGGATTTTTCCGGCGTCGAGTTGTTGCGTGAAGCGAAGCGGCTTTCGCCCGACACGGCATTCATCATGATCACGGCATTCGCCAGCACGGAGACTGCAATTGAGGCTCTGCAACACGGAGCATTTGACTACATCACCAAGCCGTTCAAGATGGAGGATCTGCATACCATCATCCGTCGCGCGCTGGAGAAAAAGCGAGGCCAGAAGCAATCGAATCAGACACCGGCATGCGACATGGAAGCTTTGCAGGGACAGAAATTGTTTCAGGCGTTGCAGCGCGTTCACGTGGTGGGAAGAAGCCCGAAAATGGTGGATGTCTACCGGACGATTGGAACCGTCGCCATGAGCGACAGCACCATCCTTATCACCGGCGAGAGCGGCACGGGAAAAGAGGTGGTCGCCCGGGCCATCCACGAAGCGTCGCACCGCAAAGATAAACCTTTCGTATCGATCAATTGCAGTGCCTTCCCCGAAACTCTTTTGGAAAGCGAACTGTTCGGATACTTGAAGGGCGCCTTCACCGGAGCCGCAAACAATAAAAAGGGGCTTTTTGAAGCAGCCGGTGGCGGGTCGATTTTTCTGGACGAAATCGGCGATATGACGCCTGCCATGCAGGTAAAACTGTTGCGCATTCTGCAGGAACGCCGGTTGCGCCCCCTGGGCGGCACGGCGGAGATTGCGGTGGATGTGCGCGTCATCGCGGCCACAAATCATGACCTGCAATCACGGATTCAACAGGGGCATTTCCGGGAGGATCTGTTTTACCGGATTGCCGTCATCAGCCTTCACCTTCCCGCCCTTCGGGAACGAGTTGAGGACATCGGGCTGCTGGCGAACTTCTTCCTAAGCCAGTATGCAGACCGCGCGGGCAAGAGAATTGAAAACATCTCGCCGGAGGCGCTGCGATGCCTGGAATCCTACAGCTGGCCGGGAAATGTGCGACAGCTGGAAAACACCATCGAACGGGCAGTGGCCCTGGAAACGTCCGGCGAAATCCAATTGGAGCGCTTGCCGGAAACGGTCCGTCATCAGTCCGCGCAACTGACAAGCGATTTTTTCACACTTCCGGAAGGCCCTTTCGACCTCGAGAGTTTCCTCAGCCAGATCGAAAGCAGCCTGATTCACCAGGCGCTCAGCCAGACCGACGGGAACCAGACGCTGGCGGCGCAGAAGCTCAACCTGACGAAAGGATCCCTGCGCCACCGTCTCCATTCGCTGCAAATAAAATACTAAAAGGCAGGAGACAGGAGTCTCTCCTGACTTGACCGAATTAGTAACCACATCCAACAAAATAAACCGCGAAGACCGCGAAGGCCGCAAAGAAGATTTTTATGGGCTTCCTGCTTATCGTTCACGCCAAATCATGCGCTGGATTCCATCCTTGATGCGTGAGACCTTCCGAGTTCATACATCAGGCACCGCCGATAAACGGATTCCAGCAATCCTGGCCCAAGCGCTGTATGGATTGCCACCGCCGAATCGACAATATGACGCGGAGCTTCTTCCCTATCCATCACAGGATCTGATTGCGCGACAGCAAAATGAGCCAAAATTTCTTCGCGGTCTTCGCTGTCTTCGCGGTTCAAAATACAAAAAAGATCAGCTATTTATTAGCAATCAGAGGTGTCAATCGGTTGTATCAGGTGCCGGGTAAGTGTCGGATTTCAGCACCTTGAGTGCTGAAATCCAGCGTTTTGCAGGATTCCCGCGAAATGCGGATCACAGCCAGCGATTCGCAGGAAGTCTTAAGTTATTGATCAATAAGAGTTTTTAACTTTAAAAAAAATTTCTTGAGAGGAGCGGGGATCTGGCACAGCAGTTGCTCTACTACTTACCGGAATTGTAATGAATGCCCCCAATTAAACTATAGGAGAACGCGTTCCATGAAAAACGAACAGGGATTTTCACTTATTGAACTTTTGATCGTTGTGGCGATCATCGCCATCATCGCGGCAATCGCGGTGCCCAGCATGCTGCAGGCCAGAATGGCTGCCAACGAATCGAGCGCCATCCAGGGATGCCGCACGATCGGTTCGGCGGAAGTTGCCTTCGCCGCCATCAACAACCAGACCTATACCGACCTGACAACGTTGGTCAGCCGTGGAAATCTGGATAGCCGTTTTGACCCGGCCAGCGGCGGGCTCAATGGTTACACCTATGCGGCCAACACAGACGCGAGCCTTGGAAACACCACGACTCCGGATGGATTCGGATTCGAGGCAGATCCGCAGGCATCCAAAGGCCGTTATATGTACGGCATCGGTCCGGACCAGGTTGTCCGTTATATGGGCGTGTCCGGCAATGCGCCCAGTGGGACTGCGGATGCCATGTGCGGAGCCCAGGCTTGCCAGACCGGCGACCCGATCGGTATGAACAAGGGTGCGGCATCAGGTTCCTAGTCTGCAGTCAGCCCCAAGCAAAAAAGGCGGCTCCCGAAAGGGATGCCGCCTTTTTTTATTTATCCGCCGACATCAAACTTCGGGCGAATGCGGGTTAAGACAATCCCTACCCGATATCGGCCCGTTTGTTTTTCACTGCGTTGATGTCCACATTTCCGCCCAGAAGATCGGCTTCCAGATCCGGCTCTCCGCCCTCCCCTTCGGTCGCTTCCATAGGCACGATCGGTTCGGTCAGTCTGATGTTGTGATAATACTCCATGCCTGTGCCCGCGGGAATCAGGCGGCCCATGATGACGTTCTCCTTCAGACCGCGCAGGTAATCCACCTTGCCACTGATCGCCGCTTCCGTGAGCACACGCGTGGTTTCCTGGAATGAAGCAGCCGAAATGAAGCTGTCGGTCGAGAGAGAGGCTTTGGTGATACCCAAAAGCAATGGACGCCCTTTGGCCGGGGATCCGCCGGCCTCTTCCACGCGCTCGTTTTCTTCGTAGAACCGGAACTTGTCCACCTGCTCTTCCAGCAGGAATTCCGTATCGCCGACTTCCTCGACTTTGATCCAGCGCATCATCTGCCGGACGATAACCTCGATATGTTTGTCGTTGATATTGACGCCCTGCAGACGGTACACCTCCTGGATTTCATTCACCAGATAGCTCTGCAGTTCCTTCTCGCCCAGCACCCGAAGAATGTCGTGCGGATTGCGCGGGCCATCCATCAATGCCTCGCCGGCTTTCACGTACTCACCTTCCTGGACATTGATATGAACGCCCCTGGGAAGCAGGTATTCCTTAATCATGCCGCTTTCGTGGTGGACTTCGATCTTGCGCTGGCCGCGCACGAGGCCGGCATATTTAACCATGCCGTCGATTTCGGTGATGACGGCCGTTTCCTTGGGCTTCCTCGCCTCGAACAACTCCACGATGCGCGGCAAACCTCCGGTGATATCCTTGGTTTTGCGCGTTTCGCGGGGGATCTTGGCCAGGATGCTGCCAGGATATACTTCTTCCGTGTTATCAACCCAAAGATGCGCTTTGGACGGCAGCAGATAGCTCTTAACGACCTTGCCCTTGTCGTTTTTGATGCCGATCTGCGGCTGGTATTTTTCATCCGGGGACTCGGTGATCACCTGCCGCACGAGCCCGGTATTCTCGTCGCGCTCTTCTTTGACCGTGATCCCATCGTGGATGTCTTTGAACACGACGGTCCCGCCAAATTCGGTAAGGATCGCAAAGGAATACGGATCCCACTCAACCAATACCTGGCCCGATTTGATTCTCTGCCCTTCCTTCACCTTTAAAATAGCGCCGTAAGCCACCGGGTAGCGTTCTTTTTCGCGTCCGCTTTCGTCTGCGATAATCAACGTGCCATTCCGGTTCATGACGACCAGGTCTCCATTCCTGTTGGTCACATGCTGAATATTCAGGAATTTGACCAAGCCGTCGTTCTTGGCTTCTTCGGTGGACTGCTCGTGGGTCCGGCTCGCCGTGCCCCCGATGTGGAATGTCCGCATGGTAAGCTGGGTGCCCGGCTCGCCGATGGATTGAGCGGCGATGACGCCCGTGGCTTCACCCAAATCCACCATTTGGCCCGTAGCCAGGTTCCGCCCGTAACACTTGATGCAGACACCGCGCTTGGCTTTGCAGGTCAGCACGGACCGGATCTTGACCTGTTCAATACCGGACGCTTGAATATCGCCGGCCAGCGATTCCGTGATCTCCTCGTTCACACCGACGATGGTCTCCCCGGTGAGCGGATCCTTGATGTTTTCAAGCGATACACGCCCAACGATACGATCGCGCAAAGGCTCGATGGTTTCGCCGCCCTCGATGATGGAAGTCACGTAAATGCCATCCAGCGTATTGCAGTCCATGGTGGAGATAATGACATCCTGAGCAACGTCCACCAGGCGCCGCGTCAGATATCCCGAATCGGCCGTTTTCAAAGCCGTATCCGCCAATCCCTTGCGGGCGCCGTGAGTGGAAATGAAGTACTGCAGCACGGTCAATCCTTCGCGGAAATTTGCCGTGATCGGAGTCTCGATGATTTCGCCCGAAGGCTTGGCCATCAGGCCACGCATCCCGGCGAGTTGGCGGATCTGCTGTTTGCTTCCCCGAGCGCCGGAATCGGCCATGATGAAAATCGGATTGAATTCGGATCCGCTCTCATCCTGTTGGGCCATTTTGCGGAACATCTCGTCCGAAACCCTCTCGGTGACGTCCGACCAGATATCGATGATTTTGTTGTAGCGCTCGCCATCTGTAATTGCGCCGTCCTGGTACTGCTTTTCCACTTCGATCACGCTTTCACGAGCGCTGTCGACCAGTGCACCTTTGCTGTCCGGCACGATCAGGTCGTCAATGCCGATGGAAATGCCGGCCTTCGTTGCGTGCAGGAAGCCGAGATCCTTCAGATCGTCGAGCATCTGGACGGTAATATCGAGTCCGAAGTTCAGATAGCAGTAGTTCACCATCTGCTGCAATCCTTTTCTCTTCATCAGTCCGTTTACAAACGGCATGCCTTTCGGAAGGATCGAATTGAAAATCAGGCGGCCGATCGTGGTGTTGACGAACTCGTTGTTCACTTCCCGGACGTCGGCAAGCATGACAGCCTGATTGTCATTTTGCGTCGTGAGATCCATCAATGCGCCCGTGAATCGGTAACGGATGGGAGTGAGACGCTCCACCATCCCGTTTTCCAGTGCGAACATTGCTTCGTCGAACGTGCCGAAAGCGCGCCCTTCGCCAATCGTTCCCTTTTTGGCCTTGGTCAGATAATAGCAACCCAGAACGATGTCCTGGCTCGGGATGGCGATCGGCTGACCGTTGGCCGGCGAAAGAACGTTATGGCTGCTCAGCATGAGCACGGACGCTTCGATCTGAGCTTCAGGCGAGAGCGGGATGTGCACAGCCATCTGGTCGCCATCGAAGTCTGCATTAAATGCGGCGCAGACCAGGGGCGGAATTTTGATGGCTTTTCCTTCCACGAGGACGGGTTCGAACGCCTGGATTCCGAGGCGGTGCAGCGTCGGAGCGCGGTTTAGAAGCACGGGATGATCCTTGATGACTTCCTCCAGGATATCCCACACGACGGATTCCTGCCGCTCCACCATTTCTTTGGCGCCCTTGATGGTGGCCGCATGTCCTTCCTTCTCGAGCCGGTTGTAAATAAACGGCTTGAAAAGCTCCAAAGCCATTTTCTTGGGCAGGCCGCACTGATGCAGTTTCAGCTCGGGACCGACCACGATCACGGAACGGCCGGAGTAGTCGACGCGTTTTCCCAGCAGGTTCTGCCGGAAGCGACCGGATTTGCCTTTGAGAGTGTCGCTAAGCGATTTCAGCGGGCGATTGTTGGCCCCGCGCAGCACGCGGCCGCGTCGTCCGTTGTCGAACATCGCATCCACGGCTTCCTGGAGCATTCTCTTTTCGTTCCGGATGATGACCTCAGGAGCACGAAGCTCCATCAGCTTCTTCAGCCGGTTGTTCCGGTTGATCACGCGGCGGTAGAGATCGTTGAGGTCCGAAGTCGCGAATCGTCCCCCGTCGAGAGGAACCAGGGGGCGCAATTCCGGGGGAATCACGGGGATCACATCCAGGATCATCCATTCGGGCTTGTTTCCGGATTTTCGGAAAGCGTCCACCACCTTCAGACGTTTGGCGTACTTGATGCGTTTCAGCTGGGAGGTTTCGGTCTTCATTGCCGCGCGGAGTTCTTCGGCTATTTCTTCAATATCCACGCGCTTGAGGAGCTCCTTTATGGCTTCAGCGCCCATCATAGCTCTGAATTTGCCCGGGAATTCCTGGATCAGGGTCCGGAATCGTTCCTCGTTCAGGAGTTCTCCGGGTTTGACCGGGGCTTCACCGGCATCGATGACGACGTAAGCCTCGAAATAGAGAACGCGCTCGAGATCTCTCAGGCTGATATCGAGGAGATGTCCGATGCGGCTTGGCAGACCTTTGAAAAACCAGACGTGCGAGCACGGGGACGCGAGTTCGATATGTCCGAGCCTTTCGCGCCGCACCTTGGAGAGAGTCACTTCGACACCGCACTTGTCGCAGACCACGCCGCGATATTTCATGCGCTTGTACTTGCCGCACAAGCATTCCCAGTCCGTAACCGGGCCAAAGATCCGAGCACAGAAGAGCCCATCCTTTTCCGGTTTGAAGGTACGGTAGTTGATCGTTTCGGGTTTGGTTACCTCCCCGCGCGACCATGCCCGTATCTTTTCGGGAGAAGCAAGGCTGATTCGAATGCTGTCGAAATCAGTGCTCAAATCTGATTTTTCCATTACGTCTTTAAAACTTCTCAATTGGCCCCCCCTAATCCCAAGAGGTTTAGTTCCGATTTGCGTTTCTTTTCCACTTCAACGTCCCGTTTTTGTAACAGCTCATGTTGAATGACGATTTTTGATTTACGATTGACGATTTGCATTTCTCATCGTCATTCGTAATTCGTCATTCCGTCGGTACGGCTTCCGCGCGCCGCGCTTTTTGCCGCTGAATCAGTTCCACATCCAGGCAAAGGCTCTGCAGCTCGCGGATGAGAACGTTGAAAGATTCGGGGATGCCCGGCGTGAAATGGGATTCCCCTTTGACAATCGCTTCGTAAATTTTGGTTCGACCCTGAATGTCGTCCGATTTTGCCGTCAACAATTCCTGCAGGATGTTTGCAGCGCCGTAGGCCTCCAGGGCCCAGACTTCCATTTCACCGAATCTCTGGCCGCCGAACTGGGCCTTGCCGCCCAGCGGCTGCTGTGTGATCAGCGAATACGGGCCGATGCTTCGGGCATGAATCTTGTCATCCACGAGGTGCGACAGCTTCAGGATGTAAATGTATCCGACGGTGACTTTCTGATCGAATCTTTCACCCGTCATCCCGTCAAAGAGATCGATTTTGCCGCTCTCGGGCAGTTCCGCCTTAGACAGCATCTGCTTGATCTCGAACTCGGAGGCTCCGTCGAACACCGGCGTGGAGAAGAACAAACCGAGTGCTTTGGCAGCCCATCCGAGGTGCGTTTCCAGAATTTGTCCTACGTTCATGCGGGAAGGCACGCCGAGAGGGTTGAGAACAATTTCCACCGCCGTCCCATCCGGGAGGTACGGCATATCTTCTTCCGGCAAGATGCGGGCGATCACGCCCTTGTTCCCGTGACGGCCTGCCATTTTGTCGCCCACGGACAGCTTTCGCTTCATGGCGACGTATACCTTGACCATCTTGATCACACCGGGCGGAAGCTCATCGCCGCGACGAAGTTTCCCGAGCTGCTCTTCGTGAAGGCTCTTCAGAATCTGAATCTGCTTTTCCGTTTTTTCCTCAAGCCGCTTGATGTGCTCGTAGACTTTGCCTTCTTTTTCCGCCTTGAAGTCGTTTTTGATCTTGTTCAGTTCCGTCGAGCTGAGATCGTTGAGAATGGACCGCGTCAACTTGGTCTTTTTGCGGATGACCACGTCTCCCGCGCGATTCAAGACATCGTCCGGAAGGACTTCGCCGCCGAAGATATCGATCAGGCGTTTGTTCCGCTCGTCCTTGATAATACGGATCTCGTCGTTGAGATCCTTCTCCATTTTGTCGATCTGTTCTCTCTCGATCTGCTTGGCGCGCTCATCCTTGGGAACGCCCTTACGGGAAAAGATCTTCACATCGACGATCGTGCCCTCGATGCCGGGAGGAGTCACCAGCGACGCGTCCCGGACCTCGCCGGCCTTTTCACCGAAGATCGCGCGGAGCAGCTTTTCTTCGGGCGAAAGCTGTGTTTCGCCTTTGGGAGTCACCTTTCCGACCAGCACGTCCCCCGGACGCACTTTCGCGCCGATCCGGATGATGCCGCTTTCGTCGAGGTCGCGCAGACTGGCGTCGCTCACATTCGGGATATCCCGAGTTATTTCTTCCGGTCCGAGCTTGGTATCCCGCGCCTCGATTTCGAGTTCTTCGATGTGGATGGAAGTGTAACTGTCTTCCTTGACCAGCTTCTCGCTGACGAGGATCGCGTCTTCAAAGTTATAGCCGCGCCAGGGCATGAAGGCCACGAGCACGTTGCGCCCGAGTGCAAGCTCGCCCTTGTCCGTGCACGGACCGTCGGCGAGCACCTGGCCTTTGATGACGTTGTCGCCCCTCTTGACGAGAGGAGTCTGGTTAATGCAGGTGTTCTGGTTCGAACGTTTGAATTTTGTCAGAGCATAGATGTCGACGCCGGCATCCCGCGCAGCGGATTTCCCGTTTTCTCCGTCGCCTTCGACTCGAACGATGATGCGCGTGGCGTCCACGCTGTCCACCACGCCGGCTCGTTTGCAGATTACCACCGCGCCGGAGTCCTTGGCCGTGATGTACTCCATGCCGGTTCCGATGTAAGGGGCTTCGGCCCTCAGCAACGGAACCGCCTGGCGTTGCATGTTCGATCCCATGAGCGCGCGGTTGGCGTCGTCGTGTTCGAGGAATGGGATCAGGCTCGCCGCGACGCTGACGAGTTGTTTGGGCGACACGTCGATAAACTGCACGTCATCCTTGGGCACGAGCACGAAGTTCCCTGCTTTTCGCGCGTTGACGCGCTCCTGCAGCATGTCTCCATGTTCGTCGAGTTCTACGTTCGCCTGGGCGATCGTGTATTCCTCGGCTTCCCACGCCGTCTGATAGAACGAGTAGGGATCGTATTGGGCCGGGCGCTTGCCGGCGCTCTCGCACCGGTGGTTTTCCTTTTCGACCGTTTCCTTCTCGACCTGCTCGCCAACTTTGAAATGCGTATTGCCCGGGAAGACAATGTGGACAAATTCCAAGACCTTGCCCGTCTTCACTTTGCGATACGGAGATTCGATAAACCCGTAGTCGTTGATCCGCGCGTAGCAGCTCAATGACGAGATCAACCCGATGTTCGGTCCTTCAGGAGTTTCGATCGGGCAGATACGGCCATAGTGAGTCGGATGCACGTCGCGGACTTCGAATCCGGCTCTTTCACGGCTTAAACCGCCCGGTCCGAGAGCCGAAAGACGACGCTTGTGCGTGATTTCCGACAGAGGATTGGTCTGATCCATGAATTGGGACAACTGGCTGCTGCCGAAGAACTCACGGATGGAGGCCATCACGGGCTTGGCGTTGATCAGGTCGTGCGGCATGGCGGTGGTCATTTCCTGATGCACCGACATCTTTTCCTTGATCGCCCTCTCCATGCGCACCAGGCCGATGCGGAACTGGTTTTCGAGCAGTTCGCCCACCGCGCGCACCCGGCGATTTCCAAGGTGGTCGATGTCGTCCACGCTGCCGATGTTTTTGGTCAGCCTGAGAGCATATTTGATGACCGCGTAGAAATCCTCCGGAGTGAGCGTTCGCTGTTCCAGAGGCGTATTCAGTCCCAGCTTGATATTGAATTTGAGTCTGCCCACCTTCGAAAAATCGTACTTGCGCGGATCGTAGAACATGCCCTCGAAAAGTGCCGTCGCAGTTTCCAGCGTGGGCGGATCTCCGGGCCGTTGCTTCCGGTAAATTTCGATGAGCGCATCCGGCTGGGATTTGATGTGATCCTTGTTCAGAGTCTGGGAGATTGTGGTCCCCGTATCTTCGCGCTCCGGGAAGAACACTTCCAGCGCGTCGATGTTCGATTCGCTCAGCGTTGTAATCGTTCGAGGCGTCACTTCCGAGTTGGACTCGATAAGGATTTCGCCGGTCTCGTGATTGATCACCTCGGAAATGGAAAGCGCTCCCTCCAGCGCCTCGGGCTCTATTTTAATTTCCTTCACGCCGGCTTTGATGAGCTGGTTGTAAAGGCCTTCGACGATCTTTTTCCCCTTGGGAACGATCACTCCCTTGCCCCTGGGGCCTTCGATATCGTCCATCGCCTTGGACCCGATCAGATCCCGTCCCAGAGTTCTGTAGAGCTTCTTGTCTTCCCAGCGGATAGAGACCGGATCGTAGAACGTGCGCAGGATGTCGGCATCGGAATTGAGACCGAGCGCGCGCAGGAAAGTGGTTGCGAGGAATTTCCTTTTTCGGTCGATCCGGACATAGAGGATGCTCTTCTGGTCGAACTCGAACTCGACCCAGGATCCCCGGTAGGGAATGATCTTCGCCAGTATAAACGTGCGCCCCGCATTGGATTCAAAAAACACTCCCGGGGACCGGTGCAGCTGGCTGACGATGACGCGTTCCGTGCCATTGACGATGAAGGTACCGTTCTCGGTCATGAGCGGAATGTCGCCGAAGTAGACTTCCTGTTCCTTGATATCGCGGACACTCTTCCCTTCCGTTTCGGCATCTTTATCCCAGACGACCAGCCGGACGGTTACTTTCAGCGGTACGGCAAAAGTCATTCCCCGTTCCTGGCATTCTTCCACCGTGTATTTGACATTCAGCTCGACGGTCCCGCCGCAGAATTCGCACCGGGGATTATCGATCTCGTTCTTCGCACCACAGTGTCTGCAGCTGCCGCTTTCGGGATTGTACGGGCTATTGACGATGGCCTTGCCGCACTCGGTACAGTTGGCGCGGAGGTAGTTCAGCCCTTTCAGGTTCCCGCATTTGCACTGCCAATTCCCGATGGAGTATTCGACGAACTCCAGCGACGAAGCGCCCCGAAAATCGTTGATGGGGAATACCGAGTTGAAGACAGCCTGCAAACCCACATCTTCCCGTTCCGACGGAGGAACATCCATCTGAAGAAAGCGATGGTAGGATTTCCGCTGAACCTCGATCAAATTGGGGATGGGAATGCTGGTATGGATTTTGGCGAAATCCATGCGATCCCGATACACATTCGAAGTGCTGATGTTGGTCATTTAAGAATTTACCTCGAGATGCTCAGTTAGGTTTCGACGTGCCTTTGGAGAGATCCCAACCTATGGGACAAAAAGCGGAAGGCACACGAAGGCCCTTATCCGCCTTTGAGCGTATGAAAGTTTCTTTATGCTTCCCCGAATCTGAAGGCCTGTGCACGGTGACCTCATATTGGGGTTTGACGGTCGCGATAGGCCCGCCCCCTAGGGCAGGCCTAAAAGCCAAACACGGATTAGGCGTACAGATCGGCCTGCAATTCGCCGTCTCTGCACGCGGGCGCAGATACGTAAATCGTCTTACTTGATCTCCACAGTGGCGCCGGCTTCCTCGAATTTCTTCTTGATCGAATCGGCTTCTTCCTTGGAGACACCTTCTTTGACCGGTTTCGGAGCGCCCTCGACCAGGTCTTTCGCTTCCTTGAGACCCAGGTTGGTCACTTCGCGGACAGCCTTGATCACGTTGATCTTCTTTTCGCCAATCGCGCTCAGGATCACGTTGAACTCGGTCTTCTCTTCCACCGCAGCCTTCGCTTCAGCGCCGGCAGCCGGTCCACTCATCACCGGCATCGCCGCCGCAGCGCTGATGCCGTACTTTTCCTCGAGGCTCTTTACCAGATCTGAAATCTCCAGCATCGTCGCCTGATCGATCCATTCCATAACTTCGTTTTTTGTAATCGCCATCGTTTACTCCTATAGGATTGATAGAAATGAATTGCCGAATTTTTCCGGACTCCCTACTTTTGGACCTGCTTCAAAACCAGGTCCAAATTTCGCACAGGAGCTTTCAGAACCATAGCAAGTCTCTGTAAAGGCGCCTTGAGAATAAAGAGCAGTTTGCTCAGCATCACCTCTCTGGAAGGCATGGAAGCAATTGCCTGAATCTCACTCGCGGGGACTACTTTGCCTTCGACCAGCGCCGCCTTGAACGCAATGCTCGGGTTGCTCTTGCTGATCTCCGTCAAAAGCTTGGCCAGCCCAACGATATCCTTGTGGTGGTAGGCGACCGCGGTCGGCCCTTCGAAATACGGCTCCAGCAACTCCAGCTTCGTTTGCTTTGCCGCCCGCATCGCCAGAGTGTTTTTCACCACTACGTAACACCCGTCGATTTCGCGTATTTTCCTGCGCAGTTCGGTGGCATCGACGACCTTCATGCCCCGATAATTGATCAAAAAGGCGCTGTCGATCGCTCGGAACTGCTCGCCCAGGGATTCTACTGTCTGTTGTTTCTCTTCTTTATTCATGATTCTCGTCTCCCGTTTCCAGTTCCCCGTTTCCGGTTTCCCGTTTCCAGCTGAAACCTGAATCCTTCAGCGGGAAACGGGGAACCGGGAACCGGAAACGGATATTAGGCATGAGTCTCGACGGAGGCCTCGTCGACCCAGATTCCGGGACTCATGGTAGAAGAAATCGAAATGCTCCTGACATATTTGCCCTTGCTGCTGGCGGGCTTTGCCTTGAGAACCGCGTCGATCAAGGCCTTGGCATTTTCGTACAGGTTCTTTTCGTCAAACTGGATCTTGCCGCAGGGCGCATGGATGATTCCGGTTTTGTCGACGCGGAATTCCACTTTTCCAGCTTTGATCTCTTTGATCGCCTTCCCCACTTCGAAGGTCACGGTGCCGGTCTTGGGATTCGGCATGAGTCCGCGGGGACCCAGGACCTTTCCCAATTTGCCGACGCCCCGCATCATGTCCGGAGTCGCGACCACAGCGTCGAAGTCCATCCAGCCGCCCGCAATCCGCTCCACGATGTCGTCGCCGCCGACTTCGTCGGCCCCGGCATCCCGGGCTTCTTTCACCTTGTCTCCGGAAGCGATGACGATCACGCGTTTGCTTTTTCCCAGGCCGTTCGGGAGCACAACGGTGCCGCGCACCATCTGATCTGCGTGTTTCGGATCGACTCCCAGCCTCATCGAAATCTCGACGGTTTCGTTAAACTTGGCGTAGGCGATCTTCTTCAGCAGCGGCACGGCCTCGTCAAGACGATACAACTTCTTTTCTCGGGCAGCGGCTGCTTTCGTAAAATTCTTTCCCGCCTTAGGCATTGCAGTACACCCCTTACGAATTACGAATTACGAATGACGAGTTACGAATTACGAATGAAACACAGAGGCAATCATAATTCGTAATTCGTCATTCGTAATTCGTCAATTATTTTCTACTTCCACTCCCATACTGCGGGCAGTGCCCATCACAATTCTTATGGCAGCGTCCAGGTCCGAAGCGTTGAGATCGGGCATTTTCAATTGCGCGATCTCCCGCACATCCTTCATTGTAACTTTCCCGACTTTCGTCTTGTTCGGTTCCCCGGATCCCTTGGCGATATTGGCCGCCTTCTTGAGCAGGATCGCGGCCGGAGGAGTCTTGGTGATAAAGGAATAAGTGCGGTCGCTATAAACGGTCACGACTACAGGGATAATGAGCCCTTCCTGCTTTGCGGTTTTCGCATTGAACGCCTTGCAAAAATCCATGATATTGAGGCCGTGCGGCCCCAGGGCCGAACCTACAGGAGGAGCCGGCGTTGCTTTTCCGGCAGCTACTTGCAGTTTTACATTCGCGATAATCTTCTTTGCCATCGATAAACTCCACCCGACGAATGACGAGTTACGAAAGACGAATTACGAATGAAAAACTCAGCCGGCGGCTTTCCCTCTGTAATTCGTAATTCGTCACTCGTAATTCGTAATTCGTTACGTCTTCTCCACCTGTTCCGTTTCCAGCTCTACAGGCGTTGCCCGTCCAAGAATCGTGAGCATTACCTTTAATGTGTTTCTGTCGGGATTGACGTCTTCGACCACTCCCGTAAAATCCTTGAAGGGCCCGTCGGTGATCTTGACGGATTCGCCGCGGTCAAAGGTAAATTTCGGCTTCGGCTGCTCCGCCGTAACCGAAACCCGGTTGACGACCTCGTTGATCTCCTCCTCCGTCAGAGGAGTCGGCTTCTTGCCGGTGCTGATAAAGCCCGTGACCTTGGGAGTTCCGCGCACAATATGCCAGGCTTTATCGGTCATATCCATTTCAACGAGGATATATCCGGGAAAAGTCAGCTTTGTGGTGACGATCTTCTTCCCGCTCTTGGTTTCAACCACGTCTTCCGTGGGAATCAAGATCTGCCCGATGCACTCATCCAGTTCGTAAGCCTGGATGCGGTTCATGAGGCTCTCCGCGACTTTCCGCTCATATCCGGAGTAGGTATGAATGATGTACCACTTCTTCGAATTTTCCATATGACCGTTTCAAGTTTGCGCTTACAGCGCACCGAAAAACTTGTAAAGCTGGTTCATTCCAAACTGCACGACAATATCCGCTACAAAAAGGAAAAATCCGAAGAAAAACACCGCTACAATCACTACGAGTGTTGTCCCCGTTACTTCACGACGCGCCGGCCACGATACGTTTTTCAGCTCTTTCTTTGTTGCTTTGAGAAAATCGATAATATTGCGAAACGATCCTCTCACTTTTTCGAAAAAGTCGTTCATCTGCCTAGCCCCGCAAGCGTACAGCCGGCCCTCTCAGACTTCGCAGTCGGATCGGCGATCTTAAACTGGCAGGCCAGGAGGGACTCGAACCCCCAACATGCGGTTTTGGAGACCGCCGCTCTACCATTAGAGCTACTGGCCTGTACAAACGTTTCCATAGATCCGTCGCCCTCGCTCAGCGAGTTTCCTTGTGCGGCGTGTGCGCACGGCAACGGTTACAGAATTTTTTAAGCTCCAGCCGCTCCGTCGTGGTTTTCTTATTTTTCGTCGACGTGTAATTGCGGCTTTTGCACTTCGTGCATTCCAACGTGATGATATCTCGCATGGCTGCCCCGGCTTACTCTAGGATATCCGAAATAGTACCGGCGCCGACGGTGCGTCCGCCTTCGCGAATCGCGAACCGCAAGCCCTTTTCCATCGCGATCGGTGTGATTAACTTGATCGTCAGATTGACGTTGTCGCCCGGCATCACCATCTCCGTCCCTTCC
>DATJPG010000080.1:0-4709 GCA_035506515.1 Acidobacteriota bacterium
CGCCATGGAATTATTACTCCAGTCTTTGTTTACCAGATCAACTCCGAACAAAATCAGAGCTTGTTCCAGTACATAACTGCTTGAATTCAGCGGGAACGCCTGCCGTCTGGTCCGATTTAGCAGACAGAATCTGAAATCACCATCATATGATCTTGTAGTCAATCCCAGACTGTCCATGCGGACAACAACGTTTCCTTGTTTAGGATAAGTTTCCACCTCCCTGATCGTGATAGGATTTTGGTTAATATTTATCTGGCTGCCGCGAAGGAGCGGTGTTTCCGATGCAATCTTACTCTGGTAAACATCGAACTGTGCCTCGCCGGTATAGGTTCCAGCTTCAGTGCTCAGATCTTTGTATGTGTTCTTGTATACAGACAGAAGTGTGATCCGAGGATTGGGAGTGTTAATATTGAACCATTCAAATCCCGGCAGCAGCGTCTGCAATGCATTCCCTTCGCCATAATAGATCCCGCTATCGCCGTCGAAATTGATCTTTTTGCCGCTCGGATAGCTAAGCTTGCCGGAGAGGTGCATTAGCGCAACCTGATTTTGAGCCGGAATATGCCGCAGATCCAGCGTGCCCATAATGGGTTGATATAGTGGAAATGAATTGGTTAAACCATAGGTTATGAATGCCTCTGGTTTGGTTATGGGTCCAATTTCAATTGAAGCCACGATGCTGTCGCTGTTTCGGATTCCAAGGAGAGCGTGCGCCAGCGTGTCCCATAAGTAATAATGACAACTAAGCCAGATAAATGCGAAACCGGCAATCAGCATCGCGACGGATCTCAGCGTTTTTCGCGTGAGATATTGGTGAACGATGACACAAAGGCTAAGTAATAAAAGCAGCAATCCCCAAAGCATTAGATCGGAGATCCGCTTATATGGACGGTTGCGAATTTCGAGCCAGTTATTGGCTACGAACTGGCAAATCAACGCGCCGATGGCTGCTGCGATGAAGGAAGGCCAGTTCTGTCATCGATCATCCAAAAACGTATTTATTTGAACACCTGCCGGTTTAGACATCACAACATCATCGCGCCGCAGGCGCAAATGACATCATCCAATTAATCGTGTAGCTTCTTGCGGAAGGTTGAGCAGGAGGAGACCCCGATCGTAATCGGCGACCGGGGTCCATTGGTAAAACCTCTGGTTGAGAGGTTCCATAAGTAACATTCCATAAGCTGACATGTTTGGGTGTCGCTTGTCCAGTCTCGCCTTCGAGTGAGAATGAGACGCGACACTGAAGATGTTCTCCGCCAAAGGTTTTGCCGTTGGCACGAATGTAACGCGATTTTCTGGATCTGCCGCTGCTGCGATCACGGCCAACAATATTGCAGCGAGCGTTGCCGTACCAAAGCCCGCCGAGAGCAGCGTCGAGCTGCAAACCTCCGCCATCGAAAAACCCTGGAAGGAAGACTTGATCAACGCGACCGGCAGCGAGCTTATCGCCGGCGTCGAGCCGCACTTTCCGTTATGGATCAAGGTTCCCCAGAGCCTCTGAATGCTGGCAGCATCATCCCGCCGGCTTTTCGCCTGCCGCTTTTTGCAGTAGCCGGTCACACCCAACATGACCCGGGAGTGCCTTACTGCATGATCTGCGGTCGGCCGGGCCGGTTTGTGAATCCTTTTCAGTTACGGAGGTGATCCTTTTGATCGACAGCGAAACTCGCGCACATATTCGTCACCTGTTTTATGCGGAGCACTGGAAAATTGGAACCATTGCCCGTGAACTGGGTCTCCATCCTGAGACGGTAAGCGCCGCGGTGGAAACCGAGCGGTTCTGCAATATCAAAACACCGCGCAATGCAGCCGATCCATATGCCGACTTCATTCGAGATGTGCTGTCCAAACATCCCATGCTGCGAGCCACCCGGATTTATCAGATGATCCGAGATCGTGGATTCAATGGCAGCGTAGTACAACTGCGCCGGTTTATTTCCCGAATGCGTCCGGCTCCCATGGAAGCGTTTCTTCGCCTGACGACTTTCCCCGGAGAACAAGGTCAAGTGGACTGGGCGCATTTTGGAGAAGCCACCGTGGGCCGCGCACGTCGCCGACTCTCCTGCTTTGTAATCACGCTTTCTTATTCCCGCGCGCTGTATCTTGAGTTCTTCTTTGACCAGCGCATGGAGAGTTTCCTGCGTGGACATATTCACGCTTTTGAAGACTGGCAAGGGATTCCGAGAGTCCTGCTCTATGACAACCTTCGCAGCGTCGTGCTGGAGCGGCATGGCGATGCCATCCATTTTCATCCAAGGCTGGTGGAGCTGAGCGCCCATTACCATTTTGCCGCCCGTCCTTGTCAGGTGCGCGCGGGGAACCAGAAAGGTCGTGTCGAAAGAGTCATTCGCTATATACGGGAATCCTTTTTTGCCGCGCGACCGTTCACCACTCTGGAAGACCTCAACCGGCAAGCCCTTGCCTGGCGGGACCGGGAAGCGCACGGTCGCGTCTGGCCTGGAGGCGATCGTTGTACCGTGGCGGAAGCATTTGCAGAGGAGCAGCCTCGCCTGCTGCCGCTGCCTCTTCATCGATTCGACAGTGAGTTGCTTGTACCGGTGCGATCCGGTAAAACCATTTACGTCCGATTTGACCTGAATGATTATTCCATCCCTCCAGCAGCTGTCCGTCGTCAGCTCATGCTGGCTGCTTCAGAATCCGTGATCCGCATCTTGGATGCGAACCAGGAGATTGCCCGCCATCGCCGCACCTACGATCGTGGGCAGCAGATCCTTGATCCGGCACACCAGGAGGAACTGCTCAAAGAAAAACGCAAGGCTGCAGGTTCCACTCCGGGCAGCCGCCTTTCGCAGGCTGTTCCCGAAAGCAAGGCTTTGATTGAAGCGGCTTTCGCGCGCGGAGAGTCCGCCGGCCGCCAAACCACCGAACTGCTGAATCTACTGGATCTTTATGGAGCCGCAGAACTGCGGGCGGCCATTTGCGAAGCCCTGGAACGTAAAACACCGCGCGCCTCCTCCGTAGAGTTCATTCTCAACCAGCGCCGCCGCTTCAGTCATCGGCGAACGCCGCCCCCGGTCGACTTGTCGCGTCACCCGGAACTCGAAAACCTATCCGTCACACCTCATGATTTGGAGACTTACGATGAACTTGCCAAAGACGACCCCGACGAGCAATGACCTGAATTACAAACTCCACAAGATCGGGTTGCGAGCAATCGCGCAAAACCTGGATGACTTTATTGCTCATGCCACCACGGGGCGATGGTCCCCGCATGTGTTGCTGGAAAAACTTACTGATTCCGAACTCGAAGATCGTTCTCGCCGAAGCCTGGAACGCCGGCTGAGACTTTCCGGAATCCAGAGATTCAAACCCATGGCCGATTTCGACTGGAACTGGCCGAAGAAGATAGAACGCGATGTAGTCGAACGAGCCTTCTCTCTGGACTTCATCAGGGAAGCCCGCAACCTGATCATGATCGGACAAAACGGCCTGGGAAAATCTATGATCGCCAAAAATATTTGCCATGCCGCGATCCTTGCTGGCTATTCCGTCTTGTTCCGCACCGCTTCCGATATGATCGAGGACCTGCAGTGCGAATCCGCGACAGCCCGAAAAAGAAAACTGAGATCCTACGGAAACGCCGGTCTCCTTTGCATCGATGAGGTTGGATACTTGTCCTATGACGACAATGCCGCCGATCTGCTCTATGAGATTGTGAATCGCCGCTATGAACACCGTTCGCTCATTGTGACCACCAATAAAGGCTTTAAGCAATGGAACGAAGTCTTTCCCAATGCTTCCTGCATTGTCACGCTGGTTGACCGGCTCACGCATCATGCCGATGTCACCAAAATCGAAGGCGAAAGCTATCGTCTTCGCGAAAGCGAACTGGAAGCAGCAACCCGGAGGAAAAAGAAATGATCAGCAGAAATCCTCTGGCTAATGTCGATGAATATGCGGCAACCGCATTGAAGCTCTACCTGCAGCTTCCGGAAACGCCCTTGAAAGCAAGCACCAATGACAAGCGAACTGCAGAAACCCTGTGTGCTCGTGGAATCAGTTTGGCCACTGTCGAATCTGCACTACTTCTTGGCACTGTTCGCAGACTTTCCAGATCGCCCGAGATGCCACCCCTCTCACCCATACACTCCCTGGCCTACTTTCTGCCCGTCATTGAAGAAATCCTTTACAACCCCGTATCGGACGATTACCTGGTGTATTTACGGAGAAAAGTGGAGTCACTGCGCGGCAGAGAAAAAGCGTTCAAGCGCCGCTGACCGGCCGATGTTCAAAAAAATACGTTTTTGGATGATCGGCAACAAATTGGGAACGACATTGTGAAGGTGCAGTTTGTAGATCCCTATCTCGTACTGTTTGGTCTTTTGGGCGCAATCCTGTGGGACTTGATCACGTGGTGGATTGGACTACCAACTAGTTCTTCCCATGCGCTGGTGGGAGCTTTCGCAGGTTCGGCTGTCATGAAGGCTGAATGGGTTGCTCTCAAACCTGCAGGATTTCTTAAGATCGTGCCCTACATCGTCATAGCTCCAATAGTGGGATTCATGCTTGGCCGCCTGATGATGATGCTGATGTATGCCATTTTCAAAAACTTTTCCCCACGCAAAGTGGATCACATCTTTCGCAAAGGACAGCTTATTTCTGCTTCTATTTTCAGCTTCAGCCACGGCATGAATGACGGCCAAAAGACCATGGGTATTATATTGACGCTGCTCGTCTCCGCTAAT
>DATJPG010000081.1:0-36829 GCA_035506515.1 Acidobacteriota bacterium
CGAAGGCTTTGCCTGCAGGCGGGCTACGGTGCCTTTTTTTCGAATAGTTCGACGAAGGCGTTGACGTCGGGGTCGCGGACAACGACGGAGCGCGTGCCGTCCATAAGCTGCACGATGCCGCCCTCCGACCAGATGTCGACCCCCGCGGCGATCAGCCTGGCATAAAGCACGTCAAGACCGTCTACCAGCATCCCGACGCAGCTCACGGCGATATCGGAATACCGGTATTCCGGAATCACGGTGCGGTTGGGCTTTTGATATTCGACCAGCTCGAATCGCATCGGCGTTTGCGGCGCGGAGGCTTCCGGGAACGTGCTGTTGATCAGCCGGATTACGTATCCCCGGCCGCCGACGGCGGCATCGTACATGTCACCGCTGAGCCACTCGGGAGTTGTCCTGGGGAACTCTGCGCCCAGCAGTTTGCCGTAGAACGCTTTCGACTTTTCGGAATCGATGATCGCCATGCCGAGATGATGCAGCGTCGGACGATCGGACGACGCGGATTGTGTCCCGGCAGGTTTAGCCGGCTTTACGCCGATGATTTCGACATCCAGCCCGTCCGGATCCATGACGTACGCGATGCCGCCCGATGTCTGTCCCGGCAGCCGCATCAACTTGCCTTCCCAGGATAATGGCCTGAGGAGCCCTCTTTGTTTCAGCTTTTCCCACAAAGCATCCGCTTCCGGAACCATCAGCCCCAGGTGAGTGGACGACGGGTCCCGCGCAGGAAAATCCGCCCGGCTGCCCCGTTCGATATCTTTGTATTCCCTTAGATACAGGGTGAACGGCCGCCCGGAATCCGTTGTGGGGATCTTCAGGATCGCGGTGCGGGACATGGCTCCGGGAGTATGATACAGGCGGTTTTCCGCCTCATCCTTGATCCACGAAGAATTGGAATTCCCTGCGAGAGTGAAGCCGAGTGCCCGGTAGTATTCGATCGATTTTTGCAGGTTGGATACTTGCAGGCTCACAAATGCGAGTCCCACGACCCTGCCGGATTTGCCTGCAGATCCGGGAGACATCGGCCGGTCCTGAGTAAACGCGATGCCGCAAATCAGCGCGCACAGCAGGCACAAGGCAATCACGCTCGAAAATCCGCACGAGGATGTCGATTCCATGCTCCACATATCGCTCCCTCCTTAGGAACAGCTATCGGCGATCAGTTTGCAGCTGTCAGCTGACAGCTGATTGCCGACAGCCGATCACTCCCCCTTCTCTCCGGCCCCCGTATATACCGGGGAAATGTCGACGGGAATGTCCTTCAGCCGCGGGATCACTTCTTCCATTTCAGGAGTCGATACCGCGTATCTTTTCAGCAACCGTTCCGCCCGGCCATAGTCGCCCGTCGCTTCGATCATGAGAAGCTCGTTTGCCAAAGATTTCACCGCTTCCTTGTATTTTGCGGCATCGACTTTGAACCGTCCATTCCCTGCCGGCACGATCGCGCCCTTTTCTCTGTACCAGTTCCACTGCAGCGCCGCGCCTCCCCCGTGTGCTTCGCCGATGCCGAAACGCAGCGCGCGGAACAGCAATCCCGCATCCGTAACGAACAGCTGTTGCGCATCGAAGGAACTTACAAGTTTCCGATCCAGGGCATACAGCAATGACCAGATCCCCACCACGTCCGCCTTGCATTCCTCGATCGTGGAATAGAGGCTCTTGAGGTAGATGCGGTTTTCCTGCATTTTGCCGTCCGGCCCCTGGATGATGCCCGGGCCCAGCGAGTGCGACAGTTCGTGGAAGAGCGTGTGCGCGAAGTAGGCATCGAAGGAAAGCAGGGCTTCCTGGGACGGATCCATCACTCTCCGGGCGATCGGATCCCCCGACTGTTTGAATTTCGCCTGCATCACGTTCTTCAGCAGGATGTTTTTGGAGCCCTTTGCCTGCCGGATTTTTTCGTCGTTGGGCAGGTTGAATGCCGCCGTCTGAACTCCGCGCCGCGCGTCTCCCGAAGTGAAAATTTCCTGCACCACTTTGATCGTCGACCGGCTGCCTCGCTTGAGATTCCTGTGTTGATCCGAAATCGGCAGGTACCTTTCCATATCCGGCAGATGCGCGATGTAGCGTTTGAGCTTCTCGCTTTCCGGTTTGTCCACGACGGTGATAAACGCTTCGAAGCTCGCCTTCGCATTAAAAAGCCCGTCTTCATAGACTTCATAGGGACCGATCACGATCTCGATCGGTGCATCCATGTCCACCCAGACGCTGTCGCTTTCTTCGTAGTTGTTGGAAAGGAAAGCATCGGCCCGATTGATTAGAAAATTTTTCAGCGAAGCGTTCGAAGCGAGAGCCGCAGCTTCGCGCAGTTTATCCGCCGCCGTCACGAGAAATTCCCGGTAGTACTCGGAATAGGGGATGGCCGCCAGTTTTCCCTCTTTTCGCCGGATTACGGTGTAGAGACTCTGGAACGATTTCTGATCTTCCGGGTGCTCGGCGATCCATCGCTCGAATTCCGCGGCAGTCATGTCCGGCGGGTAAAAACCCGCTCCGGCAGGCTTGGCGCCGGCGATTCCGAAGGGCGCAATGAATGGCTCGTCGTGTTTCAGACGGTCCCAACGCCCCATCATCAGGTCGAAGTAGCGCAGTCCCTTGCCGTCGAACGCCGACTTGTTGGCGAGCGCAACGAGTTCCTCCCGCAGCGCGGGGTTGTTTTCGGATACCTGGCGCAGAAAAATTTCGTGGATCGGGCGCGCAGCCTCGATGAGCTTTGCAACAACCTTTTGCTCTTCCGCAATCAACAGGCTACGGTCGTAATCGACCACGGTTTCGGGCAATTTTGAGAGTCTTTCCTGTATGTCTGGGATAAGCTGCATCGTTTTCTCCGGAGCGACTGAGTTGTGAGTGCAACTGATCAGAAGCAGTATATACGGCAACAGCCAAAGTATTCGAAATTTATGCATGATTTGCTCCAGGCGGCGTGTATGGTCCAAAACAATTGTTCATCTCTAAACTTCATACGCTTGAAAACCGCATTTCACCACAGAAAAAAGCTTCTACCGAGGACCTCATTTTATGCTGCCCCTGTAAAAATTGTGCTGCGCCCGGAGGGCGCCTTCGGAGTGTGGCAGCTTGCTGCCGCTTTTGGGAACAGCCTGTGAGGACGACTCTCCAGAGTCGTCCGGCCGCCGATATTCTTGCATCGGACGGCTCTGGAGAGCCGTCCTCACAGTATCTACAAAAAGCGCAAGCAAGCACCCGTTACATTTGCGGTGACGGGCCGATGAAGCGAAAACGCTCTTTTTTATTTGATGCCGGCAGGCTGCAGGGGATATCTTCCCCTTAATAGGCTGAAATGGAGGAAACCCACTCATGAGATTTCCCGCGTTGCGAACAATCGCCCCGGCTTATCTACTCGTCCTGCTGCTTCTGGCAGCATTCTCGGCAACGATGGCACAAACCGACATCGCCGTCGAGAAGCGGATTATCGATTACTTAAAGCAAAACGTCGCGCCCGGAAAACCGCTTGTCGTATCCGAACTCTACAATAACGTCTTCACCACTCCGGAAGAGAGGAAAGCGCTGGACCGGCTTTTTAATGTTTTTTTCAAAATCCCGGTTTATGTGGCGCAGCACAAAGCCGGCACCAACCGGATCCCGACGCTGGACGATATCGCGCGCCAATTCAATCTGCGCATCCCCGGAGAGGTTCCGGTTCTCCTCACGATCCTGGACAGCGATCCCCGCGTGCCTAAATTCATGACCCGGGATGCCAAGACCGGAGAGATCACAAGCGTGGATATCGAAGCTGTGAAGAAAGACAAACGCTTCAGCCAGGCGATCGAGCGCACGATCGCAGGATGGGTCGGGAAGAATGCTCCCGCTTTCACCCTGGACCTGTTTGATGGGAAGACGTTGAGTTCGGCAACCCTGGCCGGCAAAAATTTCCTGGTCTATTTCTGGTTCACCGGATGTCCGCCATGCCTCCAGCTTTCGCCGCATCTCGCCAGGATTGAAAAACAGTATGGCGGCAAGAAATTCACGATCGTCGCCGTCAATGCGGACCGATTCCTGGAACTGGACACGACCGACGCGGAACGCGCGGCCTATGTGAAGAAGGTGGGATTCCGGTTTCCCGTCGGCCACATGAACAAGAAGATGTGCGAGGATTATGGCGGCGTCAGTGTGTACCCTACGCTGTTTCTGGTTGACGCGCGGGGCGTCATACGCAAATACTACGTCGGCTATCAGCAACCCGAAACGATTGCGGCGGACATCAAAAGCCTGCTTGCGCTGAAATAGGATAAACTCGTTTTAGCGCTCGGAGATGAAGTGGTCGGCCAGCTGGTCCGAGGTGAATCCCACGGATCCGGCCTTTGGATCGCTCAGCATGGTGCTGTTCCACGCGTCCCAATCGGCCATGAGCTGCTTGTAAACCTCCGGCTGCCGGTCTTTGAGGTTTGCCCGTTCGAGCGTATCTTCCGCGACATTGAATAGGAATGTGTTTTTCCCGATCCGCAGGAACTTCATGTCCCCGTCGCGCACGGCGCTTTGGGAATTGTATTTATAGCGCCAGAAGAGCTTTCGCCGCATTGGCCCGGCTTTCCGGGTCAGGACCGGCAGGAGATTAGCGCCATCCGGCGGATAGTCCGGGGCCGGACTGACGCCGGCCGCCGACAGCAGCGTCGGCATCCAATCCATAGAAATGGCAACCTGTTCCGTGGTGCTGCCCGCGGGGATGTGCCCCGGCCATCGGATCAGGGCGGGAATTTTCAAACCGCCCTCGAGGAGCTCCGTCTTCTTTCCCGTATGCGGCCACGTATCCGAAAAACGTTCGCCGCCGTTGTCGCTGGTGAATATCACGATCGTATTTTTTGCGACGCCTGCGGTTTCGAGAGCTTTCAACAGGCGGCCCACTTGAAAATCCAGCCGTGCCACCATGCTCGCATAAGTTTTCAAGGAGCCGTTGTCGAAACCATAGATCGACCGGAGCTGATGGGACACAGCTTCGTCATCCGGCCCTTCCCACGGCCAGTGCGGCGCATTGAAATGCATGCTGATCATGAAGGGCTGTTTCTTCCGGGCATACCCGTCGATGGCATGGATGGCCTGATCTGCCAGTAAATCGGTCAGATATCCGGTCGGTTGAACTCTTTCATCGTCATTCCAGAGTTCGCTGGGGGCGCTTTTCGCCGGGCTGCCATTGTGCGAGAAGTAGTCGACACCACCACTGTAGAAGCCCCAGAAATGGTCGTATCCGCTCTTGAGCGGACCATAATTCGGCCTGTTGCCGAGATGCCACTTGCCGATCAGCGTCGTGCCGTAGCCGGCCTTCTTCAACAAAGAGGGCAGCGTCGGGTGCTCGGGAGGCAGGCCCACATCTCTCATCCCGAGCGGCTCTTCCAGTCCGACCGGGATGCGGTACTGGTAGCGTCCGGTAATGAGAGCCGTGCGTGTGGCGGAGCATACGGCGGAGTTGGCATACGCCTGGGTGAACCTCGTTCCGCCTGCGGCAATCCCGTCGATATTCGGCGTTTTATAGTCGCGGCGCCCATAGCAGGACAGATCCGCATACCCCATATCGTCTGCCAGTATGAAGAGAATGTTGGGCGGCGCATCGGCAGCGAAAGAAAGCCGGGATCCCAGCGCCAGCACCAGGGGCGCGGTTGAAGCCTTCAGAACATCGCGGCGTGTCATTGAAGATGCATCGGTCATATTTGCCTCCCTGCAAGTGCGGACTTGCCGCCTGCTTTTTTGTAATTCACGGAAATCGTATCAAGTGCGATTGCGTCTACTACATTACATTGGATTGCAAAGAATCGCATCGATTTTCAAGCTAGGCACTGGTGTCCGTAATTACGATGACGTCTTATAGGCGAAGCTTTCGGAGTGCGGCAGCTTGCTTGCGCTTTTTGCAGATAATCTGTGAGGACGGCTCTCCAGAGCCGTCCGATGCAAGAAAATCAGCAGCCGGACGGCTCTGGAGAGCCTGTCTCAAAACCCGGCGCCATCCCAAAATCGGAATCATTGAGGCGCGAAGCGCCGGCACAGAATAGGCCCGACCGTAAGGTCAGGATTAGGTTATTGCAAAGACGGAGCGCCGAGGGCGCGGCACTGTTAACGTTTTATATACAATCCTTCCGGTTTCTTATTCCTTAGCCTCGTGTCGCACCTTCGGCGCTCGGTCTCATGCTACTCGTCTATCCTGATCTTACGGTCGGGCCTATTCTCTGCCGGTCCTTCGGACCTGCCCTGGCGCATAACACAGCAGGTCCTGAGTTTTGAGACAGGCTCTGGAGAGCCGTCCTCACAGGCTGTTCTTCGAAGCGGCAGAGCAAGCTGCCGCACTCCGAAGGCGCCCTGCGGGCGCCAAAACTGCGCGGCAGTAGGCAGGGCGGCCTCTTCTGCATTGTCGCTATTTAACGCGTAGCCTAATAATGTTATTCTCGACCGTCTCGGAGCGAGAGGCGAGAAACTCCACATGGAAGAGGTGCGATGATGGCGGATATCGAGTTGAGCGGTTTGGCGAAAGTCGAAAAATATTATTCCGATTACGGATCGCGAGCCCGTGAGCTGAAGGATTCCGGCAGGAAGGTCATCGGGTATCTGTCCGCTCTTTGTCCGGTGGAAATTCTCACCGCGGCGGGCGTCGTGCCTATCCGGCTGAAAGGGAGCGTGTCGGAGGCGGTCACAAAAGCAGACGCATACATGGAAACGATGATCTGCCCCTTTGTCCGGAACGTGTTCGATGTCGCGCTAAAAGGGAAATATGGATTTCTGGACGGGATGGTTCTTTCCCATCAGTGCGACAGCATCGACAGGACCTACGACGTGTGGAGCTACAACCTGGGGCTCCCGTATTGGCATTTCATCAATTACCCGCACGTAACGGACGATCCGTCCATCGCGTTTACAGACGAGATCCTGCGGATCTTCATTCGAACCCTCGAGAAGTTCACCGGCCGCGGCATCAGCGATCAGGCGCTGGCCGAAGCCGTCCGCGCGCACAATGAGAACAGGCAGGCCATGCGAGCGCTGTACGAATTGCGCAAGGACGACGTGCCGCGCATTTCCGGCACGGAAATGATGAAAGTCCTCATCGCTGCGACCAGCGTGCCCGTCGACGAATCCACCGCACTCATCCGAAGCGTCATCGAGGAAATAAAGAAACGCCCGCCCGTATCCGGCGGCGGCAAGCCGAGGATCATGCTCGTCGGCGATCAAATCGACGACGTGGCGATTGTCAGCGCCATCGAGGGGGCGGAGGCGTTTCTGGTCATGGACGATCTGTCGACGGGAAGCAAGATGTACTGGGGCGACGTCGATGCGACTGCCGATCCTGTCCGGGGCATCACCGAGCGGTATCTCAAAAAACTGAAATTCCCCACGACCTTCGTGGCCGGCGAAACATATCCGGAAACCCTGGAGGCGCGGTTCGGCCACATGCGGCAGTACATCGAAGATTTCAGGGTAAACGGGGCGATTCTCTTTATATACAAATATTGCGATCCGTACGGATTTGAAGTGCCCGCGATGAAGAGTTTCATCGAGTCGGCCGGAACGCCGGTTCTATACATCGAGGATGAGTACAGCACGTCCAGCCTCGGCCGGGTGAAAACCAGGATCGAAGCTTTTTTGGAAATGATCGCGTAATAAGGATCCGTAATCGAAGGAGACGTATGGCTGAAATCAGGAAACCAAGACCGCTGGCGACGCAGGCTGCCGGGAAGGCCGGCAAGTTCGGCAGGGCAAATCTGGCTGCAACGCTGAAGGCGAAGGAAGAGGGCAAAAAAGTCGCGTACACATACATCAACAACGCGCAGGATGAAATCGTCCGGGCGATGGATATCGTTCCTGCCTGGGGCGAGAACTTCGCCGGCGTCTGCTCGGCCAAGCGCGACGCGGAAAAGTATCTGCAGAAGGCCGAGGCGGAAAACTTTTCGCGGTCCCTCTGCACGTATGCGACATGCACGATCGGCTTCGATATGTGGCGCGAGGAATTGGGCGGCGAGATCCCGCCGAATACGCCGTGGGGCGGGATGGGGCGGCCCGACATGATCATCGGCAGCGCGCAGCAGTTGTGCGACCCGAGAATCAAATGGCCACAGGCGACCCAGCATTACCTGCAGGACGTCCCCGTCTGGATGGGGACGATGTATTACCCGCCGTGGGATCCGGCCGTGGACCACAAGGATCAGGAGAAGCTCTATGTGAAGTATGCGGCCGACGAGCTCAGGGAACTGGTCCGTTTCTGCGAAAAGCACACGGGCAAAAAGATGGACTGGGACCGGCTGGCCGCGCTCGTCGAGCTGACCGATCGGACGTGGGATCTCTTCATCGACTGCTACGAGCTGCGAAAAAACATCCCTACGCCGATGGATACCGGCGACGCCATGAACACGATGGTGCCGCTGACGTTCAACCTCGCGACGCAGGAGGCTCTCGATTTCTACAAAGAGCTGTACGCCGAACTGCAGGAAAAAGTCGCGCAGAAAAAGGGAGTCGCCGAGGACGAAAAGTACCGCCTCGTGTGGGGCGCCGGACTACCATCGTGGTTTGCGCTGGGGGATTTCCAGTACTTCAACGACAAAGGGGCCGTCTTTCCCGTCGAAGTAACCTATCGAAACGCGGAGAAGATCGAGCGTCTCGATCTTCCGAAAACGAGCGATCCGCTGGAACACATCGCGTGGCGGTGGGTGCGATTGTGGACTCGCTGGTTCGACAAGGCAAGGAAGCGGCCCGGGTCGTTGCCGAAGGTTGAGCGGATCATTGAATATATGGAAGACTACCGGTGCGACGGCGTGGTGTTTCATTCCGCTTTTTCGTGCCGCAGCTGGCACGCCGGCATCGTCCAGCAGGCACAGGTGCTCAATAAGGTATATGGCGACGTGCCGACGCTGATCATGGAAGGCGACATCGTCGACATCAGCTCGTATAACGAAGCCGACACGCATAACCGCATCGACGCCTTCATCGAAACCCTCGCCGCAAGGAAATCAAAGCGGTAGACCCGGGAGCTTCATCCTGGGAGCGCCGTCTCGGCGGCTTTAGTTTTTTTATGCCGGCGAGACGCCGGCGCTCCCAGCAGGCCGTCAACGATGCCGAGAATTGCGGTTTATGGAATTTGTCAAAGACAAGAATTACTTCGTGGGAGTGGACATCGGTTCGACGATGACCAAAGTGGTGATCGTGGGCGATGGCACGGAGACCTCTCTGATCGGACCCACAGGACCGGAGCACCGGAAGCTCGCGAACCGTGTGATGGAAAAAGCACTGGCGCAGGCGGGCATCGCCATCGGCGACGTGACGTACATCGTGGCAACCGGGTACGGCAGGATCAATGTTCCTTTCGCCGACAAGCAGGTCACCGAAATCACCTGTCATGCCAAGGGATTATCCAGCCTCCTCCCTTCCGCGCGCACCGTGATCGACATCGGGGGGCAGGATAGCAAAGGCATCCGGATAGAAAACGGCAAGGTCGTCGACTTTGTCATGAACGACAAATGCGCTGCAGGCACGGGGCGATTCCTCGAGATTATTGCGGAAGCTCTCGGCGTTCCTTTGGACAAACTGGGAGAACTGTCGTTGACAGCCGAGAGGCCGGCCGTGATCGGCAACATGTGCACGGTCTTTGCCGAGCAGGAAGTGATATCGCAACTGGCCGCCGGAGAACCCGTTCCCAATCTGGTTGCGGGCATTCATCAGGCAATTGCCGGACGAATCTTTGCCCTGGTGAGCAAATTGAAGATTCAGCCGGACATCGCCATCACCGGCGGCGGGGCAAAAAATATCGGGCTGGTGAAGGCGCTGGAAGCGAAGTTCGGCTGCCCCGTGCTGGTTCCCGGCGAACCGCTGATCACAGGCGCTCTCGGTGCGGCTTTGATCGGCCGGGAGATGTACCAAAAGTCGATGAAGAGTGGAACCGCCCTGATCACAAAGCCGCGCGTATTGGAAGAGGCGAGCTTTTTCAATTAGCACGAATTGATTCGAGATTCGAAATTCGAGATTTGGAGTGCCGCATGCGGTACACACTGGGAATTGACGCGGGATCGAGCTTCACAAAAGCCGTTGTGCTTGGCGATGGAGCATTGTTGTCCAGCGCAATGTTGCCTTCCGGCGGAAGCTTCGCGGAGGCCGGTCGCCGGACGTCCAGGGAAGCGCTCGAAAAAGCCGCGCTCTCGGATTCGGAAATATCCGAGACGGTTGCGACCGGTTATGGAGCCGGAACCATCGATTTTGCGGGCCGCACCGTTGCAGACATCACGTCCCATGCGACGGGGGTTTTCCATCTTTTCCCTTCCGCCCGAACGGTCATCGATATCGGGAGCCAGTTCTGCAGGGTGATCAAGCTGGACGGCGATGGGCGCGTATCCAATTTCGTACACAACGAGAAATGCGCCGGCGGCAGCGGTAAATTCCTTCAGGTCATCGCGCGGATACTCCACATGAGGGTCGAGGATATCGGAACGTTGTCCCTGGAATCGACAAACCCGGTGAAGTTCACCACGGGATGCGCGGTGTTCGCGGAATCGGAAGCGATATCGAGAATCGCCGAGGGAGCGACACCCGCGGATATCCTGGCGGGCGTTCACGTGGCGATGTCGGCGAAGATCGTGAACCTGACCGTGCGCCTCGGCTTGGCGCAGGACTGCGTTGTCACAGGCGGAGGCGCAAAAGACATCGGCCTCATCAGGACATTGGAAGCGGAACTGGACCTGAAAGTCCTCGTCCCTCCGGATCCGCAGATCACCGCCGCCCTCGGCGCCGCTCTCTCTGCACTGAGGATGGAGCGCTGAAAGCGCCAGGCTTTCAAAGTGCGCAAGCTTGCTTGCGCTATTTGCGGAGCACCCGTGAGGACGGCTCTCCAGAGCCGTCTGCTGCAAGAAAATCAGCGGCCGGACGACTCTGGAGAGACTGTCTCAAAACTCAGGACCTGCTGTGTTATGCGCCAGGGCAGGTCCGAAGGACCGGCAGAGAATAGGCCCGACCCTAAGGTCGGGATAGACGAGTAGCATGAGACCGAGCGCCGAAGGTGCGACACGAGGCTAAGGAATAAGAAACCGGAAGGATTGTATATAAAACGTTAACAGTGCCGCGCCCTCGGCGCTTCGTCATTGCGATAACCTAATCCCGACCTTACGGTCGGGCCTATTCTCTGCCGGCGCTTCGCGCCTCAATGATTCCGATTTTGGGATGGCGCCGGGTTTTGAGACAGGCGCTCCAGAGCCGTCCGATGCATGAAAACAAACAGCCGGACGGCTCAGGAGCGCCGTCCTCACAGGAAGACACAGGATGAATCGCTATGTCTGTTTTGTACGGGATTAATGCGGTGGCGGAGGCAATCAAGGCTTCGCCCGAAAAGGTCGAGCACATCTGCGTCGAGCGCGGACAGAAGAATCCGCGCATCCAGGAAATCATCGACCTGGCCCGGCAAAGCCACATTCGTATTTCTTTCGAAGAGCGATCCTGGCTCGACCGGAAATCCGAGGGCGCGCGCCACCAGGGCATTCTCTGCCTGGCGGCGGAAATGGCCACTTTGGACGCCGAAGACATCCTCGCGCAGGCAAAGTCTCCCGGACTCCTCGTGATCCTGGACGGGATCGAGGATCCCCATAATCTGGGCGCCATCCTGCGGTCGGCAGAGGCAGCCGGGGCGGACGGCGTCATTCTTCCCCAACACCGCAGCGCTGCCCTGAGTGCCGCAGTCGTGAAGGCAAGCGCCGGCGCGGCGTCCCATATCAAACTCGCACGGGTCGCCAATATCGCACAGTTGGTCGAATCCCTGAAATCAAAGGGCTACTGGACAGCCGGCCTGGATGCGGCCGGCGACACAACAATCTGGGACATCGACCTCACAGTGCCGATGGCACTGATCCTGGGAAGCGAGGGGAGCGGCCTGCACCGGCTCGTCAAGGAAAGGTGTGATTTTGTCGTTTCTCTGCCGATAAGAGGGGCTGTGAGTTCGTATAATGTCAGCGTTTCTGCCGGTATAGCGCTGTATGAAGCGCTTCGCCAGAGGACGCTCAAGGGGAACAAGTAGCCGCGCCATGCCTGTCGTAGAAATTGAAAATCTAACCAAGGATTTTTCAATCGGCTTCTGGAAGAAACACCCGGTGCGCGCGCTGGACAATCTGTGCCTGGAAGTGCACGAGGGGGAAATTTTCGGCTTCCTCGGACCGAACGGGGCCGGCAAGAGCACAACGATCAAACTCCTCATGCATCTGTTGCATCCGACTTCAGGAACCGCACGGATCCTCGGCCGGCCCGTAGATTCCGTATCGATGCACAAGTCCATCGGCTATCTTCCCGAAAATCCCTACTTCTACGATTATTTGACCCCGAAGGAACTGTTGACTTACATCGGAAGGCTTTTTGGCTTGCACCGGCCCGCCCTGTCCAAAAAGGTCGACGCTCTCATTGAAGACGTGGGGCTTGAGCGTGCCGGCAATTTGCAGTTGCGCAAGTTTTCAAAGGGAATGGTGCAGCGCATCGGAATCGCCCAGGCGTTGATCAATGACCCGGAAATCGTGTTTCTCGACGAGCCGATGTCGGGGCTGGATCCCCTGGGACGCATGGACGTCCGGCGGATCATCACGTCGTTGAAGGCTCGTGGCGTCACGGTGTTTTTCAGCTCTCATATTCTTCCCGACGTCGAGGCACTGTGCGATCGCGTGGCGATCTTAAACAGGGGACGGCTCCAGGAGCAGGGCGCGCTGGAGGAAATCCTCAAAGTCAGAATCGAGGGGCACGACGTAATCCTTTCGGGATGGACGGAACAACACCTGAGCGATATCAGACAGTTCTGCGACGAAGTGAGGCCGATGGGCGACCGTCTCCAACTGCGCGTGAACGACCCGCAAAAGATGGAGGGCCTGCTCTCGTTCGTTTTTTCGAACAAGCTGGAGCTGATTTCGCTGAATCCTATACGGCCTTCGCTGGAAGAGTACTTCCAGTCGTTAGTCGGTAGCCGGTAGTGGCTGACAGCTGTATGTAGGAAGAGGGAAAAGATGGTGGGACGGATATTGGCTATTGCGGGGAATACCTATCGCGAAAACATTCGCGACAAGGTTCTCTACAACCTGATCCTCTTCGCCTTGATCATGATCTTCAGTTCGCTTGCGCTCGGCCAGCTGACTCTCGGGAATGAATCCAAAGTCATCATTGATCTGGGATTGTCGGGGATTTCCATCTTCGGGATGCTCATTGCCATTTTCATCGGCATCAGCCTGGTCTACAAGGAACTGGAGAAGCGGACGGTCTATGCGCTGCTTGCGAAGCCAGTGCACCGGCACGAATGGATTTTAGGCAAATACCTGGGCCTGCTTTTTACGCTGCTGGTGAACATTGCCGTAATGACGGTGGGGCTGGCGCTGGCCATGCTCTACACCGGGGGGATTCAGGCAGGAGGATATGTGCGCCTCCTTCCTGCCGTGTACACGATCTTCCTCTCGCTCGCACTGATCACCGCCCTGGCGCTCCTGTTTTCCACATTTTCTTCTCCCGCGCTTTCGGCCGTTTTCACATTCTTTCTCTGGGTCATCGGCCATTTTGGCGCCGACCTGCGGAGTTTTGCCGAACTCACCAAATCCGCGCCCGTTATGTGGCTGTGCCGAGTGCTGTATTACGTTCTCCCCAATTTTTCAGCCTTTGCGATACTGGATAGCCGCAGCATCCTCCGGGGCACCGGGTATTTGCAGTCGATCGACCCGTGGGCCATTTGGTGGGCCACGGTGTATTGTGCGATCTATTGTGCATTCCTGATTGCGCTTGGAATCTCCATTTTCATGCGCCGGGATTTTAAATGAAGTCGGACCGTGGCGGACAATCCGGAAAAACGTGGCTCATCGCCGGAGTGTGCCTGGTCTGCGCGATCCTGATCAAGCCGGTGCAGGATCGGTGCGAATCGCGGCGCTCCCAATCGGAACCGGGGCCCGACCTGCTGTACTTCAGCTCTCCCGGGGCAGTGAAAAGCATGGCCCTGGGCTACGACAATCTCCTCGCGGACGTTTATTGGATGCGCGCCATCCAGTACTACGGGCGTCGCGAGGAGGCGAGCAAGCGTCCCGTGCGATATAAAAACCTATCGACGCTCCTCGACATCACGACGACGCTGGATCCGTATCTCCTGGATGCGTATCGCGCCGGCAGCAATTTTCTCGCCGAGCCGGATCCGGTCGGCGCCGGGCAGCCGCAGGAAGCATTGAAGCTTCTGGACAAAGGCATACGCGTGAATCCGCAGGACTGGCGGCTGTATTACGATAAGGGCTTTATCTATTACTTGTTTCTCCAGGATTACAGGGCGGCCGGAGAAACGTGGCTGGAAGCGAGCAAGCTTTCGTCCGCGCCTTACTGGATGGCCGGTCTGGCCGCGATGTCGATGTCGAAAGGAGGCGCCATCGAAGTTGCGATGGCCTTGTGGCAACGCCAGTACCGGGAATCGGACCGCGCCGACATCCGGGAGAATGCCCGGAACCACATGATGAGCTTCCAGGTCGCAAAGGACCTCTGGACGCTGGAATTTCTGCTGGATCGTTACCGGGCGGCCTCAGGATCTTTTCCCCCAAGCCTGCAGGAGCTTCTGCGCGGCCGAAAGCGCAAGTATGCGACCGCGGACCCTTCCGGAATCCCCTACGATTACAATCCTCAAACCGGCGCTATCCGCTTAAGTCCCCAGTCGAAGATACGATATTTGAAAGTACCGGAAGCCTATAAAGAGCATTTACGATTGACGATTAACGATTGACGATTGAAAACACACTGCGATGTTTGGGCAGAGGCGTCATCCGAGGGTTGCGTTCTTCCAATCGTCAATCGTTAATCGTCAATCGTCAATAGGATCAGCCTGCCAACGTAACCCGGTCGCGGCCGGCATTTTTGCTGCGGTAGAGAGCTTTGTCGGCAGCCTCGATCAAGGCCTTTGCGGTACGGCCGTGGTCGGGGAAGATGGCGACGCCCATGGATGCGGTGACACGGCCGAGAGGGCGGCCGCGATAGTGGATGTCGAGGCGTTGGATGGCGTCTTTGAAAAATTCGGCGCGCTGCCTAGTGACGGTCCCCGTCCCTTCCGGCAGGATGAGAGTGAACTCTTCTCCGCCGTAGCGGCAGGCAATGTCCTCGCCGCGGATGTTGCCCCGCAGCAAAACGCCGAGTTCTTTCAGCAGCAGATCGCCCGCCTCATGCCCGAAATTGTCGTTGAAATATTTAAAGTGATCGAGATCGATCATGATCATGCCCAGGGGACGCTGGTTGCGCGCAGCGCGCTTTATTTCCAGTTCCAGGGACTCTTCCATAAATCTCCGGTTGAAGAGACCGGTCAGCGGATCGCGGATCGACTGGCTGCGAAGCGTTTCGTGCAGTTTCAGATTCGACAGCGCCATGGCGATATGCTCGGACATGGTCACGGCCATGCGCTGTTTGGTTTCGGTCATCTTGACGTTGTCCGGCTGCATGAGGTGCAACACGCCGATGGCCTCGCTCTGGGCCATCATGGGAATGCAGAGGTAGCCGTCTTTGGGCGGCTGGTGGACGTGTTTGCAGATCAATCCGGAATGGGCATTCTCGACCCAGTGCATCCGGCCGCGGCGCAGCGCCCAGCATTCCTGGGGAGAAAACACGCGTTCCGCCAGCGCCGGATCGCCCCAGACGGCAACCGATTCCACGGAATTGCGCGATGGCGCGATCACATAGAGCACGCCGACCCGAGCGGGGAAAATTTGTTGCGCTACGCGGACGATGACGTTGTAGGCTTCTTCCAGAGTAAAGCAGGCGCGCAGGATGTCGCCCATATCGTTCAGCATGGTCATTTCCCGGGTTCTCTCTTCAAGTTCTGAAACCCAGGCTTCCAGCTTCAGGTTCGCTTCATGGAGAGCCTGCTCCGTTTTGATTCGCTTGGTGATATCGCGCGCGATCCCCTGAACACCGATGACCTTTCCCTCGCGATATACGGGCCGGGAACTGATCCCCAGGGCGATGCGGCTCTTATCTTTCGCAGAAACTTCCACCTCGAAGTTGAGAGGGACTTCGCCCGCGACTTGCGGATCAAGCATTCTTTGGCCGAGATGCCGATGCTCCGGAGCGATGGCATCCATGAGATTCATTTCTAGCACTTCCGCCACCGTAAAGCCCGTGATCCGTTCTACGGCCCGGTTGACCGACAAAACCTTCCCATTGAAATCATAGGTGAAGATGATATCGCTGGCGTTTTCAAAAAGATCACGGTACCAATCATCCGTTTGCAGGGCCGAGCCTTTCGCGCCAAAGCCGGAGAGCCTGCGCGCGGCAACTTCCCCGTGATTCCTGAAAGTTTCCGCCAATTGAGGCTCGCTCCGCACCAGCGACAGAAAATGCTCGCGTACGGCCGGGTGCTCTTCGCAGTTCACTTCCGGATGCGCCTCTATCCACATTTGCGACGCCTTGACGCCGGCAAGCAGGGCGATCATCGAAGCATAATGGGAGGGCCCGAGGATTTCTTCGAGTTCCGCCGCGCAGCGCACCGATTCCCTGATCCCGAGGAAAACCGCAACCGCGCAGATCAGTACTTTTTCTTCAAATTCCTTGTCCCCCGCCGGCCAGGCATCGATCGGGTGCGGGTATTTGGCGAGAGTTTCGAGAACATATTCGAAATTATCCATCGCCAGAACGGGACCATCCAACAACTGCTTTATTTCCCGCGCCGAGAGCCCGATGCTGTGCAGCGAGCAGGCGTGAGTAACGACAAAGTAGGACGAGGCGCAGTATTGCGAAAGCATCGCCGAAAGCTTTTCCTTAAAAAGCTCAGGGAGAGGATTGTCGTAGTAGCAGGACAGCTGCTGGCGCCAGAGATTTTCCAGCAATGCCGGCGATGCCAGAGCCGGTGCAAAAAAAGGCGGGAAGAACCCGAGACGTTTCACGATGTCTTCCCGAATTTGCGCAGACGTCTTTTCGAATCGATGCACGCCGGGAGTTGTCAGAACGGAGTCGAGACGCTTTAAATCCTCCAGCTTCTCCCAGAGAGGATCGAGTTCCCTGCCGGTCCCGCCTTCGTCGTTCATCGTAAACTGATTCCGTTCAGCATTTAGAGCTGCATGGACGCTTCTGCCTGCACAGCATCCGCATTGCCATTGTGAAATTGTAGTGGGTAAGGGGAGTTCGATGTACCCGAAAGATCATTCTGGACCATCCCGACAAAAACACAAGCAAAAAATTGCATCGGCAGTATCACCGCTTTTGGTTAGCAGGTTACAAGTTGCAGGTTCTGACCAATAACTTGCAGACTGTACCCTGCAACCTGCAACTGAAAATCTGTTAACCGCTTTCCTCACCTTCTGTTTGTTTTACCGGCGGCGCAAAATTTAAATCATATAGCGACAACGACCTGGTTTCCACCACCGCCTCTTGCCCGGCTCAGTGCTGCTTCTGACGACCGGAGCAGCGCTTCTACCGTCTGACCGTTCTCCGGATAGACGGCCAATCCAACGGATGCGGATATATGGTCGACGAGTTCGCTCTGGCTTCTTGCCTCGAGGCCCCGCACGTGGTCGAGCAGTATTTCCGCACGTTTCTTGCCGATTTCATAACTCGCGTTGGGCAGGATCAGGGTGAATGTCTGGCTGCTGAACCTGCAGGCGATATCGCCTTTCCGAACATTGCCTTGAAGAAGCATTCCCGTTCTGCGCAGGATGGATTCACCCACATCCACTCCGTAAGTGTCGCTCAGCGTCTGAAAATTATCCAGCGACAGCATGATGACGCTGAGCGGGTACTGTGTCCGCACGGCACGGCGCAATTCCAGTTCCAGCGATTCTTCCATAAAGCTTCGATTGAAAAGACCGGTCATCTGGTCGCGAATCGACTGGTTGCGCAATGTCTCGTGCAGTCTCAAGTTGGACAGCGCCATGGCCACATGCTCGGCCATCGCGATCGCCAACCGCTGCTTGGCCTCAGGCATTTCGGCGTCTTCCTTCTGAGCCAGATGCAGAATCCCCACTGCTTCGCTTTGCGCCATCATCGGGACGCACATATAGCCTTTGGGCAGCGGCGCGTGTACATGCTTGCAAAGCAGTCCGACACGTGTGTCCTCTACGCAATGCACTTTTCCCCGGCGCAGGGCCCAGCAATCGTCGGGGGCAAACGTAAGTTCCACCTGTGAGGTGTCGCCCCACTCGGCCACGGATTCCACAATATTGCGCAGCGGGCCAAGGACATAGAGGGCGCCGTCCAGGACAGGGAAGACTTCCTGGGCAACCCGCACAATCACTTCATAGACTTCTTCCGTCGTGAGACAGGCGCGCAGTATGTCGCCCATTTCGCTCAACAGCATCATCTCGCGCGAGCGCTGTTCGAGATCGCGGACCCAGGATTCCAGCTTTTTGTTTGCCTTCTGAAGCGCTTCCTCGGTCTTTTTCCGCTCCGTGATGTCCCGGGCGATCCCCTGGATGCCGATCGCTTTGCCTTGCTGGAAAATAAGGCGGGTGCTCACCTCGAGGGTGACGCGATTGCCGTTTTTCGTATATATTTCAAGTTCCTGAGCAACGGGCGATTCGGCAATGAGCTGGCGGTCCATCATTCTTCGGGCGACCGGCTGAAATTCGGGGGCCACCAACTGGCTGAACTTCATCTGAAGGGCCTCGGCCCGCTTGTAACCCGTGATCCGCTCCGCGGCTTTGTTAATGGAAGTGATTTTCCCCGACATGTCGTGTGTGTAAACCATGTCGTACGCGTTCTCGAACAGTTCCTCATAGCGATTTTCGCTGACGCGCCTTGCGTCCTCCGCCAATTTGCGTTCGGTCACATCGCGGATGATCGCGAGTCCACCGATCGCTTCGCCGCTATGGGGATCGAGCATCGGACCATAAAATCCCTCGAAATATCTCAGGCGGGTTGAGCCGGGAATCGTGTAGCTCTTGTCGCGAGATACCCTTTTTTCCCCTTTGAGCGCGGCATCGAAATTCGCATCCTCTCCAAGCTCTATGAGGAATGGGCATGCGGTGAAGGCGTGCTTACCCAGGGCGTCCTTTGCGCTGACGCCGAAAATTCTTTCCATGCCGGGGTTCCAGACGGTGAAAAAGCAATCGCGGTCGAATGCAAGAATCCCGTCTACGCTGCTGTTGATGAGCCTTTCCAGCAATTGCCGTTCCGTGCGAACAGCCTCGTCGGCGCACTTCCGGGCAGTGATGTCTTCCAGGACAATCAGGCATCTCTTCGTTTCTGCGCCGTCCTCGGGGAGCAGGGAAACGGTGCACTGAGCCCAAAATGCTTCTTTGCTTTTCCTGAGAAACTGCTCCTCTGATTTTAAAACCGGGGCGACTGCATCAAAAACCTGTCCGACCTGCTGCATGCATGCGTTGGCATTTTGAGCGATGTCTCTGATATGTAGCGACGGGATTTCCTGTTCCGCGTATCCCAGCATGCGACAGAACGCCCGGTTGGCGCTCAGAATACGGAATTGGATATCAACCAGCGCCACGCCGAACGGGGTTGAATCCAGCAAGCCGGGCGACTGAAGCGCCGACGCTTCAGGAGACACCGCGGGCGCAACAGGAGCGACATCGCCCTGTGCGGACGCGGATTCGCTTATGGGCCTCTGGATCAGCCGCTGAAGGTGCGTGATTTCTTCACGCAGAGACTCCAGCTCATCTGCGAGACCCTTTGGTGGCCTGCCCTCAGTATCCATATTCCCGGCGCCGCCGGACCGCCTGTCCTCATCCCCGCCGCGGGGCAAAGGATCAGCGTCCAAAACTTTATACAAGAACAGATTAAGCCTCTATTGGGGCGCTTTCTGGTTATCGTAACCGCAACGTGAAATCTTTAGACAAATCGTCCGGTAAATGGCTCATCTGAAAGGCTATTTCAGATTCCCGATCCTCCTGCCGGCGTCCATGTGCTATTTTTAAGAGTTACGAAGGAGAATTGCATGAAATACGAAGGAATGATCTACAGACCGCCGAGCGAGGCGGACAGCCTCATACTCCAGGTAGCGGTAGGCTGCTCCTACAACCGCTGCACCTTCTGTCATTCCTTTCAGGGGAAGACATTCCGCATAAAGTCCTTCGAAGAGATCAAGGAAGATATCGATGAGGCGGCAGGGTATGGCCGGATCCCCCGCGTTTTTCTGGCCGATGGCGACGCGCTGGTCATTCCTCAATCAGACTTGGTACGGATCCTGAGATACCTGAAAGAGAAACTCCGCGGGTTGGAACGGGTTGGGATTTACGCAAATGCAGTGGACGTCCTCAAGAAGGATGTGGAAGAGCTTAAAGAGCTGAAAAGCCTGGGATTGGGGATTATTTACCTGGGTCTCGAATCCGGAAACCGGGAAGTGCTCAAGCGGATCAAGAAAAACGCCACTGCGGATCAAATGATACGGGCCGGTAAACGGGTTAAGGAATCCGGGATCCTGCTATCGGTAACCGTTCTGCTCGGCATTGGAGGTGTGGAGCTGAGCCAGGCGCACGCCGAAGATACTGGAAAGGTTTTGTCGGAAATGGATCCGGAATATGTGGGCGCCCTATCGTTAATCGTTGTGCCGGGCACGCCTATGGCGGAAGAGCTCGAAAGCGGTAAACTCGTTCTCCCGACACCCTTCGAATTGATTCAAGAACTGGGAACGATGATTGCGAATTGCCGGTTCACAAACTGCTTCTTTGCATCCAATCACGCATCCAATTATTTGCCGCTGCGTATCCGGATGCCTCAGGAGAAGGAAAAGGCGCTCCAGCTGATCGAGACGGTTCTGAAAAGAAAAGACCCGGAGCTATTGAGGCCGGAATACATGAGGGCGCTGTAAAACAGTCGATAGTTGCAAGTCGTTAGCCGGTAGTAAAGCCGGATTCCATGGAGGCTCCGATCGCGGGGCCGAAAGCTTGGACACCCACTTTTTTGCTCGCTATCTTCCCCCGGAATTAATGGGCATTCACAACTCTCTGACCTGTCTTTAACATACTGAATCTAAACGAATTCCCCTTGGCGTGTCCTATTCTTAAAACAGTGGGTGTCCATGATTCCACCGGCATCGCTGGGAGCGCCGGCGTCCTCACCCTCCTGTCCAAATTAGGATTTTCTGGGTTTAGTACCGATACCATGTAGGCCTTCCATTTGCCAAAATCTCCGCAGCTTTGTACTTCATCGCGCCTTCAGCGCTGTGTGCCGAAAGCTTGGGAAAGCTTGAACACCCACTTTTTTTGCTCGCTATCTTCCCCCGGAATTAATGGGCATTCACAGCTCTCTGACCTGTATTTAACATACTGAATCTAAACGAATTCCCCTTGGCGTGTCCTATTCTTAAAACAGTGGGTGTCCATGATTCCACTCAACGAAATTAGCTCTTTGTTCCTCACCTCTTGCCATTAAGCTCCGTGTGCCGCCGAGGACGGCGGCGTTCTCGGGGCAAAAAACATGCGGCATTAGGCGGGGCGCCCTTATTCTTGCACCCAGCCGGTTATGAATCACACCGAAGCCTGATTCGATCGTTCACTGCCAACTGCCCTTTTCTCCTCGCCGGGAGGATCGAGGGGAATGACTGGGATGGTGAGTATCAGCAGGAATGCCAGCAGCATGGTGACTGCCGCGATGACGAAGACTATGCGTAACCCGGACTCCATGGAAGCGCGGATGGCATCTACGGTTTGCTGAAAAAGAGCATCGCCGCCGCTGTCTGTTTTGGTCAGAGTTACCCGCAAGCTGTGCATTGCGGATTCCGACAGCAGAACGCGTGGATCACCCAGGGATTTCATGGTCGTTTCGCCGGCGGTTTGCGTAATGGCCGGCGGCAGAGATCCTCTCAGGGCATTGGTATACCGTATGTTCATTGCCGATCCCAGTATCGCCGGAGCGGTCGCCATTCCCATCGCTACGCTGAACATGAGCGCACTCGTCGCCACGCCCAGGAGCCTCCTCGGAACGGCGGCCTGAATGACGATCGTGTTGATGGTCGGCATTGCGCCCAATGCCAGGCCGGACAGAGACGCAGCCACGAAGCCAAAATAGGCGGGCGTTTCCCTATCGAAAGCAATCATCCAGAACATCACCAGCGTCACGAGCGCGTATCCGAGGACAAACATCCATTTATATTTCTTCGTCCGGGCAACCAGGAATCCGATCGGCACGCCAATGATCGACATCAAAAGGCCGAGCGGAGTAATTACCTGCCCGCTTTTCATGGCGCTGATGCCCT
The DNA here is from genome assembly GCA_035506515.1 of Acidobacteriota bacterium. GTDB lineage: Bacteria > Acidobacteriota > UBA6911 > UBA6911 > UBA6911 > UBA6911. The sequence continues at coordinate 22,088 of DATJPG010000081.1, forward strand.
GAATGCCCTGCATAAATAACGGATAGTAGAGCTGCACTGCCATCATCCCGAAAAAGGAGAGAAAACCAGCGACCGAGGCAGTCACAAATACCCGGTTCTTAAGCAGATTGGGATCAAAAAAAGGCTCGCTCGCTTTTGACTCGGCCTGTAGGAACAACACCCCGAAAATGACCGAGACGACCAGCAGACCGATCACCTCGATGGATCCCCAGGGATACTTGGTTCCCGCGAAGGAAAGGCCGAAGATGAGCGTCGAGGCAGCGATCGCTATCAGGACGGCGCCAATGACATCGATTTTGTGAGCGGCTCCCTGCACGAGAGACGGCATGCCGTATGCGAATATCAGGCACAAGGCAAACAGCGGTAGGCTCCACCAGAAGATGTGGCGCCAATTCAACGCGTCCACCATCCACCCGCTCAGCGTGGGCCCGAACAGCGCCGCGGCCGCAAACGGAATATTCAGCAATCCGATCCATTTGCTGCGGTCGCTTCCCACGAACATGTCGCCGATGATTGCGTAAGAAAGCGCCGCTACGGCTCCCTGGCCCAGGCAGTGAATGGTGCGCGCCCCTATAAAGGTTGAGAAGCCGGGGCTTGCCGAACTCAGGATCGTGCCCAGAAGAAACACGATCAGGGACCCCAGCAGAATGGACCGGCGGCCGTAAATATCCGACAGCTTGCCGGAAAGGATCATTCCTAACGCTAACCCGAGAGAGGGGATGGAAACGCTCCAGGAATACTGCGCCATGCCGTTCAGATCGGCAGCAATTCTCGGCGTGGCGTTATTCAGCGTCTGCATAAAATACGCATACACAAAATAGCCCATAAAAATCGATGCCATCGCCATAAACACCTGTTTTTTCGAATACGCGGGAGCATCCATCCGGTGTTCCTCCAAAGAGAGTTCTCGATTCCCAATTTTCAATTCTCAATCCCCGATTCTCGATATTCTTGTGATCGAGAATCGGGAATTGAGAATCGCGAATCCGGGATTCATGCGAGCTACAGGTTTGTGACACGCATGGAGTGGCCCTTGCAAGCAGAATATTTGAGATTCGTTGACTGTCGCTGGATTTTAATGGATGTTATACTCCTTAAGGTAGATGCGGGAGCCGGAATGAGTGCAAGGATAAAGATTTTGCTTGGCGGCGTAGTGATCGCCGCGGCATTGATTTGGCTGGGATTTGTCGGGTTCCAGGAAAGCAAGGCCTACTACATTACAGTGGACGAGTACAATTCCATGAAGGGAAGCCTGGACGGGAAGACGTTGAAACTGGCAGGCGAAGTGCTGGCCGGATCCGTCGACCGGACAAAGTCCCAGATGGAATTCGTAATAGGCAATCAGGACAAAACGATCCGGGTTCGCTATATAGGCAAAGATATCATCCCCGACACCTTCAAAGACGGGACGAAGGCCCTGGTAGAAGGCAAAGCCGATGCAGACGGAACTTTCCAGGCTACCCACATTGAAGCCAAGTGCGCATCGAAATACGAAGCGGAATATGAGCAGAGAAGCAAGCGATAGCGCGTTAACATCACATCACATGAGCCTGATGTCAGAAGACAGGAGACAGGAAGCAGAAGACAGAAATAGTCGGGGTATCCGGCATTTCGGCCGATCGAATCTCCTTCCCGTTTTTAATTCTGTCTTCTGTCTCCTGTCTTCTGTCTCCTAAGGAAACGGCATGGCCAATTTCGGAAGCTTCTGTCTTCTTTTCGCTCTGTGCCTTTCGATATACGCACTGGGTGCGGCGCTCCTGGAGGCTTCGCAAAAGAAGGGCCGGTTCATCCGGAGCGCGGAGCGCGCCGCGTATGCCGCCACGGGAAGCGTTCTCCTGGCATTCCTTTCGCTGGTGTACCTGATCCTGGCGAACGATTTTTCCATATCGCAAGTCGCCGAAACAAGCAGCAGAGAGGCTCCGCTCTTTTACAAGATCGCAGCTATCTGGGGCGCGCACGACGGATCGATGCTCCTGTGGGTGTTTTTCACCGCGATACTCTGCGCCATTGTTGTCTATCAGAACCGGAACCGTTTCCGCGACATGATGCCCTTCGTGCTGGCGGTTCTGATGTTCGATCTCGCCTTTTTCCTGGCGCTGAATGTTTTCCTTTCGAATCCGTTCAACCGGCTGATGCAAATCTCTGCCGACGGATCCATGCAAGCCTATATGCCGGCAGACGGGCACGGATTGAATCCGCTGCTCCAGCACTGGGCCATGGTGATTCATCCACCAATCCTGTACCTTGGGTTCATCGGATTCCTGATCCCCTTCGCCTTCGCCATTTCGGCGCTTGCGACCAGGCAGATGGGAGACACGTGGATTCGCACGACCCGCCGCTGGACGCTTCTGACTTGGCTCTTGCTTGGGGTGGGCATTCTCCTGGGCGGCAAGTGGGCCTACGTCGTTCTGGGTTGGGGCGGATATTGGGGATGGGATCCCGTGGAAAACTCCTCCCTGATGCCGTGGCTGGCCAGCACGGCTTTCCTTCATTCCGTTGTCGTCCAGGAACGAAGGGGAATGCTCAAGGTCTGGAACATTCTTCTGATCGCGCTCACCTATCTGCTGGGAGTCTTCGGCACTTTTATCACTCGCAGCGGAATCGTGAATTCGGTGCACGCGTTCGCCGACTCGAATATGGGGAAGTTTTTCATCGCGTACATGTTCATTATCCTGTTCGGGACTGTGGGCCTGATCATCGACAGGAATCTGTATTTGAAAAGCGAGCGGCGGCTCGACTCCGTGCTGTCGCGGGAAAGCGCTTTCCTCTTTAACAATTTCATTCTCGTGGTTGCGTGCTTTACCGTTTTCGTGGGAACGATGTTCCCGGTGGTGTCGGAGCTAATTCGCGGCATCAAGATCTCGGTTGCATCTCAATGGTTTAACAAAGTCAACATTCCTATCGGTTTGATTCTCCTTTTTCTCACCGGGGCGGGGCCGTTTTTTGCCTGGCGCAAAACATCTCTCTCCAGTCTGAGGAGGTCGTTCGCGTGGCCTCTTCTGTTTTCCGTAATCGCCTGCATTGCGCTGATTGCCGGAGGGATGCGCAGTTTTTATGCGATCGTGTGTCTGAGCCTGTGCATATTCGTCATCGTGACGGTTTTCGAGGAGTTTTACAAAGGAACGCGTGTTCGCATAAGAGACAGAGGGGAGAGGTTTCTCGCCGCCGCGGCCAATCTCACGTTGAAAAATAAGCGCCGCTACGGCGGGTATATCGTTCACCTCTCGATCGCGTTGATGTTCATCGGCTTCGCGGGAAACGCTTTCAACCGCACGTCAACCGTGCGCCTGACAAACGGTCAGGAAATGAGCATTGGCGACTACACCCTGAAGATGACGGGATATGAGGATAATCAAACGCCGACATATCAATTCGGCCGACCCATTCTGCAGGTTTTCAAAGACGGCAGGCTTGTGGACACCCTGAAGCCCGAAAAGCGGTTCTATAAAGCAAGCGAACAGGCTACGACGGTTGTGGCGCTTCACAGCAACCCAAAAGAAGACGTGTATGTGGTTTTCAGCGGCATGACCGAAGATTCGAAAGCGGAAATCGCGGCCCACGTGAACCCCCTCGTATTCTGGATCTGGATTGGAGCCTTGGTCATGATGGCAGGCGCTGTCGTGACTCTTTTGCCCGAGAAAGGCAATCGATAGCCGGCAGCGAGCTGTCCGCTTGTAGCGACCGGTGGGGAGACATCGATGGTTTGGTTTGCATGCGCGGCGTTGGCGATAGTGGCAGGCGGATACGTCCTGTATCCGTTATTCCGGGAGCCAAAGGGGGAGCAGGAGACCGATCTCCCGGACGAAATGGAACTGGATCGACTTCTGGATAGAAAAGCCGTCATTTATCGCAGCATCAAGGATCTCGAATTCGAGCATGCGATGGGAAGGTTGTCCGACGCAGATTATCGTCGCCTGGAAGCGGACTATAAGAACGATGCCGCAATCATTCTCCAAAAGCTGGATCAACTGGGAGCGTCGGAGGATCTCGATAAGGCGATCGAAAAAGACATCGCGGCGCGGAAAGGCGCGCCTGTCTCTCCTCAACCGGACCGAAAAGCGCTTCACTGCCCGGCGTGCGGAGCGGAGATTGTTCCGGGGAAAAAATATTGCGCAGATTGCGGCAAGCGGCTCTGAAATGAACAAGAACATGATGCTTCGGATATTTTTGCTCCTGACGCTGTCGATGCCCGTGGTATACGCACAGCAGAAAGGGGTCGTGGAAGGACGCGTCGTGAATGCGACGGATCCATCCATCGTTGCCCGCTCTGTCGAACTGGATATCGTGGAACTTGGCGAAGGAATGCGGATCCTGAAAACGGCAGTGACCGATTCCTCCGGGCGATTTCGAGTGGATGGGTTGCCGGAAAGCGGGCGGTTGATGCTTCGCGTCAATTACAAAGATGTGAATTACCACCGGCAGTTCAGCCCTAATGCCGGCGGAAAAACAACGGCGGACATCGAAGTCTATGAACCGACCACCTCGATGAAGGACATCGAGATCGGGAAAACCAGGATGGCGTTCCAGTCGACCGGGGGACAGCTGGTATCCCTGGAAACCATTACGTTCAACAACAGGACGAAACCTCCCCGGACGCATATGAATCCGGAAGGGAATTTCCGCTTCTCAAAGCTTCCGGGGATCGTCGAGCCTCCCACCATGCGGGTGACCGCTCCGGGATCGACGATGCCGCTGGTTCAAGCCCCGCTCGAAAGCCCCGACGGGCAAAGCTATTACAGCCAGTATCCTCTGAAACCCGGAACCACCGTTTTCGAAGTCCAGCAGGTATTGCCTTATTCAACGCAGACGTATGCCTACAAGAAAATGTTCTACCAGGACGTTGCTGCTCTGGATATCGCGGTAATGCCGAGCGACATGGTTTTGTCCGGGCAGGGGTTGACAAAGATATCAACCGACGCGCAGCAGAATTTTTCGATTTACCGCAGCTCGCCGATCAAAGCCGGTACAGAGGTCACGTGGACATTCTCCGGAGGCACTTCGGCTCCCCAGACAAAATCCGCCGAGACGGGCGGTGAATTGTCCGTCGAGGCAAGACCCGATGTCATTCGCCGCAACGCTCTTATCATCGGACCTCTGTTGCTGCTGGGATTCGTTCTGATCCTCTGGTATGCCTTTAATCGCGGGGCAACGGATTCTCAAAAAACTCCTGCCCAGCGAACGCGCGGGCTTAAGGAACGGCGGGAGCGATTGCTGAATGCGATCGCCGAACTGGATCGCCGTCACGAACTGAATGCCGTCAACCGGTCGGATTTTTTGCGGCAGCGGGAGGAGATCAAGCGCCAGCTCCGCCGGATTTCCCTGCTTCTGAAAACGTAGGGTATGACGAACATCATAGAGGTCAGCAAACTGGCCAAGCACTACGGACGGACATCAGCCCTGCGCGACCTGAATCTCAGTGTGGCGGCCGGCGAGTTCATCGCCTTGTTCGGCCGAAACGGCGCAGGGAAAACGACATTCCTCAGGATTTTGGCTGGCCTGTCCCGGCCCTCGTCCGGCACATTTCGCATTCAGCCGGACGGAGGTGCGAAGCTCCAATACGTGCGCGGTGCGATTGGATACCTCTCCCACCATACGTCGCTGTATGCCGACCTGACGGCTCTGGAAAACCTGCGTTTCTATGCACACCTGATGGACATGCCCTCCGACGACGGCTTTCTGGCGGAAAGGATCGCGACTGTGGGGCTGGCAGGGCGCGAGAAGGAACCGGTTCGCAATTATTCGCGCGGCATGCAGCAGCGCCTGGCGATTGCCCGGGCGTTTTTGCACAATCCGGGAATTCTCCTGCTCGACGAACCCTTCACGGGGTTGGACCAGGCGGGCTCGGATTTCTTTTGCCGCTATCTGATGAAAGCCAAGTCCGAAGGAAAGATCTGCATCATGGCCATTCACGATGCCGGGTTGGGGTACGAATTGGCCGACCGGCTGATCGTGATTGAAAAGGGAGTGGCAGCCCTGGATGTTCCCAGGGCATCGTTGACGCTCGCAGAGTTCCAGAAGAAGTACAAAGCGATCACCGAAAATTAGGTTGTCTTTGGCCTATGAAAAAAATCTGGGCAATTTTTCGCAAAGATCTCCTGATTGAGCTCAGGACGAAGGATTCCTTCAACGCGATGCTGTTCTTCGGCATCGTGGTGCTGGTGATCTTCAGCTTCGCCCTGGCATCGGTGCGCGATTTCATACGGTCCGCCGCACCCGGGATCTTGTGGGTCGCTTTTGCTTTCTCGGGCACGCTGGGTTTGAACCGCATGTTTGCCGCGGAAAAAGAGAACGGCTGCCTGCAGGGCCTGCTCATGATTCCCGTCGACCGGGGAATCATCTATCTCGGCAAGATGCTGGCTGCCACCGTGTTCATGCTGATCTGCGAAATCATTATTTTCATATTCACCCTCGTATTCTTCAACCTGACGGTCTGGCAAGAGATTCCGTGGCTGGCCCTGATATTTTTGGCAGGCTCGCTCGGTTTTGCCGCCGTGGGAACACTCCTGTCTGCGATCGCCGTCAACACCAGGATGCGGGAGGTACTGCTGCCCCTGATCCTCTTCCCCGTCGTCCTGCCCATTTTGATCAACGCGGTCGAGGCGACCAATATTGTCCTGAATGGGGGAGGCTACGGAGCGCTGCGCCTGCCGCTTTCAATCATGTCCGTATTTACGATTGTGTTTGCCACGATTTCATTTCTGCTGTTCGAACACGTCCTGGAGGATTAGCCTTGAGCGAAAAAATGCAGCATCGCGTGGATGGCGTTCTGGGAGCGATCCTTATTCTCCTGATGATCTTCGCTCTGTATATGGCGTTCCTTGGCGCGCCGACGGAAAAGACCATGGGAGATCTTCAGCGGATATTCTATTTTCATGTCGGTGCGGCAATCGCCGGCATGACGGCATTTTCCGTGAATTTTGTGTCCTCTCTTGCGTATGTGGTTCGGAAGAAGCGCCGGTGGGACAACCTGGCGCTGTCGGCGGCTGAAATAGGAGTTATGTTTTTCGTCATGGTGCTGGTGACGGGACCGATCTGGGCCAAGCCGGTCTGGTACGTGTGGTGGACGTGGTCGCCGCGGCTGACGCTGTCGCTGGTTCTGTGCCTGCTTTACGTGGCGTATCTGCTGATACGAAAATATATCGAGGATCCGGAACGCAAAGCGATGGTCTCGGCGGTTTTCGGCATCATCGCTTTCATCGATGTCCCCCTGGTCTGGTTTTCCATTCGCTTGTGGCGCGATCATCATCCATCCGCCATGCTGGAAACGGGCGGACTGTCGCCCGCCATGCGCCCGGCGTTTTTCACATGCATGGCCGCATTCCTCGTTCTGTTGATCTATCTGCTGCGCCGTCGCTTTTATCTGCAATCCATGCGTGACGATCTCGAGTGGCTTGAGCGTCAGGCAGACAACGCACGTTAAGGAGTGTTCGCTATGAATACCATGCACTACCTGTTTGCCGCATATGCCGCCATCTGGATCATCCTTGCCTGCTATCTCATCTCGATCCATTCAAGGGAAAAGAAATTGCGGGAGGAAGTGGAACGCCTCAAGCGAACGATGGGTAAAACCGGATAGTGGAATTTCTTAGGAAATCAGCGACGTGAGGATTGATTTTGCATCTTCGTTCAGGAATTCCCACAGGCCGAGCTGTTTCAGTGTTTCCGGCAATGGGATGCCGCAGGAGTTCCACCCGCGTTCCTGATAGTAGGCCTGAATCAGCAGGCGCAGCTGCTCTTTTCGTTGATGCATCAGCATGTCGCGCTTTTGTGCGGTGGGCATCGCTTTTACATCTTCAAGCGTCGTACCCGGGCGCTTTGCGAGATCGCTGTCGTTGTATGCCGCTTCCGTCTCGTAAAGCAGGTCGTCGGTCGGCCCGATTGCCCGATCGGGGATCCAGTCGTGACAGCCCGTCTCACGACCGTAATGGAGCACGTTGAGCACCCGCTGCAGGTTTATGTCCCGGTCGGTCTGGGCGAAAATCTCTTCCCAATCGAGATTTGTTCCGAGTACGCCGTTATAGAAATCGGCGTAGATTTCCTGCGATGCCGGGTTGATGTAAATGTCGCCGGGGTGCGTGGACGACTCCGGGTTGAACACATCGACCCACGGAAGCTTGCACACTCCCATGTTGTCGTTCCCGAGCCGAACGCGGGGATAGCTGACCAGCGCCCGGGCTTTATCCTCGAAAGTCGGGAACGCTCCCAGCAAATCGGCTTTGATGAGCCAGGCAGCGGCGTGGTGAGCGCCGATATCGCTTGCTGCCGCGTACGATCCCTGCATGGAGAGAGAGCGATGCGTCCTGTAAAAGGTGAACGGCAAGCCCTTGGCCTGCATGGCGAACTTTTCGAGCTCCTGCCGGACATCTTTTCCTGTTCGACTGCCATATTTCTCGCACACCCAATCCGACAGATCTTTGATGCCTCTGCCGGCGGCCCGGCCCATCGCCGTTTCGCCGTATGCCAGGCGGTGGATAAACTCGAGTGCCGACGTTTCATCGCCCCATGAAAGCACGAGCCCTTCGCCATCATCTGCGATCAGGTAGCCTCGCTGAAAGCACTCCATCAGGAAAGCCATTCCGCCCGCAGTCGTGATCGTATCGATCCCGTAATTGTCGCAGTGCCAGTTTGCTTCCATGATGAATTCGGCGTTCCATATTCCCAGATTCGATCCGAAACCGGCGGCGGTCTCGTATTCCGGGCCGTCGACCCAGACTCGCCGGCCGGCGTGGGCGCCGCTTTTCAGGGTGACGCATCCACCCTTGGTGCATTGCAGGTTACAGCCGGGAAAGCAGCCGTCATTTCCACGGTGATCGAACAGGTGTTCGGCATAGTACTTGCCGCAGATCAGGGCGGCTCGCGAATCCGATCCTGCCTGGAAATTGTGGACCGGCAGGGACTGGTATTCTTCTTTGCTCATGAATGTGATCAAACCGGCGCTTCCCTTGCGATGCATTTTCAGCGATTGGGGATCGACTTCCCGCACGACTTTGTGAAGTTTGGAACCGGCTCTTTTCACCCGCTCCCAGTCTGCGGCGCCATAGGGATTTTCACCATGAGGGTTGGCGGCCAGAACGACAATGGATTCAATTTTCTTATCGCTCATCACGGTGCCGATGCCCGTGCGCCCCGCCTGTTTGACTCGGAAGATCCCCTTATGTCCGTCAACGGGTTTGGTGACATCGTAGTAGTGGCTGTTGATGCAGCCATACGTGGTATTGGCCGCGCCGATGCCGGTGGACAGAAAGGCGAGATGCCGCTTGTCATACCCTGCGGCTGTGAACCGTTCCACGAGATCTCTTTCAAGGTCGAAGGCTTCGTCGTCCGGCGGAGCATCTTCCACGGTTACGGTTCCCGCGTAGCTGTCGATCACTATCATCACTCTGCGGCCGGCTTTGCCTGTGACCTGCAGCGCATCGAAGCCGGCATATTTCAAATAGGCTCCGAAGTGTCCGCCGAAATTGGAGACTCCTGGAATTCCGGTCAGGGGAGACAGGGACACAGCCATTGCTTTGGCGGTACCGGGGAATTGAGGAATGCCTCCCAGGGGGCCATTGGCGATGATTAATGGATTTTCCGGGTCCGAGGCTTTGGTTTTGGATGTCGTGGCTTTGTGGAGGAGGTAGAGGCCAAGGCTGCGCCCGCCCAGAAAATAATCCCGTACCTGCGGATCAAGTTCCGGGGCGGAAATGATTTCCGAATCCAGATCGACGCAAAGAATTCTGTTGGTATAGCCGCGTTGAATCGGCCTCCTGCTAAAATCCATTTTCCGTTTCCCAGGAAACGCTAGGAGCCTGTCCGAGTAACAGGAGGGGTTCCCCTTTCTATTACTCGGACAGGCTCCTAGGGCACAAAATGCTACAAGATACGGGCACGGGGCAATCGCTGTCAAGCACACAGTTGCAGGCCGGACAGGCGGCGAAAAACCGAGACTCGCAGAATGCCGCTTTGAATGATGGGTTATAATGCAGTCAACATCATCCATGTGAGGGGAATATGACGAGCAAAGAGGGAACCAGGACAAATTGGCCGGAAATTTACAGTCAGCGGCGGAACCAGCTCCGAAAGAAGTTCGGCAACGATGTGATTCTATGGATAGGGCACGTCCCGCAGGCACGCAATTATGCGGATGAGACATACCCATTCCGGCAAAACTCGCATTTTTTATACTACACGGGAATCTCCGAACCGGAGATGGCCATGCTCTCGTTTCCCCAAAAGGATCACGACATCCTGTTTGCGGGACACGAAGATATCGACGACATCGTGTGGAGCGGGTCGCGGCCGGCGCCCGCGGATTTTGCAAAATCCGCCGGAATCGAGGCTGTTGAGGATATCGGCCGGCTGGAATATCACATCCGAAACCTGCGCGCTCATGGAACAAGGATCCACTTTCTCCCGCCGTATCAATACTCCTCGCTGTGCCGGCTGGCCAGCCTGTTTAAAATAGGACCCGCGAAAGTGGCGGCGAAGGCATCCCGGCTTTTGATGGAACAGGTGGCCTTTCAAAGAAGCATCAAGTCGGACGCGGAGGTTGCGGAGATCGAGGAAGCGCTTGGCATCACGGACCGGATGCATCGCGCCTGCATGGCTGCTGCCCGGCCGGGAAGACGTGAAAGCGAAATTTCGGCAATGATCCAGGCGATCGCTCTGTCCAGTGACCGTCAGCAGGCTTTTACGCCGATCGTGACCGTTCGCGGAGAAGTCCTTCACAATCATTCGTACGACAACGTGCTCGCCAAGGGACAACTGCTGCTCTGTGATTCGGGCACAGAATCCGCCAAATACTACGCCTCCGACATCACCCGGACCTGTCCCGTCGGCGGGAAGTTTTCAGGCTTGCAGATCGAAATCTACCAGATCGTCCTGCATATGCAGCTTGGCGCCATCAGCATGATAAAGCCGGGCGTCAGCTATCGCGATGTCCACCTCCACGCGTGCAGGATCATGGTCGAAGACCTGCGATCCATCGGATTGATGCGCGGCAGTCCTGCCGATGCCGTTGAAGCAGGCGCTCACGCGCTTTTCTTCCCTCATGGAATCGGCCACATGATGGGGTTGGATGTTCACGATATGGAGGACCTTGGGGATATCGTGGGATATGTAAAGAGGGAAAAGCGAAGCGGGCAATTTGGATTGAAGTTCCTGCGCCTCAGCCGCCCCTTGGAACCGGGATACGTGCTGACGGTCGAGCCGGGAATCTACTTCATTCCCGCACTCATCGATCGCTGGGTTCAGGCAGGGTTGCACAACGAATTCATCAATTACAGCAAACTGGAGGGCTTTCGTAAGTTTGGAGGCATCCGCATCGAGGACGATGTCCTCGTAACGTCGACCGGATCGCGCGTCCTGGGACCGGAGATTCCGAAGACGGTGCAGCAGGTGGAAGAAGCCTGCGAAAGAGAATTGACGATTGACGATTTACGATTCACGATTTGAAACAAACGAAGCAATTGCGGCGTAAGTTTTGGCTCACACGAAAGAATTGAGGATTTGAAGGAATCGGTTGAATTAGCGGGAAAGCCTCAGCCTGTGCGTATGGTTTCAATCCTCAATCGTAAATTGTCAATCGTCAATTATTCGGTATGCCTACTGCTTCCCGCACCTTTCGCACCAGCGGCAGGCCCGCTTTCCTGGCCTGTTCCACACCTCGCTTCAGAATCTCGTCCACGAACTCCGGTTGACTCTCAAGCTGTTTCCTGCGAGCGCGGGCAGGGCCGAATTTTTCCATAAAGCGTTCGAATATCGCTTTTTTCACTTCTCCATAGCCCAGTCCGCCGCTGCGGAAGCGGTCTTGCCAATAGGCCTGCTCTTCGGAGGTGCAGAACAGTTTTAAAATGGCATACAGCTTGCTCTTGTCCGGATCCTTGGATTCGGCAACCGTGGCAGAATCGGTGACGATGGAATAGATCTGATTCCGGACTTCTTTTTCCTGCGCAAACAGCTCGATGGTGTTGTTGTAGGATTTGGACATTTTGCGTCCGTCCCTGCCCGGTACAGTCGCAACATTTTCCGGAATATAGGCTTCCGGGATTGTGAATAGATCGCCGTAGGTGTTGTTAAAATACTGCGCGATGTCCCGTGTCACTTCCACGTGCTGTCTTTGATCCTGCCCGACAGGAACCCGGTTGGCGGACACGATCAGGATATCGGCGGCCATCAGGACCGGATAGGCAAAAAGACCGTGATCGGAGGGAATCCCTTGCTGCGATTTATCCTTGTAGGCATGGCATCGCTCCAGCAGGCCCATGGGTGTAACAGTCGTCAGGATCCACTGGAGCTCGCACACCTCTATCATGTCGCTCTGTAAGTATATCGAGCACCGCTCGGGATCCAGTCCTAGCGCAATATAATCCGCGGCAGTGCTTCGGGTCAGTTCGAGCAATCGTTTTCCGTCACGCAGCGACGTGAGTGCATGGTAGTTCGCCAGAAAGTAATAACACTCGTGATTGCCTTCCGTGAACTGGATGAACTGCTGTACAGCACCGAAGTAGTTGCCAAGATGAAGGTTACCCGAGGGTTGAATCCCCGAGACAATGATCATCTTCTGGGAAGTGTTCGTCATAGCGTATTTTCCGACCTTAATTTATGAACCCGCATGCTGATGTCTCGTATTAAAACTACGCAGTCGCAAATACTGTCATCAAGGGCGGTTATTTGCAATGATGACTTTTGGGCGATCGTTGACTGAAAAGCTTTAAAAACCTATAATTTCCACACGCACTAAAACTGCGCGGAGGATATTTATGCGTTACGCAAGATTCGTGATTATTTTAGCCATTTTCGGTATTGGGCTCCAAATCGATTATTCTCTGTCGCAGTCCACAGTAAGAAAGCCTGCCGCCAAGAGGAACAGACAAAGCAGCGACCAGGCCGACCATTACAAAAAATGGATGCAGGAAGATGTCGTATACATCATCACAGACGACGAGAAAGCGACATTTAAGGCCCTCCAGAACGATGAGGAGCGCGAAAATTTCATAGAGCAGTTCTGGGCAAGAAGAAATCCGGATCCCAAGTCCGGTGATAACACGTTCAAGGAAGAGCACTACCGCCGTATCGCCTATGCAAATGAACATTTTACGTCGGGCATCTCCGGCTGGAGAACGGATCGCGGCAGGATTTATATCATGTTTGGCAAGCCGGATGAACTCGAGTCGCATCCCACCGGCGGCGCATATGAGCGACCATACAGTGAAGGCGGCGGGCAGACGTCAACATATCCGTTCGAAAAGTGGTGGTATCGACATATTGAGGGCGTCGGAGATGATATCGAGATTGAGTTCGTCGACAAATCCATGTCCGGCGAATATAAGATGGCCCTGCTGCCGGAAGAAAAGGATGCCTTGATCAACGTTCCGAATGCGGGATTGACGATGGCTGAAGAAATGGGGCTTTCGGATAAATCGCAGCGGGCATACTTCAATCCCAGTACCTGGAACGATCCCAACAGTCCCCAGAATTACCTGCGGAGCGCCAAGGATTCGCCTTTCTCGCGAATGGAGCGCTATTTCAATCTGCAGAAGCCCCCCCAGATCAAATTCGAGGACCTGAAGGGTATGGTGACCACTCATATTCTCTATACTACGCTGTCCTACGATTACCGGGTCGACTATATCAGACTGTCGTCAGACAGAGTGCTGGTGCCGATCACCGTGGAATTGAGCAACAAAGACCTCGAATTTAAAAAGCAGCTGGATTTCAATCAGGCAACCGTGAACGTGTACGGGTGTGTCACCAACCTCACGGGACGCATCATCCGGGAATTCGAAGACGTGATCAGCGTGGAATACCTGGACCAAAACTTCGAATACGGCAAGAACAAGAAGTCGGAATACCAGCACATCGTCGCTTTGTCTCCCGGACAGCGATACAAGCTGGAACTGGTTTTGAAAGATGTGAACAGCAAGACCGCCGGCACTGCAACGATCGGCCTGGTTGTGCCCAAATATGAGGAAGGAGCGCTGCAGACCAGCAGCATCATCCTGGCGAACTCCGTCACATCGGCTCCCGCTAATGCGGACCAGTTCGATCAATATGTCATCGGCGATATGAAGATACTTCCGAACGTGAAGGCGGAGTACCTGCCGGGTCAGAACGTGGTCCCGTATATGCAGATCTACAACATGGATATTGACCAGACGACCCAGAGGCCGTCGCTGGACATCACATTCACGGTCAAGAGCGGCGATAAGGTCTTGGAAGAGTTCAAAGGCACGTCATCGAACTCCGAGCAGTTCTTCTATGGCCCGCGCGTGGTGCTGGTGGGGAAAATCCCGCTGAAACAGCTCGTCCCGGGGAAATACTCGGTGGATATTAAGGTTTTGGATAATATTTCTAATCGCACCGTTGTAACGTCAACAAATTTCATAGTCAAAGAGTCCGTTGTTCAGAAACTTGTGGCAGAAAAACCCTAGGATGCACCGGGAGGGTGCCTTCAGCGTACGGCAACTCGCTGCCGCCTTTAAGAAAATTCTGTGAGAACGACTCTCCAGAGGCTGTCTCAAAACTCAGGACCTGCTGTGTTATGCGCCAGGGCAGGTCCGAAGGACCGGCAGAGAATAGGCCCGACCGTAAGGTCGGGATAGACGAGCAGAATGAGAACGAGCGCCGAAGGTGCGACACGAGGCTAAGGAATAAGAAACCGGAAGGATTGTATATAAAACGTTAACAGTGCCGCGCCCTCGGCGCTCCGTCTTTGCGATAACCTAATCCCGACCTTACGGTCGGGCCTATTCTCTGCCG
>DATJPG010000082.1:0-78777 GCA_035506515.1 Acidobacteriota bacterium
AACCGGATCGAATTTGAAAGCAGTATTGATCCTATGTCGGAAGAACAATTCGCTGCATTCATCAAAGCAGCGCAAGACCCCAAGGAACATGAATTTGGACCGTTTTTCATTTTTCTTGGCAAAACAGGACTTAGACCAAGCGAGGCAATCGCCATTCTGCCTACTGACATTGATGAGAAGAAGCGAAAGATCAGAGTCAAAAAAGTGTATCTGCTGAACTCGCGTCGGATACGGCCCTACACAAAGACCGGAGTGGAACGGAAGGTAGATATTTCACCCGAACTATGGAATATTCTGGAGCAACACAAAGCTTTTCAGCAAAAAAACCTTGCTCGACGTAGAGAGGATGCATTCAAGCAGGGCAAGCCGACTCCGAAGACCCCTGGGATGCTTTTTCCGAATCGGTCAGGAAATTATATCGACTGGAATAATGCAGTAGATGCGTTCCATCGCATCTGTGACAAAGCAAAAATAGGTAAGTTTCGGCCATATTCGCTTCGGCATACCTTCGCCACAATCCTTCTCATCAACGGGATCAACATTCTCTATGTCTCCCAACAATTGGGTCATTCCAGTCCAACCACAACCCTCCGCTATTATGCAAAATGGATACCGGATCAAGGCGAGAGTCATGTTGCTGTATTGGATGGCATTGGAAAGAAAACTGCCTCAGAAGCGATCGAGGAAGCAGTGTAAAAACATGAATATCTGCCGAACTGCCACCAAACGCTGCCACCAAGCCTCTTTTAGGGGAAATTCCAAAACGGTAAGTGCTTTATTTTCAGTGGTGAGCCGTGAAGGAATCGAACCTTCAACCTACTGATTAAGAGTCAGTTGCTCTGCCAATTGAGCTAACGGCCCACTCTTCGTAGAAGAACGCCCATGAGGGTAACACGGCTTGGCGCAGTTGTGAAGATGGTTTTTGTTCTTCGTTGTTGCCTGAGCCGCCAGTCATCGGAACTGGAATCGCTATCGGAATCGGGATCCGATATTCGATCTCGCTTCCGATAGCAAAATAAGCGCGAACGCATTATTTTGTCCGGTATCTCCTGCTACAATGAGTCCTTCATAAACTCGAAAGCTTTAAGACCCCAATTCAGCGAGGGAAACGTGAGCGGACCGACACAGCTTTTGATTGGCGGAAAATTCCGGGATGCGGTCTCGGGAAAAACATTCCCATCCATTAATCCGGCGACGGACGAAGTGCTCGCGCAGGTGGCCGAGGCGGATGCGCCCGACATCGACGCGGCCGTGAGCGCGGCGCGCGCCGCGTTCGACAATAAAAAGTGGCGGAATATGGCGGCCCGCGACAGGTCCAAGCTGCTTTGGAAACTCGGCGACCTGATGATGCAGTATGCCGACGAACTGGCGCTCACCGAGACCATGGATAACGGCAAGCCCATTTTCGAGTCCCGCAACGTCGATGTGCCCATGGCAGCCGAAACCTTCTACTATTACGCCGGCTGGTGCACCAAGATCGAGGGCGAAACGACTCCCGTCCCCGGCAACTACCTGAACTACACCATGCGCGAACCTTACGGCGTTTGCGGCATCATCACGCCGTGGAATTTTCCTCTGCTGATGGTTGCGTGGAAACTGGCGCCCGCGCTGGCCTGCGGGAATACCGCCGTTTTAAAGATCGCCGAGGAAACGCCGCTCAGCGGCCTGTGGTTGGGACAACTCTGCCAGGAAGCGGGCTTCCCCGACGGCGTCGTCAACGTCGTTCCCGGCTTCGGCGAAACAGCCGGACGTGCACTCGTAGCCCATTCCGGCGTCGATAAAATCTCATTCACCGGCAGCACGGCGGTCGGGAAAGAGATCGTGCGGACATCCGCCGATACGCTCAAGAAGGTCTCGCTGGAACTGGGCGGAAAATCGCCCAACATCATTTTCTCGGACGCCGACATCGATTCGGCCGTGAAGGGTGCGTTCAACGGCATCTTCTACGGCAAGGGCGAGGTCTGCAACGCGGGTTCCCGCCTGTTTGTCGAAAAATGCGTGCACGACCAGGTCATGGACAAGCTTGTCGAAAGGGCGCGCAAGCTCGCGCCCGGCGACCCGCTCGACCTGAAAACGCGCCTGGGAGCGCTCGTGTCGAAGGCTCAAATGGAGCGTGTCCTCGAATACGTGCGGATCGGCAAGCAGGAAGGAGCACGCCCTGTTCTGGAGGGCGGGCGCGTCGGGGATTGCGGCTGCTTCGTGAAACCGACCATATTCGATGCCGCCGAAACCTCCATGCGCATCGCCCAGGAAGAGATATTCGGGCCGGTGCTCACCGTGCTCACATTCGAGGGCATGGACGAACTCGTCGATAATGCCAACTCCACCATCTACGGCCTGGCCGCCGGAATCTGGACGAGGGATATCGGCAAAGCACACACCCTGGCACGGCGCATCCAGGCAGGCACCGTCTGGATCAATGCCTACGGATCTCTTTCTGCGGAGACGCCATTCGGGGGATATAAGCAGTCCGGCTTCGGTCGCGAACTCGGCAAGTATGGGATTGATTTGTATTCCCAAATAAAATCGGTGTGGGTGGCGCTGGACTGATTGTTGATTCTCGATTCTCGATTCCAGATTCTTGATAAAAACATCTGGAATCGAAAATTGAGAATCGGGAATCATCCGTTCAGCTCTTTCGCTACGGCAACGAATTTGTCGATGCCGTAGTCGAGATCCTCCCGGGAGTGCGTGGCCGAGATCATGACGCGGATGCGGGCTTTTCCCATCGGGACCGTGGGAAAGCCGATGGCCATGGCGAAGACGCTGTGCTCGAACAGGCGCCGGCTGAATTCCTGGGCGACTTTCACGTCCCCGAGCATGATGGGCGTGATCGGCGTTTCGCTTTTCCCGGTGTCGAAACCGGCTTCCCGCATCTTCTGCTTGAAATAGCGCGCGTTGCTCCACAGCTTCTCCACCAGATCGCCGGACGAATGCAGGATATCGACAGCGGCGCTGCAGGCCGCGACGTCGGCCGGCGTGAGCGCGCTCGAAAACAGGAACGGCCGGCCCTTCTGTCTCAAATGCTCGATGATGATTTTCTTCCCCGCGACAAAACCGCCGACGACGCCAAAGGCCTTGGACAGCGTTCCGATCTCGACGTCGACGCGGCCGTGCATATGAAAGTGATCGACGGCGCCGCGACCGCTCTCGCCAAGCACGCCCTCGCCATGGGCATCGTCGACCATGATCATCGCGTTGTATTTTTCCGCAAGCTCGACCAGGGCCGGAAGCGGCGCAATGTCGCCGTCCATCGAAAAAACGCCGTCGGTGATAATCAGCGCACGTTTTGCCGATCCGGCCGCATTATTCTCTTTCAATCTCTGTTCGAGCGATGCCGGGTTGCAGTGCTCATAACGGATGATCGGCGCTCCGGACAACCGGCACCCGTCGATGATCGACGCGTGGTTCAGCTCATCGGAAAAAATCAGGTCGTCTTTCCCGACCAGCGCAGGGACCGTGGCGATATTCGAGTTGAAGCCCGATTGAAACGAGACCGTCGATTCAACCCTCTTGAATCGTGCGAGCTTGTTTTCAAGCTCCGTGTGCAGAGTCGTGGTCCCGGCAATGGAACGCACGGCCGCCGGTCCGACCCCGAACCGATCGATTGCCTGCTGCGCCGCCTGCCGCAGCCGCGGGTCATTGGCGAACCCGAGATAATTGTTCGAGCAGAGGTTCAGCACCTTTTTCCCATCCACCGTGATCCACGCCCCCTGGGGCGACTCGATCGTCCGCACGCGCACCAATAAACCCTCCCGTTCGAGGCGGGCGCGCTCGTCTGAGATAAATTTAAGCTTGTCGATATCAGCCATAATGGATCTCCTGGTTGAGCGAACAATTTCAGATTCCAGATTCTCGATTTCAGATTCTCGATTTCAGATTCTCGATAAAAGCATCTGGAATCTGGAATCGAAAATCGGGAATCAAATCACGCTTTCATGAGTGGCCGTAGCCGCTTGGTGCCGGCCAATAGCATCTCCCGCTCGGTTGCCGTGAGTGGGGGCAGATCGCGGGCAAGATCCAGGGCCATGCGAAAAAGGCGTTCATCGCCGGGAGGCACCGTCGCCGTGACGCCTTCGGAGAGAGTGAAACGAAGCGCCTGCCGCGCAAGGTCCTTATCTTCAATCGGGCGGTACCAGCAGTTCGGGTACTTGTGTGTCTCGCCTCGCTTCCAGGGACCGTGCGCCATGGCTTTGATGGCCAGCCGCGAGACGCCCAGCTCTTTGGCTTTGGCCATCACCTGAGGTCCGAAATCGCCGCGGGCATAGCAAATAAAATTGACCGGGAAAAGGATGGAATCGAACCGAAACCGGTCGAGCATGGCAAGTGCGGCATCGACCGAATGCGCCGAGAATCCGATATAGCGGATCTTTCCCTGTTTGCGCGCCTTCAGGAATGTTTCCATCGCACCGCCGGTGTCGAAGACCTCATCTACTTCTTCGGTGCCGGACAAACAATGGAATTGATACAGGTCGAAATGGTCCGTGCGCAAGCGCTTTAAGGACCGCTCGAGTTCAACCTGCGCACCTTTCGCCGAACGCTCCATGGTTTTACATGCGAGAAAGACGCCATTTCTGCGGGACGCGAGCGCGGCGCCCATTTTCTGCTCGGCTTCTCCGTCGCCATAGAACGGCGCGACGTCAAAATAATTGACGCCCTTTTGCAGCGCTTCGGCGACAATCTTGTCCGCCGTGCTCTGCTCCATATTCACCAGCAGCATGCCTCCGAGACCGAGGATCGAAAGCTGGATGCCGTCGCGATAGAGTCTTTGGGGGAGTTGTTCGCTTTTCATATTGGGGTCCTCATTACCGGTAGTCTAATTTAACTCTAAGACTCCAAGACTCAAAGGCTCAAAAAATGATACAAGTATACACCGATGCGATTGATCATTCCGGCAATCTGGTTTTTATGCACAGCCGTATTCGGCTATGCCGACGCGTACCTGCGTCAGCCCGCGGTCGACGTCATTCATTACGACATTTCAGTGGAGCTGAGCGATGCATCGGATTCCATTGCCGGAACGACCAGAATCGACGTGCGCATGCTGGCGGAAGAGGTTTCGGGCATGCGGCTGGATTTTGCCGGAATGCAGGTGGACGGCCTTCGCGTCCAGGGAATCCAGAGAAATTTTTCGTTGCGCAGCGACAACCTGTCTTTTGACTTCGGGCGGAAATACAACCGCGGCGATATCGTGACGGTTGCGGTGCGCTATCACGGCAAACCGGAGCGCGGGTTGCTGATTGGAACCAACCAATATGGCCACAGGGTCTTTTTTGCCGAAAACTGGCCCGATTCTGCCCACTACTGGTTTCCATGCATCGATCATCCATCCGACAAAGCGACAGCGCGAATCACAGTCACGGCACCTCTGAGATACGATGTCGTATCCAATGGAACGCTGGTTCAAACAAGGCTCCTTCCCGATGGGCGTAAACGCACGCAATGGGCCGAGAGGAAACCGATTCCGACATACTGCATGGTATTCGGCGCGGCTGAGTTCGCTGTCGCGCATCAGCCCCGTGTGAACAGCGTGCCGGTGGACTGGTATTCATACCCGGAGGATTCGGGAGCTGCGGCGCGGAGATTCGCCCGGACGGCATCGGTCATCGCCTATTTCAGTTCCCTGATCGGGCCGTATCCCTACGAAAAACTTGCGCAGGTTCAAGCCTCGGTCCGCTTTGACGGAATGGAAAATGCGAGCGCAATTTTCTATGGAGAATCCTTGTTTCAGGGAAGGTCGGTTGCTCCCCTGGCTCACGAGATCGCGCATCAGTGGTTCGGGGATTCGGTTACAGAAGCCGACTGGGATCAGCTCTGGCTCAGCGAGGGGTTTGCCACGTATTTCGATGCGCTGTTCGACGAGCACATCGAGGGACCAGGCTCGTTGAAACAGGCGATGCACAGGCTGGCAGAAAACCTGTTCCTGTCGCCCTCCTCCCGCTCACAGCCGGTCATCGATCCATCACAGACGGACTTGATGCGGAAGCTGAATGCGCTGAACTATCAGAAGGGGGCCTGGATTCTTCATATGCTGCGGGGGATGCTGGGCGACGCTCAGTTTTTCCGGGGTATTCGCAACTATTACAGGATGTACGCAGGCGGAAATGCGACCAGTGAAAATTTTCAGAAGGCAATGGAAGCCGTCAGCGGGGTTTCGCTCGAAAATTTCTTCGGGCAGTGGCTCTATCGGCCCGGTTGGCCCGAATACGCCGTCTCGTGGCATTGGGACCGGGAGGCTGGCGAAGCGGAAGTAACCGTGCGTCAGAAGCAGACCGGCGGGCTGTTCGATATGCCAATCATTATCGCATTTGAAATGGAAAACGGGAGAGAAACACGCAAACTGCGTGTCTTCGAAGCAGCCCAGGTTTTTCGCATCCCCTTACCGTCGACGCTCCTGTCGATTCAGATCGATCCCGGCGGCTGGCTGCTCAAATCCGCCGCAGTAGAATCCCGATAATGTCTTGTCGCGGATGATCTGTGAGGATGGATCTCCAGAGCCGTCCGATGTAAGAAAATCAGCAGCCGGACGACTATGGAGGGTCGTCCTCGCGGGTTTTTAAAACCGGCACTTGAGGGAGAACACACTTACCTTATCCACTGTATTTCAGGAAACTGGACTGCAGCGTTACTTGAAAAAATTGAGGTCCCGGCGGAGAACCGGGACCCCTTGGGATAGAGCCTAAAGTTTCACAACATCCTGGGCCTGGTATCCCTTTGGCCCTTTGGCAACGTTGAATTCAACCTGGTCGCCTTCATTCAAGGATTTGAAACCGCTGGCCTGAATAGCGGAATGGTGCACGAAAACATCATCCCCTGACTCGCGCCGGATAAAACCATAACCTTTTTCGTTATTAAACCACTTTACAACGCCTTGTTCTTTGCTCATGTTTCCTCTTCTTATTTACTATTTACTCAAAACCCTGCGCGGCGCGCAGAATTCTACAGATGTCTGTTTTCGTTCCATTCGAATCCCGAGGGGGAATCGAAACCAAACGTGGAGATATCCCCACCTCCAGACTTTTAAGACCCTTCACATCTTTGATTTACAGGTGTTCGAGTCTGGGACGACTATACAATGACATTCCACAAAAAGCAACATTTCCCCATAAAAAAACGAAAAGGTGAAATCGATGAAGGCCCCGCAGAAAGGCGGTCTGAGAGGTTGTATGCGGTTCTCAAACCTCAAACAATCCTGGTTTCGGTATGGTTTCCGGCGGCTCCTGCAATCCTTCGGGTCGGCACCGGGGACATGGACATAGTTTGCGCAGGTATTCGAAGGTGTAAATGCCGGTTCTGTGGCCGTCGCTCCAGCCAAAATTAAGCGCGTAATTACCCACCGGAGAGAGGTCGGTACGCTCGACTGACGACGGGATGTCCCCGTGGCCGACCTTTCGCTTGCCGGTAAATTCCTCGACGCATTCGGCGCACATGCAGCTTTCCCTCAGGTACCAGGACGGATACGAGCTGAAGTGTCCGTCGTTCCAGGTGATATCGGTCTGTTTTGGACTAACCCGCTTGACCAGCTTCGGCATCAGGAATTGCAAATAAATACCCTCCGTGACTCAATCGGCAACCAGCTGTCAGCATACAGCCATCCGCTTGTGGCTCCTATTCGGTTTTGCTTAGCTTGAGCGCCTGGCTCATCTTTCCGAGGAAGACATCTTTCGATTCGAATCCAGTGCCTCGAAGATCGGGAATCTCCCGTCCGTCGGGGCGCAAAAATACGAGGGTGGGAACGCCCTTCACCTGAAATTTCTTAATCAACGATTCCGACTGCGGATCTTCGGTGGAAGTAAGATTCGCTTTTAGCATAACAAAATTTTTGGATCCGACCACCACCTCGTCCGCTGGAAATGTCTGCGCATCCATCTCCTTGCAGGGCACGCACCAGTCGGCATAGAAATCGATGAAAACGGGTTTGCCTTCGCGTGCGGCCTGTTCGAGCACCGCTTCCGAATAAGACAACCACTGGATTCCGGTCTGGACGGCCGGACCGCCGGTCACGGTCGGCATATTTTGCAGAGAGCGCTCGATGCCCGTTGCCATTGTATAAAGCGCAAGAGCAAAAAACAGGATACCCACGGCATTGCGTATCAGCGTAAATACTTTTCCCGCATTGTCAACGCGATCGACCCATGCCAGGTAAATGCCGGCAAGGAGCAGGACCAGCGCAAGGGTCAGGCGGTACGCGATAAGACTCGGGAAAAGCGGCTGCAGGAAATAGACAGCCATTGTCAGCAGGATAAAGCCGAAGACTTTTCGCACCCAGACCATCCACGCGCCTGAGCGCGGCAGTTTGTTGATACTCCCGGAAAAAATTCCCAACAGGATGAGAGGGACACCCATCCCGAGCGCGAGGACGAAGAAAAGCAGGAATCCCAGGAACGCGTTGCCTTTGTTGCCGACATAGGTCAGCAGGCCGAGGACGAACGGCCCGATGCAGGGCGCCGCGACGATGCCGATCGTCAGTCCCATCAGGAAGGTGCCGGCAAAACCCTTCTGAGAACTTCCGGCCAGGCGGTTCATGAAAGCAGGCATCCTGAATTCGTACACATCGAACATGCTCAGCGCCAGCAGGACCATGACGACGGCGATGAAAATAAGCACTGGCGGGTATTGAAGCGCCGTGCCGAAAAGGCTTCCCGTCATCGCTGCGAATACGCCCAGAACGGAATACGTGACTGCCATGCCGATTACATACAAACACGCATGCGCGACGATGTTACCTTTTTTGCCCTGGGATTGCCCGCCAAAATAGGAAATCGTAATAGGGATCATCGGGTAGACGCAGGGCGTCAGATTCAAAGCCAGCCCGCCGAGAAAAACGAGGATCAGGGTTATGAAAATGCCCTGTTTGCCAAACCCCGCGGCCGCGGCTGCCGGAGCAGCCTCCGGCGTGGAAGCGTGCCCCGCTTCTTGTAGGTGCAGCTCGAGGCTAAACGGCTTTCGCACCGGGGGAAGGCAGGCCCGATCGTCGCACGCCTGGTAGCGGACGTTGCCCTTCAGAAAAAGATCTTTTTGTCGAACGCTTGCATCCGGCGTAATCTCGACGGATATCCTGACCGTTCCTTCGTAGACCGCCATCTGCGAATCCGAAAACGGGAGCTTTTTCACCGGAGCCGTGGGGAAAACAGGCTTGCCGAACGTCACGCCTGCGACAGGCTCCAGTTCCAGCGTCGTCGGGATGAGATACTCCTCCAGCGGCCGGTCCGCATTAATGTGATACGGCTTCGCAATCGAAAGCTCGATGCCGATCACAGCCGGCTGCCCGATTTTCAGCGGACCGTCAGCCGGGACAGCCTGGATGGTAACAACGGAATTGGAATTCTGCGCGAAGGAGCTGGATAACAGACAGAACAGAATAGCCATCGCTGCCGGGATAGTTTTCATACAAATCAATTATAGCGGAAAGCAGTTTGTGTCATCCGTGTTAATTCGTGGCTGAATTTTTGTCCTTAGCTCAGGAAGAAGATCAGGGTCATTACAATGACGATGACGAATTGAGCTTGCCTGACTCTTTCGGGGAATTGCTTTTTGAGAAGATGGTAGTACTTCGCCAGGTAGAGCATCAGGATGATGATGGCGATGCTCATCGTGAAGCAGCCGGGATAGCCCATCTGCAGACCCAGTTTCGGTCCCAGGATTCTTCCCCGGAGGAAACCGAAGATCACCCACAAATGTACTCCATAGACCAGCAGGGATTCCTGCCCGGCCATCTGGATCAGCCGAGGGATCCCCTTGCCGCCAACTTCCCATTGGTAGAGCAGGTAGCTGATGATCAGGACACACCCGATACGAATCAGGATGTACAGTGGACTGGTCGTGTAGAAATTGACATATCCAGGGATGGTATACGGAACGTCGCGCATCAGGAGTCCGCCAACGATCAGCAGTATCCCGAGCCCCGCGATATTCCGCATAAACGCAGCGGTCTGCAACTTCTCCACCGCATGAAGGAAAAAACAACAGATGGCGCTGCCGGCCAGAACAAAGACGATCCAGGGGAAAATCGGGAAAAGCGATATCCCGTGGGGATTCAGAAACAGTGCCAGGGGCAGCGGAAGCCTGTCCCTGAAATCCTGGGCCCACATCCACGGAGTAACGAAGGATACGGCCATCGCCAGAAGCATGGCAGCCCAGGGCAGCAGGCTCTTTTTGCGCACAATGAACATCAGTGCGATCACGACAAGGAGCGAGACAACGATGCACTGCAGGACGTCCACCTTCAGCGATTTCGCCCAGAAGTCATTGTCGTTCCACTTCGCCACATAACGGCTCCATCGAAAACCCTGCAGATGGCTGTAGTAGGCGACCAGAGCGATGAATCCCAGCCGACGCATCTGCTTCCAGAATGCAAGGCGCAAGCCAAGCCAGTTTTCCCACTGCTTGCTGCCCTGCAGCATAAGCGAAAAACCTGTCGCGAACAGGAACGTCGGCGCCACAAGGCCATTCAGGAAGGCAAGCCAGAAGAAAAAAACCGAATCTTTCTTCAATTCATGAGGAAGATACGCGTTCATGACGTGGGTTTCGACCATCACCACCAAAGCAAAACCCCGGAGCAGATCGATAAACCCATAGCGCGGCGCTTTGGCCGGAGACAGTGGAACGCTTTCAGCCATTTTCATTTCCCTTAAAATGCGTACGCTTTCAGGTGAAGGGCGAGATTATCGGAAAAAGACAAAACTGGCAAGTGGGGTTTTGTTGGTTGATTGCGCCGCACCTGAATGGAGGGAAATAGAAAACAGGAGACAGAAGACAGAAAACAACAAACGCCCTAAATCTGCTCGTAACCAGCCATTCCTTCTGTCTCCTGAATTCTATATTCTGCTTTTTCTTCCCACTGTGCTATTTTCATTTCACAAATATGAATCGATCCGGAGCGACTCTGCGCGTATTAGAAAGTGTTCCCCTCGCGCCCTATACGACGTTGGGCATCGGCGGGCCTGCGCGCTTCATGGTTTGTGCAAAAACGGAGGCTCACGTGCTGGACGCGCTGCAATTCGCGCGAGCGCGCGGCTGCCCCGTTTTTGTCCTGGGCGGCGGAAGCAACATCCTTGTCTCGGATTCGGGATTCCCGGGGCTGGTGATTAAGATCGAAATTCAGGGAATTGAAAATGCCGACGCTGCGGTTAGCGGCAGACTTTCGGCAGCGGCCGGAGTTGAGTGGGACGCCTTCGTACAGCGGTGCGTCGCTCTGAACCTCGCGGGGGTCGAGTGCCTCAGTGGGATTCCCGGGACGGTGGGTGCCTCCCCGGTCCAAAGCATCGCAGCCTATGGTGAAGACATCCGGGAGGTCCTCACACAAATCCGCGCGCTGGACCGCAATTCCCTGCAGTTGGTGGAGTTCAGCAATGCCGATTGCCGATTTGCCTATCGCACCAGCATCTTCAATACAACGCGCCGGGATCGCTTTGTCATCCTGCGCGTGGATTTCGCCTTGCGCCCGAACGGGCCACCATGCCTGCTCTACCCCGATTTAAAGCAGCGCTTTGTCGAAAGCAAGCAGCCGCCCGGGATCTGCGAAGTCAGAGACGCAGTCCTCGATATCCGCCGCGCCAAATCCATGGTCCTGAGTGAGAACGATCCCGATTCGAAAAGCGCGGGGTCTTTCTTCAAAAACCCGGTTCTGGATCAGGAATCCTTTTCCGTTCTCGAAGGAAGGGCGCGCGCTGCAGGGCTTTTGAGAGATTCCGAGAGCATCCCATTTTTTCGAACCGGGCCGACGCATAAAAAAGTGCCTGCGGCATGGCTCATCGAGCATGCCGGCTTCGTTAAAGGGTATGCACATAAAAACGCCGGCATATCCGGCAAGCATGCGCTGGCTCTTATCAACCGGGGCGGAGCAACGGCGCAGGACATTCTCGAGCTCATGCATCTGATACAGGATCGGGTCCAGAAAGCATTTGGAGTCGAGCTGCTGCCGGAACCCTTATTTGTCGGGTTTGGAATGGAATAGAAGCCTGGAGACAGAAAACAGGAGACAAAAGGCAAATTATAGAATACAGAATTCAGCATTTTGGCCAGGGAGGCAGTGGCGTTCCCAGGTTTCTGTCTCCTGTCTTCTACCTTCTGGTTATCGCTTTCTTGAACAAATTCACCCGGCTTGGCGTAATATGTATTTCCGAATCTGACGGGAGGACAATATGAAAAAGGGCTTGGTAGTAGGGCTGGGTTGTCTGGCGATCATCATTATCGGGATTGTGATCCTGGGATTTTCTGTGTGGGGGGCATACAACAATCTGGTCACGATGAAGGTATCCGTGGATACGGCGTGGGCGCAGGTGGAAAACGTCTATCAGCGGCGTGCAGACCTGATCCCCAATCTCGTGGCAACGGTCAAAGGATATGCAACGCATGAAAAAGATGTCTTTGAATCCGTAGCCGCCTCGAGAGCCCAGGCCGGTTCAATCAAGCTCACTCCGGAAATGTTGAATAATCCGGCGGCGATGCAGAAATTTCAGCAGGCACAGGACGGGTTGAGCAGCGCGCTCACACGCCTGCTGGCTGTCGCCGAGAACTATCCTCAACTGAAGGCCAACCAGAATTTCCTGGAGCTTCAGAACCAGCTGGAAAATACGGAAAACCGCATCGCCGTCGAACGCCGGCGTTTCAACGAGGCGGCGCAGCAATACAACACAAAGATCATGCAGTTCCCGACGAACATCTTTGCGCGCATGCTCGGCTTCCAGAAAAAGGAGTTCTTCCAGGCTACGCCGGGAAGCGAAAAGGCACCCGTAGTCGATTTCACCAAGTAGGCTGCTTATGCGTCGAATCGCGATTTTCCTGTTGTTCCTGCTTCAGTGCGCCGGGGTTTGGGCGTTGGATGTCCCTCCGCTCAAGCAACGGATCACGGACCTCGCCGGAATACTGACGGCCGAGCAAATATCCGCGCTGGATTCAAAACTCCGCGATCTCGAAAACACCGATTCCACACAGATTGCCGTCCTGATCATCCCCAGCCTCGAAGGAGAAGTCATCGAGGATTATTCAATGCGTGTCGCAGAGGCATGGAAATTGGGACAGAAGGCGCACGACAATGGAGCGCTGTTGCTTGTTTCCTTGAAGGACAGGGCCATGCGTATCGAGGTCGGCTATGGACTGGAATCCACGCTGACCGATGCCAGGGCTTTTCAGATCAGGCAAAACGACATACTCCCTCGATTCCGACAAGGCGATTACTATGGCGGAATTGACGCCGGCCTGACGGGGATTATTCAAACCGTACGTGGCGAATATCAGGCATCGCCACAGCCCGCAGGGCGGCAGAATCGCAGGTCGGGAGGCTTTCTTCATCTTCTGATCGTCATGCTGTTCCCTCTTCTGTGGCTCCTGAGCGTCACAGGCAAATGGGGTGGAGGCATCATTGGCACCGGCGCCGGCGTTCTCCTTCCCTACACGTTGATCGGCCACAGCCTCCCGCTCCTTCTGGTCGGGGGGATCGCGGGAGCATTGCTGGGAACCATCATGGGCGCGGCAGTCCATGCCGGAGCGAAGTCGGGACGCGGACCGGGAGGATTCATTGGCCCGTTCTTCGGAGGAGGAGGAGGATTCGGCGGGGGTGGCTTTGGCGGCGGCGGTTTCGGTGGAGGAGGATTTTCAGGCGGTGGCGGCGGCTTCGGCGGCGGCGGAAGCTCCGGCCAATGGTAAGAACACCTCATTTAGTCAGAGCGCGATCATGAAACTGCTAAGCGAAGAAGACAACAAGGCAATCGAAGCGGCGATTAAAAAAGCTGAAGCACAGACTTCGGGAGAGATCGTTTTTGTCACTGCCGAAGCCTCGGCAAACTATCACCACGCTACGCTCCAGGGGGCCATCTTTGGCATGGCCATTGCGGCAGCCGTCTATTTGACGATCCCTGTCGTGCACACCACGACCGCCTTGCTCTGGACGGAAGTACTTTCCTTCGCGGTTTGTCTGGCAGTGATTCCTCGTCTGCCCTGGCGGCGGTGGATGATTTCAAATCAGGAAATGGCTGCGCGCGTCCATGAAGCGGCTCTCCTGCAGTTTTACACCAGCGGCCTTTATCGCACGCGTGAGTCCAACGGCGTGGAAATCTGCCTGTCGCTTTTCGAAAAAATGGTCGTCGTGATCGGCGATCGCGGAATTCACCAGAAGATGGGCGACCGGCACTGGGACGATGTCCGCGACCTGATCATCGACGGCATTAGAAAGGGAAACGCAAGGGCAGGCATTTGCGCGGCGATCGAAAGCTGCGGTAAGGCACTGGCAGAATATTTCCCTCCGCGCGCCGACGATATTAACGAGTTACCCGATCAGGTCATCCAGCGCTCCGTAAACCCGGACGCGCAATAACGAGTCACGGGGCGACCGTTGACAGTTTTCATCTCCGCCGGGGATCGACTAACGGCCGCACGCTATGATACGATTGTTATGTTAGAGGATTGACTTGCTATGCCTATATTCGAATATCGATGCCAAAAGTGTGAAACCGAATTTGAAAAGCTTGTGTTTGGATCATCGGACGCCGGAATTTCCTGTCCCGATTGCCGGTCGGAGGAAATCGAAAGGCTTTTTTCCAGCTTCAACGGCGTTTCACGTTCCAGCGACGGTGCCACGCACTCAATGTCCTCCGGCTGCTCTTCCTGCAGCTCCTCCAGCTGCGCAAGCTGCAAGAGCGCTTGAACCGCCGCTTCCTGCTCCCTCTCATGGATCGGATCCCGCAATCTCTCTGAAGCTGATTTGCGAAACCGGGATCAGGCTTATTGCCATTCGGGCATTCTCCTTGCTGAAGAAAATCCGGCTGCTCCCATGGATGAATACGCGCGAAGTGCCGAAGACCGTGGTGCTGCCGGCGTTTATCAGATTCGCCACAAAAACGCCGCCTTCGATCCCCGTACCCGAACCTTCAGCGCTCAGGCTGCCGGAGCCGACTACGATCACCAGCCCATTGAATGCGAACGCTCCGGAATAAGAAAGATTTCCCGTTACAATAAGCAGTCCACCGCCAGAGAGAGCGCCACTGATTTGCAGATCCCCGTGCACAACCGTGATTCTGGGATTTTGTCCGGGGGCATTCCATGGTTTCGTTGAATCATACCAGCCCAGATCAGGTCCGCCATCTATCGGCCAGGACTGGTTTCCCTCGTAGAGACTGTCGGCCATTGCGCAGGCCTGGTCATTGATGAAATCCCACAGGTAGGCAGCATTCAGCAGCAGACGCCCGTCTGCGGTTGAGCCGACCTGGCCCGTAATGTCCCTGACGGATGGACTTGGCTCACCGGCTCCCGTGATCCCTGAGCCTGCTCCGGCCGCGGCGCGAATGGTCCGGTCGGGAAACACAAGATCGCCGGGAACGGTATCGATCGTTCCGATGCCTGGGGACGATCCTCCCGAAATTTCGATGGAACCGCCAAACTCTGCGCTGGTTTGCGGTCCCAGCACCACCAGTGCGGCGCCAGGGTTCCAGGTCAAACGCCGCTTGAAACGCGCCTCAAACAACGCCATCGAGTTGCGCCGAAGCGCGGCTCCGGCAGCACTCGGAATCGTTCTTGCAACCCCCAGCGACCGCACGATCACGATTCCGTCCCCGTCGACAAATGGATTGTTGGCCGCATCTCCGGCGATCTCCGAGGCCTCTCCGTTGTTATCGCTGACTTTGACGAAATATCGGGACATAGGAATAATCCCCATGCCATGCGGGTTTGGCGCCGTCAGGAGGATTCCAGCCCCGGGGATCAGGTCGGTGCCCCGGATGCCGTTACAGTACCCCGTGCTGAGCAAGCCGTCATCCGGAAGACCGGCAACGCTCAAAGAGGGATCTGCAATATCCAGCGTCAGCGCTGTCTGCATGGAAATCGGATTGCGGAATTCGAAGGTCCGCGCCTGGGACATATAGGATGTGCTTGCATTGAACACTCCGTCCGGACCTTTCAGAAGATCGTTTAGAGCCAGGCCGCGGAAAAGCACGCGGGCATGATTAAGGCCGGCGAGTGCCGCATAGGTCGCCTGCACATGGCTTTCATAATTATCGCTGATCTCCACGCCTGTCGTTGCGCTGAGAGCCATGAACAAGCCCAGAAGCGAAAGGAGCGTCAGCGCCAGAAGCGCCAGGATCAGAGCCGAACCCGATTCGTCATTCTTCATCCGCCAGTGCACCATGGAAGCTCACCTCCACACATATTGTTTCGCGACAACGGAAATTATTTCACCCGATCTTTATTTTTCTTGCGGATTGCCGGCAGCGGACGCCTGACTAATTGCGCCTTCAAGAGACTTGTGATATGCATACTGCATGACTCAAAACATGGTGGGAGTTGGGAAAATGCTCAATTGTATGCGAACGTCTTCTGGCCGGCGGCTTTTGTCCTATGTGCGAAGCGGATCGCTTCTGATCATCGCCGCAACTTTCTTGTTATCGCTCTCTCAATCGGCATGTTTGTTTAAAAAGAGCAAGCCCAAAAAAGTGACTCCTCCTTCGGAGGCCCGAATCGCCATTCTTCCTTTTAACGTGCCCGCCGGAAATCAGGATCTCCGCTGGACAGCCATGGCCGGCCCTATCCTGATGGAGAAAGTGGTGGAACGCTCCAGGGACCTGAAAGTCACGCCGCTCTGGGAAAGCATGCCGACCGCGATTGAAAGCAGCGGAGTAACGCGCACGTTCACACAGGAGACATCCACCGCTGCCGCGACCTGGCTCTCGGTAGATTGGGCGGCAATTGGAGAGTTTTCCACGACCAAAACCGGTCTACGAATGATGGTCGACTTCATGCCTGCCAAAACCGGATCGGTCCCATTTCGCTTCGCAAAGTCCGGCAAAATAGATGAGCTCGGCGCACGCCTGCCTGAAGCTATTTCGCAATTTTCCTATTATCTGGCGATCCGGCCTCTCATGCCCGCACAGAAAAAGCTGCCGACCATGACGTCAGTGAGGAAATGGGCGGAGGCAGTCGATCGAGAGTACGGATGGTTTGTCGACGCGGAACCGGGCAAGGCCCAGGCGATCGTGACGGAGCTGGCAAACACGGATATGAAGCTGGCGCGGTTCCTATTTAACCCCAGCCTGTACCCCGGCCTGAACGCAAAATAACGAATTACGAATTACGAATTAAAACAAAAAGCATTGACACCGGTAGGCTTTTTGCAACAAGGTTGCCGCCTCAATCCCTTTATGTTCCCTTTCGTAATTCGTCATTCGTAATTCGTCATTCGTAATTCCTAATTCCCTACAGTTCGACCCACTTCCCATGACCTTCCCACACCCTGAGAGTGAACGGGAAGTGTATATATTCGCTCAGTTTGCTTTTAATGCTCTCGCAAATGTTTTCGACGGAGGGGTACTCGAGGAAATCGTTAAGGGTTTTGTGATCGAAGTGGCTTAATCCCTCTTTAATGGACTTCTTCAGTTCGGAGAAATCGAGGATCATGCCCGATTTGTTCTCGCCCTCGATGACGACCTCGATTTTGTAGGTGTGGCCGTGCAAGGAGCCGCATTTGTCGTGGCCCGGAAGGTAGTGTGCGCAATCGATATAGTCAATCACTCCCAGCTTCATGGAGACCCTTTCTGCTTAACGGCTATTATTTTAGCACAACCGCGCAAGATTCCCGGAGACGCCCCCGTCGATCCAATCGTGGTCGGGATCGGGAATCGCTATCGGGCATCGGAAGCAAAAGGCCGAGAGCGACTCCCGGTTGCAATATCGATCCCGATTCCGAACGTTGATGCCTTTTGAACCGTAGATCTTGGGCAATCCTCGGGCAATCATGGACACCCACTCGGATTTCCCTTTACAGGGGAAAAGCCTTCAGAGGCGTCATTTTACTGTCATTGACAGAGGAAAGCGGCTTTGCTAAATTCCCTCTTTGGTTTGGTTTGATAGAAGGACTCGCCCTAGCTTTTGCCTCTCCGGCTGCAGGTTACACTAGATACCCGGAAATGCGACATTCAGGTGGGACAACTGCGAAAGTGGCGGAATTGGCAGACGCGCTGGACTTAGGATCCAGTCCCGCAAGGGGTGGGGGTTCAACTCCCCCCTTTCGCACCATTGAAATGGCTCAGTAAGTGCGGATCAGAGGATTCGCCCAAATAACAAAAACAGCAGATAACAGGTGAAACAACGTTGACAGTCGAAATAGTGGAAGTATCCAGCTGCAAAAAAAGCCTCTCGGTAGAAATTCCGGCGCAAGAGGTAGATGAGGAAGTGAGCAAAATTGCCCGGGAATATTCCCGCAACATCAAAGTGGCCGGCTTCCGTCCAGGCAAGGTGCCGATGAGCATCATACGGCAGCGGTTTGGGAACGATCTGATGAAGGATGCGACCCAAAACCTCATTGAGCGCTGCTGGAAGGACGCCCTTGAAGAGCACAAAATCAAGCCTCTGTCGCCGCCTCAGGTTAAAGATGTGACCAACACACCGGGCGCCCCGTTGAAATTCACCGTATCCTTCGAGGTACTCCCTCCGCTGGAAGTAAAAGATTACAAGGGTGTTCCGGTCACACTGCCTCCGGCAACCGTCTCGGATGACGACGTCAGCAAAACCCTCGACACGTTGCGCGAAAACAATGCTCAGTTCGTGCCGGTGGAAGGAGAAGCCCGTGACGGCCTGTATTTGACAATCACGGTGGATGGGCAATTCGAGGGATCGGCCAAACCGATGCATGAAGAGGATGTTACGCTGATTGTGGGGCATGCGCAGACCAATGCCGAGTTTTCCGAAAACCTTCGCGGCGCTAAGACGGGTGAAACGCGGACTTTCGAAGTCAACTACCCGGCAGACTATCACCGGAAAGGGTTCGCAGGCAAAAAAGTCAGCTATACTGTTCTTGTTAAAGATATTAAAGAAAAGCAGCTGGCAGAGCTTAATGACGATTTCGCCAAAGATATGGGCGCTGATAGCCTCGATGCCCTTAAAAGCAGAGTTTATGACGATTTGGTAACGCAGGCGAAGCAAGTTGCCGAAAAGAAGGCAAGGGAGACGCTGCTGGACTCGCTCGTGCAGCGTCAAACCGTTGAAATTCCGGAGTGTTTGGTTAACGAAGAACTCGAGTCCCAGGCCAACAGAATCGCCAGCAATCTGGCGTACCAGGGTGTCGATATCAATCAAGCCTCAATCGACTGGAAGAAGATTTTCGAAGAAGAACGGCCTCGCGCAGAGCAGGCGGTTCGCCGGTCGCTTTTCCTCGGCGCGATCGCCCGTCAGGAAGGCATTGAGGTCGCCGAGGACGAAGTCAACTCCGAGCTGCAGAAGTATGCTGAGGGCACCGGGAAGTCTGCTGCCGCCTTACGGGCGCAACTCGAAAAAGAGGAGCGAATTCAAAGCTTTGAGGATCATTTGCGCCAGAACAAGGCGCTTGATTTCATCTATCGCAATGCTAATATAACCGAGGGGTGACAAGCATTGGCACTAATTCCAATGGTGGTCGAGCAGACCAATAGAGGTGAACGCGCGTTCGACATCTATTCGCGTCTCCTGAAAGACAATATCATCTTCCTGGGGACCCCGATCGATGACAACGTCGCGAATGTCGTAACAGCCCAGTTTCTTTTCCTGGAAGCCGAAGATCCCGAAAAAGACATCCATCTGTATATTAATTCTCCAGGCGGTGCCATTTCGGCGGGTATGGCTATCTATGACACGATGCAATACATACGGCCGAACGTTTCGACCATCTGCATCGGCCAGGCAGCCAGTATGGGGGCGTTATTGCTGGCGGCGGGCACTCCGGGAAAGCGATTTGCTTTGCCGAACTCCAGGATACTGATCCACCAGCCATCGATGAGCGGTCTGGCGGGCCAGGCGACGGATATCGACATTCACGCCAAGGAAATTCTCAGACTGCGCGAGTCTATGAATAGCATCCTGGCCAAGCATACAGGCCAGGGCATCGAGCGAATCGAGAAAGATGTCGAGCGCGATTACATAATGACCGCGATCCAGGCTAAAGACTACGGCATCGTGGATCAGGTGATCGTGAGGAAAGAATAGGGAAGCCTATCTGCGTTCTGGAGGACTCCTTTGAGAAAAGACGACGAAAGAGATGATGTTTTAAGATGCTCGTTCTGTTCCAAGAGCCAGAATGACGTCAAAAAGCTCATTGCCGGCCCCACGGTCTATATCTGCGACGAGTGCGTCGACGTCTGCAATGAAATCATCGCCGACGATGTAGTCACTTCGCCAATCGGGGAAAAGCTTCCTAAACCTCAGGAAATAAAAGAATTTCTCGATCTGTACGTCATCGGGCAGGAAACGACCAAGAAGAAACTCGCCGTCGCCGTTTACAACCACTACAAACGTCTCGAAATATCGAAGAAGCGCGGCGATCTCGAATTGCAGAAGAGTAACGTTTTGCTCATCGGCCCCACGGGGACCGGGAAAACGCTCCTGGCTCAAACCCTGGCAAAAATGCTTTCGGTACCTTTTGCGATCGTGGATGCCACGACGCTAACCGAAGCCGGGTATGTGGGCGAGGACGTCGAAAACATCATCCTCAAACTGTTGCAGAATGCAGGCGGGGACAAGGAGAAATGCCAGCAGGGGATCGTCTACATTGACGAAATCGACAAAATCGCGCGTAAGGACGAAAATCCCTCGATCACCCGCGACGTATCGGGCGAAGGCGTACAACAGGCGCTGCTCAAGATATTGGAAGGCACCGTTGCCAACGTGCCTCCCCAGGGCGGAAGAAAACATCCGCATCAGGAATTCATCCAGATCGATACAACCAATATCCTCTTTATCTGCGGCGGGGCGTTTGTCGGCCTTGAAAAAATCATCGAGCGCCGAATCGGCAAAAAGAGCATGGGATTCCTGGTTGGCGATAAATCGCCCAGAGTGGCAAAAAGTTCCAGGAAGGATCTGCAGGCCTACGTGCTGGAATCGTGCGAACCCAGAGATCTCATCAAATACGGCCTGATACCGGAATTCGTCGGCAGGTTGCCGGTCGTCGGATCTCTATCGGAGTTGGACCAGGCGGCATTGGTCGAAATCCTCACAAAACCCAAGAACGCTCTGGTGCGCCAGTACCAGAAGCTCTTCGAATTTGAGAATGTCAAACTGAAGTTCACAGATGACGCTATCGGCGCGGTTGCCGGCCTTGCATTGGAGCGCAAGATGGGCGCTCGCGGTTTGAAAATTATCCTCGAAGATCTTATGTTAGATGTGATGTACCAGTTGCCATCACAAAAGAAAGTGAAAGAATTCATGATAACACGCGAGATGGTCGAGAATAAGGACATCGTCTTCGCGTTGTTGGAAAAGGCCGGTTAACCTGACGCATGACAAACGAAATTCCCGCAAAAAAAACTGAACGTCTCCCTATGATCCCGATCCGGGATGTTGTGGTTTTTCCACACATGATGATCCCGTTCGTGATCGGGCGGCCCACATCCGTACGCGCACTGGAGTTCGCCCTGGAAGGATCCAAGCGGGTTTTTCTGGCGACGCAGATGGACGCTTCGGTGGACGAACCCAAGGCATCGGACATCTACGCGGTCGGCACAGTTGCGAATATCGTTCAAAGCGTCAAGCTTTCCGACGGCAACATCAAGGTCCTCGTCGAAGGCGTCCAGCGCGTCCGGGCGATCCGGTATTCCAATGATCCCGGTTTTTTTGTCGCCGACGTGGAGTTGCTCGACGAGACATCGGCTTCAAGCGCCCGCACGAACCTGCTGATCAAGAGACTGCAGACCATTTTCGAGCAGTTTTCAAAACTCAGCCATCACGTCAACTACGACGCGATCCTGAACGCCATGAAAACGCTGGAGCCGTCCAAGCTGGCGGACAACATTTGCGCTAATCTGCCGATCAGCGTGGAGGAAAAACAGCAGCTGCTGGAAATGGTGGATCTCGCGGAGCGGATCGAAAAGATCAACGAGATTATCGAAGTCGAAATGGAGAAGATCAAGGTAGACCGCAACATTCAGGGACGCGTCAAACGCCAGATGGAGCGGGCTCAAAAAGAGTACTACCTGAACGAAAAGATGAAGGCGATCCAGAAGGAGTTGGGTCGCAAGGATGAGAAGAGCGAGCTGGACGACCTGAAGAAGCAGGTCGACTCGGCCAAAATGCCGAAGGACGCCCATGAGAAGGCGATGAAGGAAATCCAGCGCCTCGAGATGATGCCGCCGATGTCGGCCGAATCGACCGTATCGCGGACCTACCTCGATTGGCTCCTGGCGATGCCCTGGAACAAGAAGTCGAAGGAAATCCGGAGCATCAACTGGTCCAAAAAGGTTCTGGAAGAAGATCATTACGGCCTGGAAAAGGTCAAAGACCGTATTCTCGAATTCCTGGCGGTGCGCAGCCTGGTCAAGAAGCCGCAGGGGACAATCCTCTGCTTCGTGGGACCTCCGGGAGTCGGCAAGACGTCTCTCGGGAAATCGATCGCGCGCGCTACGGGAAGAAAATTCGTCCGTCTGTCGCTCGGCGGCGTGCGGGACGAGGCGGAGATCCGCGGACACCGCAGGACCTACATCGGAGCCCTGCCCGGCCAGATCATTCAGTACATGAAAAAGTCCGGCACGCGCAATCCCGTCTTCATGCTGGACGAAGTCGACAAAATGAGCATGGATTTCCGCGGCGATCCGTCGGCCGCCCTGCTGGAAGTGCTCGATCCGGAACAGAATCACATGTTCGTGGATCATTACCTCGATACCGAATTTGATCTTTCGATGGTGATGTTCATCGCAACGGCGAATGTGCTGCACACGATCCCGCGAGCCTTGCAGGACCGCATGGAAGTCATCCAGCTCTCGGGGTATACCGAAAACGAAAAGCTGGAAATTGCCAAGCGTTTCCTGGTCCGCAAGCAGATCGAGGCCAACGGGCTCAGCGCGAAACAAATTCAGTTCACGGATGACGCGCTTCTGGAAATCATCCGCAGATACACGCGCGAATCCGGAGTGCGCAACCTGGAACGCGAGATCGCAAACCTCTGCAGGAAAACCGCAAAGAGGATTGTAACCTCGGAACTCAAGACCAGCGCCATCACGACTGAAGAAGTCGAAAAGCTGCTGGGGCGTCCGAAATTCCGCGTGCAGGGGATCGCCGAAAGTAACCAGATCGGCCTGACGACGGGTCTCGCATGGACGGAGGTCGGCGGAGAAGTGCTGCAGACCGAAGCCACCCTGATGGATGGGAAGGGCCAGTTGACTCTGACCGGGAAACTGGGCGAAGTCATGCAGGAATCCGCGCGGGCGGCAATGACTTTCGTTCGCAGCCGGGCCGCCGAATACGGCATCGGCCGGGAATTCCACCGGAAGATGGATCTGCATATTCATATCCCGGAAGGCTCGATACCCAAAGACGGACCGTCGGCCGGCATTACGATGGCGACGACCATCGTGTCGGCATTAACCAAAATCCCGGTGCGCAAAGATGTCGCGATGACCGGCGAAATCACGCTGAGAGGAAAGGTCCTGCCGATCGGCGGCGTCAAAGAGAAGCTTCTGGCGGCGCACCGTGCCGGAATCAAGAATGTCATTCTTCCGAAAGAGAATGAAAAGGACCTCCAGGACCTCCCGCAAGATATCCTGGATGTCATGAGCGTTACCCTGGTAGAAACTATGGATGAAGTCCTGCAGATAGCCCTGGAGAGACTGCCTGTTCCAAGGCAGGTCCCGATGTCGGATATCAAGGGCTCTCGTCCGAACGAGAACGTCGCGCACTGAAACTAATTCCTCACGATTCCCGGTGATCCAAGCCGATTTTGTCATCAGCGCCGTCTCGGAACACGATTTCCCGCGAGAGGGAATTCCCGAAGTAGTGTTTGCAGGCAGGTCGAATGTCGGCAAGTCGAGCCTCATAAACCGGATTGCCGGCAAGGCGAATCTGGCGCGGACAAGTGCCACGCCGGGGAAAACGCAGAGCATCAATTTTTATCGTGTGAACGGAAAGTTCTTCTTCGTCGATTTACCCGGTTTTGGATATGCCAAAGCGGCAAAAGCTGCGGTACAGCGATGGAAACAGTTCATTGAGCAGTATTTTCATAACCGTTCGACAATCGCGCTGGTCATCCAGCTCGTTGATTCGAGGATGCCTCCAACGGAGCTGGATCTCCGCCTGTCCGGCTGGCTGACAAAATTGAGTCTGCCGTACATGCTGGTTGCAACCAAGTCCGACAAGTTGTCGAATAACCAAAGGGGCGCTTCAACGCGCATTATCTCCAATTCGTTGGGGGGTCAATCTGTGGTGATGTCCTCGGCTCAGAC
Source organism: Acidobacteriota bacterium (assembly GCA_035506515.1). Classification (GTDB taxonomy): domain Bacteria; phylum Acidobacteriota; class UBA6911; order UBA6911; family UBA6911; genus UBA6911. The sequence goes on from DATJPG010000082.1 coordinate 24,168, forward strand.
CGGGGCAGGATGCAAGGAAATCTGGAAACGGGTGCTGGAAGCAACCGCAGTCATTGAATCCACGAGAAAATAACCATTAGAACCCACCCTATTCTCCCGCCGGAGGGAGCCTCAAATGCCTGAAACGACGCAACGTCGAACGACAAACGGCCGCGAAAACGGCCATCTGAACATCCTTGAACTCAAAGAGATGAACATCTCCGCCCTGACCGAGGTTGCCAAAGACCTGAACGTGCCGGGATACACCGGGATGCGGAAGCAGGAACTGATGTTCGAAATCTTGAGAGCCCAAACCGAGCAGAGCGGGCTGATCTTTTCGGAAGGCGTACTGGAAACCCTCCCCGAGGGTTTCGGGTTCCTTCGCGCCCCCGATTACAACTACCTGCCCGGCCCGGATGATATCTACGTCTCCCCATCGCAAATCCGGAAATTCGATTTGCGCACCGGCGATACCGTTTCCGGTCAAATCCGGCCTCCAAAGGAAGGGGAGCGATATTTTGCTCTGATCAAGGTCGAAGCGGTCAACTTCGAACATCCCGACGTGGCCAAAGACAAGATCTTTTTCGACAACCTGACGCCTCTATATCCCCACGAGCATTTGAAGCTGGAAACGGTCCCCGGCAACCTTTCCGGTAGAGTCATGGATATGCTCGCGCCGATAGGCAAAGGGCAGCGCGGACTGATCGTCTCTCCGCCTCGAACCGGAAAGACGATGCTGCTGCAGGCCATCGCAAATTCCATTTCGAAGAATCATCCTGAAGTCGTCCTCATCGTGCTGCTGATCGACGAACGCCCGGAAGAGGTGACCGATATGCAGCGCTCGGTGAAGGGCGAAGTCGTCAGCTCCACGTTCGATGAGCCCTCGACGCGCCACGTCCAGGTTGCCGAGATGGTACTGGAAAAAGCGAAGAGGTTTGTCGAGCATAAGCGGGATGTCGTGATCCTGCTGGACAGCATCACGCGGCTTGCCCGCGCCTACAACACGATCGTGCCCCCGAGCGGAAAAGTCCTTTCGGGCGGCGTGGACAGCAACGCACTGCAGCGGCCGAAACGGTTTTTCGGGGCGGCAAGAAATATCGAGGAAGGCGGAAGCCTGACCATCATCGCGACCGCCCTGATTGATACGGGCAGCCGCATGGATGACGTCATCTTCGAGGAGTTCAAAGGCACCGGCAACATGGAGTTGCACCTTGACAGGAAACTGGTGGACCGGCGCGTCTTCCCTGCCATCGACATCAACAAATCCGGAACGCGAAAAGAAGAATTGCTGATCCCTGCGACTGATCTGAATCGAATCTGGGTCTTGCGCAAAGTGCTGACGCCGCTCTCGATCACCGAAAGCATGGAACTGCTGCTGGATAAGCTCTCCAAAGCCAAGACGAACGCGGATTTCCTGGGCTCGCTCTCCGGCGGGAAGGAATAAGAGCTTCAGCCGTCGGCTGTCAGCTTTCAGCCATCAGCTGCATGGTTGCCCGGCATCGCAGACGCTTCCCGAACAAGTCGCGTTAGGGTATATTGCTAGTCAGAATGGAGAAACCTCATGCGCCCCATTTCTTGCATCGCCTTGATGGCTGTTTTGCTGAGTGGAGCAAGCCCTTCCGGCTTTTCACAGCTTCGCAATCTCAGCGAATACTCCCAGGATTGCATCGTTCCCGATAAGACTTATTTCGTGCTCCATGATGCGGGAGCCGCGGATTTCGGATGGACTTCGCAATGGACGCACACAACGGCAAACGCTTACCCCGATAAAAAGGCAATGTACATCTGGAAGTTTAAGGACGGATTAAAAGCGTACTCGCAACAGGCGGACTTTATTGTTGGAGATTTAGGCCAGGCCACAGGCTATGTGGCAACGGGTCAATCAACGACGCTTGAGGATGTTCACCGCAAAAAGCTTCAGCCGATCACGGCCGCCAATTATCCCGTGGAAGTTGAACTCTGGATCGGGGAGATCGATGATTCCGCCGGCTACGCGCCGGAAAATCTCCTGGATCGGGTCTGCTTTAATGCGCAGAGCATCCGGCCGAACGAGGCCAACCGTTTTTCCAGATGCAAATAACCGGAGCCCGTTCCGGCCTCAGGAGGCCGTACTCCGAGGCAGGTTTCAGTAAACGCCGTATTCCTTTGCGGCTTCCATGAAGATGCGCAGGTTTTCCGCCGTGGCTTCCGTCGCCATCGCCCCGCCCGACAGGATGTAGCCGCCGCCCGGCGCGCAGGTTTCAATCAGTTTGCGGCAGCATTCCTTCACCTCCCCCGCACTGCGTGTGATGGTGATCGAAGCCGGCACGTTGCCGACGATACAGCAGGTTTTGCCTACCATCTTTTTGGCGTTGGCCATATCCGTCTGGTCGAACTGCCACGTCACCCAGCCTTTCGGAAAATCTCCGATGTACTCCAACCGTTCGTTGTATCGGCCCTCCGCGAATAGATGCACGCAGATCCCCTCCTCGATACAGGCGTCGATGACTTTCTTGAGAGACGGCCAATAGAACTTTTCAAATTGCTTTCGTGACATGAAGGTATCGTCGCCTTTGTGCAGCGGGAAACTCACGCTATATCCTCCGTTGGCGTTGACGGTGGCCAAGATCCGTTTGATGGTAAGTCTGGTGAGCATATCAATCGCTTCCAGCATCTTCTCCGGACACCGGTACATATCCAGGATTGCGCCCTTGGTCCCCCGCAGAAAATCGGCGATGATGTCGAAAGGCGCGATGGCGAGGCCGCCAAGAACAGGCGGGAAACCGGCTTCCAAGGCGGCTTGATTGACTTTCATCACATGCTTTTGCCACTTCTCCATCTCTTCACCCGCCTTGATCAGCGACTGAAAAGCAGCGCGCATATTGGGATCCGCAAATGGATAGGCCACCATCAGGGACAGAAAAAGCAGCGTATTGAGCGCCGGGAAATTTTCCAGCGGTTTCAGCGTACCCACCGTGCGGGGAAGAAGCCTTCTGAAGGAGAAGTCCGAGGGATCCTCGATCAGGGCGTCATATTCACCGGCCTCCATGATGGGTTCTTCCACGAACTGGTAGCAGTTGACGTCATCCCCCAATCCATGCCCGGGCCACTTATAGGATCTATAGTCGATGATCTCCATGGCCGCCGCGGAATGCACGAAGCCGGGGCCCATGAAACTATCCATGTCGTCGTAAAAATCCTCCATAAACCGGAGCCAGGCCCGTTCCATCGCTTCATAGTCGTTCATGACCCGCTTCATGGTGTAGCCCGAGTAGTAGGCAGGGAAATTGCCCGACGGCATTTGCACCGGAACGCGGTCCGGAGCTTCGCACATCATGACTTTCTTCTGGCGCGAAACGCGCTCCTTGTATGTCTTTTCCGCCCTGGCATCCCTGAACCGAATGCCGGTACCGGCAAGCCAGTTCTTCATCCGTTCTTCACGTTTTTGATCCCGCGTCAGCTCCGACCAGTTCGCCTTCATCCCTCACCTCCCGAGCAATCCGTATATTGTGCAGCCGTTCCTTCCCGCTGCAGAAGTTACGTGATAAACCGCGTCATAGAGTTTGCTTCCGCAAACTTCCGATTGAAGTCGCGGATGCGTCCCAGCTCGATGTATCCGTCGCGCGACGCAATCCTCTGAGCCCGCGAGCGCATGCTGCGCGAGATGAGCGCCAGGCGCGCGCCTGTGCCGGCTGCATTGCCGATTTGCTGGAACCGGTCACGGGACAGGGGCGGCAGCATGCCGATTTCAATCGCGCTCTCCACCTCGATATAAGTGCCAAATGCACCGGCAAGCAGAATCTGATCGATCTTGTCCTCCGTCAATCCTTCCGCTTCGACGAGCGCCCGGATGCCCACGCGAATCGCCGCTTTGGCCAACTGCAATTCCCGCACATCCTTCTGGGACACGGTGATTGGTTCCTTCTCCGGGCGATCCACCAGCACAAATTCGACGATCCCATTGGAGCTGCGCACGAACGGGTGGCGCCCCATCCTTCCGGTGCCATCCAGGACATTGTTCACCCGCAGTTGGGCAACTACGTCCAGGAGCCCGGAACCGCAGATACCCACCGGCGGTTTTCCCGCGATCGTCTGAATGTCCATTTTCTCGCCGGACAGGCGCACATGCTCGATTGCACCGGGGGCGGCGCGCATACCGAATTTGATGTGGGCGCCTTCGAATGCAGGCCCGGAAGCGCAGGAGACGCTCCTCATCCGGCCGCGGTGGTTCAGGCATATTTCCGTATTCGTTCCGATGTCGATGGCAAGCACCGTTTTCGACGCCTCGTCGATTCCGGCCGCGAGCAGCATGGCGACATGATCCGCCCCCACAAAGCCGGCGATATTGGGCAGCAGATGCACGTAAGCTCCCGGAGCGAACTGCAGCCCGATATCCCGCGCCTTGGTATCGATCGCGGATCGCACGGCCGGCACATAAGGCGACATGCCCAGCTGTCGCACAGGAAGCCTCAAAAACAAATGGTGGATGGCCGTATTGCCCACCATGACGGCGTCCACAATATCGGACGGGTCGGCCTGAATCTCCGAGCACAAAAACTCAGCGGTTTCATTCAGCGCTTCCACCAGCAAGGACTGCAGCTTCGCGGCATTTTCGGCAGACTTCTCGGCGGCGGCCAGTCGTGAAACAACATCCTCCCCGTAGGAAATCTGCGGATTCATCAGGCCTTTAGACGCGAGAGTCTTTCCGCTTTCCAGATCGATCAGGTAGGCGGCAATTTTGGTTGTGCCGATGTCCGCCGCAAGTCCGAGCCACCGCATGGCCGGAGTGCCCAACGCAACGATTTCACTTCCGCGCAGGGCGACCCCCACATTCCAGCCCGCGTTGCGCAGCCGCGTAGATAGCGTCTGCTGCACCCTGAAATCGATGATCCCGGCGGAAACACCTTGTTGCGCCGAAAGAGCTGTCCACAGGTTCTGATCATCCGATTCCGGAGTTTCGAGTGAAGGTGGACTCAACCGCACGTCGAGACCGCGGACCAATGGTTCCGGCTCGACCGCCAGTTCCAGCCCTTCGATCTGCGTGCGCTGCGGCGCCGTTAACGATTCGGGTGGAACGTGAATTGTGACATCGCTCTCCGGAAAGGTCCTGCAGGCCAGGCGGTAATTCTGTGCCCGTTCCCTTTCCGATAATTGCGATTTTTCTTCCTCGGTTTGTTCCGAGACTTCTCCGGAAATCACCTGCACCCTGCAGTGGCCGCAAACGCCCGCGCCGCCGCAGATACTCACTAGGTCCACATTTAATTGGCGCGCACAATCCAGAAGAGACAGATCACCGGAAAATTCACCGCGCCGCCCAACCGGTTCGAATTCAACTGTAAACAACGGCACACTCCTTCCAACAATGGGCCACAGTTTATACCAATTTCGGTGGCAGGCGCCATAACCTCGAAATAGGGTTTTATTGTACTAAGGAGTGCCGGTGAGCCAGCGGCAGAATTTGCCGATTTGGGTAGGAATTTCCTGGGGATTTGCGGTCCGCTCCATCTCTGCAACAATGGCGCTGCCGACAACGGCACCATCCGATATGTCCCAAACGGCCTGCACCTGCTCCGGTCTGGAAATACCGAAACCGACTGCCACCGGGAGTTTTGTAAACTTGCGGACGCGCTCTACGGTAGGTGCGACCGATCCGGACAACTGCTGCTGCACTCCCGTGACGCCAGTTCTTGATACGACATAGACAAACCCACTGGAGCATTTCGCGATTCGGGCAACCCGATCTTCGCCGCTGGTGGGAGCTGCTAGAAAAACGCAATCCATTTCATTCGCTTCCATACAGGCACAATATTGGTCCGCTTCTTCCGGGATGATATCGGTTACCAGAATGCCGTCCGCACCCGCGGCGCGCGCGTCGCGGGCCAGCGTTTCCAACCCGTACTGCAAAATAGGATTGAAGTAGCTGAACAGAAGCAGGGGCACTTCCGTTCGTTTCCGGATCGCCTCAATTGCCCGCAGATAGTCAGACATGCTGTAGCGATGGATCAGGGCTCGCGAACCGGCGCGCTGGATTACCGGTCCGTCGGCCACAGGATCCGAAAATGGGATCCCAAATTCGACGATATGTGAGCCCGCGCGCTCCAGTTCCGGCACAAGTCGGATGGTGGTCTCCAGGTCGGGATCGCCCGCCATAATAAACGGGATGAATGCCTTTGCTCCACGAGACTTGAGTTCCTGGAACTTCTTTCCAATTCGTCGTTCCATTTTTCATGTTCCTTCTTAGAAAAAAGGCGAACTAGTCGTTAGTCGAAAGTAAAACTCTCGACCGACTAACGGCTACCAGCTGCGAGCAGATCGGCGACCTGGTTCACGTCTTTGTCGCCGCGGCCCGAGAGGTTCACAATCACGAGGGTGTCTTTGTCCAGCTCCGGCGCCATACGGATCAGCTCCGCGATCGCGTGTGCGCTTTCGAGCGCGGGAATAATGCCTTCCAACCGGCTCAGCAGTTGGAATGCTTCCAGCGCCAGGTCGTCGGTGACGGATGTGTACTGCACGCGACCCTGATCGTGCAGAAATGAATGCTCCGGGCCGACCGCGGGATAGTCGAGGCCTGCCGAAACGGAATGCGTCCCGGCGATTTGGCCGTTCGCATCCTGCAGAACATAGCTGTAGGTTCCCTGCAGCACGCCTGTCCGGCCTCCGCTGAAGCGAGCGGCATGATCTCCCAAGGCTGTCCCTCTGCCACCCGCTTCCACTCCTATCATCCGAATATTCGGCTCGCGCAGGAAGTCGTGAAAGAGCCCGATGGCGTTGCTTCCGCCACCGACGCAGGCAATGAGCAGGTCCGGGAGGCATCCTTCGGCTTCGATGATTTGAGTGCGCGCTTCCCGACCGATGATGGCCTGAAAATCGCGAACGATCCAGGGATACGGATGCGCGCCCAGCACCGATCCCAGCAGGTAATGCGTATTCGATACGTTCGTCACCCAATCCCGCATCGCCTCGTTGATCGCGTCTTTGAGCGTGCGGCTGCCGGAATCCACTGGGCGGACATTTGCGCCCAACAAGCGCATCCTGAAGACGTTCAGGGACTGCCGCCGCATATCCTCGGTCCCCATGTAGATTTCGCACTTCATGCCGAAAAGGGCGGCCGCGGTTGCGGTCGCCACTCCATGCTGCCCCGCGCCGGTTTCCGCGATGATGCGCGTTTTGCCCATGCGCCGCGCAAGGAGGATTTGGCCGATCGCATTGTTGATCTTGTGCGCGCCCGTGTGCGTCAGGTCTTCACGTTTCAGATAAATTCGCCCTTTTCCCAGGTGCGAAGCGATGCGGCGCGCCGGCGAAAGCGGCGTCGGCCGGCCGACGTAGTTCTGTAGCAGAGCATTCAGCTCCGCCTGAAAATCCGGATCTTTTGCCGCCTGTCGATACGCGTCCTCGAGTTCCTGCAACGGCCCCATCAGCGTTTCGGGAACAAACCGTCCTCCATAGGAACCATAGCGCCCGCGTTCATCAGGGCCGGTGAAGCTCTCGGTCGACATGTCTCACCTCATCCATGAATTGCTTTAGCCTGGCGGCATCTTTTTTTCCGGGAGCGCTTTCAACTCCGCTGCACACGTCCAGGGCATACGGCGCCGCAATGCGGATTGCCTCCCGCACGTTGTCCGGCCGGAGTCCACCCGCCAGCACGATGGGACGCACACGCTGCATGCCCCGCACAATACTCCAGTCAAACGACTTCCCTGTACCTCCGAAGAGAACGTCATCCCTGGCATCCAGCAAAAACGCCTGCACGGGGTATGCCTCGATCCCCGGGGGGATTCCGTCCGTGCTCACGCGCACTGCCTTGATCAGCGTCCAGTCGGCCAGCGCCCGGCAGTATTCCGGAGTTTCATCCCCGTGAAGCTGCAAAACCTGCACGCCGGCCGCGCGTGCCGTCTCCGAGACTCTCTCCGGCCCGGCAACGTTCACAAACAGACCAACCGAAACGGTGAACGCCGGAATGCGCCGAATGATCGACCGGGCATCCTCCGGCCGGATGTATCTGGGGCTGCGCTCGAAGAAATTAAACCCCAGCGCATCGACGCCCGCATCCAGAGCCATTACGGCGTCGGCATAGCTGGTGATCCCGCAAACCTTTACCTTCATTTGCAGATCCTCAATTTCAGATTCCAGATTCCAGATCATAGTCATTGCCAGATTGCAGGGTCAACGACGGGTAATTGCCTGGTTTCATAATTCCTTCGTATGCGCTCCTCATTCTGAAATCTGGAATTTGGAATCTGGAATTATAGTCAATCTCGAGTTTCGCATTTCGAATCTCGAATCATTTTTGCCAATTCCATGCCCGGCGACGGAGCCCGCATGAATTGTTCCCCTATCAGGAATCCGCGATAGCCCGCGTCTGCGAGTCTGCGCACATCCGCAGCGCTGCGGATGCCGCTTTCCGCCACCGCCAGAACCCGGTCGGGCATCCTGCGCGCAAGATTGAGGGACACATCGAGAGATACCTCAAACGTGCGCAGGTCGCGGTTGTTGACGCCAATCAGCGCGGCGCCTGCATCCAGGGCGCGCCGGAGTTCCTCCTCGTTGTGCACCTCGATCAGCGCTTCCATCCCTAACCGTTCCGCCTCCGAGCGCAGCCGTTGTAGCGCGTCCGTGTCGAGAAGCGCGGCAATCAGCAGCACGGCATCGGCTCCCGCGTGGCGCGCCTCAAGGATCTGATATGGATCGACGATGAAATCCTTGCGCAGCAGCGGAATTTTGACGCTCCAGCGCAGGCGGGCGAGTATTTCCAGGCTGCCGCGGAAGTGGCGTGCTTCCGTGAGCACAGAAAGCGCCGCAGCACCGGATGTGCTGTACTCCTTTGCGATCTTCGCCGGATCGAAATCGCCCCGGATCAAGCCGGCCGATGGAGACGCCCGTTTGATCTCGGCGATCACGGCTGGAGCATGCGACATCAGCGCGCTCCTAATGGAACGAATTTCCGGAACCCGATCCAGAACAGCTTCCAGCGCAACCGCTGGGAGCTTGTCTTTGATCCCGATGAGTTCCTGCACCTTGGCATTTACGATTTGCTCCAGGATTGTGCCCTTCAGGGCTGCGGGCAATCGATATTCACTTGCGTTTTTCCACATGTTCAAACTCGATGCGCAGTTTCCTGCGCCGTTGTTCCCAAATGCACAAAATTCGAAAGCAGGCTCATTCCTATATCCGTCAGGATGGATTCGGGATGGAACTGCACACCTTCGACCGGCAGTTCACGATGGCGAAGACCCATGATGATTCCATCGGCGGTTTTCGCGGACACTTCCAGGCAGTCCGGGAAGGTTGCCGGAGAAACCACAAGGGAATGATAGCGTGTGGCGCGAAACGGAGACGGCAGATTGTGGAATATGGTCCGTCCGTCATGAAAGATCTCGCTGGTTTTCCCGTGCATGATCTGCGGCGCGGAGACGACGTCCCCGCCAAATGCAGCGCCGATCGCCTGATGTCCCAGGCACACACCCAGAATCGGGATCTTGGCGGAAAACTCCTCGATCACCGGAATGATGATGCCCGAATTTTCGGGACGTCCCGGCCCCGGGGAGATGACGATGCGTTCCGGATCAAGCCGCGCGATCTCATCCAGCGTGATCGCGTCGTTGCGAAATACTTTCAATTCATGCCCCATCGATCCCAGGTACTGCACGAGATTAAAAGTGAACGAATCATAGTTATCGATAACCAGAATCATTGTCCCCCCAAATCAAATTACGAATGACGAATGACGAATGACGGATTGAAACATACGGATTGAAAGGGGTTAAACGCTGGCGCAATGGCGTCCCCCAAACATCGACTGCTTTCATTCGGAATTCGTCATTCGTAATTCGTCATTCATCTCAGGCCTTCATGCGCAAATTTGACGGCGCGTATCAGCGCGCTGGCCTTGTTGATCGACTCCTCGCGCTCTTTCTGGGGCTGGGAATCGGCGACAATGCCTCCTCCCGCCTGAATGTAGGCAACGCCGTCCTTGATCACTAGCGTGCGAAGTGCGATGCAGGTATCGAGGTTCCCGGAAAAGTCGACATAGCCGACGGCGCCGCCGTAGACGCCCCTGCGGCGGGGCTCCAGGGCTTCGATGATTTCCATGGCGCGCACCTTGGGCGCACCGGACACCGTGCCTGCCGGCAGGCAGCATTCCAGCGCATGAAAGCAATCGAGATCTTTTCGGAGCTCGCCTTCGACGCTGCTGACGAGATGCATGACGTGACTGTACTTCTCGATGCGCATCAGGTCGGTCACTTTTACCGTGCCGAAATTGCAGACCCGTCCGAGGTCGTTGCGTCCGAGGTCCACCAGCATGATGTGTTCCGCGCGCTCCTTCTCGTCGGCCAGCAGTTCCCGCCGGAGCGCCTCGTCCTCTTCCGGAGTCTTGCCTCGTGGGCGCGTGCCCGCGATCGGGCCATATTCGACGCGTCCGTTTCGCACCTTCACCAGCATTTCCGGGGAGGCTCCCACGAGATGCACGTTGTCGATTCGCAGGAAGAACATGTAAGGAGACGGATTGATGAAGCGCAGGGCACGATAGATATCGAAAGGATCGCAGCTGATCTGCATTGCGAAGCGTTGCGACAGCACGACCTGGAAAATATCTCCGGCCTGAATGTGGGACTTGGCCGTATCAATATTCGAATAGTATCTGGACTCGCTCAGGTTGGACTCCGGTTCCGGGATTGCCGCCTGAGGAATCGGCGATGGCAACGAAAGCGGACTCGTCAGCCGTTTTTCGATCTGCTCGATGCGGAGCAGGGCATCCTGGTATCTTGCTTCGATGCCCTCGACGCCGCGTTCGTTAAAAATGTTGGTGATGATGTGGATCCGGTGCCGCAGGTGGTCGAACGCGAGGATTGTGGAAAAATACATCATCTGGTAATCGTCCATTCCCAGATCGTCCTCGGCCACGGATGGAAGCTTTTCGAACTGGCGAACGATGTCGTAGGCAAAATACCCGACACCTCCACCTAAAAATGGGGGCAGGTCGGGCATCGGCACCGGCTTAAAGCTGCCGGAGATCTGCCGAAGCCGGTCGAATCCCAGCGTTTCCTCCTCAACGATCTCGCCCTGGCGCTCGATCGACACGGAATGTCCCTTCCCCCGCACCACGATGAACGGATCCCAGCCGATGAAGGAGTACCGGGCAAGGCGTTCGCCTCCTTCCACGCTTTCCAGCAGAAACACTCTGCGGCGCCCGTGAGCGACGCGTAAGAATGCGGCCGCCGGAGTGAGAAGGTCGCCGAGTATGTCTTTGCAGACAGGGATCATGGACCCTTTCCCGGCAATGGTTTTTGCTTCTTCTAACGATGGCTGAATCATCTTGAACTCTCGGTCATAAATAAAAAAAGCCGTGAACGTCTCGAGTCGTTCACGGCTTCCTCACCCCTTTAGGCTTTATGATCAGGGGACTGCCGGCGAACCGACCCGGGCACTTACGGTCGTGCGCCACCAACGCCAATTTCTGATCTGAAGCCCTGTTTCGCAGTTCATTCATCCGCCCGATATAATAGCTGAAGATAGTTACCACAAAAGCGGCCCGGCGCGCAAGCCTGTCAGGCGGCATGCCATGTTTCGGAAACGCATGCTCGAATAGCGGCGACGAGGTCTTCGGATAGCCCGCCTTTTGTCAGATACCCGGCGGCCCCAGCCTGGCGCATTGATTCCGCCACATTTTTTTCGATGTGCATGGACAAGCCGATGATTTTGATGGCAGGCATTTCCTGATGAAGAACTCTGGTCAACTCCACACCGTCCATTCCCGGCATGCTTATATCTGTCACGACCACATCCGGTCTGTGCCTTCGGGCAAGCTCCAACGCCTGAATTCCATCCTCCGCTTCCGCAACGACCTCCAGGTCTGCTTCCGATTGCAGCATGTTCGCCAGCCCCTGGCGCACTATTTTATGGTCATCCACAAGCAGGATGCCGATCCTCCTGCTTTTTCTGACCTCGAACTTCAGATCTCCTGTGCCGGCCCCCTGCATCGCAGCAGGAGGCGATGACGCAACGATTTGGCTCTTCGCCGGAGGTGCCAGCAGGATAATGCGTGTGCCCTTGCCGGGTGCGCTCTCCACTTCCATCTTGCCGCCCATATAATTCAAGCGCTGTTGGATCCCGAACAGGCCGAGCCCGCTGCCGTTCGTATTCACGGCTTCCTGGTCGAATCCCACCCCCTGATCTTCAATGACAATCTTCGTCCAGTTATCCGGAGTGCGCAGCATCATCAGACGCGCTTCCCGCGCCCCGGAATGCTTAACGGCGTTGAGCAGCAATTCCCGCGCAGATTCGAACAGAAGCATGCGCGCCGACTCATCTTTCGGCTCGGCTTCGCTGTCGGCCCGGACATGGACCTTAAAGAGGTTTTTCTCCTCCATGCGGCTTGCCAGCCATCCCAATGCCGGGCCGAGCCCGCCCTGATGCAGGATCGGCGGGCTCATGTCGACCGCCAGTGACCGTGAGGCGTCAATGGCTTCGCGGAGAATGGACTCGACGCCCTGTATGGCGGGCCCGATCGTGGCGGCATCCGCGTGCTTTACAAGGCCCAGGTGCATTTGGGCTGCCACGAGGAGTTGCTGGATGTGGTCGTGCAGGATTGTAGCCAGGCGTTTGCGCTCGCGCTGCTCCGCCTGGCCGAGTTCGGCGGCCAAAGCACTGAGACGCATGGACTGCTGCTGCACTTCGGAGGTTCGCTCGGCCACGCGCTGCTCCAGCGATTCATTCAGCTCCTGCAAATCCTGCAGTGTGAGGAGGCGCTGCATGGCCACGGCCACCTGGTCTGCGACCGTGCGCATCACATCAACTTCCTCATCGGTGAAATGAGTTCGATTTCTGGCGCCAAAGGAGAGAGTGCCGATCACCCGATCCTGCACGAGAAGCGGATGGCAGCAGTACGCCTGAATTCCGAAGCTCCTGACAAGGTCTGTGCGCGGATCGGGCACATGGAGGATGTCCTCGGCAATGATGCGCCTGCCATCCTGGGCCGCACAACCACACACAGCCACGCCGTAATCCAACCACTCGATTTGGCGGCGCTCCGCTTCCTCAATGCCCGCGCAGGCGTTCAGATGCAGCCTGCCGGCCCTCCTGTCGGCCAAAAAATTGAAAAAGACATGGCAGTCGAGATGGCGCATGACCTCGCGACAAAGATCGTTTACGACGAGCTGCGGATTGTCGCTGGCGAGCAGTCGACTGGCGCTGTTGGAAAGCAGTTGCAGGCGTTCGGCCGTTCGGTGGAAGGCCGCTTCAGCCTGCTTGCGTTTGGTAATGTCGTGGATCAACGCGAAAATCCATTTCGGCTCTCCTTCCGCATCGCGAACGAGGGAAACGTTTTTGCTTACCCAGACGGTTGTGCCGTCTTTGCGGGCATACCGGCTTTCGATCGTGAAGTCGCGGATTTGCCCGGCGAGCATCTGTTCAACGAGTGTCATGTTATGCGCGAAATCATCGGGATGAATCAGCCGCTGGAACCTCGTGGCTCGCAATTCCTCGATACTGTAACCTGTCAGCGTACAATAAGCGGGATTTGCATCCAGGAATCGGCCATCGGGACCCATCATGGCAAATCCTATGGCCGCGTTGGAAAACGCGCTGTGGAACTTCTCCTCGCTCTCGCTCAACGCCTGCTCGATCCGCCTGCGCTCGGAAATATCCGTGCCTACAGACAGAATCTCGCTCACCTCTCCGTTTTCATCGAAAACAGGCTTGTTCGTCCAGGCCATCCAGACCCTTCTTCCATCGCGACAAATGTTTTCGTTGACATTTTGAACGTACCGCTCAGGATGAACCACAATATCCCGGACCATGACATGCAAATCTTGACCTGCGGAATCAACGTCCGGCACCAGAATGCTCACATGTTTGCCCAGGATTTCCTTCTCGCTATAGCCGAAAAATGACTGGGCATACTCGTTAAAGAATGCAACCGATCCATCGCTTTTCCAGCGAAGGATGGCGCTGTTGGCATTTTGCACCAATTCACGATATCTGGTTTCGCCTTGCTGCAGTTGCTGATTGAGGGCGCTTAATTCCTTGTTGAGGGTTTTAAGCTCCGTTTTTGACTCCCTGGCTGATGCATTGCCGGGGAGCAATCTGCGGACGAAAACACGTCCTCTATTTCGAATTGTCTTATTTGGCATCAAAGGCTTCCATTCATTCGGCAGAAAGCCGACTACCTTTCAGAGGCCGAAAACCAATAAAATGCATTCCCGCTATGAGATAACGCTGTTTTGGATATGTCCTTGGCGTTTCTTCAATACTCAACCATGATTACATATTCAGGGCCCATCACTACCAGACCTCTTTAGCGATCAGCCTTCCAGGGAAGTCAGGCCTTCGCGGATCGCGTATTTGGTAAGCTCGGCGATGCTGTGAATGTTCAACTTTTCCATTATCTTTTGGCGGTGCACTTCCACCGTTTTGACACTCAGGTTGAACGAATAGGCGATTTCTTTGGTCGATTTGCCTTCTGCCATAAGTTGAAGAACTTCGCGTTCCCGGGGGGTCAGAACGGAAGCAGGCGGCAGGTCCGATCGCGATATTCGTTGAAGGTAATCGTTGCGAAGAACGGTTGCGATCTGCGGGCAGAGATAGGTCTCGCCGGTTAGAACGGTGCGAATCGCGCAAATCACATCGGTGAATTCGCAACCCTTCAGCAGATAACCGGAAGCGCCTGCTTTCAAGACCTCGGCCACAAACTTCTGACCTGAATGAATCGAAAGGATAATAATTTTAGCTTTGGAATCGCTGCCTGTGATCTGCCGGGTCGCCTCGATGCCGTTCAAATCGTGCATGGAAATATCCATGAGAACCACATCGGGTGTCAGCTTCTGATACAGCTGGACCGCAGCTCTGCCATCTTCGGCTTCCGCGATAACCTTGAACAATGGCTCTTTTTCCAATAAGCCGCGAAGCCCGGAGCGCAGGATCGAGTGGTCGTCTGCGAGGAGGATTCGCACCGGTTTGACTCCGGCGCCATCTCTTTCAGACTTACTATCCGAAACGGTCATAATTCCCGCCTGATTATATAAATAGAAAAAGCACAGGCTGCCCCGCTCATCACAAAGTTCAGGGACATTATAGCCCCCGTAAATATGAAGTGAATAACATATTCGCGCAGCTCCTTTGTGGCCGGCTTGAGTCCGCGTCGATTCGGACACGATGTTTCCCCTGGTTTGCAGACCATAGAAGAACGAGCGTGGGATTTTTTACGGCGCAAATAGGGAAAACTCTGATTGAGGCACTGTCAAAGAAATGTTATTAGGGGATAAGGAGGAGGAGTTTTTCCGGATACCAGAAAAGACTCCATGGAACATGGACAATCAGGAAATGCCTCATGCGAACCACAAAGAGCATTTGTGCTATCTGGAAATGACAGGATTTCTTGACAAACGCCGGGACGAATACAAAAATCTTGTCAGAAATGCCGGATATCTCTGCAGTATTTGCGGCAGAAGCGCGGCCGATGAAGACAATCTGTGTGATCCAGACACAATTTGATTCTTGCGAGTGGCCCGGCAGCAAATTCGGCTGTGTTTCATGAAAGCGTGGGAGCTTTCATAGGCTCCCTGTTCGCATTTCCGCCGGGGCAGTGGCAGTGTAATCGTCGCGGCGCAATGGGATGATTTCCGCCTTGTGTTTGACCGGCTTGAGACTGGTTGCCGGAGCCAAAGGGAAGTTTGGTTTCTTTCCAATCCGGCGAAGCGTCTCTAAAATCCGTTCCTTCCTGCCCCAATCGCACCACAGGACGTCCGTCATCGGCACAACACCGATCTTGTGTGCAGCCTGAGCCAAAAGACCGGACGAAAAATTGTGCGCCGGCATAATTTCATAGATTGCCTTGACCGTCTCCTCCTCGCGGGACGTGCCGATGACGGCATGAAGCTGCATGAAAAGCCTCATGATATCTGGGAAATAATCACAGCCAAGCTGCCACAGGGTATGGGCTTTCACAACAATAATCATGGTGTTCCAAAACGCGCCCCGGGCCATTGCCTCGACGGCCCGGCAGCGTTCCGGTTTTTCAAGAAACCGATTGACCGAATGAACAGGATGCGTGGCGGACTCCAAAATCTTTCCGCCGGGATAGATCCACCCGTACTCCAATTCAAGGCCATGCGCCGGGGCACCGACGAGCATAAGCGTGTCAGGCAAAGCCTCGACAGCTTCGATGGCGCGCTCCATGACAGTCCGGAATTCTATTTCCGGATAAATAAAATGGTCGGAGGGAAAGATGGCCACCGTTGCTTTTGGATCGCGCGCATAGACATGCGTCAGGGGCAGAAAAATTCCGGGGAGCGTATCTCTGTTCGCGGGTTGCACGATAACTCCATTGGGCCATCGCTCCGCAAGCTGCGACTGTGCCTCACGCCGATGAGCTTCGGCAATCAAAACGAACTGGCGTTCCCGCGGGCCCAGTGCGTCTGCGCGCAACAGTGTGTGCTGCAGCATCGATCGTTTACCGGTAAAGGCGCAGTACTGTTTCGGAACAGATCGGCCCAGCCAGTTGCGAATGAGTTCGCCGATCCGGTCTCCGTTGCCTCCGGCCAGGATTACGGACCAGAACTTCCCGCGAGCAGCCTCTCCCGGAAAACCTCCTGAAAACTGTTCAGATCCGGGATCACCGTTTGCGCATCGATAATTCATGTCAGAAACCTCCAGTCGCCGAAAGATAGTTGTCGCAGCATTGTGTGCAGCTGCAATTGCATAGGGGCTGGAATCCAGAATTAAAAAAAACCGACAGCCAGCTAACCCTGATCAGGTTTGCGTACAGCCGGTGAAAGCCGGATCGCTCATTGCCGCAGCCATTGTTTTTCAGGCGAATCCCGATAGGACCTGGAACAAGCCGTAACGCCCTGGGATATTTGAATCGAGCGAAGCCTGAAATCATTTTGATACATGGTCTTCAAGATATCGAGCATGGCGATTGCATTTCTCATGGCTTGTTCCTCGAGAAGCTCCCCATCGGCCGATGCGATGTATTCATGAACGCCGCGATCGATCCGATTGAACAGCCTGATGCCGGCATCCTCTGTTTGCTGAGAAGACGTCAATTTGTCGGCTTTCTTTGACATGCGATGACCTCCGCTGTTCCACAATCACGATCTTCACTTCCGCCCACATAATTTCGTTAGGCGCGATCTTGACGCAGCGGACTGTTCGGCACAATAAGGAGATCTCCTATTTCCGCGAAGGAAAACCCCTAGTGTAGTGCGTCGAATCTCAGTAATTCGTGGAATCCGTGGCGCTTTTTTTCCCTGCACATGCAAAGGTCTTTGGGACGCATTACACCAGGAGCCTGTGTCCAATTTGCAACAAGTGAAACGCCAACCTATCCCGCCCCCATAATCTCATGTCGATAAACGCTGATAATTCAATGCATTATCGCAATTATCCTCGGCCTTGTGACATTGGCTCGAAATTTGCTAGATCTATTACCTTAAACATGAAAATGGCAATTCGTAGTTAATTTGCGACAGGCGGTTTCGAATGTTCATGCACCAGAGGACTCTGAGGAAGGAAATTCACTTCGAAGGGATTGGCCTCCACACAGGCTATTCGGTCCAGCTAACGCTGGTACCGGCACCGCCCAATACGGGAATCCGGTTCCGACGCACCGATCTGAGAAACTTCGAAATAGAGGCCCTGCGCACCCACGTGGCTAAAGTCAGCTATGCGACCACGCTGATGAAAAAGGGCGTCATGATCTCTACGGTCGAGCATCTCCTTTCAACGCTTTACGGACTGGGGATCGACAACGCCTATCTCGACATCAATTCTCTCGAAGTGCCGATCCTAGACGGAAGCAGCGGACCATTCGTGGATGAAATCCGCAAAACCGGAATTGTGGAACAGGACGCTTTGCGAAAGTACCTCGTGATCAAGAAACCCATCGAGGTGCGCCATGACAACAAGGTGGCGGGAGTGTATCCGAACCGCAATCCCAGAGCTACCTACATCATCGACTTCGAGCACAGCGCAATCGGATATCAGAAAATCGAGATGGAGTTGACGCCGGAATCCTATTGCAGTGAAGTAGCAATGGCCCGGACGTTCGGTTTCGTTTCGGACATCGAATATCTTAAGAGTCTCGGCCTCATCAGAGGCGGTTCGCTTGATAACGCCGTCGTCCTGGATTCATCGGGCATCGTCAACAACCATCTTCGTTTCCCCAACGAATTCGTGCGTCACAAACTCCTGGATCTGCTCGGCGATATCTCTCTGATCGGGCATCCTATCATCGGACATCTCTACGCGGAACGGGCGGGACACGCGATCCACACGGCTCTCGTCGACCAGATTGCGCGGCTCCGCGACCACTGCGAGATCTGCACCGCCCTCGATCTCGAGCCTGCGCTGGCGGATGCCGTCTGATTTCAACTTCTTGCGGATTGTCCTCTATTAACCACGAAATACACGAAACACCCGAATTTTATTTTTCGTGTAATTCGTGTGTTTCGTGGTTAAGGTATTTATTGTACTGCGGTTTTTATCTTCGCAGGATGGCGCGCACGGGGGAGCCGTCCAATCCGGCCAGCTTCAGGGGCAGACACACAAGTTCATAATCTCCCGGAGGCACATGTTCCAGGCGCGCGCCCTCAAGGATTACAATGCCGTTCCGAAGCAATATGCGGTGAGATGGAAGATCCGCGCTTCGGAAATCATCGACGGAAGGGGCGTCGGTGCCGACGAGCCGGATTCCCTTCCCGGCCAGGAAGCCTGCGGCATTTTCTTCCAGAAAAACAAAATTCTCATCGAAGAGACGCTCCGGCAGGCAGCGGCTGCAGGTTTTGAAAAGTATGCGCTTCACGTTCGTCCAATCCAGACCTGAAAGATCGGAAACCCGGATTGACTTCTCCGAGGGGATCGCCAGGACACGGGCGGGACCGATAAACGGGTCGAGCGGGACTCCGGCAATATCGCAACCGGCGTTATCGAGGTGCAGAGGCGCATCGACGTGGGTTCCTGTGTGTACGCACATGTCCACTGCCGATACGTTGGATGCTCCCCCCTCACCGATGCGCATCGCCCAACGATGACGGAACTCCGGATCGCCGGGCCAATTGGCGATCCCCGGGCACAGCCTCTGGGAGATATCGAAAATTTCCATCGCAAAAGATTACTTGGGAGGCGTCGGTTTCGAGAAAAAGCCGTCCGCCAAATTGTTGTTGTATGTGACCTTGAGCAGGAAATGCTGCGACAGGCGCCGGCCGTTGACGTAGCCGTCCACACGCAGAGGCGTGTTCACTCCCTGTTTCATGAACCACTGGCTGAATTCTTCGACGTGGCGCTGGCGAACGCCCTTGCTGTTGATGTCGCGATACTCGACCTTTGCGGGAAGCTTTGAGATGCGGTCGAAATATATGAGCACCTCGTCATTCTCAGGGTCCACCAGCTTGACGATATCGAGCCGGACATCGCTTCCTTCGCCCGGACCCATGTAAAACAGCCGGTTCTCCGGATCCTTGTACCGGAAGCGGAAGATTGCATCGATGCTGTGTTTGATGGCATTCTTAAACTCGCCCATCTCTTCGGGCTTGGCGTCGCGGACACCCTTCGCGGGTTCGTAGATCCACCCTTCGTTTTGGCCAAGATTGAAAACGGTTATTTCGAGTTGGTTCTTTCCGTTCCCGCTTTCATAACGGCTTTTATCGGGAAACTTCGTGTAATCCGTAAATTTGACCGGGAGCGAGGATGCCCCCTCAAAATCAAACCCGAAGGCTCTCCCTTCGGAAACCATGTCGGTCACATTCAGGAATGTGTCGCCGCCCATCGCCTCTATGGCGTCCTGGAAAAGTTTCTTTATCTTTTCCTCATCCTGTGCCCTGGAAAACGGAACAAAAACCAAAACGAAGAAAAACACCGGCACTAATGCTTTCATGAGCTTTCCAAATGATTCGAGTCGAAGCATCTTCGTAGGCCTCTCCTATTGCCATTTGCCTCTAACAAGCAGGTCCGTCTTCAGCTCGGACAATCATCCCGGGACTTCCTATTGCACATCGGCCTGAACAAAGGCCGCGGCCCACTTGCTTTCTGGGCGCATGCACTTCAAAAGGACCATCCACATGCCAAAAGAATACCACAAGGAACACTTTACTCCCGGTTTCAAACAGAATGTCCTATAATCACCCCAAAGATTTTGCATTCCCATGGCAACCAGTATTTGAACGGGTCGTAAAGGAGGATCCCAGTCATGCAATACACATTCGATCAACTGAAGGGAATGACGGTAGCGCAACTGCGGGAAATCGCCGGTGGAATCGAGCATGAAGCGGTCAAGGGTTTCACGCAGCTGAACAAAGAGCACCTCCTTACAGCAATCTGCACTGCGCTGAGTATAGACACGCACACTCGTCACAAGAGCAAAATCGCCGGCCGTGGAAAGGTTGAGATCAAGGCGCACATGAAAGAGCTGAAGCACAAACGCGATTCAGCTCTGGAGGCGCACGATCACGCTGCGCTTAAATCCGTTCGCCGGGAACTGCACGAACTCCGGCGTTCGCTGCGCAAAGCCGCGGCAAAAGCGTAGCGAATTCCTGATTCTTCCTTCCCGTTTCCCGATTTGGAAGTGTCCTTGTCGGAAACCGAGAATCTGGAATGTGCAATCAGATGGCCGCGGCGGCGCCTTTTCGCTTGCGGCTGAGGGTCAGCTTCAGCAGCGGTGGCGCGATCAGGGTTGTCACGATGATCATGATCACAACCGCCGAGAAGGTTGCGTCGTCGACCACCTTCAGATTCTTGCCAATGCTGGCCAGGATAAGTCCTACCTCGCCTCTCGGAATCATGCCCACGCCGACGCTGAGCCGGTCGAGATTCTTTTCGAGAACACCGAACCCGCAGATCTGCTTTCCCGCCACGGCCGCAATCGTCAGGCCTGCAGCCAATCCCAGAACCGGCACATTGGCGAAGGATTCGAGCCGCACCTGGATGCCCATCAGCACGAAGAAGACGGGGACCAGAAAAGTGGAGACGGGTTTGATCAGGTCCTCAATCTGAATATCCTCGTTAAATCCCCGGAAATGCACATCCTCCAGCAGGAGACCTGCCGCGAATGCGCCCACAATGGGCGCCAGCCCGGTAAGATCGGCCAGGTATGCCAGGGCAAAACAAAATCCCAGTGCGGAAATAAGCATCATGCCACCGGTGCGCAGCCTGGAAAGCTGTTTCATCAGTCTCGGAATCAGGAAGGAACCGGCAATCAGGGTTCCGCCGAGAAAAAGCAGCGCCACAAGGATCAAGCGAATCACGGTGCCGACCGCCATGGGCTGGCCGAACTCGGCCGCGGAGACGATTCCCGAAACCACGGCGAGAACGATCAATCCCAAGACATCATCGATGACTGCAGCGCCGAGGATGATCTGTGCCTCCTTCATCTTGAGCCTTCCGAGATCCTTGAACACGCGTGCCGTGATTCCGACGCTCGTGGCACAAAGCACAGCGCCGACGTACAAATGAACATAATGGGTGCTGAATCCAGGCGCGACGCGGCCCGCAAGCGCAGCGGGCAGATGCGCTATAAATATCCAACTCGCCCAGTAGCCCAGGATGAAAGGCGCGATCACTCCTAGCACGGCAACCAGGAAGGATGAGCCTCCGACCTTCAGCATCCCTTTGACGGTCGATTCAAGCCCAACTTCGAAAAGCAGAATGATCACGCCGATCCGGGACAGGCTGTCTATCGCAATCGCCCAGTAGCCCTGAACGGGGGTCGCACGCAAAGGCTCCAGAAAGCTCCACGCGGGATTCAGCAGTACCAGGTTGCCCAGAACAATTCCGCCTATAAGCTCGCCAAGCACGGCAGGCATGCGAAAACGCTCTACGATAGCGCCTCCCAGTTTGGCTGCCGCCAGAATTGCGATCAAAATGACAAGCACGTGTGCGATGGGATCGCCGTGACTCGAAGAGTCGGCGGCGAAGGCCGTGCCGCCCGCCAGCAGGAAGACGAGGAACAGAATCAGGGATCGCTTTTTCATCGCTTCAAAATAGCGCCTGCATAGGGGAATATCCACGTTTTTTTCGGTTTCCGTAAGTATCCACCCGCAAAGCCAGTGGCTTAAGCAATATTATCGGGGTCGGGATCGGAATCGCTATCGGTATCTCAATCGATCATCGGCTTATCTCTGGTAACAGGCGATGCTCGACACCCGATTCCGGTCGCAACAGTTGCCACTGAAAACAGGCCTTTACTGAATTGCGGATTACGTTTGCACAGGGTCGAGCCCTGTCCTACTATTGCGTTGGCAGGTCGTTGTTGGTTATTATTTGTCGCAAAAAGTCATACTTGCGATGGGGGCTTTGCGAAATATGAAAGAAATGCTCACCACAAAAGAGGTTGCGGAATACCTCAGCATCAATGAAAAGCAGGTATATCGGCTGATCAAAGAAAAAAAGATTCCCGCCACCCGCATCACGGGCAAATGGCTTTTTCCGAAAAATTTGATAGACGAATGGGTCATGGCCAGTGCCCGGGAAAGCGTCAGCATCTCCACGCCGCGAAGCGCCCCGGAGAACCAGGTGGTGATTGCAGGCAGCAATGATCTTGCGCTGGAGCTTCTCGCAAAAAACACAACTGTCCGGCATCCCCGATATACGATCTCCATTTCCAACGTGGGAAGCCTCGCCGGATTGATCGCTCTTCAGAAGGGCAACTGCCATATCGCAGCCTCTCATTTGCTGGATCTGGAAACCGGCGAGTACAATAGTTCCTTCATCAAAAAGCATTTTCCAAATCTGAAAATCGTCCTACTGAACCTTGCGCATCGCGAGCAGGGATTAATCGTTAAAAAAGGCAACCCGCTTGGAATCAAGACAATCAAAAATCTGGCAAATCAAGCTCTGACTTTTGTCAACAGGCAGGAAGGCTCCGGAACACGAGTGCTGCTGGACTACCGGCTGAAGGAGCTCGAGATCGATCCTGCGGACATTCCGGGCTATTCGAAAATTGCACTGACGCACATGGATGTGGCGCTCGAAGTCTTCAGCAGTACTGCGGATGTGGGAATCGGCATCCTGGCCGCGGCCCGGATGCTGGATCTTGATTTCATACCGCTCGCCACCGAACGGTTCGATCTGGTCATTCCAACCGAAAACTACAGCACAGGCGCAGTAAAAGCGCTCCGTGAAGTTTTATGCTCGGAAGATTTCAAATCCCACATACGAAATATGGGCGGCTACGAGACGCGCGATACGGGGAAAATTGTTTACGAAAGAGCTTAGCTGAACGAAGGCTCTCTCAACTCTGGAGGCATGCCAATGAAGTGGTCTTTTTTTCTGGTTCTTCTTGCAGTATCGCTGAGCACGTTGAGCGCTCAGGATCTCGCTCAGAATACGAGCAGCCTGTTCGACGACTCTGAAGTTAAAACCTACAATCTCCAAAACATCCTGGTCCAAGGCGAAGTGCAGGCGCCCGTCACGGTGGACTTGAGCCGCCTGCCGCTGCGCAGCGTACCGATCAAAGAACTGGCGTTCGAAAACGGAAAGCGGGTTTTCAAGGGGGCTTACTTCGTAAGCGGCTATTCGCTCTACGACGTGTTGAATAGCGCTATGATCAAAAAGGCTCCCGGAAACACGTTTAAACCGGCGGTAGACATGTACGCCGTCATAGAAAACGCCAAGGGGGAAAAATCGGTCTTCAGCTGGGGCGAGATCTATTACAAAAACAGCTTCGACATACTGATTACAAAAAGTATTCAGGCAATCAATCCGGCCCGCGCGAAAATCGTGTGGCCGCTGCCCGCCGAACCGCGGCTGATTTGCGGAAGCGATCTGCTCAATATCCGATATCTCAGCAATCCCACAAAGATCACCGTGAAATCCTATTTTGAAGCGGATGCCGCCGAGAAACCGAAAGATCTTTATGCGCCGGAAGTCAAAGTGGCGACAAAAGCGGGCTCTGCAAGTTTCAAGGATCTCGGTCCTACGGTGCAGACGCGCACGTATGAGAGTGTGCTGTACGGCCATGGAATGGGCTTTAAGGAAGTCCTGAACGTCACGGGATTTCGCCTGAAGGATGTGCTTGCGGAATACGCCAAACTGGCGCCCGAAAATTCCGGCACCTCCTTCATTGTGGCGTCTGCCAAGGATGGATACCGGGTTGTCTTCAGTGCCAGTGAAATCATGAACCGCAACGACAACCATGATTACCTGCTGAACGATCTCAAGGATGCACCGAACGGGGGACGCTATACGCTGGTCGTAACGCCTGATTATTTCGCGGACCGCGACGTCCGATCGGTTGAAAAGATTGTGCTGGTGGATATTCGCTAGGAGCCTGTCCGAGTACGCCTCGCCTCCGGAACCATTATGATGAAGCGCGCATTTGCAATCCTGACATTGGTATGTTTTCTTCCGCTTCTTGCCGCTCCCCTGCGGGGTCAGGAACGCCTGCGCCTCGCGACAACAACCTCCGTTCAGGATTCTGGTCTCATGCCCTACCTGATGCCCTATTTCGAAAAGGAATGCGGCTGCAAGGTGGACGTGATTGCGGTTGGGAGCGGACAAGCGCTGAAACTCGCATCCAACGGTGACGTGGACCTGGTGCTGGTTCACGATCCGGCCTCCGAAGAAAAATTTGTGGCCGACGGCTTCGGGATAAGTCGAAAAACCTTTATGGTCAATGACTTTGTTATTCTTGGCCCGGATTCGGACCCGGCCGGCATCAAAGGACTGAAGGATGCCGCCGGCGCATTTTCCAAAATTTCAAAATCAGGCTCTCCGTTCGTTTCACGCGGCGATGCATCCGGAACCCACCAGAAAGAAAAATTCTTATGGAAGAAGGCAGGCATGGAGCCTGCCGGCCCGTGGTATCTGGACATCGGCCAGGGCATGGGTGCCGTGCTGACCATGGCCAATGAAAAAAACGGCTACACAATTTGCGATCGAGCCACCTATCTCACGCGCATGAGTCAATTGAAGCTGAAAGTGCTCGTGGAAGGCGATCCGGTCCTGATCAACTATTACTCGGCGATCCAGGTCAATCCTCAACGATTTCCGTCCGTGAAATCCGCTCTGTCGCGGAGGTTGATCGACTGGCTTTGCTCCGAAGAAGGGCAGAAACTCATCGGCGGCTACACCTCAGGCGGGCACCGGCTTTTCACGCCTGCTTTCATCCCCGGGAAGTGAATGCTTGAACGATCTAGGACTCGCATTTAAGGAAGCGATCCGCCTGATCTTCACCGCGGATCCGGAAATAACGACCATCGTTTGGGCATCGCTTCGATTTTCTCTATGCAGCACGGTGATCGCGTCTCTGATCGGAATTCCTGCCGGCGTCGCTCTTGCATCTTCACAATTCCGATTTAAAAAACTCGTGGAAGACATACTGAACACGACGCTCGCAATTCCAACCGTCGTCATCGGGCTTTTTGCCTACACGCTGCTGTTCAGTCAGGGCCCCCTCGGGAGATTTCAGCTGTTGTTCTCGCCGGCGGCCATCATCATCGGTCAGACGGTGCTCATTGTCCCCCTCATCGCATCGCTGGCGTGCAGCGCCGTATCGCTGGTAAATCCGGTTGTGCGCGAGACTGCGCTGACGTTGGGAGCCGGCAGTTTCAGAACGACCACGACCATCGCTGCAGAGGCGCACGCAGCGCTGCTGGTCGCCTGCATTACCGGTTTCGGCCGCGTCATCGGAGAGGTCGGGATATCCCTGATCCTCGGCGGAAACATTCTCGGCTATACGCGGACGATTACGACGGCCATATCCCTTCAGACCAGCAGGGGCGAGTTTGCATTGGGTCTGGCGCTGGGAATCGTGCTGATTTGCGCGGCTTTCATCGTCAATATCACGGCACGGCGGATTGGGAGAAGACATTCATGAGCATGGCATCCGCATACCGCATCCGCTCATTGACGCACTCCTTCGACGGAAGAGTCGTGCTGGACATTCCGATGCTGGACATCTCATCCGGTCAGATCTGCGCTTTCGTCGGCCCTAACGGCTGTGGCAAAACCACCCTGCTTTCGATACTGGCTCTTCTTCTCCAGCCTGTTTCAGGCAGCGTTTTCCTGTACGGCGTGGACGCCGTGCGCCACCGGGACAGGGAGTTGCGCAAAAAAGTGACCCTCGTGCATCAGAAACCCGTTCTGTTTTCAACTACCGTTCGGACGAATATCGCGTACGGGCTACACGCGGCAGGAGTTCCGGCGAGAGAGATCCGGCGGAGGGTCCGGGCCATCATCGAAGAAACGAGGCTCACGAACGTCGCAGATGCACTGAGCCGGAAGCTTTCGGGCGGCGAAGCTCAGCGCGTCGTACTGGCGCGCGCCCTTGTCCTGGAAACTCCTATCGTTCTTCTGGACGAACCTACCAATTCCCTGGACGATGCGTCGCGGCCGATTCTCCGCGACCTGCTGCTGAAGGCCAACAGGACGCGCGGCGCCACGATCGTCATCGCGACCCACGATACGAACTTTGTTTCTTCGTTAACGGAGCGGATCGTCCGGCTGGAGGGGGGCAAAATTACGGATGCGTGAAACGGCGGAGTCCCGGGGAATCCCGGGACTCCTTGGTCGTTACTGCTTGTGCACGGTGTCGATTTCTTCCGGAGATACATCAAACACAAACTGGCCGGGCCCGAACTTTTCTTCGGTGAAAAATTTCGGCAGACGGTCGTCTTCCTTCGTCAGTCCCGCAGCCTTATTGAACTTTCTCTCGATTGCCAGGACTTCAGCGCCCAGATCCGTCACATACGATTCCGGATAGGTCTCGCCGGTAACCGCAGACAGCGCCCCGATCATATTGAGGTGAAGCTTCTTGGCCTTTTCCTCCATGAACGTCATGCCGATCATCATGCAGTACCCGAACGTATCGATCGCAGCCATCCACTGTTGCATGAACTGTGATTCCGGAGCCTGTCCGGTTGGCTGGACCGGGCTGTATTCCGGATGATGCGGCCCCGGCAGCACGATTCCTGCCGTGTGGTCGGCACCCTGCGGAGAGGTGGCAAACGTCACGCCCGTCCCCTTGAGAATTCTCGGATCATACGCCGACAGGGCCTGGCCCTTGACCTGAGGCACTCGCTTCACACCCAGCTTGTCTCCCGTGACTTTCGCCCCGCTCCCGATCATGCGGCCGTTTTCTGTGCCGGCGTTAATTTCCTTCACCAGCTTGAGAGCGCCTTCTGCATCGCCCCAGGGCAGCAATCCGCCCTCCATCGCAACGGCAAGCGCAGACCCGACGTCCATGGTATCCACGCCGGCATCGTTACATGCGGCATTGATGCGGGCGACCATGTCGAGGTCCCCGATCATGCAATTCGATCCGACGAGCGCGATGGTTTCGTACTCGATGCTGGCAACGATGAACTTCCCTTTTTCGTCCGTATAAACGTTGGAGCAGCTGATAATGCAGCCCTTCATGCAGGCATGCACGCTTTGCGAATTTTCCCGCTTTTTAAGCATCTCCTCCATATATTCGCCGGAGAGGCTTTCGGCCTTCTCAAACTGTCCCATGCTGAAATTCTTCGTGGGCAAGGCACCGGCTGTCTGCGTGATCATGACGATCTGCGGAGTGCCCAGGTGTCTCAGTCCTTCGAGGAAGTGGGTTCCCAGAACGCCCTTGCTTAACGCCGCGTTGTTTTCTTTCAGCTTTTGAGGATCTTTTACTTCCAAAAGGTTGGATCCGGCATCGTCAACGACCACGGCTTTCATGTTCTTGGAGCCCATGACTGCGCCCAATCCGCCTCTTGCGGCAACCCGGATGTGGAAATCGGGAGTAGTAAAGATGATCGATGCAGCCGTAAGTTTCATATCGCCGGCGGGGCCGATGCATCCGAAACAGGCATTTTCGCCATATTCACTTTTCAATTTTTCGATCATTGCATAGCAGCCGAGGCCGGCAAGTGGAGCGGCCGAACTAAAACTCACACCCGTCTTATCGATTTTGACCATGGTCGGCTCTTTCGCCTTGCCTTCGAAAATCACCGCCTTGAATCCCAACCTAGCCAGTTTCTGGGCCATGGCTCCGCCCGTGTTTGATTCTTTGGCTCCTTTGGTCATCGGGCTCTTGGCGCCAACCGACATCCTGCCGCTGCAGGGAGCCGTCGTTCCGCCCATGAGTCCGGGGGCCCAGATAAGCTTGTTTTCGAGGCCCAAAGGATCGCAGGTCGGAGGCACTTCGCGATCTAAAATGGAGGCCGTCAGGCCTCTGCCCCCGAATTTCCGGTATGCGTCAGGAACCGCCTCGGTCGTTGCTGTTAGGGAGGACAAATTGATTCTGAGTAGTCTAGCCATTGGTCGTACCTCGCACTGTGTATTATTTCACACCCTGAGTTCGCGGCAGGCCTTCCCCTGCCCGTTTAAAGCCATCCACTCTTGCGACTAACATGAGCCGACAGCACGTTGCCTACTATATTCGGGTTTGTGACCTTTTGCCACAGATAAGAAGACAGGAAACAGAATACGGAATTCAGGGGTCAGAATATCAGCAAGAGCTGATCCTGCATCGCAGAACCGATCCGGCATCGCCATCGCATCAACTCTTGACGCTCCTGCGGCGCGCGCGGGATAATGCCGCGTCTATGACAACCAAGAGAGATTTTTCTTTCGCTGTGATCGAATCCCGGTACCCGGGGCTCATGGAAAAAATACGCCAGGTTTTCAAAGAAGCCGAAAACGCCTATGAAGGCAGCGATAACCCCGAGAGTTTTTTGTGGGAACACACAATGCACGTGGCCTCGATTGCCAGCGGGCTGGCGCGGGAAGAAGGACTCGATCCGCTGATCCCTGTCGTCGCGGCTCTTTTTCATGACGCCGGCAAGTTTGCCGAAGGGACATACCACCGCGATGGAACCATTGAGGAAGAGGAATCGGCCCGCATCGCCGAACCCCTTCTCCGCCAGTTCGGAATGAAGGCCGCCGACATCCGAAAAATCCTGTCCGGCGTGAAAGCCCTGTACCACGAGAAAAGCAGGAAGAATCGCGTTGGGGCGATCCTGCACGACGCTGACTTCCTCTCCAAGTTCGGCGCCATGGGAGTTGCCAGCTTTTTTACCAAGGCCACCCTGCGCGGCCGAACGCTCCGGTCGGCAGTCCTCGGCTACCTGAGTAAAGAACTGACCTATGCGGCATGCCTCCCGCTGAATATGCACACCGCCGCAGGCAAAAAACTGGCAGCACGAAAGGCGAAGGATTCGGCAAAGTTCTTCCGCTCTCTCTTGGAAGAGCTGCGGGAAGCGGGAATCGCAGATCTCGAGATTCGCCCGATCCGAGTTCCATATCCCTCTCGCAGCAATCAATCCTTGACCGTACGGCTTGTCGTGTCTCCCGCGTGTCCGGAATGCGGCCGGAATTGGGATATGGGGTGGACCACGGAGAAGGGCGTTAAATGCGAAAGGCTGAACATCGACTGGAAATGTCCCCATTGCGGCAAACAGCTGGAAACATCATTCTGTTTGCCGGAAATCGCGTGAGCTATTTGACGATTGACGATTGACGATTGACGACTGGAAACACACATAGGCAGTAGAGGCTAGAACCGGGTTGATTGGATGGATTAGTTGGAGACATTCAATCAAAATCACCAAATAACAGGATTCGAAAAGATTTGAGGCGTTCCGGGAACCGATCAATCGTTAATCGTCAATCGTAAATCGTCAATAGAAAGGGTTTGCTTGGCTGAGTTTCTGCACGTCATCACAGCGGATCAACTGGTTCAGCTGCTCGGCCGTTTTTCCAGGCTTCCTGCGGAGCGGGTTCCTTTGGATGCTTCGCTGGACCGGGTCCTGTGCGAGGACATCATCGCGGGAGAAGATCTGCCCGAAGGAGCACGTTCCACTGTGGATGGCTACGCGGTGCGGGCGGAGGATACCTTCGGTGCGTCCGACTCGATCCCAGCCTTTCTGGATGTTGTGGGCTCCATCGCGATGGGCACACTGCCTGATTTTGAAATTCGCAGCGGACAGGCGGCCCAAATTCCGACAGGAGGGTTCTTACCTCTGGGTGCCGATGCCGTAGTCATGGTGGAATATACCAACCAGGCGGGAGCAGGAAGTATCGAAGTGACCAAACCCGTGACCTTGCGAACCAACGTCCTCGAAAAGGGAGAGGATGCGAAGTCCGGGGAAATTCTGCTCTCGAAAGGAAAGAAGCTGCGCTCGCAGGAACTGGGATTTCTCGCGGCTTTGGGCATTACCGAAGCGGCCGTATACAGAAAGCCGCGAGTGGCCGTCATCTCCTCGGGCGACGAGGTCGTTCCGATCGAGCGCAAACCCGGATCGGGACAAATCCGTGACGCAAACGGCCACGCGATTTCGGCGCTCGTTCGCGCTTGCGGCGCCGAACCTTTCGGCATGGATATCGTTCCGGACAATGCCGGGAAGTTGGGAGCAGCCATTCGCAGCGGGCTGGAGCAGGCAGACGTCGTGGTACTCTCGGGCGGCAGTTCTGTCGGGACGCGGGACCTGATGGTGGATGCGGTCTCGAGTGTACCGGGAGCCGAGATTCTTGCGCACGGAGTGGCGATCCGCCCCGGAAAACCGACGCTCCTTGCAGATGATGCAGGCAAAGCCATCGTCGGCCTTCCGGGGCATCCCGTTTCGGCCTTGATCGTGGCACAGGTTTTCCTGGCTCCTTTCCTGCTCTACATTCAGGGCGCCAGGATGGGAAAGGGTCCCGTCGGGCAGCGGATGAAGGGCGCCCTCGCGACATCGATTCATTCCACGATCGGACTGGAGGAATATGTCCGGGTTCGCATCGAGGAGTCGGCTTCGGGTGAGACAATCGCGCATCCCGTTTTCGGAAAATCCGGAATGATTTCCACGATGGTGAAAGCCAATGGAATTGTTATGATTCCTCTGAACGCGGAGGGTTTTTCCAAAGGAGAGGTTGTACAGGTTATCCAGTACTAGGAGCCTCAGGAATCCGGAGACTAATGCCAAAACGACAGACCTATCGAAAACTGAAACCTCTCGCAGAAGCGCAGGAGATCTTTTCCTCCCGATTCGCGGGCCTGCTCATGCCGTCGGAGATCATAGCGGTGCGGCAGGCGCTTGGCCGCCTGCTGGTCAGCCCGGTGAAGGCGGCGCGATCCGTGCCCGCATATAACGCGGCTGCTGTGGATGGAATGGCTGTCCGCGCGTCTACGACATTTTCCGCGTTCCCTGAATCGCCGGTTTTTCTGTCCGCAGGAACTGACGCCTCTCCCGTCAATACTGGAGACCCTCTCCCCGATGGCACCGACGCAGTGGTCATGATTGAAAAAGTGGAGCTGGAAGATGACCGGTGTGAAATCCGAGAATCTGTCTACCCGTGGCAGAACGTTCGCAAGACCGGGGAAGACATCGTAAAAGGCGAAATCCTTCTTCCTGCATATCACAAAATCCGATCCTACGACCAGGGCGCCATGTTGGCTGCCGGCGTTCTCTCCGTACCGGTCTTTCGAAAGCCGCGTGTGCTCATCATTCCGACAGGCGATGAGATCGTGTCGCCCGAAGAGGCCCGGGACCCGATTCCGCCCGGCACGATTCTTGAGGTCAATGGCCAGGTTCTCTCGTCCATGGTTTCCGAATGTGGTGCCGAAAGCACGCTGGCGAAAACGATCCCCGACGAGCTCGAAAAAGTCAAAGAAGCGATCACGGCCGGCATTGCCGCAGGATATGACGTCGTCCTGACGATCGCCGGATCTTCTGCCGGATCTGAGGATTTTACACCCAAGGCTTTGTCTCAATTGGGCGAACTGCTGGTTCATGGAGTGACCGTAATGCCCGGAAAACCCACTTTACTTGCGGATGTGCAGGGGCATCCCGTGGTGGGCATTCCCGGATACCCCGTATCTGCCGTCGTGTCGTTCCGCGAATTCGTCCGCCCCCTGCTTTTCAGAATGCAGGGGATGCAGACACCAGATCCGGAAAAGGTCGAAGCCTTCATGGGCAGGAAACTGCCTTCCAAACCCGGGCTCGAGGAACATGTCCGCGTCATCCTGGGAAAAGTCGGCGAGCGTGTGGTGGCAATCCCGCTTGCAGGCGGCGCAGGCATGATGACGTCTCTTGTGCGGGCGGACGGGATTTTGCGGATTGGTCCCGAAATCAGTGGGTTTTCCGAAGGCGAGAAGGCAACCGTCGAGCTTCTCACTTCAGAGAAAGCGCTCCATAACCGGCTGTTGGCGATCGGATCGCACGACCTCACCGTCGATCTGCTGGCCAGTTTCATCAAGGAACGGTCCGAAGGCAGGATAACGATTTCATCCAGCAACGTCGGGAGCATGGGCGGACTTCTGGCCATTGAAAGAGGGATTGCGCACTTTGCCGGATCACACCTTCTTGACACCAAGACCGGCGAATACAACATTTCCTATATCCCGCGCTACATTAAGAACAAACCGGTAACGCTCGTGACCCTTGTCCACCGCTGGCAGGGATTCATGATTGCGAAGGGCAACCCCAAGGGCATCCGGGGAATTGCCGATCTGACTCGCCCCGATGTTGCGCTCATCAACCGCCAGGCGGGATCCGGCACGCGCATCCTGCTGGATTACGAACTGGAGCGGGCCGGAATTGGATCTGCCGCCATCGCCGGATATAGGAGCGAGGAATATACTCACATGAGCGTTGCTATGGCAGTGACATCAGGCAGAGCGGATGTCGGCATGGGGATTATGGCGGCAGCCCAGGCCTTGAATCTCGACTTTATCCCGGTTGCGCGCGAACGCTACGACCTGGTTCTGCCTTCGGGATTGCTCAACGACGAACGAATCCTTCTTCTGCTTGAAATCATCCGATCGCCGGCGTTCATCGAACAGGTGCTGGCGCTGGGCGGCTACGAAGTCGAGGAAACCGGCAAGCGGATCGATGTCCGCTGATGGCTGCGAGCAGATGGCTGCCCGCTTGGGAATGAGAAACCCTGATATAATAATTCCTTCTGAAGATCCGGACATGCTATGCCCCGACTGAAAACAAAGCGTCCCGAAAAGAACAAAGCATCCAAATCCAAACGGTCCCTTCTTATCAAAATAATTCTGGTACTGATCCTCATCCCCATGATTGCGGCCGCCGTGTTTATGATTCGCTATTACTATATTTTCGACCGGGCGATCGAAATGAAGCTGGGTCAGCGCAATCGCCAGTTTGAGACGAAAATCTTTGCCGCTCCGACTGTTCTCTATCCCGGGAAACGCCTCAGTCAATCAGAGCTCGTTTCCAGGATCCGGCGGTTAGGATACGAGGAAGACAATACCGGCTCCTGTTACTACAAGATCGGCAAATCCAATACGGTGCTGATTCACAACGACGGCTCAGTCATGGACGATGCGAACCGGACAGCCGAAATCGTGTGTGCCGGCAACGCAATCCGCTCTATGAAGGATTCGGCCCATCAGACCGAATTGAGTCAATTCTCTCTGAAACCGGAACTGCTGAGCAACGCCATCGACAAAAGCCGCGAGAAGCGTCGCTACGTGACGTATCAGGAAATGCCCCAGGTTTTGATCAACGCCGTGCTCGCCGCCGAAGACAGGCGGTTCTTCAGCCACAGGGGAATCGATCCCATTCGCATCGTCCAGGCGCTGATCGTGGATATCCGCGAAGGGGACACGACTCAGGGCGCAAGCACCTTGACACAGCAGTTCGTGAAAAACTACTTCCTCACTCCCGAACGCACATGGAGGCGTAAATTCGCGGATGCGTACATGTCGATCCTGCTCGAACAGCGGCTCTCCAAGACCGAAATTTTCGAGCTCTACAGCAACGAAGTGTATCTTGGCCAGGCGGGCTCTTTCAGCATCGTGGGATTCGGCAAAGCGGCGGATGCGTTCTTCGACAAAAACGTCAGGGATCTGACGCTCGAGGAAGCCGCCACGATCGCCGGGATGATCACGGCTCCCAATCGCCATACGCCGCTGCGATATAAGGACCGCGCGCTGGCGCGGCGCAATCTCGTGCTCGATCAAATGGCCGATTACGGCATGATCACGGTAAAGGAACGCGATGCCGCAAAGGCCAAGCCGCTGATAGTCAAACCCGTTTCCTTCCTGAATTATTCGGATGCCCCTTATTTCGTGGATTACGTCCAGAACATCCTGATGGAAAAATACGGCGACGCCTCGCTGGCGCTTTCAAAATTCAGAATCTATACATCCCTGAACACCGACCTGCAGCAGGCAGCGTTCGAATCGGTACAGTCCGGAATGAACGAGCTGGATTCTTATTTTGCAAAGCGCAAACAGCCGATTGCGCCGGGCACTGTGCAGGCGAGCTTGATCGCAGTCGATCCGAAAAATGGCCACATCCTTGCCATGATCGGCGGCAGGAATTACGGCGCCAGCCAGTTCAACCGGATCACCCAGTCCAAGCGCCAGCCTGGGAGCATCTTCAAGCCGTTCGTATATGCGACAGCCCTGGAAACGGCCTATCACAGTACGACGCCGCTGACAGCGGCCTCGGCGATCCTCGACGAGCCTACGCAATTCACGATCGACGATCTTGAATACGAACCCAAGAATTTCAAGGACGAATACCTCGGTCAGGTAACGATGCGCCAGGCGATCACCAAATCCCTGAATAATGCGACCATTAAATTTGCAGAAAAGGTCGGGTATGAAAAAGTTGCCGAACTTGCCCAAAGGTTGGGGCTGAACGAAAAGATCAAGCCCTACCCTGCCATGGCGATTGGCACTTTCGAAATTACTCCCCTCGAAATGGTGCGAGCCTACACGGCCTTCGCGAATGGCGGCTTATTATCAGACCTGACGGCAATGCTCGAGGTATACGACAGCAACTCGAATCCGGTTTTTATATCGCAACCGAAAACCAAACAGGTCATCACTCCCCAGATTGCATTCATGGTCACATCCCTGCTTCAATCGGTCATCGATCACGGGACCGGCTATGGCGCCCGCGAACGCGGATTCACGCTACCGGCTGCCGGCAAGACCGGCACTTCCCATGACGGCTGGTTCGCCGGGTATACTCCCGACTTGCTCTGCATCGTCTGGGTGGGGTTCGACGACAACCGCGAATTGAGTCTGTCCGGATCTCAATCCGCACTCCCCATCTGGGCCGACTTCATGAAAAAAGCAATCGCCCTCAGGCCCTTGAAAGGCGAAACATTTGCGGTTCCCGAGGACGTGGTTCAGGTTGAAATCGATCCGACTACCGGTTTGCTTGCAACGGAGCATTGTCTGCAGCGGGAGATGGAATATTACATCAAGGGCACGGAACCCCTTTTGAAATGCTACGGGAATAATTACGAGCAGTCCATGGGCCGCGGCGGTCCCGTGAGTATTTACGCAACCCCTTCTAAAGAAACGCCATCCGGCGCCGATAACAAGAAAGAACCCAGTGTTCGATGAAGTGACTTGTTATGAAAACCGGCGACCAGTGGACGAATTCGCGTCTTCCCCATCTTAGTCTGTCTGCAGACGATGCAGGGACGCCAGCCCAGTCTTATGTAGGAGAAACCTCTGACCAGAGCCGTGCCCTGCTCTGGGGAGCGCTGATATCGGATCACCCGGAATTAAGAGACCAAAGCCCCGAACACGTCCAGGCAATACTGACCGATTGGTGGGGGCATTCGGTCGAAGGACTATCCAACCATCTGGCGAGTTTCCCGGAGCCGTTCAGGACTACGCGTTTCCGAAGAGAGATCAGGTTCATCGAGAGTCCCCTGGCGGCGCTGAAGCCTGCTTTCGACAGCCTGCGCGCGGGTGAATCCTCATTCTGGGAAACCATGGATCACCTGGGCCGCACTTTCGGCTGGAACCGGGACAAGCTGTTGCGCTGGAAACAGGGATTGAAAAGTCTGGCCGCGCTTATCGAATGGCAGCACGCGTTCATGCAGGCCCGCGATTATCTGACGATGGCCTTTCCGCTCGGCCGCAAAGAGATCGACAGCGTCCGGGAATCTCTTCTGCAATCGCTCGAGGAATCGCATCACTTTCTGGATGAACAAGCGCGCATCGATTTTGACGAAAAGTTTTTAAAGTTCAAAAAGAACTACATGGAGGTCTATTTCTTCCTCCATGAAGACGCGCTGCACATCGGAAGCGGCGCCAATAAGGATGAGCTCAAAATCGATCCCGTGTCGCTGCGCAATCTGGACCTGCTTTCCTCCCTCCAGTATATGGACAAACGCTATTTGAACCGCGTAAAGCTCCTGGCGAAATGGGTGCAACGCAATCAATGCCATCTGCCGCTCCGGCAAATACTGGATACCTATCCGCGCTGCTACTGCAATTACAATCCGTGCAGTCATCAGCAACCGGCAGATGCAGCGGCCCTGGTCAATGGAACAATCCTGGAAGGACTCAAGTCCTTTCGCGCGCATCTGCGTCGCTGCGGGCACCTGATCATGATCGAAGTCCAGGCACAACAGATTGACGACAGCACACTGCAGCCCATCAATGCGCTGCTGGGCGACGGCCCCATGATTCCGCTCAAACCACAATCCATGAAGTTTCTCAGCAGGGTCATCGGCAAATATCCGAATGAATTCCTGGCCGAACTCCGCAAAAAGTAACCCTGGGATCGCCGGCATCATCGATGAACTCCTGATTCCGAATTTGGCCGCAGAGCGGCCGATGTTTCGGAAATCCAGCAATTGCCGCGCAGGATGAAGACTATCGCGAGAGGAGGAAATTGCCAAGGACCAGGGCGTCCATTCTGGTGGTTGCAAAACAGTTCAGCGCATCCTGAGGCGTGCAAACGATCGGTTCGTTTTCGTTAAATGAAGTATTCAGCAGAAGAGGGATTCCAGTGCGCCGCCGGAATGCGTCGATCAGCTTCCAGAACTTCGGATTGACATCCCTGGATACAGATTGGACGCGCCCGGTTTGATCGACGTGCCGGATTGCAGGAATTCTAGGCCGTTGCTCCGGCCGCACCGTAAATACCATCTGCATAAATGGCGACGGAGACGCATTCTCGAAATACTCGTCCACATATTCTTCGAGCACTGAAGGGGCGAAAGGCCGGAAGCTTTCCCTGTGCTTGATGCGCCGGTTCAGGGTATCTTTGATCTCCTCTTGCCTCGGATCGGCGAGGATGCTCCTGTTTCCGAGGGCGCGAGGCCCGAATTCCATCCTGCCCTGAAACCACCCCACGATCTTGCCCGAGGCCAGAAGATCCGCGGCTTTTTCCTCGATATCGTCAAATTTCTGAAATGACGCTCCGAAAGAGCGCAAGGCCTGTTCCAATTCCGCATCGCTGCTCTCCGGTCCGAGATATGTATGTTTCATCTCGAATTCCCGCGGCCGCCCGAGAAGTGTATTCCAGATGTGAAAAGCCACGCCCAGGGCAGTCCCGCTGTCGCCGGCTGCAGGTTGTATAAAGCATTCCCGGAACGGCGTGTTCTTCTGGATCAAACCGTTCGCCACGCTGTTATAGGCCACGCCGCCCGCCATGCAGAGATTGGTCGAACCGGTGCGCTGATGCAGATCGTTGAGGATGCGGAACAGGTGAAACTCCAGGCATTTCTGAAGCGACGCCGCAACGTTCCGATGATGATCCGTGATCTCGGTATTGGGCTGGCGCGGCGGTCCGAAAGCCTCGCAAAACTTGTCTGAATAAATGCGGCCGATGTGAGGAGTCCCTTCATCCCAGCTCATTTCAACGCCGCCAATATGGTGGGTAAAGTAATCGAGATTCAACTCGAACACTCCGGGATCCGCCGGCCGCGCAATCTCCAGCATCTTCTCGAGATAGCGAGGCTCTCCATACGGCGCCAGCCCCATCACCTTTCCTTCATCCCCATACTTTTCGAATCCGAGGTATTGCGACACGGAAGTGTAAAAAAGTCCCAGTGAATGCGGGAACAAGACCGATGCGAGCTTCTCTATTTCAGAGCCCGACCCAAAGCCCAGCATCGTGCTGCAGAAATCCCCGAAACCATCGATCGACAGGACCGCTGCCTGCTGAAACGGCGAAACCAGGAAGGCGCTTGCCATGTGGGCGACATGATGCTCCAGGTTGTGAAACGTCATGCTCAATTCGGCTTCAGCGACATGCAGCAATTCAGCCAGCACGGTTTTGATATTCCGAATTCTTTCGACGCTGCGCAGCCGGTCCAATCCCTGGTGCGAGAACATCAGGCGATTATGCAAAACGAAGGTTATGTCGTTGATCAGGTGCGCGCTGGGTACCTGGGCGATGCCGACATGCGTGACATCCTGGATCCGGATCCCGGCCCGCTGCAGGCAATATTGGATGGCCAGCGCAGGGAAACCCGCCGCATGCTTTAAGCGATTGAAGCGCTCTTCTTCGACCGCGGCCACGATCTCGCCGTCTTTCAAAAGCACGGCGGAGGCATCCGCGTGATACGCGTTAATCCCCAGAATATATGTCGCCATCCGTTTCCTCGAGATTACCGGCAGGCATCCATCAGCCTTTCGGGGTCGGTATCGGAATCGCAATCGGTCTTCCGAAGTTTTAAGTCCGATACCGATTCTAAGCGTAATACTCCAAGCTACTTTCCATAGAACTCCGCAATCGAGTTCACCACGTATTTCCGTTGTTCGTCCGATAGCTCGGGATAGACAGGCAACGCCAGGGTCTCCAGCGAGGCCGCGTGCGATTGCGGCAGATCCGCAGCCGCATATCCCAGGTAGTGGAAGCATTCCTGTTCGTGCAGGGATACGGGATAGTAAATCTCCGTGCCGATCCCCGCGGCCTTCAAAAACTGCAGCAGCTCATCGCGCTTCCGGCAACGAATGACATACTGGTGATAGATGTGCGTCCGGTCCGGGAGGGCTGCCGGCGGAGTCACATAGGAAAGCAGATCTGCGGCTGCGATGTCCTTGCCATATTTCAGCGCGTTCTGTCCGCGGGCTTCTGACCATGTCTGAAGATACGGCAGTTTTACGCGCAGGATCGCGGCCTGCAGCTCATCCAGGCGGCTGTTGAACCCGACGATGGCATGAAAATATTTGGGATGCGCGCCATGCATCCGAAGCAGCCGGACTTGGTCGGCCAGACGGGAATCCGAAGTGACCACCATCCCGCCGTCTCCGGCTCCCCCGAGATTCTTCGAGGGAAAGAAGCTGAAGCAACCGAGATTGCCCATCGCACCGGCCTTCCGGCCCTTGTAAGTCGCTCCAATTGCCTGGCAGGCATCTTCGACCACCGGCAGGTTGTAGCGCCGCGCGATTTCCAGGATCTCGTCCATATCCACGCATTGACCGTAAAGGTGCACGGGCACAATAGCCTTGACGGTTGTGCCGGATGCCTTATGAACCGTTTTCTTGCCGGTCGGCTCGTATGCGCATTCCTGCGCAAGGAATGACAATAGCCTTTCAGGGTCCATTTCGAACCCTGCCGGCTCGATATCCACAAATATCGGTCGGGCGCCGAGATTGACGACAGTGCCCGCTGTTGCAAAGAAGGTAAACGGGACGGTCACGACGGAATCGCCGGGTCCCACTCCCAGCGCTTTCAGGGAAAGCAGCAGAGCGTCGGTGCCCGAGGCAACACCGATGGCGAACGGAACGCCGCAGAGTTTTGCGATTTCTTCCTCCAGGGCGGAAACCTGGGCTCCCAAAACAAATCGCTGGCTGTCCAGAATTCCATCCACGGCTGCCCGAACCCTATCCTTGATCGTTGCATACTGAGCTTGCAGGTCCAATAGCGGTACGTTCATCTATCGCCTCCGGAGATGGATCATATCACAGAATAAAACAAGCCCGGGAAAGACACATGAGATTGAATTCTGGCAGACAAAGCCCTCTGGACCGGAGCACTTGGAAGTCAAAAGTCGCACTCCGCAACCGGCATGGCCGGAATCTGCGAGGCTCCCTTGTTTTTAGCTATTCTGCGTACTTCAGCTTTGCGCGGAAGTAGTCGATGGTGCGGCTCAGGCCTTCCTCCAGAGATATCTTGGGGCTCCAGTCGAGCAATTGGCGTGCGCGGGTGATATCGGGGCGTCGGACCTTCGGGTCGTCTTCCGGCAACGGCTCAAAGATAATCCTGCTGGCCGAGCCGCTGAGCGCCACGATCTTTTCGGCTATTTCGAGCACCGTCAATTCATGCGGATTCCCGATATTTACGGGGCCGTGGATATCCCCCGAATCGGGCGCCAGCATAAGCTTGATCAACCCCTCGATTTCATCCTCCACGAAACAGAAGCTGCGGGTCTGCTTGCCCGAGCCATAGACGGTTAACGGTTCGCCCTTGAGAGCCTGCACAATGAAATTCGACACTACGCGGCCGTCGTGCGGGCGCATGCGCGGCCCGTAGGTATTGAAGATGCGCGCGATGCGCGTGTCGACGCCATGATACCGGTGATAGGCCATCACGAGGGCCTCCGCAAAACGCTTCGCTTCGTCGTAGACGCCGCGGTAGCCGATCGGGTTCACGTTTCCCCAATAGCTCTCGGGCTGCGGATTCACCAACGGATCCCCATACGTTTCCGACGTGCTCGCCATCAGGAAACGAGCCTTCGCCTGTTTTGCCAGGCCGATCGTTTTGTGCGTTCCAAGCGCGCCGACTTTCAAAGTCTGTATCGGCATCTCCAAATAATCGCGCGGACTGGCGGGAGAGGCAAAATGCATGACGGCGTCAACCGTCTGCCCGACAAAGATGTATTCCGTAACGTCGTGCTTGTAGAAATGAAACCGTTCATGTCCGAGGAGATGGGCGATGTTGTCCACGCTTCCTGTCGACAGATTATCGAGGCAGATCACCTCATGTCCCGAACTCAGCAGGCGGTCACATAAATGACTTCCCAGAAATCCGGCTCCACCCGTAATCACGATGCGCATTCTTGCCTCCCGGAAGATTCTCGATTCCTGATTCCAGATTCTTCACTCCCGAGCGGGGATCTGGAATCACAAAACCTTATGCTTTTGCGATCGCAGGCTAAGGGCCTGCCCGGACCGAGACCTTCTTCAACCGTGCCTCGCAGTCGCGCGTCGCGAGTAAACAATCAGAAATCCGGAGCCAGTGGCCGTACCGTGCCCAGGGGGCTGAGCACCGGCTTGAGCGTCGCGGCGGGACCGCGGATCAGGAGCACCTCCCCATCAGGGAACAGGTAATTCTTGGCGGCCTGACTGACCGCGTTCTCATCGCAGCGACGGAGCTGTTCCGGATACATCGATGCATAATTGCTGCCCAGACGATACATTTCGGCATCCAGCATGATGCCGCACAGTCCTTCCGGGGAACTCAATTCATGATTGAATTCCTCGATCATCTTTTTGCGGGCGATATCCAGCTCCTCTTTGGTAACGGGCGCGGCCTTCATTTGATCCGCCGTACTCTCGATCTTGAGGATCTGCTCCACCGCCTGCTCGGCAGCCGCTTGTCCCTGAGCATAAAAGGGGCTAGCCATGCGCCTGCTCGCAGTGCCGACCGTCAGCAGCGAAGTCGGCAGCGCTTTTGTCAGGCGCTCCTGGAAGATGCTCGCCGCCAGCAGGGCGGTTCCATACACAGGATCCTCTCTTGAGGGAAACAAATTTCCTATGACAAACTGGGCGGCCGGAGAGGACGCGTCATCATCCAGAAATATTTGCCGTCCCGCAGGTTTGCGCGGCTGCACAAAGGAGAAAGGGACATCGTCACCGCGGACCCACACGCCCCAGATGCGTGACACGCGCTGAAGCACCTCGCGTGACGACACATCTCCTACAACGATGAGCGAAGCCTGATTCGGCATGATGAATTTTCGATAAAAGTAACGGACGTCTCCCACCGTGATCGCCGAAATGCTCTTGGGAGTACCCTCCAGGGGTCTTCCATGACTCGTTCCATCGAACAACACATTCTCAAATTGTGTATGGATGCGTTGCCGGGGGTCAGGAGTTTTTTGCATTTCGGCCAGGATAGACTGCTTAGCCGCAGCGAAATCCTCGTCTGTGAATTGCGCTTCCCCAACCACCTGGTAGAGCAGAAGGAGCGAAGGCGCGAACTTCGCGCTCTGTCCCCGCAAAATAAAGCGGAATCCATCCCAATCACACCGCACCTCAATGCTTGCATCGAGATACGCCAATTCGTCCTGGATATCTTTAGCGGTTTTTTCGATCGTGGCCTTCAGGAACATCCGCGACAGAATGTTCGCAACTCCGCCTTTTCCGGCCGGATCAAAATAGGCTCCATACCGGATGCCCAGCCCGATCGCCATGTTGCTGCCAAGATAAGGAGTCTTTGCGACCGTCACCTGCAGGTCGTTCATCAGCCGTTTCGTGGCTAGATCCGGCAAAGGCAAAGCCTCCTGGGAAACGGCCGGGATGGAACATAAAAGCGTGAATGTTGTCAAAATCAGAAGATGGCGCATATTAGGTCGTCTCATGTTATATACCTTTGAATTGAAGGCTATCATATTAACCTTGAAGGCTCAAAGATTCAAAGAAGAGCGGCACGGGGGTAAATATACGATATCGCCGCGCTTCGGCTTTTCCCGGATCTGCTATAATTATGTTTTTACGGATTCACATCCAATCGATCGAATTACGAATGTACGTCTTTCAACGGATATTCCAGTGGAGATCCTTTGAAGGACGGACGCGAAACCGAAGGTTGTCACCATGGTAGAGTTTACATCGGAACCGCAAAGGTCCTTTCCTTTAGTCAAACTGTTTGTCGCGCTTGGCGTGTGCATCCTCCTGCCGGCCGCGATCTTGCTGATTCTCCACCATCAGCGCGCGTTTCCAACCCAAACCGGCAACGCAAACGTCGTGGTCCCCGGCCTGCTGCGGCCGGGAAATACCGATTTCGAATATTATAAAAACAGGATTCGAATCGAGGACGTCAAGGCTTCGCTGGGAGTCAGTTTTTCCAATGCGCGCACGGCAATGATTTCGGGGATCATCGTAAACGATGGGAGCCGCAGGCTGGAGGCGGTGGAGATGCACGTGACCCTCTACGACATGTGGGGAAAACTTTCGAAAGAGCGTACAGCTTTTGCGTTGCGTCCTGGAACCGGGTTCAACAAGAACCCGATGGAACCCCTGGAAAAAAGGGGGTTCGTTATCGCGATCGAGTCCGTGGAATATTATTGGAATCCGAAACAAATCGCCTACGAAATAACCGGCCTGAAATATAAATAATTGACGATTGACGATTTTCGATTGACGATTTAAATCATAATCGAGAGGGGATTTTTTATGTCGTTTGCGGTCCAGCGCTTTTTTAATCGCCGATCCGCCATCGCGCATCGTCCATGGTGCCTGCTTCTCCTGCTGATCCTGCCCTTGACCGCCTGCGGCCGCTATAATGCGCGCCAGGCTCTCCGCAAAACACAGTTCTTCGCGGAAATCCTGCAGCGTGAGTCCCGGCGAGAGATCGGGGAAGATGGGTTCTTCAGGGACAATCTGGTGGGAAACCGCGATCTGGAGGTCCGCCGCTGGTGCGCGATTGCCCTCGGCCGGATTGCGGATCCACGGGCCCTGCCGATCCTGTACGGCGCGCTTCATGCCGGGGACGCCGAGGTTCGTGCCGCTTCCGCGTTCGCGATCGGGGAAATCGAGGGCAGCGAACCCGTCCATGCGCGCAGTTCCGCCTCTGATCCGCGTGCCGTAGCGGAATTGTTCCGTCTGCTCGAC
Organism: Acidobacteriota bacterium; assembly: GCA_035506515.1. Classification (GTDB taxonomy): domain Bacteria; phylum Acidobacteriota; class UBA6911; order UBA6911; family UBA6911; genus UBA6911. The sequence continues at coordinate 67,576 of DATJPG010000082.1, forward strand.
GATCCATCCATTTCAGTGCGCATACGAGCGATCGAAGCGCTGGGGAAAATCGGATCCAGAACGGAGGCGGCCGATATCGTTCGCCGGATGGAACGATTGACTTACGGCGGATCTCCCTTCGAGAAGAACTTCCTTAATGCGGCGATTGTGGCCATCGCGCGATTGGGGAATCCCGTGGCCATCCCGTTTCTGGAACGACTGTCCGTGATCCGCGACCCTGAAATTCAGCAGGGCGCCGCGGAAGCCATCCGGCGCATACAAGCCCAAGTGTCCGACCATCCATCGGCGAATCGCCCTCCGCTAACCAACGGCGAGGCCGGGACAGCGGTGACTCCGGAGACGGAATCGGGAATCGTTCGTGTGACGGGTTTAAGGTCCGAAGCGCTCGCGGCGTTTCGGAGAAACAGCACGATCGCTCAGATTGAAACGACTCGCGGCACGATTGAAGTCGAGCTGTTCCGTGAGGACGCCCCGATCACAGCGGAAGCATTCGCAGAAATGGCCCTGCGCGGAATATACAACGACACCGAGCTTTCCGTGACCGCTCCGTCCCAGATCGTTGAAGGGGGGAATCCGGTGGACTGGCCAGGGTTGCGTCGTGCGGTACAAAGCGAGATAAACATGAGACCCTTCGAGCGCGGGCGAATTGGAATGGAGGTTTCCGGAGGCAGCTCTGATGCCGGCAGGTTCTTTATTACACTGGTACCACAACCATACCTGGACGGCCAAAAAACCTGTTTCGGGCATGTGGTCAGCGGGATGCAGATTGCGGACAAACTCAGCCCCGGCGATCGCATCCTCAGGGTCACCATCAAGGAAACCGTCCACTACCACGACTATCAGCGGTATTAGCGTTCTGCGATAAACCAGAATGGAATCATGAAAGAACTTGATTATCTGATTGCGGGATTGGCCGCAGTCGGGGCAGGCATTGTGAACGCCTTGGCCGGTGGCGGCACCCTGATCACATTTCCGACGCTGACCTTCCTGGGCATGCCGTCCATTGAAGCAAACGTGACAAACACGGTGGCTCTCTGCCCCGGCTACGTTGGAGGGATCCTGGCCCAGTTAAAGGACATGCGCGGCCAGAGAAAGCGATTGGAGTTTTTTGCCGGGGCGGGCATCGTCGGCGGGGTCATCGGCGGCATCCTGCTGCTGCACACCGGCGAACGCTTCTTTCGCGCGATCGTTCCTTTTCTGATCCTGCTCGCATCCGGCCTGCTGGCAATTCAGAATCCGGTAAAGCGCTGGCTGACGCGGCGATTGAGTATTTCAACGAAGCCTCACAGGTCCAGAGTATTGTCGACAATCCTGATCGGCCTGGCCGCGATTTATGGCGGCTACTTCGGCGCCGGGCTCAGCGTTATCGTCCTCTCCGTCATGGGACTCACGGAAGAAGATACGCTGACGCGGCTGAATGCCTCCAAGCAGGCTGTCTCCCTGGCCGCAAACAGTGCCGTGGCCGTTTACTTCATATTTTCCAGCAAAGTCCTCTGGTCCGTGGCTGTCGTGATGGCCGTGGGAACCCTGATCGGCGGCGCAATCGGGGGCCGTTTCGCCAGCCGAATCCGTCCCGACACTTTGCGTTGGGTCATCGTTTCCATTGGAATCCTCGTCGCTATTATCTATTTCATCCGCTGAGTCTTTCACTGTTTCCATTGGTCTGCCTTTCCGATTCTGATACATTTCCCGGATATGCGGACCGATGCGATTCACAAAATTCACCTGATTGGAATTTGCGGTGCCGGCATGGCGCCTCTTGCGGCCATGCTGCAAACCAGCGGCTATGAGGTAACAGGATCCGATGAGGGGATTTACCCCCCGATGAGCGATTTCCTGGCCGAAAAAAGAATCCCGGTTTTTCAAGGGTACGCCGTTCAAAACCTGGACCCCGCACCCGACCTGGTGGTGGTTGGCAATGCCCTGTCTCGCGGGAATCCCGAGATTGAGCATGTCCTCAACCGCAGGATCCCCTTCCTCTCTTTCCCGGAAACGCTCAAGACATTTTTTCTCCGCGACAAGGTGCCCATCGTGGTGACGGGAACGCACGGCAAAACGACGACGACCTCGATGATCTCCTGGGGTTTGCACGCTGCAGGCCTGCAGCCGAATTTTCTGATCGGGGGAATTGCTGAAAATTTCCGATCCAGCTACGGGATGGAAGGCGGTGCTCTTTTTGTCGTTGAGGGGGACGAATACGATTCGGCTTTCTTCGACAAAGGCCCCAAATTCCTTCACTACCTTCCCTACCTCGCCGTCATCGGCAACGTCGAGTTCGATCATGCCGACATCTATGCGGATCTCGATGCAATCAAGCTTCAATTCCGCCGCCTGGTCAACCTATTGCCCCGGGACGGCTATCTGGCGATCGGAGCGGACAGTCCCGCCGCTCTGGAAGTGAGCGCGAACGGCCTGTGCCGAATGGAGACTTTTGGCACAAGTGAGGCGCACGACTGGAACGCGCGGCGGATTGAGATTGAGGGCGGCCGTCTGGGTTTCGATGTCGTGTACAGGAAGAGTTTGTTCGGGCGCATGCGCCTGAACGTGTATGGCAATTACAATGTGCGCAACGCACTGGCGGCGATCGCTACGCTGAACCACCTAGGTGTCTCCGTACAGAGCATCCGCGAAGGACTGGAGTCGTTCTCGGGCGTTCGGCGCCGCCTGCAGCTTCGATCGGTAATCGGCGGGATTCGAATTTACGAAGATTTTGCACATCACCCCACAGCGGTTCGTGAGACACTTCAGACCGTGCGCGAGACGTTTCGTCCGGAGCGCATCTGGGCTATTTACGAACCGCGCTCGGCGACGAGTCGCCGCAACGTTTTCCAGAAAGAGATGGCGGAAGCGCTTGGACTGGCGGATTGCATCGCAATTCCCGATCTATTCAAGCCGGAGAAAGTGCCTGAACAGGAACGCCTGAACGAAACTCAGCTGGTCGAGGACCTGCGACGAATGGGGCGCGACGCCTGGAATCTGGGAAATGTAGACGGTATAATCCAACGGGTATGCGAAGAAGCCCGTGCGGGAGATCTGATCATTGTTCTGTCCAACGGCGGATTCGACGGCATCTATGAGAAACTTCCGGCTGCCCTGAAAAAGCGGTGATCCGGGAGCCGGTTCCCCCGAAAAAGCAAAGGCGCGAGGATGAGAAAGAAATTAAACGTCGGTTTGCTGATCGCCTGTTTCATCCTTGCAGCAGTGTGCTTGCGGGGACAGCAACAGCCCGATCGGTCCAATACGGCGGGAAAAGATCAGGAAGACTTCAAGATCCGCGTCGAAGTGAACACGGTCAATGTGCCGATAACGGTCCGGCATTCTGAAGGCGGCTTCCTGAAGGGTCTCTCGCAGAGTGACTTCCGCATATTCGAGGACGGGGAACCCCAGGAAATCGTCTTCTTCGACCAGGAAGGACTCCCGACTCACATCGCTCTTGTGTTGGACATCAGCGGCAGCGTGGGCTCCGAATGGGGAACGATCAAATATTCCACGATGAGGTTTGTCGAGCACCTTAAACCGGAAGATCAGTTTGCGTTGGTCACCTTCAACACCCAAATCAAGTTGAAGATGGATTGGGGGCGGAAAACCGATCGGGTCGATCCGGTCCTCACTTCCATTTACTGCAAGGACAACACAAAGCTATGGGATGCCATCTATGTTGTCAGCAACGACGTTTTCAAAGGCATCAAAGATAAAAAGGCCATGATTATCATGAGCGACGGTTTGGACAACGACAGCTCCGTATCCTACGACGAGGCATTGCAGGCAGCAGTTCGTTCGGAAGCCGCCGTCTACGTTGTCAGTAAGACGGAAGCCGTACGCCAGATGTACATTGCCGCCAATAAAGGATCCTTTTACGGCAGTGTCCCCAATGGAGCGTTCGTCCAAGCCGATCTAGCCTTACGCAAGCTGGCCTTCGAAACAGGCGGCCGCGTGTTGTACCCCAATACGTTCGGCCAACTGGACAATATTTATGCCCAGGTCGATGAAGAACTGCGCAACCAGTACACGCTCGGTTACGTTTCGACCAATACCGTCAAGGATGGCGGCTACCGCAAAATCGCGGTTACCGTGAACGCAAAAGGCGTCACGGTTTCCGCCCGCCCCGGCTACTACGCTCCTGACGCCCGCGGACGGATCAATGCAAGATGAATGGCATCCGCGCGAAATTATTACTACGCACCAGAAAAATCTTGACACGTGATCCGCGGTGGAATTAGCCTCTGATTGCCTCAGGTGTGCCCTCGAATTCAAATCAATCGAAGCATTTGAATTTGGAGGCCGCCCGTGCGCAATCCCGCCCATACGTACCTGGAATACCCATCCTCTTTCATCTCGGAAAATCCCCCGCTGGAGCCATATGGTTTCAAAACCGGACGATTCGAATGGACGGATGATGAAATCGAGGCAATCCGTGTCGTACTCAAAAAACTCACATCGATCCGGATTATGAATACCACCGACGTCGAAGATCTCGTGCAGGAAACGCTCCTCACCATGATTTCCAAACATCCCGGGGCGGACCTCGCCAAGGGCCCCCTGGTTTGGAGCATGGGGATCCTGCGGAGGAAACTGGGCAACTACTATCGCAAGATCCAGCGATACACTCCTCTCAACGAACACAAGGCGGCGATCCGGCAATTGATGCCCGTTCCGACGCCGGAACGAAAAGTGTTCCACGAAGAACTCAAGACCATCGTGGACGCAGAGCTGTCGGAAATCCCCCCTTTTCAGCGCCAGGCACTGGAGCTCTTGATCGCTGGCCTCAATGCCAGGGAAATTACGGAAGAGCTGCAGCCTGTTCGCTATCAGAATGTGATCAACCGGCTGTATCGCGGGCGCAAAAGACTCGCGGAAGCGCTGACAAAGCATGGATTCGGGCCGGGCACTGTCTCAAATCTGAGGAAGATGAAGGCAAGCCGCGGGAAAAAATGCGGAGAAATAACGGGGAAATCAACGGCCATCCGACCGGAGCGTGCAGCATCATCGGAGAAATAGCGCGCTTTCGAAATCGGCGCTCAATGGAATGCGGCTCCGCCCGGCGGCTTTGTTGTCGAGGTAGAGGGAGGTTGGAGGGTAAAGAGTGGAAAATCAGCCGCCGCCGGGACGATCGAGCCTGTACCCTTAATGTTTCGCGAACGCCGTTTTTATTTCACTGAATTTTCGGAAATCGCAAAATTCCTGCGCGATTTCGGTTTCAGGCTTGAAGGATGACGTTCGTTGCACAGTGCGAAAGGATCCGCTCCGTTGCGCTGCCGAACAGCACTTCCCGGATCGGGCTGTGCCCGTAAGCACCCATGACCACGATATCGAATCCACCCGACGCCGCCAGTTCGCAAATTACATCCGACGGCTTGGAGTGAATGATGACCCTTTTCTGGCAAGTCACGCCATGGTTTGAAAGAAAAGTTTCCGCCGGGGCAAGCACTTCGCGTCCCAGATCGTCCGACTGCGCCACAGTGACCAGGCTGCACTGGACACCCGGACGCATCGCAAGCTCCGCGGCAGCCAGCAGTGCGCGCGAAGCGTGCGGACTGCCGTCATAAGCAACGAGAATGCTCCGAATCTCGCTACCCTCCCGGAATTCCGCACCGGCAACCAGGACCGGCCGGACCGAGTTTCGCACCACCGGGGCGATCCATGCGTCGACAGTTTCCTGGGCGCTGGCAATGCGGTTGTAGCCGGTTCGCGAAACGATCACGAGATCATGCGCCACTGCCGTCCGGCTGATGACCTCGCCCGGGATGCCCGTCTTGGCCTCCGTGAACACCGGGAGGCCCCGGGACGAACACTGGCCGGCAAATACATCCAGGCGCTTCCTGGCATCCGCCATTAAGTCTTGTATCAATGCGCGGCTTTCGCTCAAGGGAGGCGTCATCACGGATGGCATAAAGCTGTCCGGGCCACCCAGCACCGGCACTTCGAAGGCTGTAATATCGATGACCGCAAGCGCGTGGAGGCGGCTGCCTTCTTTTTTGGCGAGCCAGAAAGCGACATTTTGGGCGCTTGCGTCGAAGGGAGGTTCGGCTAATGCAATCAGTATGGAGCGTATCATGGTACCCTCCAGGGAACGGTCAGTGCGCCGTTCAGTCTTGCTTGCGGCGCCCCGAGTTTTGTAAAAGACCCATTTTAGGCAACTCCAAGATCGGACTTAATTTTGAACAGGTTCAAGATGTCACGCCGGGACACGATCCCAAGCAGGTGACCGTTTTCCATCACCGGCATCTGTTCCAGGTCGCTCGACAGCATCCTGGACAGCGCATCTGCCGCTTCATCGGCAGGCCTCAGAAAGGGAACCAGTTCCGCCGGCGTCATGATGTCCCGCACCTGCTTAAATCCCCACAATTCTTTGGAAACCGTTTTGACTCCATCCAGCGAGGCCATCCCCACAAATTCGTCCCGATTGAAAACAGGGAAATCCACGAGCTTGTGTTTGTAGATAAACTCCTGAACGAAGTCGCCTACGGAGACCAACCAGTCGACCGACACAACGCTTTCGGCCATCACCTGATCCACGTGTACTCCCGACAGGGTACGCAGCAGCATCACGGACTGGTAGTTCCCTGCCGCTGAATGTCGCATAAACAGCCCGACGAAAATCAGCAGCATCCCGAGAACCAGGCTTTGCGTAGCGAGAAACTGGAGAATCCCGAAGATGATCAGGAATAGCGCACACATGTTCCCAATCTGACTGACCGTTTTTGTCGCGCGGGCCATGTCATCCCAGTGATCCCACAGGAAAGCTCTCAGGATTCGGCCTCCATCGAAGGGAAACCCGGGAATCAGGTTCAGGCAGGCCAGGAGGATATTCGCCAGGGAGAGAAATCCGGCGACCTTCGTGGCTGGATGCGTCTGGCTTGTTACATAAAGGGAAGCATAAACGAACAGAAAGAGCACACCCAAGGCCAGGCTTGCAGCGGGGCCGGAAAGCGCGATCAGGAATTCGTGCCTGCCGGTTTTAGGTTCCGATGTAGCCTGCGGTAATCCACCGAATATGAGCAGGCGGATGCTGGTAATCTTGATTCCATGCTTCATGGCAACGAAGGAATGAGCGAGCTCATGAATCAGGATCGATAGGAAAAACAGCAGAGCAGATGCCGCGCCCATGGTCCAATATTGCGATAAAGTATAGTTCTGGTGCGCCTGCGGGAAATAGCTTCCCATTATGGCGAAGATCGCAATAACGACGAACCATGAATAGTCGACGATCACCTCGATCCCGGCAATGCGCATCAATCTGAATCCGCCACGTTTCATGTATGTAGATATATCATGCCTCGGACCCACATCCAAACAAGTCGGGAGCAAGTATCCACCAGCAAAGCCGGCGGCCTTAACCCGTGAGCCGCTCAAAGCGACTGGAAAAGCACTGTCGGGGTCGGTATCGGAATCGCTATCGGGCATCGGAAGCAAAAGGCCGATAGCGACTCCCGATTGCAATAGCGATGCCGATTCCGACAATCCTGGAAAAGTGCCTAGGTTTGAAGGTTAACAGACTCGTCCGAGAAGACCTCGGCTTCGAAGGTGTAGATAACCGTCTGCGGGTCGCGCCAGGAGTTTTCCGGTAAGCCGGATTTGATACAGGTGTGTTCCAGAAATTGTATACGATCCCAGTGGTACTGTGTTGCGACTTGTGGCAGCAGCAGTCCCCGGTATCCTCCTCGAACCATATAGAGGCCGTGCCTTCCCACTTCGATCTCATTGGCGTCCTGTATGCGACGAAAAGGAGTCAGGACCGAAATTTCTATGCTCAATCCGTTCACTTCATCCGGCGTCACGGAGATGAAACGAGTATCTTCCAGCGCCGCGCTCAGGACGCAGTGCTGCACGATCTTGTAGAGTTCCCTGTCGGCAATCAGCTGTCCGATGCAACCGCGCAACTCGCCTCTATGATGCAAGGAAACAAAGGCTCCCTTCTGCTCCAGGAGCTCTTCAGACGATGTTTGATAGGCGGGGATCTTTCCGTTCTTGAGGTAGATCTCGAGTGTCGTTCTTGCCAGTTTCAGGAGTTCAGCCCTATCGGTATCGCGCACGGATCACCTCCTGTTTGCAGGCGCCCCCTAACCCGTCGTCGGAGGATCCAATTCCTGCTTTCGCAGGCGTTCCATCTCCCGCAGCCGGTCGAGTTCCCGGCGCTCGGCGGCAAGCTTCCGGCGTCGTTTCATGACTTTCAGGCGGCGGCGCTCACGATACTTGATGCTGCTGTCCAGCTTCGACCAGAATTCACGGAAATACTGCACCATGGAAACCAGGGCGAAAACTACGACTGCCCACAAAAGCGCCTTCGCAGTGAACTGCACCCACCCGCCATACTTATAGCCCAGGATCAAACCTACAACGGCGGCTACCTGCGTCACCATCTTGCCTTTGCCCAGCCTCGACACGTTGATGGAAAATCCTTCGTGGGCCGCGATGCTGCGCAGGCCGCTTACGGCAAACTCCCGTCCCAGAATAATCACAACCATCCAGGCGGGGGCGATTTTGAGCTGAACAAGGGAAACCAGCGCAGATGAGATGAGCAGCTTATCCGCAATAGGATCCAACAGCCGCCCCAACGTGGTGACCTGCTTCCGGCGCCGCGCGATGTATCCATCCAGGAGATCCGTCAGAGCGGCTGCCAAAAAGAGGCTTGCACCCCAAAAAGCCCACGTCCGGATCTCCACGGTCAGCAGCACCACGACGACGATGGGAACCAGAAAAATTCGTGCAATTGTCAGGGCATTTGGCAGATTCATACCAATCGTTAGCCTATCATAAAATCTCAAATACTGAACGATAGATTCAACAACTGATTCTCAATTCTCGATTCTCAATTCTCAATTCTCGATTCTCAATTCTCAAATCTCGATTCTCAATTCTCGATTCTTGATTCCAGATTAATTTATTTGTGTCGAGGCTTTTAGTCTGAACTCGAGAATTGAGAATTGGAAATCGAGAATTGGAAATCGAGAATTGAGAATCTGAAATCTACAATGTCGCTGTGGTATCATATCGGGTTCGATGGAGGCATTGTGATAAAGGCGCTCATACTCGCGGGTGGAAAGGGAGCAAGGCTGCGGCCGCTGGTGCTGCATACGCCCAAGCCGATCGTGCCGCTCGCCAACATTCCGTTTCTCTTTTTTCAGATCGATCGCATCAAGCGGGCCGAAATAACGGAAATTATCCTCAGCCTTTCCTACCAGCCGCGCAAAATCACGGATATCTTCGGCGACGGGATGACCTATGGCGTCACAATGCGCTATACGCACGAAGACCTCCCTCGCGGCACGGCAGGCGCTTTCAAGGCTGCCGAAAACCTGATCGACGATACTACAATCGTCCTGAACGGCGATATTCTCACAGACATAGACATTCTGGAGGTTCTGCGGCATCATCGCGAGAAAAAAGCCGAAGCGACAATTGTCACGACACGGGTCATGAATCCCATCGGGTACGGACTCGTCGAGGCAGCCGAAGACGGCCGGGTCACCCGTTTTACCGAAAAACCGCCCGAGGACGACATCACAGGCGACTCGATCAACGCCGGAATTTACGTTCTGGAGCGCTCCATTTTCAGCCGCATCCCCGCGGAGGGAGCTCAGAGCTTCGAGCGGGATGTATTCCCCGTGATGGCTCAAGAGGGAGCTCCGATCTACGCATACCTGGCACACGGCTATTGGCAGGATATCGGCAATCCCCAGAAATATCTCGAAGCCAGTTTCGGCATTATCTCAGGCCGCACCAAAATGCCGGTCTATCCTCAGAAATCCTGTACTCCCAATAATTGGGAGAAGCACCAGGTTTCCATCGACGCAGTCTCCATCCTTGATGGCAAATGCGTCATCAAGCCGGGCGTATCGATCGAGAACTCAGTTCTCGGTGAGGGCTGCCGCGTCGAGGAAGGCGCCCTGATCAAGGATTCTGTAATCTGGAGCGGCACTCGCATCCTGCCGAATGCCCGGATTGAGAGGACGATTGTGGGAAGGCAATGCCATATCGGCGAAGGAGCCCGCCTGCGCCCAGGAACGGTGCTGGGAGATAAATCGATCGTTTCCGATTTCAGCGTGATCTAGAGATTGCAGTCAAGCGAGTGCGTTGGCACGGATTTGCCGGCTATTTCTTGACGACAAGGTCGCCGACGTTTATTTCGGACAGGCTGTTGATGATCTTGCCGGTCGAAGTCTTGTCCCCTGTCTCCACAACGACAATATCCCCCAATATCTGCGGCGGAAGCTTGCGTGCGCCAAGAAGCGAATTCAAGTTAAAACGGTAAAACCACTTGCTCATTGGAGAGTAGGACACGTTCGAGCTGGGCTCGACGAGCGCCATGTCCTGCGAGTTAAATTTTGGATACGGACGGAACACTACGAAACGGTCACCCGCCTTCACTCCGTCATGAGCACCGAGTCCGATAAAACAGATACTCCCGGCCGCCAATTGACGCAGGTCATCCTTGCCGAGAACGATTGAGCTGGCAAGGCCGTTTTGCGGAAGCACGGTTGTGTCGGTAGACAGTTCACCTCCGAAATCCACCGCCGGTTTCGGGGAATACGGCAGCACGAGGTCGCCCTTCAGCATTCCGATACAGGAATTCTGAACCCGTGCGGTTGCCCGGTCCTTTTCCACGGTCACGATCTTGATGGTGCCGATATCCATGTAATAATAGCCCGATGCATTGCCCGTCAAGGGATCGTGAACTTTCCCCTCGGGGCGCACAACTCGTTGAATTGAGCCGGCTTGCAAAGAGGACACCTTGGGGCCGTTCAGATAAAGGACTTGTCCCTCGACCGCAACGGTCGCGACGCCTTCCATCTTCACAGCCGAAACATATGTATCCAGGGGCAGAATGCCTTCCTGAATGGATCCGACACACGCCAGTTCGCTTGGAATGGCTATCTTCATCGCAAATAGCAGTATTAGTGTAAACATGTCTTTCAGATCGGCCGGCACGTCTGCGGGATTTAGAAGAAAAAACCACAAAAATCGTTGCTCTCTATCGCCCTCCCAGTCTGCTTATTGGCCTCAGTGTTCTTCGACCCCGATTCCGACCCCGACCCGAATGGCACTTAGTGAAGGAGTCCGATGGGACCCTGAAAGGGTCCAGCAGGAGAGCCCAGGGTGGAAGAGCACGCGAAGCGCGCTCTGGAACCCTGGGTTATGAGTGTGAAAATAGATAGAGCTCTGAAGGAGCGACACAGAAAACCTGCATCGGCCATGCAGGCC
>DATJPG010000083.1:0-6021 GCA_035506515.1 Acidobacteriota bacterium
CGCCCTGTTTTTATCCGGGAATACCTTGAGCACTTTGCCTGTTTTGCCCCGGTCCTTTCCCGACAGCACGTAAACCATGTCATTTTTTTTAATATGCACTCTGGGCATCGGATCTATCCCTTTCAACCTCTGCTAGAGCACCTCAGGCGCCAGCGAAACAATCTTTAAAAAGTCCCTGTCTCTCAATTCGCGACTGACGGGACCGAAAACGCGCGTGCCTATGGGCTCTTTCTGATCGTTAATCAGCACGGCGGCGTTATCGTCAAAACGAATATAGGTTCCGTCTTTGCGCCGATACTCTTTGCGCGTTCTAACAATAACAGCCTTGACCACCTGCCCCTTTTTCACGGTGCCGTCCGGAGCGGCTTCCTTCACGTTGGCGGTGATGATGTCTCCAAGGGACGCCACGCGTCCTACCTGGTTGCCCAATGCGTGAATGCAGGAGATCTTTCGAGCCCCTGAATTGTCCGCAACATCCAATATCGTCCTCATCTGTATCATGATGACCCTCAATAGGATTGATGGCTGCCGATGTCTATTGCATGGCGATCGGGCCCGCAATCGACAATTGAAAATCGGAAATCGTCAATCCACTGTGTTGGCGCTCGTCAGCACCTTCTCAATCCGCCATCTCTTACGCGCGCTCAACGGACGCGTTTCCACAATGCGCACGCGGTCGCCGACCTTGCAGATCCCGTTTTCATCATGCGCCAGAAATTTCGAAGTTTTCCGTTGAATCTTCTTGTAGAGGGAGTGCTGCACCAGTCTGTCGACGGCGACGGCAACCGTTTTCTGCATAGCCGTGCTGGTGACGGTGCCAACCTGGCTTTTGCGGATTCCTCTTTTCTGTTCAGTCTCCATCATTGCCTCTAGGATTTCAGATTTCAAATTCCAGATTCAAGGATCTGAAATCCGGAATCTGGAATCTGGAATTTTTTACTTCCGTTCCATTTCCTTCAATACGGTCGCGATACGCGCGATATCCCGGCGAACGCCCTTCATTCTGGAAGCGCTTTCGAGCTGACCCGTAGCGGCTTGAAAACGGAGTTTGAGGAGCTGCTTGCGCAGTTCAGCTTCTTCCAGGACCAGGTCGCCCTGGGACATATCCCTCATCTTGGAAGCCTTCATTCCTCCTCCTTCCCGAATCGCCTTACGAATTTTGATTTAATGCTCAGCTTGTGGCCGGCCAATCGCATCGCTTCTTGAGCCTGATCTTCCGGCACGCCTTCCATTTCATACAGGATTTTGCCGGGCCGCACCACGGCGACCCATCCTTCGGGCGCGCCTTTGCCTTTGCCCATACGAGTTTCAGCCGGCTTTTTGGTAATGGGCTTGTCCGGGAAAACGCGAATCCAGATTTTCCCGCCGCGCTTGACGAAACGAGTGATGGCTACGCGTCCCGCTTCAATCTGCCTGTCGCTGACCCAGCCGACTTCCATGGCTTTCAGGCCATATTCCCCGAAGGTAACCTCGGAGCCACGCCACGCCTTGCCGCGGCGTTTCCCTTTCTGTTGCTTTCGATATTTGACCTTCTTCGGCATCAACATGATTGATGAACTCCTCGAGGCTACCGGGCTGCCTTTTCAGGCTTTTGCATTTCAAAAACCTCGCCCTTGTAAATCCAAACCTTAATTCCAATTTTCCCATAGGTGGTGTTCGCTTCCGCGAAACCGTAATCGATGTCGGCGCGGATTGTGTGCAGCGGCAACTGGCCGCTCAAATACCATTCCGTGCGCGCGATCTCGGCTCCGTTCAAGCGTCCCGAGCAACGGCACTTGATCCCCTTGGCTCCAAACCGGAGGGTGCCGTCCACGGCCCGGCGCATCGCGCGGCGGAACGCGATTCGCTTTTCCAGCTGCTGTGCGATGCCCTCGGCCACGAGCTGGGAATCCAATTCCGGCTTGTTTACTTCCTGAATCTTCAGATTCACATCTCTACCGGTCAGGAGCTGCAGGTCCTTCTTCAGCTTCTCGATCTCGGTTCCCTTTTTTCCCACGATGATGCCGGGGCGCGAAGTAAAGATGATGATCGTCAACTTGTTCGCCGCGCGCTCCACCTCGATCCGCGAAATTCCCGCGTGGGCAAACTTTTTCTTGAGCATGGTCTTGAGGCGAAGGTCTTCATGAAGCAAGGCCCCATAATCCTTCCGAGCAAACCAACGGGAACGCCACGTTCGATTGACGCCAAGCCTGAAACCGTAAGGATGAACTTTCTGACCCACGGATTACCCCCTACTCTTCCTCTATGTCCTTGCCTTTAATAATAATGCTCACGTGTTTGTAGCGGCGCTGCTGACGATACGCCCGTCCCATGGGCGCCGGCCGTACTCTCCGGCGAAATTTCGTTGGCCCGGAATCCACAACCGCCCGCGCCACAATGAACTGGTCGACGTCGGCCGCCGCGTTCTTTTCCTTCGCGTTGGCCACCGCAGAGAGCAAAACCTTCTCGATAGGCTTGGTCGCCCTCTTGTTCGTGAAGCGCAGGATGGCAAGGGCCTCCTGCACATTCTTCCCGCGAATCAGATCGATGACCAACCGGGCTTTCTGAGGCGATCCTCTCAAGTACTTGCCTTTTGCTATAGCTTCCATAACCTCTTCAATTCCAGATTCGAGGAATTTGGGTGACAGTCACCGAAATTCCTCGAATCTGGAATCCTTTCTCACGCTGCGGGCGGCTTCACCGCTGTTGTTTTTTCAGCTACCTTGGTTGTATGTCCCTTGAATATCCGCGTCGGCGCAAACTCTCCGAGTTTATGGCTGACCATGTTTTCGGAAATGTACAGGGGGATGAACTTTTTCCCGTTATGCACGGCAATCGTCAAACCCACCATCTCCGGAGTGATCGTTGAGCGCCGGGACCAGGTTTTGATCACCGTCCGGCTGCCGGCGCCGGAAGAGGCGTTCACCTTATGAAGCAAATGCTCATCTACAAACGGGCCTTTTTTGACTGATCTGGTCATGCTGCTCCCTATTTACCGCGCCGCTTTATGATGAAGCGCTGAGTGCGTTTGTTGTTCCGGGTCTTATATCCTTTTGTCGGCAATCCCCACGGACTCACCGGGTGCCTGCCGCCCGAAGTCTTTCCCTCACCGCCGCCATGTGGGTGATCGATCGGGTTCATCGCCACGCCGCGTACGGTAGGCCGCTTGCCAAGCCACCGCGTTCGACCCGCTTTTCCGATCGCCACGTTCTCGTAATTGAGATTCCCCACTTGACCGATCGTTGCGTAACAGTCCAGGTGCACCATCCGGGTTTCGCCGGAAGGCATTTTGATCTGGGCGTACCCGGCTTCCTTTGCCAACAGCTGTGCCGCCGTCCCTGCCGACCGCGCCATCTGTCCGCCCTTCCCCTTCTTGAGCTCGATGTTATGAATCATCGTGCCTAAGGGGATGTTCTTCAGCGGCAGAGAGTTGCCAAGCAGGATGTCGGCGTTATCGCCTGCCACGACGGTGGCTCCGACCGCCAAGCCGTCCGGGGCCAGGATGTAACGCTTTTCTCCGTCCGCATAAGCCAGAAGCGCAATTCGCGCCGAACGGTTCGGATCATATTCCAGCCTGGCAACCTTCGCGGTGATTTCCCGTTTGTCGCGCCGAAAATCTATGATGCGGTACAGCTTCTTGTGCCCGCCGCCCCGATGCCGAACGGTGAGACGCCCCTTGTTGTTGCGCCCCGAGATCCTTTGCTTGGCTCGAGTAAGGCGCTTGAGCGGGCGCTCGGTGGACAGTTCCTTGTTATCCAGGGTTGTCCGGAACCGCATCGCCGGTGTCGTAGGATTGTAAGTCTTGATAGAGGACATGATTTCGCCCAGCTCCTGCTTTTATACGGACTCAGAGAATTCGATCATCTTTTCGCCCTGTTTGAGCGTGACATAGGCCTTCTTCCAGTCCGGTCTTCGACCCATATACCGACCCTGGCGCCGCTTCTTCCCGTGGAAGTTCGCGGTCCGCACGCTCTGGACTTTCACCTTGAAGATCTTCTCCACGGCGTCCTTGATCTCAATCTTGTTTGCATCACGCAGCACTTTGAAAGCCACGGTACGGAGATTCTCTTTGACGAGCGTGCTCTTTTCCGTGATGACGGGGAGTTTTAAAACATATTCTCTTCGGTTCATCGGCTTAAGACCTCCTGTATCTGGAGGATGGAATCCTTGGAAAACAGCAGCGCGCTGCTGTTGACAACATCGAAGATGTTGACTCCGGTCCCGGGAACCAGCTTGATCTTCGGCAGGTTCCGCGATGAAAGCGCCAGGTTCTTATTCTCTCCGGAATCCACCACCAGCACTCTCCCCGTAAAGCCAAAATCCTTGAGCACTTTTTGAAAATCCTTGGTCTTGTGGCTCTCCAGGGGGAACGCTTCCACCACCGCCACCGCGTTTTCCGTCAGCTTGGCAGACAGTGCCGAACGCATCGCGCCCTGCAGCTTTTTGCGGGGGAAGCGGTAGGAATAACTCCTGGGTTTTGGACCATGAACGGTTCCGCCGTGTCTCCACAGAGGACTGCGGATGCTTCCGACACGCGCGCGGCCTGTCCCCTTCTGGCGCCACAATTTCTTTCCGCTGCCGCTGACTTCTCCACGGACTTTGGTAGAGGCCGTCCCGGCTCGATGAGAATCGTTGTAGTGCTTCACGGCCTCCCAGATGAGGGGCTGGTTGAATTCCGCCTTGAACACATCATCGGAAAGCTCCAGCTTGCCGACCACCTCATTGGCAAGGTTTTTTACCTCAATCTCCGCCATCATCAACCTCTTCCGAATTACGAATTACGAATGACGAATGACGAAGTTAATTCGTAATTCGTAACTCGTAATTCGTCATTTGTTACGCCTTCTTGATCACTACATATTTACCGTTGGCACCGGGAACAGCACCCTTTACCAGAAGGATATTTTCCTGTTCCTGAACACGGATCACGCTGAGGTTCTGGGTCGTAACCTTTTCGCTTCCCATGTGTCCGGCGGCACGCATGCCGGGCAGAACGCGGCTCGGATAGGCCGAGGCACCGATCGATCC
Source organism: Acidobacteriota bacterium (assembly GCA_035506515.1). Lineage (GTDB taxonomy): Bacteria > Acidobacteriota > UBA6911 > UBA6911 > UBA6911 > UBA6911. Next base: position 5,008 of record DATJPG010000083.1, read on the forward strand.
GGGTGCGCGGTGAAACATCGATCCGTGCGAAGCGGCTCCGCCGCCGAAATGGTGCCGCTTGATGAGACCTGCGAAGCCTCTTCCCTTGCTGGTCCCGAGGACATCCACTTTATCCTTGGCCTGGAATACCTGATTGACCAGGATCTGGTCCCCGACTTTGAGCGGCGTTTCGCTGGCCGCCACTTGAAACTCCCGCAAGATGCGGCAGGGAGGGATACCGGCTTTCTTGAAATGCCCGGTCCTGGGTTTGTTCACCCGCGAAGGACGGACGAACTCAACGAGGCCCAGCTGAACGGCTTCATACCCGTCCGGATCCTTCATCTTCTTCTGAACCACGACGCAGGGGCCGGCTTTAATGACGGTTACCGGCACCACGGTCCCGTTCTCGTCGAAGACCTGAGTCATTCCCACCTTAATTCCTATCAATCCATCAACCATAGCTAGTTCCCGGTTCCCAGCTCCCGGTTCCCAGTTCCCGGTTAAGGACTTTCAACTTTGAACCGGGAACTCTGAACTGGAAACTCTTTATTTGTGTTCCGTACCGAAAGCCTTGATCTCGACGTCGATCGCCGCGGGCAAATCCAGTTTCATCAGAGCGTCGACGGTTTGCGGTGTGGGCTCCAGAATATCCACCAGTCTCTTGTGCGTCCGGATCTCGAACTGTTCCCGCGACTTCTTGTCCACGTGCGGCGAGCGAAGGACGCAGAACTTGTTTTTGACCGTCGGCAAAGGAATAGGGCCCGACACTCTGGATCCTGTGCGCTTGGCAATTTCGACGATCTCAGACGTGGACTGGTCCAACACTCTGTAGTCGTAAGCTTTCAGCCTGATTCTTATCTTTTCATTCAACATGGTTGTCCCGCTTATTCCAGAATATCCGAAATAGTACCGGCGCCGACGGTGCGTCCGCCTTCGCGAATCGCGAACCGCAAGCCCTTTTCCATCGCGATCGGTGTGATTAACTTGATCGTCAGATTGACGTTGTCGCCCGGCATCACCATCTCCGTCCCTTCC
>DATJPG010000084.1:0-35240 GCA_035506515.1 Acidobacteriota bacterium
AACAAGGCATCTGCCAGTTTTGGAGCTACTGCCGAGGAATCGTTCCACCATGGGTCCACAAAAACATTCAGAATTCCGCCGCAGACAGCCGGACTGTTTGACTCGATGTCGTCCATAAGCTCGACATTCACCATAGCCGGCTTACGCGAGCGAATTGTCTGCACGGCTTGACGAACCACTTCCGCCTCGCCGCAACCGCCGCCAACCGTTCCCAGGATTTCTCCGGCAGCGGTGACGACCATTTGAGCTCCCACTTCGCGGGGTGTCGATCCCAGGGTTGAGACGATAGTGGCGACTGCCAGCGTTTCCCCTTCCTCCAAAAGCTGCCTGACTTGACGATACATGGCGTTCAATCCTCGCTATGATCCTGACCACACTCAATAATGAGCCAATAATCATTACCTCATCCAGCCCGATTCGACTAGTAGATTTTATAGTCAGTAGCCGTTCGCCGGCAGTGGGCTGCAGTTCGCCGTGAGGTTCATTTCATTTGACAATCACGTATTTGTTGCTTCGAGCCCACGAGGAGCGGGCGATCACTTTCGACTAAAGTCTGCCGACTATTTATTGACGATTGGGATCGGTTTCGGGACAATGGACAAGGCTCATCGTTTGGGTGAGATGTGCCGACAGAGATTATGTGAGCGTTCGGAAAGGGGAGGTTTGTATAAATATAGATATGAGAATGCGAAACAGACCCGTTGAAATTCTTCTTGTTGAAGACAGTCCAAGCGATACGGACCTTACCATTGAAGCTCTTCAGGCCGGCAGCATCCCCAGCAACCTGAGCCACGTGGAAGATGGTGTGGAGGCGATGGAGTTCCTCGGCAAAAAAAAATCATATGCCGGAGCTCCGCGACCGGACCTGATTCTGCTCGATCTGAATCTGCCGCGCAAAGATGGAAGGGAGCTGCTATCGGAATTGAAGTCAGATCCGGAGCTGCGGACCATTCCCGTCGTCGTCCTGACTACTTCCAAGGATGACAGGGACATCTCTCAGGCGTACCAGCTCCAGGCAAACTGTTATATAGCCAAACCGGTCGATTTTGAGCAGTTTGTCGGCGTCTTGCGGGCGATCGAGCATTTCTGGCTTGAAGTGGCGTCGCTGCCCGGAACAATCTGATCTGCCTGGGAGCCTGTCCCAGTGATTGAAGGGGCTACCCCCATTACTCGGACAGGCGCATAGCCCTCCACGTCTTGCGTCTTGTTTTCTCGTAACGATTTGTATCTGCAAATCTGGCGGTCGTGGACCGCATGGAATTTATCCTGAGCGGCTTTGATCGGGATAGTGCTAATATTAAATTTTTTATGGATAGGGTTTCGGCGATCTGAGCTTCAGGTTATTCCGCATGATGCGAAGCAAGCTCCCCGTTTGTCTGCAATTGGAAAGGAAATACATATCCATGAAACGATTTCTCAGCATTGTCGCGATGATGTTCTTCTTTTGGGAGACTGCCATGGGTCAGGAGCCCGGCATGGCCAATCAAGGAACGCAACGGACCGCTGCAGCGACCCCGCCTGTTTCAGTGTTTATGGCCGGCAATGCGCAAAGTCCTCTCCTGGGCGGCCTGCCGACCGGGCAACCCGCTGCGGGAACGTTGCCGCTTTCGCTATCCGATGCCATCAAGAGGGGTCTCAAGTACAACCTCGGCGCGGTTCTCAGCGAGCAGTCCACGGAGGCGACACGTGGCGCGCGCATTCTGGCATTGAGTGAATTGCTTCCGAGGCTGACGGTCGGCATCAACGAATCGCAGCAGCAGATAAACCTGGCTGCCTTCGGTTTCCAATCGTCTCAACCCATTGTTGGGCCATTCAATGTGCTCGACATGAGAGCGTATGTCACGCAGCCCGTGCTGGATTTTACGGCGATCAACCGCTATCGTGCTTCAGGGGAAAATCTCAAAGCCTCCCAGTTCGACGGCAAGAATACGCAGGACATGGTCGTATTTGTTTGCGCCAATCTTTATTTGCAGGCGGTCGCGAGCAGCAGCAGAATCGAGGCTTCCCGCGCGCAGGTGCGCACTGCGCAGACCCTGTACGATCTCGCCGTGAGCCAGAAGGAAGCCGGCGTGGCGCCCGGCATCGAAATCCTCCGGGCCCAGGTGGAACTCCAGTCGCAGCAGCAGCGCCTCATCGTCGCGGAAGACCAGTTCGCAAAAGACAAGCTTTCCCTTGCGCGTGCCATTGGACTTCCCCTGGGACAGGAGTTTGCGCTGACGGATTCCATGTCGTTCAAGCAGCTTTCCTCCATGTCGCTGGATGAGACGGTACAGCGTGCTTACAAGGAACGGCCGGATTTTCAAAGCGCTCAGGCAAAAATTAGGGCTGCCGAGTCCGAAAGAAAAGCAGCGAGTGCCGGACGGCTTCCCACGATCGACTTCAGTGCCGACTACGGCGATATCGGCCAGCGGCCGGCGGAGTCCCATGGAACGTTCACGGTTGCGGCCGGCGTGCGCATACCCATTTTTCAAGGTAAGAGCGTGACCGGGCGCGTGGTTGAAGCGGATGCTTTCCTCCGCCAGAGACAGGCGGAACTTGAGGATTTGCGCGGACGAATTTATTATGACGTCCGGAACGCTTTTCTGGATTTGCAGGCGGCAGCCGACCGTGTACAGGTTGCGCAGAGCGCCGTCGCGCTTGCCGCTGAACAGGTGCTGCAGTCGCAGGATCGCTTTCGCGCCGGGGTTACCAACAATGTGGAGGTGGTTCAGGCTCAGGAAGCTCAGGCAAATGCCAATGAAAATCATATCGCCAGCCTCCAGGCGCACATGGCTGCGAAACTGGCGCTGGCAAAGGCGATTGGAATTTCCGGCGTTGAATACGAAAAGTTTCTTCGAGGCGAATAATGAGTCAAGATAAAACACCACATGAAATTGCGGAAGCGAAAGATAGGACGGATCCGCAAGAAAAGGCCGCAATTCGCGAGCCGAAGGGCCGTACAAAATGGATTGTCGCATTGATCCTGGTCCTCTTCTGCATCGCGGGATATTTTGTCTATCTGGAATATTTCGCTGGCCGCGAATCCACGGATGACGCGCAGATCGACGGGCATATCAATCCGATCGCCGCAAAAGTGTCCGGCCACGTCCTGGCGATTAAAATCGAGGACAATCAGTTCGTGAAGGCGGGCACTATTCTCGTCCAGATCGATCCCAAGGACTATGTCGTCGCACTGGAAAAGGCCCGGGCCGACCTGGCCGCCGCAAAGACGCTCTCGGAAGCGGCGCACACGCAGGTGCCCGTGACCGTAACCACCACTTCCAGCCAGTCCAACCTGGCCGGAGCGGGCATCGAACGGGCGGAAAGCGCCAGGGCTGCTGCGATGAAAGATGTGGAAAGTGCCCGCGCACGTCTGGAATCCGCGCTGGCACGTGTCCGCGAAAACCAGGCGATCTATACGAAGGCTGCTCAGGATCTGGAACGGATGAAACTGCTTATCGCGAAAGACGAGATCTCGAAACAACAGTACGATGCCGCGGTCGCTTCCGCGACGGCCGCACAGGCGGCGAAGGATTCGGCGCAGGCAGGTGTGGATGAAAATTCTAAGGCGATCGAGGCGGCTCAGGCTCGGGTCGGCCAGGAGGATGCCAAAATCAAGGAAGCACAAGCCAACCTGCAGGCGACACGGACCGGCCCCCAGCAACAAGCCATCAGCCGCTCCAATGCGATGACGGCGATCGCCCGGGTGAAACAGGCTCAGGCGGCCCTGGATCAGGCGGAGCTGAATATGCAGTATACGGAAGTCCGGGCTCCCATTGACGGGATCGTGAGCGAAAGGAAAGTCGAACTGGGACAATATGTGCAGGTAGGGCAGCCTCTCCTGGCTCTTGTTCCGCTGCATAACGTGTGGGTGACGGCGAATTATAAGGAGAATCAGCTGAAGGATATGCAACCGGGACAAAAGGCCGTCATCAGCGTGGACGCCTATGGTGGACGCAAGTACAAAGGCCACGTAGACAGCCTCTCGGCCGCCACGGGCGCCAGGTTCAGCCTGCTGCCCCCGGAAAATGCCACGGGCAATTATGTGAAGGTGGTCCAACGCGTTCCGGTAAAAATAATCATCGATGAAGAAACCGATGATGCGCATCCCTTGAGACCGGGACTGTCGGTGATCTCCACGGTCTACACGGGAGGGAAGTAACGTCGCTCCGTGTTGTGCAACAAAACAGGAATCGAGGTGCGCCGGCATCGAGAGACTTTCAGCTGACGGCAGACAGATGTCAGCGGAAGGGGGCGCTATGAAAATTCGTGGATACTGGATTTTAGTCGCAACGCTCGGCGGTTGCCTGGTGACGGCAGGCTGCCGGAGCGTTCCAGAAAATCGTTACGAATTGAAGGGCAAGGTTGTCTCGGTCGACAAGGGGCAGCGTCAGGTAACCATCGCCCACGAGAAGATTCCGGGATTTATGGATGCGATGACGATGCCGTATAACGTTCGCGAGGACTGGGCGCTCGATGCGCTTGCGCCCGAACAGAGCATCGAAGCAACGCTGGTCGTGAAGGGCGACCATTCGTGGATTGAAGGAATCAGGATAAGTCAGGGAGGAACCGGCAGTGAGTCTGAAGCCGCAAGTCCAATGCCCCGAATCGGGGAGGAAGTCCCCGATTTCACGCTCCTAAACCAGGATAATACGCATATCCACCTTGCCCAGTATCGCGGCCGTTTTCTCCTGCTCACATTCATCTATACTCGTTGCCCGCTTCCGGATTTCTGCCCGCGTACGACCCGCAATTTTTCGGAGGTCTATCGGGGATTGAAGCCGATGGCGGATGCCGGCCGCAACGTGCACCTCCTGACAGTGAGTTTCGATACCGAATACGACACGCCCGCGGTATTGCGGGAGTATGCGCGCCGGTACATGAATCCTCCTGATTTCGGAGTATGGGAATTCGCCACGGGTTCTCCAGAGGAAATCAAAAAAATTACGGGCCACTTCGGGCTGATCTATCGCAAGGAATCAGGCCAGATCGAGCATTCGCTGGTAACGGCGCTGATAGGGCCCGATGGCACCCTCAAACGAATTTACCAGGGGAATCAATGGACTCCCGGTCAGGTGCTGGCGGAGTTTCGATAACGACGCTTCGATTTCAGTAATAGAAGAATTGAGTCTGCACGACAAATTGCGAACGATCCGGCAAATTGTCCTTCAAGAGTTTTCCGTATGCTGCCTTGATATTCAGTTTGTGCTTCTGGATCCAATAGGCAACTCCGCCCTGAATTTTACTGTCGTCGGGCGAGCTCGGGTTTCTCAGGTCTCTGGATGCATACTGAATATACGGTCCGAGCTTGGCCTTCCTGAAATAGTAGGATCCTTCCAGCAGCCAGTCGTTCTGCAGCGGGAGCGTTTTGAAAGATGAGCCTCCGTCATAGCGGATGAAGTCGGCCTGGAGGGTCACGGCGTCGCCGTTGTTGACCGGATGGTCGAAAAAGAAATCAAATGAGTTTGCGTTGTAGTTGCCCTGATGGTCGTAACTGGTGCCGATCGCGACGATCTTTTTCTGGCCGTGCGTCGTCCCCGTATAAAAAAAGCCCGTGTCGGCCTCCAGAGGATACCAGACGAACCGCGCGGTGAGGCGCGGGGGAAAGCCTGTGTCAAGGTCCGTGTTGCCGCGAAACAGACCCACCCGATATTCGAAATGCTTTTTGATGTAACCCCGCGCCTGCATACCGTAATCACGGCCCGTTTTCGAGTGCGTGGGATCGGAGGCCATAAAAGTATAGGAGCCGAAGTCGATCGGCAGAAGCGTCGCCGCCGATTGCGCCGCATTATGAGAGCCGGGAACGATGATCATTCCCCCGTCCAGCTGAAATTCCGGGCGGAAGGCATAGCTCGCGTAGGCGTCCTGCACAAAAAAATCGTTGATTCTTTCGCCGTTCGCGGCCTTTTTGCCCAGGTTCGGATTATCGCTTTCGATGAAAAAGGAAAGCTTCGGAGTGATCTTTCCGCCGGCGATAAATCGAAATCTCCGCAGGAAAAAGTTTTCGGTGCTGTCCGTCGCAGTCGCGTTATCGAGGGATTCGAACTGAGGCTGCGCCAGGAAGCCTATGGATATCGAGGTTTTTCCTCCGTTCAGCGTGAATTTGAATGGCGGCGCCGACGCGTAGATAGGATTCGTGCAAGAACAAACAATGATCCCAACGAGCAACAGGCAACGCATATTCCGCATAGTTTCGAGCCTTCCCTTCAATAAACTCCCAACGGAGATTACGGGCCCCCTGTTCGTTTTTCAACATGAATTTATTGGAGCATTTAAAAACACTGGCCGCAGATTTCGCTGATTTCGAGGGCAAGCGCATGAGACCCAAGTCCGGCTCTTGAATTCATCTGGCGGACTGGAGCAAATTGTGGAATTCGTGGCTTGATATTCTGCTCCGATATCGAATCCTAAAATTGTTCATTTTGAAATTACGTTTGGGCCTATGATGGTCGGCATGGATCCGCTGGATATATTTCATCCCATCGTCCGGGAATGGTTTGAGCGCACGTTTGCCGCTCCAACCGAGGCTCAGACCATGGGGTGGCCTGCGATTGCGCGGGGGGAACATACCCTGATCGCGGCTCCCACCGGCTCCGGGAAAACGCTGGCTGCCTTTCTCTTGTGTATAGACCGCCTGCTGCGAACGGGCATCGATGGCAAATTGCCCGACACCGCGCAGGTTGCCTACGTTTCTCCGCTGAAGGCGCTGTCCAACGATATCCATCAGAATCTATCAAAGCCGCTCGAAGAAATCTCGCAACTGGCAGCAGAAAAGGGATGGAAGATTCCGGAAATCCGGATAGCGGTGCGAACCGGCGATACGCCGGCACGCGAGCGCCAGGCAAGGGCGCGGAAGCCGCCGCACATCTGGATCACGACGCCCGAATCTTTCTATGTCCTGCTGACCTCCGAAAGCGGGCGCCGCGGCCTGGCCGGCGTGCATACGCTGATCCTGGACGAAATTCATTCTATCGCAGGAAACAAGCGCGGGTCGCATCTGGCTCTTTCCGTTGAGCGGCTGTGCGCCCTTACGGGAAAATCCGTCACACGAATCGGCTTGAGCGCCACCGTGCGCCCGATCGAGGAAGCGGCGCGGTTTCTCGTGGGGTCGTTTGAAACGGAGCCGGATGGTTCGCCGCATTGCAGGATCGTCGACGCCGGCTGCCGGCGTGAGATGGACTTACAGGTGGAGATGCCCGACCTGGAGCTCGGACCGATCGCGACGCTCGAAATCTGGGAGGAGACGGTCGCGCGCGTCGCCGAGCTTGTCCGCCGGCACCGGACGACCCTGGTTTTTGTCAACACGCGCCGCCTCGTGGAACGCGTGGCGCACCAGCTGTCGCAGAAGATCGGCGAGGAAAACATCGTGGCGCATCACGGGAGCCTGTCGCGCAAAACACGGCTGCAGGCGGAGGAGCGCCTGAAGAGCGGCGACGTTCGCGTGTGTGTTGCAACGGCTTCGCTCGAATTGGGCATCGATATCGGGGCGGTGGATCTCGTCTGCCAGATCGGCTCTCCGCGGTCGATCGGCACACTGATCCAGCGTGTGGGACGGTCCGGCCATTGGCTGGGGGGCTTGCCAAGCGGCCGCGTTTTTCCGCTGACGCGCGACGAGCTGATCGAATGCACGGCATTGGTCCATGCGATCCGGAAAGGGGAACTGGATGCGCTGGCCATTCCGCCGTGGCCTCTGGATATTCTTGCGCAGCAGATCGTGGCCATGTGCGCCACCGAGGAATGGAAGGTTGACGAGCTGTTTCAGGTGATCCGCAAAGCATATCCGTATGCGGCACTTCCCCGCACGTTTTATGACCGGGTCGTGAAAATGCTTGCGGAAGGATTTGCGGGGAAGCTCGGGCGCAGATCCGCCTATCTCCATCACGACAGCATTCACGGCGTCCTGAGGGGGCGTCGCGGCGCGCGGCTGGCCGCAATCACCAGCGGCGGTGCTATTCCCGATAATGCCGCGTACGACGTGATCGCGGATCCCGACGGCACCTATGTCGGCAGCGTGTATGAAGACTTCGCCGTCGAAAGCATGGCCGGCGATGTGTTTCTCCTGGGGAACACGTCGTGGCGCATACGGCGGATCGAAAAGGGCAGAGTCCTGGTCGAAGATGCGCACGGGCAAGCGCCGGATCTCCCGTTCTGGATTGGCGAAGCTCCCGCAAGAACAAAAGAACTGTCGTGCCTGGTTTCCGAAGTGCGTGAAGAAATGGATCGGCGCCTGGCGAATCGCGAGGATTGTGTGCGCTGGCTTACGGAGACAGTCGGTATATCCGTGCATGCAGCGGAACAGGCATGGGGGTACCTCGCGGAAGGGAAGCGCGTGTTGGGAACGGTGCCCACGGCTGCGCACATGGTCGCCGAACGGTTTTTCGACGAAACGGGAGGCACGCAGCTTATCGTGCATGCGCCGCTGGGCGCAAGGATCAATAAGGCCTGGGGGATGGCGTTGCGCAACCGCCTGTCTCAGAGATTCGGTGCCGATCTTCAGGTTTCCGCAACCGATGATGGGATCAATTTTTCCTTAACCCCGGAGCACTCGTTCCCGCTGGGTGACTTTTTGCTTTTGCTGCGATCGCGGGATGTAGACAACGCGCTGCTTCAGGCCGTCCTGGCATCGCCGGTATTTGTAACCCGGTGGCGATGGACGGTCACCCGATCGCTCGCGCTGCTTCGCTTTGTGGGAGGCCGGCGCGTTGCGCCGCCGATCCAGCGCATGCGCTCCGAGGATCTGCTGGCGCTCGTTTTCCCCGAGCGGGTCGGATTTATCGAAGGCGGAGCGCTTTTCGGAGCGGACGTCCCGGATCATCCGCTCCTGTTTGAGACCCTGCGCGACTGCTTTCATGAAGCGATGGATTTGGAAGGGCTGCGCCAGGTGCTTCGCAGGATCGAGTGTGGGGAAATCGAGTTTTCGGGCAAAGACACTCCTCTGCCTTCGGCGTTCGCCCACCAGATTCTCAATGCCATGCCCTATGCATTTCTGGATAATGCACCCCTGGAGGAGCGGCGCGCCCGCGCGGTGATTCTGCGCCGGGCGCTGCCCGAGAATGCGGACGACCTCGGCGCGCTCAGCACCGAGGCGATCCGCAGCGCCTCGGAAGACGCGTGGCCGGCAGTGCGGGATGCAGAGGAATTGCACGATGCATTGCTCGGATTGATCCTGTTTCCCGAGGATGAAATCCATCGGTTCCCGCGAGAGGCGTCGACCTGGATGGAATCGCTGATCGGGGATGACCGAGCCCATCGTCTGGAATCGGGCGGTCGGATTTATTGGGTCGCCGCGGAATCCGCACCACGGATCCAAACTTGCGGTAAACCGGAGCTCGAAATGAAACCGGAAGACCCGGTTTTCCTCCGGACAATCCGTGGATGGACGGAAGTCAGCGGCCCGATCACGGCCGCGACATTAGCCGGAATCTTGGGATTCCGGAAAGAAGATACGGTTTCCGCGCTGCTGCAGCTGGAACGCGACGGCCAGGTATTGCGAGGGCATTTCTCGGGCGTTGAAGAGGAGTTTTGCGATCGCCGCATCTTGGCTCGGATCCATCGCGCCACGATCGCTCATCTGCGCAGAGAAATCGAACCCGTGCCACCCTCGGTTTTTCTCAAGCATCTTTTGGAATGGCAGCATCTGACCGATGGCAGTCAGCTGACGGGGGAGCAGGGTGCGCTCGAAGTCATCGACCAGCTTCAGGGATTCGAGGCCGCGGGGGCGGCATGGGAAGACGAGATCCTGCGCAAAAGAGTGGCGGATTATGAGCCGGCGTTCCTCGACAGCCTGTGTCTGGGAGGGGATGTCGTCTGGGGCCGGTGGAGGCACCGGCTGACGCAGGCGGAAGTGCCGTCGCGTCGTCCGGGGTTGACCCGCACTGCCCCGCTCGGCCTGGGCATCAGAGACGATCTGCCATGGCTCATTGACCCCGTGCCCGCCGATGAAACCGCATTGTCTGCGGCTGCCCGGGAGGTGCTGGAGTTTCTGCGCCGTCGCGGCGCTTCCTTTTTCGCGGATATTGGCCCTGCAACGCGGCATCTGGCCTCGGAGGTCGAGGAGGCTCTCTGGCAGCTTGTGGCCGCAGGCCTGGTGACGGCCGATTCGTACGAGGCTCTCCGGTCTTTGGTCACTGGCGAAACCAGGAGGCAGGAACGCTCCCGCCGCCGCAGGCGCCAGCCGCGCCGGACGCGTGAAGGGCGATGGTCATTCCTCGAGGCTGGAGAATCCGATCCGGCGAAAAGAGCAGATTTCTGGGCGCAACAGTACATGCGTCGGTACGGCATCTTCTGCCGCGAGCTGCTGGCACGGGAGTCTTCGGCCCCGCCCTGGCGTGAACTTCTCGCGGTGCTGCGCCGGTCCGAAGCGCGCGGCGAAATTCGCGGCGGACGATTTATCGCGGGCCTGAACGGCGAACAGTTCGCATTGCCCGAGGCGCTCGATGCTCTACGGGCATTGCGCCGAAGCGGTTTGCAGGGACAGTATGCGGTGGTATATGCCTGCGATCCGTTAAACCTTGTAGGCATCTTGACGCCGGGATCCCGAATCGCAGCAACAGCGGGAAGCCGGATCGTCTATCGCGACGGTGTTCCGGTGGCGGTATCGGAAAGCGGCCAGGTTCGAATCCTTGCGCTGGTAGACGCCGCGGAGCGCACGCTGCTGGAACGGCTTCTGGACGAGCGTCCCTTCTTCCCGCCCGAAAACCTCTGATAGCAGAAGCTCAGTTGCGACTCCAGCGCCGGAATTTGGGGAGATGAGCGTAGAAATTTTTCCCTTGCTTGAAACCGGACAATTTTGTAATTTTAGGCTTCACGAATACATCTTTGTAGAATAAAGGATGGGGCCATGCAAGCTGAAGAATCCCGCGAAACCAAAAAACTGAACACGCTGCTCGAATTGAACAAAGCGCTGACCGGCACGCTGAACCTCAAGCATTCGCTGCACCGCGTCCTGGAGATCCTGGAGCAGCGCCACGGGATGTTCCGGAGCACGGTCATGCTTCTGCGAGGCGACTCGGAATTGCACATAGAAGCATCCAACGGGATTTCGGCTGAAGGACAGCGCGCGCACTATTCCCTGGGGGAGGGAATCAACGGTCGCGTCGCCGACAGTGGAAAATCGATTGTCATTCCGCAGGCGAGCCGGGAGCCGATGCTGCTGAACCGGGCTGCCCAGCGAAAAGGGCTTAATGAAGAAGTGTCCTACATCTGCGTGCCTATTACGACCGGGCGCAAAACTATCGGGGCTCTTGGCGTGGATCTGCGGTTTAAGAAGGACAGAGATTATGATCCAATCGTGAAGTTTCTCCGCGTCGCGGCTTGCATGATCGGCCAGGCGGTGAGAGTGGAACGGCTGGTGGATGCGGAAACACAGCGCCTGGTGCAGGAGAACATCCACCTGCGCGAGGAATTGCGGGAGCGCTACGATTTTTCAAATATGGTGGGCAGCAGCGGCGGCATGCGCCAGGTCTACGAGCAGATTTCACAGGTTGCGAGCACCAACACGACCGTGCTGATTCGTGGCGAATCGGGAACAGGCAAGGAACTCATCGCTCATGCGCTTCACTACAATTCTCCGCGGGCCAAGAAGCCTTTCGTGAAAGTGAGCTGTGCGGCACTCCCGGATACCCTCATTGAGTCGGAGCTGTTCGGCTACGAAAAAGGTGCATTTACCGGGGCACAGACGCGCAAGCCGGGACGCCTCGAGATGGCCGAAGGAGGAACGCTTTTCCTCGACGAAGTGGGGGATCTGAACCTTGCGACACAGGTAAAACTGCTGCGAGTCATTCAGACGAGGGAGTTCGAGCGGCTCGGGAGCACCGAGACCATCAAGATCAACGTGCGGCTGATCGCCGCAACAAATAAGGATCTGGAAAAGGCGATCGCGGAAGGGAGCTTTCGTGAAGATCTTTACTATCGCCTGAATGTCTTCGCCATTTTCGTGCCGCCGCTGCGCGAGCGCAAGCCCGACGTAATGGCCCTCGCAGATTACTTTTTGGAAAAATACTCGAAAGAGCACGGGAAAAACATCCGGCGCATCTCCACGCCGGCGATCGACATGCTTATGAGCTATCATTGGCCCGGAAATGTGCGCGAATTGGAAAACAGCATGGAGCGCTCCGTGCTGGTGTGCGACGGCAACGTCATCTACGGCCACCACCTCCCGCCCACACTCCAGACCGCAGAGGCTTCGGGCACCGCCGTTCGGGTGTCGCTTACCGAAGCGATCGCCTCCTACGAAAAAGACCTGATCCAGGATGCACTTAAAATGACGCGCGGCAATCGCAGCAAGGCGGCGCGCCAGCTGAACACGACGGAGCGAATCCTGAACTACAAGGTCAAAAAATACGGCATCGACAGCCGCCGCTTCCGGAAATAGGGGGCATCCCATTTTCAAGCGGATGCGAACTTCATCACGGGCCCACATGTTTTGCGCTAAAACGAAATTACATAAATGTATTATTATTTTTAAAAGAATACCAAGTTGTAATGATTTTTTGGCGAGAGTCCTGCAAATATCCAGTGCTGAATCCAAGTCAAAGTATTGCCAATGCTCAGTTTATGAGGTAGCTGGCACCGCCTCCCCTCCGGTCCCTGACATTGGCATGCCTTTTGCACTACTTTCCTATGAAAGGAGAAGTGTGTAATGAAGACAAAGGTGATTACCCTGATAGCAATCATGATTGTGGTGGTAAGCTTCCTGTGTATCTTGGCCCGCTACCATATCTCGTCGGCAAGCGGAGCCCCAGTGAAGCTGGATTCTGCCGATACTGCATGGGTGTCGATTGCCGCAGCGCTGGTGATGCTGATGACACCGGCATTGGGCTTTTTTTATGGCGGGTTGGTGCGGCAAAAAAACATCGTCTCGACGATCGTGCAATGTGTAATCATCTTTGCCATTTCAACCGGCGTCTGGACCGTGATCGGGTACACGCTTGCTTTCGGACCGTCGCACGGGGGCATGATCGGCGGTTTGAAGTTCGCGCTCCTGCGTGGCGTCGGCGCGGCCCCGGATAGCAATTATGCGGCGACGATCCCCGGAGCACTGTTTTATTTCTTTCAGCTCAAATTTGCGGCTATCACGCCGGCACTCATCATTGGAGCGTTCGCGGAGCGCATCCGTTTCCGTTCTCTGATCGTGTTTATCATTCTCTGGACCGTCGTGGTTTATGCGCCGGCCGCACACTGGGTTTGGGGTGTGGGCGGTTGGCTCCGCAACCTGGGGGCGCTGGATTTTGCCGGCGGAACAGTCGTGCATGTTCTCGCCGGCGTCTCTGCGCTCGGATCAGCCATGGTGATCGGGCGCAGGAGCAAAGGCAGCCATGCAGCCCGTCCCAGCAATGTTCCGTTCGTCATTCTCGGCGCCGCTTTATTGTGGTTTGGCTGGTTCGGCTTTAACGCCGGCAGCGCGCTGGCAATCAACGGCATAGCGGTGAATGCGCTGGTGACCACCAATATCGCCGCCGCCTTTGCTGCCATGAGCTGGATGGTCGTGGACTGGGTCCTCTGGGGGAAACCTTCGGCGACGGGTATTGCCACGGGTGCCGTGTGCGGACTGGTGGCAATCACGCCGGCCGCGGGTTTTGTCGATTCCATGGCGGCCATCATCATTGGATTGCTAGTCGGCTTGATCTGCAACATGATGGTGGTTCTGCTGGATCGCACGGGCCTGGATGACACTCTGGATGTGTTTGCCTGCCACGGCATGGGAGGGATTTTCGGCGCAATCATTACAGGAGTTTTTGCGCAAAAGCTGATCAACCCGGGAGGTGCGGACGGACTTCTGTACGGTAATCCAAAGCAGTTGCTCATTCAGATTGCGGCCGTGGCAGCCACCGCGATCTGGGGCTTTGTGATGTCGGTCGTGCTGCTCAAGATCATCGATTGGGTTATGGGACTTCGCGTGACTCCGGAAGAAGAAGAGGTGGGACTCGATCTTTCGCAGCACGGCGAAACCGCATATAGCATTGACTAGGAGCCTGTCCCTACCAGATCCAATTGGGATTGGACGCCATCCGTCGCTCTGTCTCGGCGTACAGCCGGTCTTCGAGATTTTTTGCGACATAGAATCGCGGAAACAGCAAGTCCTCTTCGGAAGAAATCAGCCCTTCTTCCGTTGCGATCCGTGCGACATCGGTGTGCGGGTAAATCCGGATTCCTATGCTTATTTTCAGCATGTCAAGATCGAGAGATTCCGCGAAATCCAGGCTCGTTTTGGCGGATTCCATCGTCTCGCCCGGCCCGCCGAGCATGAGAAATCCCGTTCGGCGGATATCGTGCTGGCCAAGCAATTCGGAAGCGCGACGCACTTCATCCGGCCGGAAATGCTTGCGCATTCGGTGCAGCATGCTCTCCGCGCCGCTTTCGAAGCCGATGCTGACCTCCGTGCATCCCGCCCTGGCCAGAATTTCGATCAGGTCGGGCGCAAGGCCTCCGGGGAAGAGGATACATCTCCAGCGGATATCGAGACCGGCGGCGATTATCTGGGAGCACAGCTGCGTGGCGTAAAAAGGGGGAAGATTGAACGTGTTGTCTACGAAATAAAAGCGATGGAATCCCACTTCGGTCCACCGCGTCATCCACGCCACGATCGTTTCGGGAGACCGCCAGCGCACGGATTGGCCTTCAATGGTGGGTGTCGAGCAGTAGCTGCAGGACATTGGACATCCGCGCCTCGACTGGATTGGGACGGGGGCATCCTTTGCACCGGAGAGAGTCCGAACCAGGATTGCCGGATCGGGCAGCGCCAGAGAGTCCAGGTTCTTGATGAATGTGCGCCGTGCGGGCGCGGGAGCTCCTTTGCGGAAGAGCCCGGGAACGGATTCGAGCGGCTCTCCTGTGGCCAGCCGCCGAAGCAGTTCTGCAAACACTGCTTCACCCTCACCCTGGATCCCCATGTCGGCGCCAAGGTAATCCAAAATCTGCCGGGGAAGAATGCTGAATCCCGCCCCTCCAAGAATAATGGGAGCGTCGGTTGCTGCTTTGCACCAGAATACGGCATCCCGCGCCTGATCCAGAAGAAACCTGGGATTGCGCATCCTCTGATCGTCGATATTCCGCACGGATATCCCGATCGATTCCGGACTGAACTCATGAATCGCTTTTTCTACCGCGGCCTTGGGATCTTTTTCGACGAGGAAATCCAGAAGGCGCACTTGGTGACCGGTGCCCTCGGCTGCTGTCGCAACAAGAGCGAGCCCCAGCGGAGGGACCCGTATGTCAACGTCTTCCCGGTTGCCGGAGATCAAAAGAACTCGCATAAGAGCTTCTAATCTTTTGTTACAGGGAATTCCAATCTCGCAGCCAGACGCTCAACCAGCGGCCATTGCGTATTCTTGAGTTTTTTCTTTCCTTCGCACAGGGGAAAAAACTGGGCCCGGTCCACTTCAGGAAAACTCTGGATCCGTCCCGATCCCGGAGGCCACTGCATTTCGAAGAGGTTGCTCCGGACAGGCTGCGAGGGATCGTGGTCGCCTGCGAATGCCCATCCATATACGACTTTGCCGCCTTTTTGAACGATGGAACCAAGCTCGAGATAAGGGCCGTGCGGTTTGATGCCGGTTTCTTCCTCGAATTCACGGACGGCAGCGTCATGGAGGTCTTCGCCGGCAGGAGGCTCACCTTTTGGAATTGTCCAATACCCTTCGTCTTTCTTTTGATACAAAGGTCCGCCCGGATGCGCCAGAAAAACCTGCAATTCCCCGTCTCGGAAGCGATACATCAACAGACCCGCACTGACACGTGACCTCATGTCATCAATGTAGCACCTATTTTGGCGTCAGGTCTGGAAAATTTAGTTTTCGCGGAGGCATCCGCCGCATACAAAACCAAATTTTCCAGGCCTGACCGCGAGATTGATTGAAATATTTGCGGGAACAAACTAGGCTCTTGAGGTTATTCGTGGAAGTGTGAACTCACACGCTATTGCGAGGAGCACCGAATGGTTTCTTTCCCCGGGATTGTGTGGCGCAAAAGCGCGCGGGCGGGGCTGTGGATTCTGATCAGTTTGTTCGGAGCCGGGGCTCTAAGTGCGGTCGCTTTGCGCAGAAATGAACCGATCAACGCGATGTGGATCATCGTTGCGGCGGTCTGCGTCTATGCGGTGGCCTATCGCTTTTACAGCCGATTTATTGCCTTCAAAGTCGTTCAACTGGACGATATGCGCGCGACGCCCGCGGAGAGGCTCGAGGATGGGCGGGATTTCGTGCCGACGAATAAGTGGGTCCTGCTCGGGCACCATTTCGCCGCCATCGCGGGGCCTGGCCCCCTGGTGGGGCCAACGCTGGCCGCGCAGCTGGGTTATCTGCCGGGGACCCTCTGGCTGATTTTCGGCGCCGTTCTCGGAGGGTGCGTCCAGGATTTTGTGATCCTGTTCGCATCCATGCGCCGCAACGGGAAATCGCTGGGCCAGATGGCCAAAGAAGAGGTCGGCCCGGTTGCAGGATTTACGGCACTATTCGCGGTTCTATCGATCCTCGTAATAATTCTGGCCGTCATTGCGCTTGTGGTTACCAACGTCCTCAAAGCGAGTCCGTGGGGAACGTTCACTCTTGCAATGACCATACCGATCGCGCTGTTGATGGGAGTGTATCTGAGGTTCCTGCGTCCTGGGAAGGTACTGGAGACTTCTCTTCTGGGCTTCGTCCTGGTCATGGCAGCGGTCGTCGGCGGTCAATCCGTGGTTCAGGTGCCCTGGCTTGCTTCGCTGTTCACATTCGATGCGCGCCATCTCGTGTGGATGATCGTCGCTTATGGATTTGCGGCTTCCGTTTTGCCCGTGTGGTTGCTTCTTGCGCCACGCGATTATCTGAGCACCTTCATAAAACTCGGTACCATCATCCTCCTTGCCTTGGGCATACTGGCAGCTAGACCCACACTTGCGATGCCCGCATTGTCACGCTTTATCGACGGAACCGGACCGGTTTTTGCCGGCAAGATATTCCCTTTCGCATTCATCACAATTGCCTGCGGCGCGATTTCAGGATTTCACGCACTGGTCTCCTCAGGGACAACGCCGAAGCTGATTACCAGGGAAGGGCAGGCGCGAATGATCGGCTATGGCTCGATGCTTATGGAGTCGTTTGTCGGAATTATGGCCATCATTGCTGCCTGCGTCCTTCAGCCGGGAATATATTTCGCCATCAACAGTCCTGCCGGTATCGTGGGCGCGAATCCTGTCGCGGCGACGACCACTATATCCTCCTGGGGCTATCCGGTCACTCCGGCGGATATGCAGCAATTGACGCGTGTCGTGGGGGAGCAGACCATGTTTTCCCGGACGGGAGGAGCTCCGTCTCTGGCGGTCGGCATGGCGCATATTTTCGCACGGACTCTCGGCGGGGACACCTTCACGGCGATCTGGTACCACTTTGCCGTTATGTTCGAAGCGCTTTTCATACTTACGCTCCTCGATGCAGGCAGTCGTGTCGGCCGATTTCTTCTGCAGGATCTGCTGGGACACCTTTGGAAACCTCTGGGCCGAACGAGCTGGTATCCCGGCGTGATTTTGTCCAGTGCCCTCATTGTGGCCGCGTGGGGCTACTTTCTATATCAAGGAGTGCTGGATCCCCTTGGAGGAATCAACAGCCTCTGGCCCCTGTATGGAATCGCAAATCAGCTGCTGGCTGTGGTTGCGCTCTGCGTCGCGACCAGCATCCTGATAAAAATGAAAAAGGCGCGATACGGCTGGGTGACGATCCTGCCGATGCTCTGGCTGGTGACGATCACGATGACAGCCGGCTGCCAGAAGATTTTCCACAGCGATCCGCGGATCGGGTTTCTTGCCGAGGCCAGCCGACTGGAAAACACGATATCGGGCGGCATTGTTTCTCCTGATAAGATCGCCACCGTTCAAAGACAGATTTTCAACAACCGGTTGGATGCTGTTGTCACGGCGCTCTTTCTCACCATGGTGCTTGTCATCCTCATCGACTGCACCCGCGAATGGCTGGCGATTCTGAGCCGTCGCAAGCTCCCTGTGTTATGTGAGGCGGAGTATAAGCGCACAAATTATGAATAACGACATCAATCCCGAATCAGCAGGATTTCAATGAGACTCTTGCGAAAATGGTGGCACATCCTTGAGCGCGTAATGGGGGAAGGAGAGTACCTGCGGTATTGCGAGCACGTCAGATTGAGACATCCGGAGCGACCGATCCCCACACCCTCGGAGTTCTACGTGAGCCGGCTGAACGAAAAATACTCGCGTCCCAACCGCTGCTGCTAATGTAATAACGGTTGTGTGGATCAGCGGGGAGGCTGAAAATAGTCGGCGAGCTCCAGCAGGTTGCGGATGATCAGATCGCACCCGGCGGCTTCCAGTTCTTCTTTCGGGCGAAAGCCTCCCAGAACGCCACACGTGGCGATGCCCGCTGCTTTCCCTGCCTGGATATCCACGGGGCTGTCTCCCACCATCGCCGTTTCTGAAGCCGCCGCCTTGCAGGCGCGCATCGCCAGATACAGCGATTCGGGGTCCGGCTTTCTCTTCGGAACGCTATCGCCGCCCAGGATGATAGTGAATTTGTCCCCGATGCCAAGCCCTTCCAGGATACGCCGGGAAAATTTTTCGGGCTTGTTGCTCACGACCGCGAACCTGGCCCATGGAAGCCGGGCCAGTCCTTCTTTCACGTGAGGGAGCAGGCGTGTCCGATCGAGCAGATGTTTTTCGTATTCCTCCCGGAACAGACTCATCCCTTCCTGAACCATTCCCTCAGCCGGCTCGATTCCGGTCGCGGTCTTCAGGGACCGCTCGATCAGCTTTCGCATGCCTTCGCCGACAAAATCGACGATGAGTGATTCCTTCAACTGCGTCAGGTTCATGCGCGCATGCACGAGGTTGAGAGAGCGCGTGATGTCGGCCTTCGAGTCGATCAGGGTCCCGTCCAGATCAAAAAGGAACAGGCTGCAAGGCCGTTTTTCAAAAGGCTTCATTTAGCCACCCAGAAGCATCAGGATATGTCCCAATTCCTGCAGTATCAGAGATTCCATCGCCAATTTACAGGCGCGCGGACTGCCCGGCAGACAAAAAATGATCCTGCCTTTGATGGTGCCGGCCAGCGCACGGGAAAGCATCGCCGCGCTTTTTACTTCGGCGTAACTGAGCAGCATAAAAAGCGAGCTGAATCCCGGCAGTTCTTTGTCGAGCATCGGGCGAACGGCTTCCACCGTGACGTCCAGCGGTGCGAGCCCTGTTCCGCCCGTGGTCACGATCGCTTGAATCTTTTTATCGCGCACAAGCTCCCGTAATGTTGCGCGCAGGATGCTGCGGCTGTCGGGAATCACTTTCCGGACGACGACATGATGGCCGTTTTCTTCCAGCAATTTCTGGATGACATCTCCCGATTTGTCCGTGTCCATCGATCGGGACATGGAAAGAGTGATAACGGCGACCCCGGCGGTGAGCCCCGATTTCTTGCGATGCTCCGCGACAGAATCTGCAAGTTTGCGACCAGCCATGTCGATAGTCCTCCTGCATTTCACCAAAATTGAGGGGCATGATGCCATGTCATGGAAAGCTTTTCAAAGGCGATTTTGTTCTCTTCATCCGTTAAATCGAGCGAGATATGCCTCGTGCGCCGTCGAGCGTTTCTCAGACTATGCCCCAGGGATCAATTCCAACGCCGCCGTTACGGCTTCCTCGGCAGTCCTCGCGTAGATGATCGGGAGCGTCGCTCCCCCCGGCGGGATCAGATCCCATGTGTCCAGGCCGACGACGGGCGTGTGGCATTTCAGCGCCAGGGCTATTTCGGAAAGCGTTCCGTAGGATCCGTGAATGGCAATAATAGCCTGGCTAGTCAGGACGTTGATGGCATTGCGGGCGTTTCCAAGGTCCGTGACGATCGGGATGTCTATGAAGGGGTTCGCCTCGCTTGCGCTTGCGCCCGGCAAGATACCGATTGTTATGCCGCCGGCCTCCCTGGCGCCTTTCGCGGATGCTTCCATGACTCCGCCTTTTCCTCCGCAAACCAGGATGGCCCCTCTCTTGCCTATCAGATAGCCTACTTCGCGGGCCAGGTTATACACTTCGGGCAGGCAAAGCGCGGGGCCCATGACGCCTATTCGAGGCTTCTGCCTCAGTTCCATGAGATGACTCCGATCGTGGCTAAATGCTCTTGTCGCCATCATACAACCAAATGCGCGGATCTAATAGAGATTCTCAATTCCAGATTCCCAAATCTCCAGAATCTGGAATCGAGAATTGAGAATTGAGAATCGAGAATCTGGAATCGAGAATTGAGAATCTGGAATCGAGAATTGAGAATCTGGAATCGAGGCCCTGGATTTCTAAAGATTTCTTGCGCTTGGAACGAATAGTACATAGGCAGGATTTTATTTGAACAGGTGTACCTATGTGCGCAGTCAAGGCTCCAATGCCGTTTCCGATCAACAAGGGGTTCGATATCCCGAGCATTCCCCTTATTTTGATCAGAATCATTCAGACACTGGACGCCGATACCAGCACGGCAAGGGAGCTGGAAGAACTCATCCTGCACGACCCGGCTCTTTCCGCGCGTATTCTGCGGCTGGCTAATTCCGCGTTTTATTCGTTTCGCGCCCGGGTAAAAACGATCTCGCACGCGATCACGCTCCTCGGGATGAACCTGGTGACGAGCCTTGCGATCGGTATCAATATCTTCGACACGTTTACCAAGGGGGCCAGGGGCGAGGCGGCGCACATCAATCAGTTGTGGACGCATTCGTGCGGTGTTGGCGTGCTTGTTAAAGAAATCTGGACCCGGCGGAGAGGTGTGGCTCGGGAAGGGGAGTTTGCGTTTCTTTGCGGGCTACTGCACGATCTGGGCAAAGCCGTTCTGTTCAAGACATACCCTGGACACTACGGAAATATTTTCGCGATCGCGAAATCCAACGAGGATCCCGCGATCTCGTCGTATGAAGTCGAGAACTATGGTGTGGATCACGCCGCGATCGGGGAAGTGCTTGCAAAGCAATGGGGATTTCCGCCGGAACTTGTGAGCGTCATTCGCCGGCATCATGATCCGCTGGCCTTGGACATCCCCATGGTCAACGCGGTGATGGTTGCCGATCTGGTGGCCAAGGAACTCAAGATCGGCTATGATGGCGACGATGGCCTGAACGAAGGGTTTTCCAGACTGAATTCAAAATTGGAAATATCGGAACAAGAATACGCGCACCTGAAAGAATTTGCGGATCGCGAACGCGAAAACATCGAAGGATTTTTCAGAATCTCCTCCTGATATGGAGTCGAGGCGCTCATGGAGATAGAGGACAAAATTCGCACCCAGATCGAGGCTATCCTGGTGAATGATGCCAGGAACTACAGCGAGATCAAAAAAATGGCCGAGGACGACGAGCCGCTGGATGCCAGTTTGCCTACCGAAGAAAGGAACCTCTATCACCGGATCATCAACAGCTACCGGAATGCCGTCAGCGAGGTGAACAAGCTGCTCGAAGAGAGCATCGGATCGCTTTCGGGTTTTTACCGGATCGTGGAGAGCATCAAGGAAAAGGAGGATTTCCAGGAGATATGCTCCCAGATCGTGGATTGCATCCTGCAGGATTTCGGCGCCGATTACTGCAGCCTCCTGTTCCCTGAAAGCGGGAGTACCCTGTGCCTCGAGGGGATCCGGGAAGAGCGCAAGTTCTTACGGATTCATTCCAAAACCAGCCTGCTGGGAAGCCGGGAATTCGAGCAGCAGCTGACCCGCATGGCCGAAACAAGCGGCGATTGTCTGAACATCGAGGATATTTACAAAGAATCGAGTTTCAACGCCGTGGATTTCCCCGGAGTTGTGCGCTCGGTCCTCTGTCTGCCTATGTTCCTGCATGGCGCCGCGACCGGTTTCCTTGTCCTGAGCCACTCGCTGCCCAGTTACTTTCATGAAAACCACATCCGCGTGCTGAAAATCCTCGGCAGTTTTATCGCTCATTTGAGGTTGCTGCACCAGGGAGGCGGCGTTGCGCCTCTTATGACGCCGCAAGCCCGATCCGGCGAAGAAGTCGACGAAGAAGCAGACGCATATTCCGTTGTATTGATGGAGTTCGATACGCAGGACAACTACGGCCGCCGGATTCCGCTTCCGAGAGAGACCGTTCGGGAAATACGCGTGCGATTGCAGCGCGCTCTCGAAACGAGAGAATCCATTCTCTTTTACGGGGAAAGGGATCTCCTGGTGCTGATGCCGCGCGTAACCTCCGAGCATCTTCCGGCGCGAATCCGCGGACTGCGCGAGATATTCCGCTCCTGGCAGTTCGAATCCCGCGAAGATCGGGCCAATGTCAGGATGAATCTGGGATACTCGGTGTGTGAAGGGGAAGAGGATCTTTCCAGGACCCTGGAAGTTGCGTCCCTGGTCATGCATCCGGATTCCGATGACGAACCGCAGGTCCCGCAGGAATCCTGATTCGAAAATCAGCCGCAAAATTTTTCGAGAACCGGACGAAAAGCCGAAGAGCCGGCTAAAATCCGGCGCGAGATGCGATGGACCCTCTCTTCTTCCGTCTCATTGGAGTGGGGAAGGGTTTCGGGCCGATTATTCAGGATACTGCTGAGCCGGACCATGTGCACCATTTCGTGCGTCAATATATAGACCAGAAACGGGTGGAGATTCCGGAGCAGGTGTTCGCGCCTGGCTGCGGCTAGGATACTTCGGTCATTGAGTTCGATGCGATAGAAGTCGAACGGCCGATGGATATGAACTCGCTGCAGGCACCGGACGCGTGCCAGGGTCGGGCCGGGCAAAGGCTCCCATCCGTGGTCGACCTGCGTCAGCAAATCGTATCGCAGCTGCTCCCAGCGGAACGGAGGGATGCAGTAGTAGCCTGCCGTGCGGTCTTCCGCCTCGTCGAGGGCCCGGAATACCATATCGCGCTGCGGAGCTGAAAACGGCACGACTCCCCCCTAGTGAATCAGGATTTGTTCTCGGAGCTGGTCGTAGTAGTGGTGGATTCTGTTTTTGTCTCGGATGCTTTTTCAGAAGTGCTGCTGGTTTTTGGCTTCTCGCTCGGTCCGCTCGAGGAACGACGGGCGTAATCGGTGAGGTACCATCCGGATCCCTTGAGCTGGAAACTGGATTGGCTGATTAGCTTTTCCACCTTGCCCTGGCAGAATTTGCACTTGGTCAGAGGCTCATCGGTGATCTTCTGGAAAGCTTCGAAAACCTCACCGCATTTTGAGCATTGGTACTCGTATATCGGCACTATAAACACCTCCGTGCTGTTGACGTACCAAAATATAATCCCGCGACGAGCCCCAGTCAAACGCGCGGCCATAAAAAACCATGGAACACACTGTCCACCGGCTGCTTCCGGGTTATTGGTCCACGAATTCGGCGCGAATCGTATTTGGAATGATTTTTGCCGCAAAAGCGCGATCGAAAAGCTCCTGCACGGCCTTGCGCCCTTCGGCTCCGTAATCCAGCGTCCTCTCGTTGACATACATGCCGATGAAACGGTCCGCCGTTTTCGTATCGAGGTCGCGTGCAAACTGCATCGCATAGTTCAGGGCTTCCTGGCGGTGATCCAGGGCGTACTGAATGCTCTCTTTCAAAAGGCGCGAGATTTCCCGGATGTCATCCATGCCGAGATCCCTCCTTACGACGTTTCCGCCGAGCGGCAGCGGAAGGCGCGTAACGCGGTACCACCATTCCCCCAGATCCACAATCTTATGCAGCTGCTGGCTGGCATAGGTGAGCTGGCCTTCGTGTATGATGAGGCCCGCATCGACCGATCCTTGCTGAACCTCGTTCATAATCTGATCGAACGGGATGACCGCCGCTTCAAACTCGGGTTGAAACAGCTTGAGCGCCAGGTAGGCCGTCGTCAGAGTGCCGGGAATCGCGATCTTTTTCCCGCGCAGCGAATCCTGGCTCCAGGGCTGGCGGGCGACAATCATCGGACCATACCGGTCCCCCATGCTGGCACCCGAGGGGAGCAGCATGTATTTGTCCGCGATATACACATATGCGTGGAACGAAATCGCGGTGATTTCGTACTCCCCGTTCAGCGCTTTGCGGTTGAGCGTTTCAATGTCCTGCAGCGTGTGCGTGAAATGAAACTTACCTGTGTCGAGTTTGTCTTTCGCGAGCGCGTAAAACATGAACGCGTCATCGGAATCCGGACTGTGTGCGATTCGTATATCCATTTCTACCTTTCCTTCATTTCGGGTGGCCGAAAATCACGGTGCGAAAAAAAGTTACCAGGGCTTTTTTGCGGATGCGGTCCCGCGCATGAAGCGGAATGAGGCGCTTCAATGGCCAACGAAGCAGAGTCATTTCATATTCCATGGTGAACCCGTGACCGCACAGATACCAGGAGTACAGGAGCCCGAACAGCAAGCCAGGCGGGAGAAATCCCCCTCCCCGGTTGATTGTGATCCTGTAGATCCGCGTATCCGACGGGTCCGGCGTCATTCGGGCCATCCGGAGGTATGCAGCTAATTGCGAATCCGAGAGGAAGCATTGCCTTTCGGAGGCGTGTCTGAGGACGATTTCGTAACATCGGGCGCCGTGCTGTTCCGTCCATCGGCGTTTCTCGATATACCGTCCCAGCAGGGATTCTCCCAGCGCGACCAGCAGATCCTCCCTCAGCCTCGATGGATCCTGCAATAAATCTTCATGCAGCTTGATATACCGGTCATCCGGGTCATAATAGCCGAGAATATTATCCAGGTCGGTGCTGCGGTTCCAATTTTTGTTCGTAATAACGGAGACTCCCCGGAAAAATTGCAAATGAGAGGGGCGGATATCGCGGTTTTCCCAGATGACCTGCAAGAGAAAATCCTTTAGTTTTGCGGGGCGGAAAGTTTTGTGTTTGAGGGCTTCCTTCATCGAGTTCAGATAATCGCAAAGCAGCATGCCCCGATTTGAGCCTGCGGCTTCTCCCATTCTCTCTTTCGTTTGCCTGATCGGGTGGGTTCGCAGAGCCGTCGGACGCTTCAGGGCGTACCCTTTGTCCCCTTTCAGGTGTCTGTCTGCATAAAGCAGCGTCTGAATTGCGAGGCTGAACCGACTCGCGTCGTGATGAATGACACGGGACTTGGTCTGGTATTCGGGGGAAAAGAGAGTGGCTTCGATGGGCTGAACCCCCATCGCTTCAACCTGTGGCCGATCCAGAAAAATGGGGCTCTTTCCTTCCAGGGCGTAATTGCGAAGGATATTCCCGGGGATGTATTCGAGATTGGCGCTCAAGACAATGTCGATTAATCCTTCAATCCCCTGCGGTATATTCCGGTCATACGCTTCAATCAATTCCGAGACCAGGAATCCGCGCATCTGGTTTCTTGGCGAGATGTCCGTCTCCCCTTCCTGTGCCCACGAATTTGCGCCCAGCACCTTCAGTGCGCTGCGGTTGGCTCGGATTGCAGCCACGATCGGCTCCAGCTGAAGCAAAGGAATAATGCTGGTGTACAAGCTGCCCGGGGCATAAATGATCAGGTCCGCATTGCGGATCGAATTTCGAACGGCGGCGCTCACATCGGGCTTGTCTGCGAATTCGACAAATACGCGATCTACCGGAGAATTGCGCCTCGCTTGGGACAATTTGCTCTGTCCATAGACTTCCACTCCGTTAGCATAGCGGATTTTCAGCTGGCCCGGGGCGCCGGTCGCCGCGTGAATGCGTCCTGCAGGTGCTCCGATGAGATCCGCAATGCGGTCGATGCCGCTTTGTATTTCGCGCAGTCTGGGGGGACGATCCGTTCTCCCGCCGGCGGCCCCCAAAATGGCAGATGTGATCAAAAGATTGCCCAGCGCGTGTCCAGCGGGGAAGATCGTCGGCCCAGGCCCTCGAGGCGAGATATATTCCCCGAGCTCGCAGAACGCAGCCGCCAGAATTTTTGGACAGGCGCTCCGCAGATCGGGGGATGCTGCGAGCACCGGATTGACGACCGATTTGAAGTTTGGCTCCTCTTCGCGAAAGCGATGATTGAACAGGCTGTGGAGAAACCTGATGAGGTCCAGGGCGCGCTGCCCATGGAGGCAATACTTCCGCTCCAGGTTCGCAACAAGAACCGAAGAGAGCAGGAGTTTCCTCAGATCTCCCACGCCGATCAGCGGAAGTGATTTTAAAAGCCGCCCGGTGGATCCGCCGTCGTCCGTTGTGCACACGACAAAGCTCACATTAGGAAACTCCTGCTTCATGCCGACCATCGGCTTATCCGGCCAATCGGGCATTTGCGAATTCCCTCCTGCAATCGTCGACAGCCCTGTGCCTCCCCCGAGGATAACGACCCGAGTATCCCGGTGATCGTGGCGGAGTACTTGTTCCGCCAGTCGCTCGATTTCCTGTGGTGCATTCGAAGCCAGCGCTCCGGTGAGAAGATAGTCCACCAGGTGCTCGATGGGCGTTCTCAGGGGATCCGGTTGCCAGGATACCGTTCTGTGCGGCTCAGCCAACAGGTTTTTCGAAGGTCTTCCCGGCATGATTGAATTGAGGAACCTACAGAATGCCTCTCTTGAAGGCGTAGGAAACTGCCTGCGCTTTGCTGTGCAAATCCAGCTTCACAAGAATATTCTGAATGTGATTTCTGGCTGTAAAATGGCTGATGTTGAGTTTTTGCGCCAGATTTTTTGTGGAGAGCCCTTCCGCAAGCAACGTCAGCACTTCTATTTCTCTGTCGGACAGAGAAGCGGCCGCTTTTTCCATGGAGGCCAGCTTGACTGCAGCGGAACTCCTCAGCGCCGATTTGGCAGAAGATAACTCCTTCGTCATGAAGCCGTGCGCTTCCAGGTACTCCAGGAATTTTTCAAGCGCCTGCTCTTTCCTTTTCTCTTCCGTCACGTCGCGCAGGATGTGCGCCAGAAAAGGCTCCTCGCCATCGGCAGGCGATAGGGTGCTGACGTTCAACCAGAGCGGCCTCTGGTCTTTTCCATGGACCAGCATGTCAAAATTTTCCTGAGGCGTACCGCTGATTGCATTGGCGTGGATTTTGCAGTTCGGATTGCAGAGGCCTTTGTCTGCGCGGGACTTTCCCGCAACGATGCGGAAGCAATCGTGATTCAGGACGTCCGCTTCCGCGTGCCCCAGAATTTTTTCGGCTCCTTTGTTCCATCGCAGAATGCGTTTCTCGGCATCCACGATAAAAACGCCGTCCGCCGTATTGCAGAGTGTGTCGAAATATTTTTTGTCGCGCATGAGGGCAGTACCTCACAATTGCTGCAGGGCCAATCAAGCAAGCTCCCGCTGCAGCAATCAGGAAGATTTTCTCGCTGCTCAGAAAGGACCGCAATTCGTGCCGCTACTTAATTCCTCGAAATTTGGATTGAAGGATTGCGATCTTTTCCTGGAGCGAAGGTTCGGGCACCTTGGGCGCAGGTTCTGGTTTCTGCTGCAATTCTTCAGCGTTCTCCGGCCTCCGCGGCCCTCTTTTTCGGAAGGGTCGGCGGCCATTCTGATTTCTGCCCGGTCTCGGCGGCCCGCCCGCGGAGGAGGATCTCTCGGTGGTGACGGAGGTCGAAGCCGCATCGGTCTCGGAGGCCGCTTCCGGAGAAACCCCTTCGGGCCTGCGCGGGAAATTTGGACCCTGCGCCCCGCGCCGCGGCTTCTTTTTCCGCCTCTGTGGCGGAGGCAGCAGTGCCTTCATGGATAAGCCGATTCGCTTGGTTTCCGGTTCGACCGAGATCACTTTGACCTGAACGACATCCCCGACTTTCACGGCTTCCCGCGGGTCGCGGATGAACCGATTGGACATCTGGCTGAGGTGCACAAGTCCATCCTGCCGGACCCCGATGTCTACGAAAGCGCCGAAATTCGTGACGTTGGTTACCGTGCCTTCGAGCGTCATGCCCTGCTGCAGGTCGGACATTTCTCTTACATCCGCGCGGAACTTCGGAATCCTGAAGGTCTTTCGCGGATCTCTGCCCGGCCGAAGCAGCTCTTCCCTGATATCGTGAAGCGTTGGAATCCCTGCGGTCTCCGTAACGAATTCCTCGAGCTTCAGCGAAGAGATCAGGTCCCTGTTTCCGACCAGGGCATTGACTTGAACAGACTGAGCCGCAGCCATTTTCTCCACGATCGGATACGATTCCGGATGCACGGCCGTGCGGTCCAGCGCATTCTCCGCATTGGAAATCCTCAGGAACGCGGCGCATTGTTCGAAGGTATTTTTGTCCATCCCCACGGCTTGTATGATCGCGGTGCGGGACGCAAAAAACCCTTGCGCCGTCCTGGCGGCTACCAGTTTGCGCGCCAGCTTGTCGTTCAGGCCTGACACATATCGCAACAGCGATTCGCCAGCCGTGTTGATGCTGACTCCGACCTTGTTGACACAATACTGAACGGTTTGCAGGAGTCCCCGATGCAGTTCCTTTTGATCCACGTCATGCTGATATTGGCCGACGCCGATCAATTTCGGATCGATCTTCACGAGTTCCGCAAGGGGATCCTGGAGACGGCGGGCGAGGCTCACGGCACAGCGGGCCGAAGCGCTCCATTCGGGGAATTCTTCGCGCGCCAGGCGGGACGAGGAGTAGATGGCGATGCCGGCGTCGTTGACCGCGGCGATCAGGATGTTGCCTAATCCTTCCTCGGTGACGATCTGTTTCAGTGCCGTTTCGAGTTCCCGGGCACTCATCCCGGCTCCGATGGAAATGGCTTGAACTTTATACTTTGCGATCAATTCCCGCAGCACGGTCCGGGCTCTCGCTGGTTCATCCGCCGGTTCCGCTGCAATATCAGCAGCCTCCGAAGCGGGTTCTGCGGCTGCTGAGACCGTCAGAGATTCTATAGCCGGGGCTTCGGTGATGCCGGCTTTCTCCGCTTCGGCGGTTTCGACATGCGGTGGATCGAAAACCGCCGGATCGGGCAATGCTTCTGCGGCCGGTTGTTCCGTCTCTTCGGAAGCGGGCGGATCGGAAGGCGCTTCGAAGCCTGCTTCCGCCGGCATCGGATCAGCGACTGGTTCAGCAGAAAAATTCGCTTCCACCGAAGAGGGTTGCGGTGCAGGCGATTCCTGGGCTTCCATTTCTGCCGGGGCGGCAATTTCACCCGAGGGTTCCGCGACGGCTTTCTCCGCCGGTACTGGCTCGGGTTGTTGCTCCGGCGGCTTGACGGCTGCAGGCTGCGGGGCTTTGGGCGCCGGGCGTTCCGGCGCAGGTTTGAACCGGATCTTCGCTCCTTCGAGGTGCCGACCCGATTCGTCCACGACCGCGACGCTGCAATCATCGCCTTTCCCCCAGTCTATGCCCATGACGACAATGGGCCCGGCGGGAGGCGAAAGCAGCAGGTTCGCGAGGTTCTCCTGAAATACGCGGATCGCTTCCCGGTCTGCCCGTTCCTTCAGTTGCGTGCGGACTTCGGTTTCGATTAGCGGGCGCAGGATGCGGCTATAGCTTTCGCGCGCGGAAATTTCGAGGATGGGGGCAAAAATGGATTCTTTGTCCTTAATGATGGAATTCAGGAGAAAGTCCACCGCTTTTGCATTGTCCCCTTCGATGGACGAAATGAGAATCCCTTCTTTACATCCCCGGCGGATCGCCAGGACGCGGTGCGAAGGAATGGTGGTTACCGGTTCCTTTCGCTCGTAATACATCGTGTACTTCGTTTTCTGGCCGACTTTTGCGGGGACGACGCTGGAGACAAGGCAACCCTCGTTCCACAGCATTTCGCGGAGGGCTTTGCGGTATTCGAAATTTCCCCAAATCCGTTCCGCGAGGATATCGATCGCGCCCTGGAGCGCCTGTTCCTGTGTGGTGACTCCCTTGGCCGGATCCACCGTGACATTGACGTGCTCTTCGAGGCTCCACGCGTCTAGTTCCTGGTTCCAGAAATATTCTGCCAGGGGTTCCAGCCCTTTTTCGATGGCTTCAGCTGCGCGAGTCTTCTTGCGGGGACGGAACTGGTGGTGCAAATCATCCAGTTCGGTCCTGGAGAAGCAGCTCTCGATGATTGCCCGGAGCTCCTCGGTCAGCTTGCCCTGTTCGTTGAGAAGCTTGAGAAGAGCGACGCGCTGGTCGAGAACCTCGCGGTAATGCACCATGCGCTCATGGATCAGGCGGACCTTGGCCTCGTCCAGTCCGCCGGTAGCTTCTTTCCGGTAATGGACGATAAAGGGCCCCGTTGCGCCCTTTTCGAAGAGGGCGATGGTCGCCGCGACAGAGTTTTCGGGTATTGAAGTTTCCTGAACGATTCGACCTATAATAGCAGCATCCATGAGCGTTATTCTTACCGAGGTAGGCCGCAGAATCAACCTGTAAATGCAGATCACCCCGCCGGGCGATGGGTCAAAGTCACCAAATCAACGGATAACGGGCTTAGCTTCTGGAAAAAAACCGGAAAGACAGGACGCCGACTTATTTACAATGCTTCTCGGATAAGCAATCGGCATCCGGAGTTTCAGAATCCGGAAAACGACAGGAAGAATCTTTAATCGTGGTGCATTATAGTTTTAGCTGGCGGCCGGTTTTCTTAGAACGGATAACCCCCAATAGTCGGGATGCCTAGGATTCCGCGTCTGCCGGAATTGCGCTTGTTCTGATTCGTGTTTGTCGGTTGGGATCGGACCTCGCGGAGGTCCCGCTCAGCATTGTTGATTTCGGAGTTTGAAAACTCGATTTCGTTGTAGGCGAACTTCATTGGCTTGATCAGCTCAATATCAAATCGCGTCCCGGGGCTCAGTACCAGGTCGCGGCCACGCGTAAAAAGAACGGTTGCAAGACCGACTGCGGCGCCTGCGCCCGCCCCAATTGCAGCACCCGAACCGTGCCCGGCGATTGCACCGATGATGGCGCCCTGGCTGGTTGTCCCAACGACCGTGCCCGCGTCTTTACCTGTCGACCCGGCCGCTGTCACGGATTCGGTCTTTCGGCTGACGCTTTCGTCTCCGGGACCGTGGAGGCCGCGGAATGTCGCTATAAATTCCCGTCTGACGCCATTGGGAAGAAGGATGTCGTCAAAGCGGACGGCGAGGCGACCTTTCCCCTTCACCTTGCCCGGCCTAACAACTTCGGTCACCGTTCCACGAACGGTGGATCCTTTCGGGATCACCAGCCGCTGCTGGATCCAGATCGGGTACGTCGTGTCGGCATAAAAGACATCTCCGACCTGGCTGTTGTGCGTGTTCAGGTACTCTGTAAGCACAATCGGAATGACGGTTCCCTCAGGGACAACGATTTGCGATTCGGAATATTTTTCCTGTGCCGGTTCCTGCGACGCCCGGATTGAAAGGCCGGATACGGAAAGCACCACCATAAGAAAAGCCGGGAATAGGTTTTTGGTATTCATATGCCGTTCCTTTGCCAGTTCTTTGTTCTCCCTAAACTCCCTAAAATTGGATGGATCCAGGTCCGTATATGTTTCATTTTAGGCAAATTCTATTCCAACTGCAAAAAAACATATGAGCACAGATTTTTGGTTTATTGTCGCTCTGGATAGAATCGCCTATGACTGGTAAGATGGTGGCGGAGCGATCAATCGGAATAATCAGCCTGATTCCGGTCCTGTAATACGGGGACCACCGAGACGGAGTATGATTTCAGACAAAGATGCCGTGTCCGGAATTGTGCACCCTTTGCCTCCGCGACTGGATGCGGCCAACAGCTTGCTCCGGCGCAGGAACCAGCCACTCAGTATTTTCTTTTCACCCAAAACGGTTGCCGTGATCGGCGCAACGGAAAGCGCGGGGAGTATGGGGCGCACCGTACTGTGGAATCTGGTCACCAATCCGTTCGGAGGCACGGTCTTTCCGGTAAATCCCGAGCGCACGAGCGTTCTCGGCATCAAGGCATACCCGAGCATCGCGACAGTTCCGGAAAGAGTTGAACTGGCCGTCATAGCGACTCCTCCGGAAACCGTTCCCCGGCTTATCTCGGAGTGCGTCGATGGGGGCGTGCAGGGTGCGATCATCCTCTCTGCCGGGTTCAAGGAAATCGGGCCCGAAGGTCTTCTGCTGGAAGAGCAAATCCTGGAAAACGCCCGGCGCGGGAACCTGCGCATCATCGGGCCCAACTGCCTGGGTGTGATGAGTCCCCTGACAGGATTGAACGCCACATTTGCCGTCGGGATGGCGAGGCCGGGCAATGTCGCTTTCATCAGCCAGAGCGGGGCGCTGTGCACTTCCGTGCTGGACTGGAGCCTCCGGGAAATGGTGGGTTTCAGCTGCTTCATTTCGATCGGATCCATGATCGACGTCGGCTGGGGCGATTTGATCGACTACCTGGGAGACGACCAGAGAACGCGCAGCATCGTGATGTATATGGAATCCATCGGCGATGCAAGGTCCTTTCTCTCGGCGGCCCGCGAAGTGGCGTTCACCAAGCCCATCATCGTGCTCAAGGCGGGACGCACAGATGCAGCGGTCAAGGCGGCGGTGTCTCACACGGGCGCTCTTACGGGATCCGATGAAGTGCTGGACGCTGCCTTCCGGCGCGGCGGCGTGCTACGCGTCGACCAGATATCCGAACTGTTCGATATGGCGGAAGTGCTGGCGAAACAGCCCGGACCCAAAGGGTCCCGCCTGGCGATCGTTTCAAATGCCGGGGGGCCCGGCGTGCTGGCCACCGACGCGCTGATCCGGAGCGGCGGCGAAATGGCACCGCTGTCCCAGGATTCCATGAATGCGCTCAATCAACTCCTGCCGCGGCACTGGAGCCACAACAATCCGATCGACATCCTCGGCGACGCCTCTCCGGAGCGCTATGTCCAGGCCGTCGAGATTGCGGCCAAGGACGTGAACACGAACGGAGTCCTCGTCATTCTAGCGCCCCAGGCAAACACCGATCCCACCAGGACCGCCGAGCAATTAAGGCCGCTGGCCCGGCTGGACGGCAAACCCATCATCGCGAGTTGGATGGGCGGCGCGGAAGTGGCGAACGGCATAGCCATTCTCAATCGCAGCAATATTCCGACGTTCCATTACCCCGACAGGGCGGTGCGCGCCTTCAATTTCATGTGGCGCTACACATACAACCTGCGCGGCCTGTATGAGACGCCCGCACTGACGCAAGCGCCGGCATCCGTCCAGGATCGCACGCTGGCCGAAGACCTGATACGCCGCGCCCGGGTGTCCGGGCGGACCCTGCTGACGGAATTCGAATCCAAACGAATCCTGGAGGCGTACGGCATTCCCGTCGTGGAAACGAAGATGGTATCCGACGAAGAGGAAGCCGTGGCGGTTGCGGAGCGGATCGGCTATCCCGTAGTATTGAAACTTGCATCCGAAACGATTGCGCACAAATCTGAAGTGGGCGGTGTTCGCCTGAATCTCGCCGGCGCCGACGCCGTCCGAAAGGCATTCCGCACAATTCTCGCGACCATCAAAGCCTCGCACGGCATGGAGCATATTCAAGGCGCAACGGTCCAACCGATGATTCCCTTCGACGGGTACGACCTCATCCTGGGCAGCAGCCTCGATCCGCAGTTCGGCCCTGTGCTGCTGTTCGGGTCCGGTGGCCGTCTCCTCGATTTCTACCAGGACCGCGCGCTTGCGCTCCCGCCGTTGAACCGGACGCTGGCGCGGCGGGTCATGGAACAGACGAAAGTGTACACGGCGATCGAGAAGATGCGCGGAGGTTTCGATCTTGCCTTGTTGGAGCAGATCCTCGTCAATTTCAGCCTCCTCGTCGTCGAACAGCGGTGGATCCGGGAGATCGACGTCAATCCTCTGCTGGTGACGCCGGACAAGATCCTGGCGCTGGACGCGCGCATTGTCCTGCACGGGCCCGATGTCGCCATGGAATCGCTCCCCGAACTGGCCATCCGGCCCTATCCGACGCAGTATGTCTCCCCATGGACAATGCCCGAAGGGATCCCGGTCACGATCCGCCCTATCCGCCCCGAGGATGAGCCGCTGATGGTCCGATTCCACGAGTCGCTCTCCGAGCGCAGTGTCTATTTCCGCTATTTTCACACTATGCAGCTGACGCAGCGCGTCGCGCACGACCGGCTCACGCGCATCTGCTTCATCGATTACGAGAGGGAGATGGCTCTCGTCGTGATCCGAAAAGATGATCTGACATCGGAGTCCGAAATTCTCGGCATCGGCCGCCTGGCGAAGGTCCCCAGCTCGAAGGATGGGGAGTTCGCCATCCTGGTCAGCGACAACTGGCATCGCCGCGGATTGGGATTCGAGCTGCTGAAGCGCCTCGTGGAAATCGGGCGCGACGAAAAACTCACCCGGATATTCGGAGAAATTCTCCCGGAAAACCGCGACATGCTGCGGGTCTGCGACAAACTCGGCTTCCAGCATAAATATTCGGCAGAGGACCATGTCGTTAGGGCCGAAATTGCGCTATAGTAACTTCTTTTTGAGGGGTCGAACGACGCGGCCCTGCCGGTTGACGAATTCGATTGGATCGGAGAAATATAATGGACCTGACTACGAGATATCTGGGATTGAACCTGCGCACGCCTCTGGTGCCTTCCGCCTCGCCTCTTTCGGATGAAGTCGATGGAATCAAGCGGATGGAGGATGCGGGGGCTGCCGCCGTTGTGATGCATTCGCTTTTCGAAGAACAGGTCCGCAGCGAGCTGGAAACGGTTCAGTACCACATGATGTACGGTACCGACAGTTTTCCGGAATCGCTCACGTTTTTTCCCAAGCCGGCGGAATTCATCACCGCTCCGGAAGAATATCTCAGCAAAATCCGGCAGGCCAAAGAGGCGGTCCGCATACCGGTCATCGCCAGCCTGAACGGCGCCGCGATCGGCGGGTGGGTGGATTACGCCAAACACATTCAGCAGGCCGGGGCGGATGCGCTCGAACTCAATATCTATTCGATTCCTACCGAACTGGACCGAACCGCGACCGAGGTCGAGCAGACGTACATCGACATCGTCAAAGCGGTAAAGGCGGTGACGAGCATCCCGGTCGCCGTCAAACTGAGCCCGTATTTCAGCAACATGGCCAACATGGCGAAGCGATTGGACCAGGCAGGCGCGAATGCGCTGGTGCTCTTCAACCGCTTCTACCAGCCGGATCTAAACCTGGATATGCTGGAAGTGCAGCCCAACCTGCACCTCAGCACATCGCACGAAATACGCCTGCCGTTGCGCTGGCTTGCTATTCTTTACGGGCGTATCAAGGCGGACCTGGCCGCAACCGGCGGGATTCACTGCGCCGAGGATGCCATCAAGATGCTGATGGTTGGCGCCGACGTGACCATGCTCTGTTCCGTTCTCTTCCACAAGGGACTGGGAGCGATCAAGCAAATCGAAACGGCGATGTGCGATTGGCTGGTGGAGCATGACTATCAGTCCATTCGTCAATTGCAGGGAACAATGAGCCAGAAGTACTGCGCTGATCCGGCCGCTTTCGAGCGCGCGCTCTACGTGCGCACCATCATGTCGCACCGGTC
>DATJPG010000085.1:0-5446 GCA_035506515.1 Acidobacteriota bacterium
GGAAACAATGCGGAGGCTTTATGCACCGGCCGCATTGCTGCACGGAATATCCTCGCCAGAAAAGCTGTCTAATCGATTGGGAAATCATCCGGCTGCGCCGAAAAGGCAGCAACAATTTGACAATTTCGGCAACCGGTTTGAGTCGATCTTGGAATCCTGGTGACTTTGAGGCTTCGAGTTAAAAAACTTAAAAGCGCAACAGCTCTATGGTTATACGAATGAGGAGCGCGGGGTGTGTTGTTCAACCCGGCCACTTCTGACGAATCAACCGCTTGCCGGGGATGCGTCTGCTGTCAGTCACTTCAAGCGGCCCCGCCATAGGGTGGTGAAGACTTCGCCGGCACCTTAATCAAAACCTATCCCGACTTCCGCTACTGGACACTGAAAAGAAGAAAATTGCGGGATAAAATTCCTGTAAGCTATTGAGAAATAATGCTCGGAATTTTCAAAAGTGCGTGTAGTGAAGACCTACCCTCTTGCGCCCCCATTTGAAATAGCGAAAATGATGGCATGTACTTGCGAGCGACATGCCGAAAGAAAGACGGGAAAGAGCATTATTACTGGAGCGTCGTAGAAAGCTACCGCGCACGCAATGGACGGGTTGGCCAACGCCATGTGTTGTACCTGGGTGAAATCAACGACACGCAAAAAGCATCCTGGCTACGAACCATCGAAGTCCTCGAAGAAAAGAAAAGCAAACCTCGCCAAGTCGCTTTGTTTCCAGACAACCGCAAACTGCCTGAATCGCTGCCATGCGATGCTATTCAGGTTCGCCTGTCCCAACTGCAATTGAGTCGACCGCGACAATGGGGCGCCTGCTGGTTGGCATTTGACTTGTGGGATCGTCTGGAATTGGACAGATTCTGGAGCCCTCTTCTGCCTGAGAGCCGAGAAGGAACGCGATGGTTGAATGTGCTAAAAATATTGGCCGCATACCGACTGATTGATCCAGGCAGCGAGTGGAGATTGCATCGCGAGTGGTTCCGCAACAGCGCTGTCGGCGATCTGCTTCATGAAGGACAGGAAATAGCCAAAGACGATACGTTGTATCGCTGTTTGGATAAAGCACTGCCGCACAAAAAGGAGTTTTTCAGCTTTTTGAATCAGCGCTGGCAGGATCTATTCAACGTCGATTTTGAAATACTGCTTTACGATCTGACCAGCACTTATTTTGAATGCGATCCGCCGGAGACAGGGAAACGACAATTCGGATACAGCCGAGACAAGCGATCGGATTGCGTTCAGGTGGTTATTGCATTGATCGTCACGCCTCAAGGGTTCCCTCTTGCATATGAAGTTTTAAGCGGCAATACCAGCGATAAGACCACATTGCCGGATTTTCTGAAGAAAATCGAAGTGCAATATGGGAAAGCGCAACGCATCTGGGTAATGGATCGGGGCGTTCCTACGGAAAAGATACTGAAAGAAATGAGAGAATCAGAAACGCCGGTCTCGTATCTGGTGGGAACTCCACGAGGGCATTTAAGCAAACTGGAACAAAACTTCCTCAATCGTCCATGGGAATCGATTCGTTCTGAAGTCGAAGTCAAACTGCTTCCACAAGAGAAGGAAGTGTATGTTCTGGCCAAGAGTAAAGGCCGTATATCAAAAGAAAGATCCATGCGGCAGCGAAGATTGAAAAAACTGTGGAAACGGTTGCATGAATTACAGCGGCAAAAACTGACGCGCGACAGATTGTTATTGAAACTTGGCGCTGCCAAAACGGAAGCGGGAAATGCTTTTCGATTGGTCGATATTGTTTTGCCGGAGGTTGGAGAACCGGTGACGTCATCGTCGTTTCGATTCTCCATTAACAAGCCCGCATTGCGGCATGCAAGACAGACCGAAGGACAATACCTGTTGCGATCCTTTCAGTGTGGAGTAAAACCGGAACAGTTATGGGAATTTTATATACAGCTGACGGAAGTAGAGCAGGCTTTCAAAGACCTGAAACAGGATCTGTCGATTCGTCCCGTTTTCCATCAAAAGGACGATCGCATTGACGCACATATCTTCGTAGCCTTTATAGCCTATTGCTTGCATGTCACGCTGAAACATATGGCGCGGCAAAGCGCTTCAGGCCTTACGCCAAGATCAATCCTGGAAAAATTCAAGACGATTCAAATGATTGATGTAACGATTCCGACTGTGGATGGACGAATCGTTGAGCTGCCGCGTTATACGCAGCCAGATAAAGATCTCCAGTTGCTTTTGCATCAACTGAAACTTACTTTGCCAGCTCAGCCGAATCCCAAAGTGACTCAAGAAGGAAAAGTTTCCTGCGCTACTCGTTAAATGGTTTGTAGTGGCGACCTTTTATATGCCTTTGTTGAAAATAAACAACTTAGAGAATCAATACCCCTCCAGTAGCGGAAGTCGGGCTAAAACCTACTGCGGACTATTTGGAGCGCAAACCAGGATCTCTCCCTTGCCCAACCCCGAAGT
The DNA here is from genome assembly GCA_035506515.1 of Acidobacteriota bacterium. GTDB lineage: Bacteria > Acidobacteriota > UBA6911 > UBA6911 > UBA6911 > UBA6911. Next base: position 2,446 of record DATJPG010000085.1, read on the forward strand.
GTCTCCTCTGTAGCATTTGACTGAACCGTTCCAGCTTTGCGGTAGGACTTGCGCGCCCAGATCTTGCAGCTGCCTGGCGAGGAGCAACAGGTATGTGGGAGCGTAGGTGCAGGAATAAATAAAAGTCGGCAGCAGCTTGATTGATTCGAGTGCCACGATCGTGCCCCGCGACATCCACGCGCCGGTTCGGAGTCCTGCTTTGCCGCCAAGAAGAAGCGTGCCACCCGACATCTGAATCCCGGCAAAATCGCCAACACGTCCCTTAATGCAGATGAGACCCCGCCGCATACGCATGGCGATCTCGATTCCCGCTGCGCCGTCAATCAGAATCGCGCCGCCCCGCATGCCCTTGCGACTGCCGCGATAAGCGGCTCCCACCTGGCCGCCGGCATCGCCATGGATACGGATCACACCGCCGTGCATCTCCGCCCCGACCCAATCCGAAGCGCTGCCATGAACAATAATAGATCCGCCTGACATAGCAGATCCGAGATGCATTCCGGCACTGCCGTGGATCACTATGCTTCCGCCCGTCATGCGGTGGCCAATCCATTTGATTTTTGCCAAATTCCCGTGGAGTTCCAGGCTGCGGCTCTTTTCCCCCTCCACATCGAAGAAATCACTTAATTGATATTGGCGGTTGCCGAGGAATACGGGCAGCCGCATTATGTCCTCGCGACATAAGCCGCCGATAACATCAGGAGAAAGCGCTTCCGCTTCCAACGGAAGAATTGGTTCCTCCCTCAGCCGAAGATGCACGGTCTCTGTCCCGCCATTCATCGCCGGGAAATTTCCGGATAGGATCATTGAATTGACGCCCGACGCCTCTTCGCTCATTCGCTCAATACCTCATTGCCGTGAGACGGCAAGTGCTTTCCTGTTGCCCATGCGAGACAGCTTCGCATCAATTGCCGCCTGAATGCGACGGATCACCTGTTCATCAGTCGGATATGGCGATTTCAACGCGGGCCGGAGCTGCAATGGAATCTCATCCATCCGGTAGACAGTCCCCGGCGCGCTGATTCCCGTCGGAGCTGTCGTGATGTGAATGCGGGCAAGCTTGCTTGTGTGGGAAATTTTCGGATCCAGAACTATGGTCGGCACGCGCGCCAGATGATCAATAGCGGGTCCCGGCATGGTTGCACCGGGATCTGCTGCCAGAACCATCACAGCGTCAACATCCCCCCGCGTCAATAAATCAATCGCCGTATACTCTCCCGGATTGTATCTTGGATATCCGCGGCTGAAGTCGACGCCGAAAGGATAGGCCGTCAACCATGTAGTTACGGCATCGGCGCCCGTCACATTTCCATGACCGCGCAGCGGCATAGCCACAAAACGCGTAAATTCGGTCATCTCTGCTCCAAGCGTCAGCAGCGCGGAAGAATTCAAGTGCTTACCGCGCGTCATGGTCAGGCCCATCCCGAAAAAGATCGCTCCGAAACGGGCGCGCTTCATGCGATCCACAAGATCCTGTAACTGCTCGAGAGTGAGGCCAGTGTCTGCAAGGCTGTCAGCGTTGATGCGGCGTCCCTTAATGAGGGCTCTCAACGCCGTAATTACTTCGAAATCTTTTCCCGGCCGGATCTGGAGGAATATGTCTGCCGCTTTTGCCGTAGGCGTGCGGCGGATGTCGACCAGGACCATGGTCCGCCCTTTGCGGCCGTTGGGAACAAACATTCCCTTCGGCGTCAGGGAATAGCGAGCCATGTGTCTTGGATGGCACTCTGCCGGATTTGCTCCCCAGAAAATCAACAGGTCCGCTCTGTTTTTGATTTCGCCGAGCGTTGCAGCGGGTTTGCCTCCCAACTGGGTGGCTATTTCAGTCGGGCCGTGTCAGAGCGATGAGTGGCTGTCGACAACGCCTCCGAGGCTTTCCGCCATGAGCACCGCCGCACGCTGAGCTTCGCATGTCAGATTGCTGAGGCCATAGATCAGCGGATAGTTGGCGCGCGCCAGCAAATCGGATGCGGCTTCCACGGCGGCCTCGATCGTCGCCGGTTGTCCGTCAATCAGCGCCGCCGGATAGTGCGCTTCGGCTGTGTGATACATGAACCAGGATTCCCCCAGCGTGCAGGCGCGCTTTGCCTTTACAATCCGATCTCCTTCCGTGTGCAGTTCAATGTCGTCGCAAGTACAGCCACAGAAGGTGCAAACCGCGTTGGGGACGACGGTCATTTTTCAATTCTCCTTGAAATGGGGATTGCTTACTTTTTGCCCGCACGGGGCTGCGTCTTGAACGCTCATCCCAGAACTCCGCCGCGCCAGCTGCCGCGGATCCGGTAGGGTATCCAGAGATTCTCATCAAACGGTTCCCACGCGATATCCTCATCGGTCTGGAGTGGCGGCTCCAATTTCCTGGACGATCCTTCCGCCTGTATGTCCCCGATGATGGAGTTTTGAGACTTTGTCATGGACGCTTTTCTCCTCATTCGCCTGTCGTCTTAATAGCGCCAGGCTGATCGACGGCCTCGATTTCAACCTCAAATCCTTTTTGAGCCGGCATGCCGGTGCCGTCCGTTTGCCCTCCTATCAGCGGCGACGTGGGCGGACCGTAGAGCGCGAAGACAATTCCTTCCGGAAGCTCGCCTTCAGCACATTTGAATATTGATTCGCCCCACTCACTGCGCACGCGCACCTGAGTTCCCGGCGACAAACCCAACCGAGCAATATCCTGATCATTCATTGACAGCACGTTTACCATCGCCCGGTATTCATCTGTGTCTTTCCCGATATTAATGTACCGACCCTGATTCGTCGATCGGCCGGAGATAAATACAAAACTCATGAATGCCTCATTGGCTGAACTCAGTGCCGCAGCGCTGATAATTGTTTTTGTAAATATTTGTCATAATTTGATAGAGTGTACCCTCTGAGTGTGCAGATAAAAGTTATGCATTAACTCAATGAAGGGGACGACTTGAAGTTTGGCAAGGATTAAGATCGACCACCCCCAAAACCACAGGCTGACCAGGTTCGCTAAGACCGCCGACTCAAAGGA
>DATJPG010000086.1:0-22183 GCA_035506515.1 Acidobacteriota bacterium
AAAGGAAAGCCCGGCGGACACACCTGCAGAAACAGTGAAAAACCCCTTCCTGACCATCTTTGACATAAACGCTGCGCGCGAGCCCCATGGTTCACCTCGTTTCACTACGTCTAACTGCGAACTCATGGTTTGAGCCAAAAACAATTTAAAAAAAGTGGGTGTCCAGGGTTCCATCCAAGGTTCCAAGATTGCAAGCAAGGAATCAGGAATCAAGTGGGTGTCCAGGAATCCAGGAATCCAGGAATCCACGAATCTGCCCGAGTCAAATTCAGCTCAAATTCTGGGAACTGGGAACTAGAAACTCTAAACTTTAACAGCGGCAGCAGGCTGCCGCACAAGGCGCCTTCCGGGCGCAACAACCATGCGGCATTGATAGCAGATCCGCAATTAATTTTCGCGGTTTTTGCCCTTCTTTCCCCCGCCAAAAATGTCCCCCGAATTCTGATCCGACAAAACCCACCTATGGTATAGTTGGGCGCCGATCGTCTGAGATTATTCGGGCCATGCGGCAGTAACTGACAATGCCTAAATCTGTTATCGGAATATGCGTTATTCATTCTTTCGGCCCGAGAGTGAAAGGGGATAGAAATGATTGAAAAAGAGAAGCTTTCGAAAATTGTCGGAGCTCGCAACATCAGCGTTGATCCAGCGACTCTGGAGGGGTACTCCAGGGATATGAGCTTCGTCAATCCCATCCGGCCGGATTGTGTCGTGAAGCCGACAAAAGCCGAAGATGTCGGAAAAATTGTAAAACTGGCAAATGAGACACGGACTCCGCTCGTGCCGGTAAGTTCCGGTGCTCCTCATTTCAGGGGCGACACGGTCCCCAGTGCCGGCGGTGCCGTCGTCGTGGACCTCAGCCAGATGAACAAGGTGATATTCGTGGACCGGCCGCGCAGAGTCTGCATGGTGGAACCGGGCGTGACTTTTGGCGAACTTATCCCGCAGGTCAAAAAAGAGGGACTCCGCCTCAACATGCCATTACTGCCGCGTAAGACGAAATCCGTCGTCGGCAGCATACTCGAAAGAGAGCCCGTGCTCATGCCCAAATACCAGTGGGACATCTCGGATCCGCTGGCGTGCACCGAAGTATTTTTCGGCACCGGCGACGAGTTCCGCACCGGTCAGGCGGCGGGCCCCGGCACCGTCAAAGAACAGTGGAAAGTGGGCGGCCTGCAAAAAGCGCCGTACGGTCCCGGCACGGCTTCCTGGCACCGGCTGATTCAGGGAGCCCAGGGAACGATGGGCATCGTCACGTGGGCATCCATGCGCTGCGAAATCCTCCCCAGCATCGAGGAACCCTTCGTCGTCGGGTCCGCCGATCTCGGGACCCTGCTCGATATGGCCTCGTGGCTCATCCGGCTGCGAATGGTCAACGAATGTTTCATCCTTAACGACACAAACCTGGCGACTATTTTTGCCGGGAGGCCGGAGGATTACCAGAAACTGAAGGATACGCTGCCACCCTGGACGCTGTTTTATACGGTTGCCGGCTACGAATATCTGCCGGAGGAGAGGGTGGAATCCTACGTCAAAGACATCACGGATCTCACGCAGCGTCTGGGCGTGTCTGCCGCAAAAGCAGCCGGTGTCCTTTCGGCGAATGAAATTTTGAAAACCATCCAACTGCCTTCCCGTGAACCTTATTGGAAGCTTTGCAAAGGCGCCTGCCAGGATGTGTTCTTCCTGACCATCCACGACAAAGTGAAAGGCCATATTGCCGCGATGCAGACCATGGCCGAAAAAGCCGGCTACCTCACAGCCGACCTGGGAATGTATATCCAGCCCGTCGTCCAGGGCACGAGTTATCACTGCGAGTTTAATCTGTTTTACGATCCGGCCAGTTCGAAGGAACGCGGTCGCGTCCAGGGCTTGTCCAATCAAGCTACCAAAAACTTAATGGCAACAGGCGCGTTTTTCTCAAGACCATACGGGGAAAGCGCAGGAACGATTCTCAATAGAGATGCGGCGACCGTCGCTGTTTTAGGCAAGCTGAAAAGCATCGTGGATCCCAACAACATCATGAATCCCGGCAAAATCTGCTTCTAAAACAAGGAAACGGCGCAATTCATTATCGAAAGAATATAGGAGGTAGCGAAGATGGGACTTGAACAATACAAAGGCGATATGGCGATGTGCTGCCGCTGCTCGTGCTGCAAATTCATTCCCATGCAAAGAGTGAGCGGGCTTCAATATGCGAACGTGTGTCCCAGCATAGCGAAGTACCAATTCCACGCCTATTCGGGCGGTGGAAGAATGAACATCGGCACGGCAATGTTGAACACCGGTTTGAAATATACCGACAGGCTCGTCGACATCATTTACAACTGCCAGATGTGCGGCGCCTGCGGTGTTTCCTGCAACTACGCCATGGATATGGAAGTCCAGGAGCCAATCAACGAGATGCGGATCAAGTGCGTCGGCGACGGCCACACCAAACCCGCTCTCGAAAAGGTCATCGCCGGCCTGCGGAAACAGGGCTCTATGGTTCCGGTCAAAGGCAAACGGGGCGCCTGGGCGTCGGGTTTGAAATTGAAAGACGCCACCAAAGAGAAGGTGGACGTTGTGTATCACGTTGGCTGCCTGACGAGCTTCGATCCGAAGATGCACAAGCTGGCCCAGGCAACCGCCGGTATCCTGCAGAAGGCCGGAGTCGATTTCGGCATCGCCGGCGACAATGAAACCTGCTGCGGTGGACGCGCCTATCAGATGGGCTATGAAAATGATTTTCTCAAGCAGGCCAAGAAGAATATGGCCATGATCAAGAAGGCCGGCGCCAAAACCGTCGTGACGTCCTGCGCCGACGGCTATCAGGCCTTCAAGGTGCTGTATGACAAGTACAATCTGAAGGGGGAGCTCGAAGTCCTGCATGTCTCCGAGTACGTCGACCGGCTGATCAAAGAAGGCAAATTGAAGCCGCGGAAAAAGAACGGCCTCTCGGTGACATACCACGATCCGTGCCGCCTGGGCAGGATGGGCGAGCCGTGGATTCACTGGGAAGGCAAGAAGATTCCCGGCGACCGGTTTGTGTTCGATCCTCCGAAGCAATACCGGCGGGGATCCAATGGTGTTTATGAGCCACCTCGGGATGTTCTCAAAAGCCTCCCCGGTGTCAAGCTCACCGAAATGACCCGAATCAGGGAATACGCCTGGTGCTGCGGTGCCGGCGGCGGCGTCAATGAATCCAACCCGGAATTTGCCAAATGGACGGCCAGGGACAGGATCGAGGAAGCCATATCTACCGGCGCCGAGGCGATCGTGACCGCGTGTCCATGGTGCGAAAAAAATTTCAACGAAGCGATCGCGGAAACCGGCAGCAGCCTGAAGGTATTCGACATCGTTGAACTCGTAGAGAAAGCACTCTAAAAGGGGGAATCCATCATGGCTTTGAGCAAGGAAATTTATGCGGAGTTTGAAGATATCGTTGGACCGGAATACATCTGCGACGATCCGGCAATCATGCCTGCCTACCACCAGACAGAGTTTTATGCCGTCCTGCTTCCCAAAAACACCGCGGAAGTGCAGGCGATCGTGAAACTGTGCAACAAGCACAAGCTGGCATTCCGGCCGGTGTGCACCGGGTGGTCGGGCATGTTCTCCCCCAAAACCGTTTACCTCGATTTGCGCCGGATGAACCGCATCATCGAGATCAATGAAAAGAACATGTACGCGGTGGTCGAGCCGTATGTCATCACGGCGCAACTCCAGGCGGAACTGTTCAAGCGAGGTTTCCACATGAACCTCAAGGGCGCCGGCGCAAACTGCACGGCAATGCTGCGCGGGCACGGACACCTCGACCAGACCACCAGCGGAGATGATCGGAACCACCTGGCGATTGAATGGGTGACGCCGGAAGGAAATATCGTTCGGTCGGGTGCTCTTGGATCCACGGACGAATGGTTTTCCGGGGACGGGCCGGGACCATCCCTGAGGAGCATTCTCACGAGCGCCGTTCCGCCCGGCGTGACTCCGGGCGTATTCACGAAGGCTGCCATCAAGATCTACCACTGGCCGGGACCCACAAAATTCCCGATCCAGGGGACCTCGCCAAATTACACTCTAAGCGAAATCCCGACCAACTTCATGGCACGGTATTATAGCTTCCCGTCCGTGGAAAAAATGTGGCAGGCCGAGATCCGGCTCGGGGAAAACGAAATTTGCTTCGAGCTGATGGGCTTCAATGTATCCATGGTCGCGGCGAATATCACCACCTGCAACGAGGACGACGAAAGAGTGTTCAAGCAGATGGAAAAAGAGGTGATCGGCCCCGGCTTCTTCGTCATCGTCGCCGGCAACTCGGCTGCGGATTTTGCCTATAAGAAAAAAGCACTGGAGCAAATTGTCCGCGAAGCCGGAGGACAGTCCTTGAAATATGTCGAGGATCCGAGGATCGAAGGGATTCTCCTCTGCCAGTGCATTCGCATTTCGGCCTCGATTCGAGAGACATTCCGTGCCGGTGGCGCTTTCAGCTCAATTCCGGTGATGGGCCAGAGAGACCTGACCATCCGATGGGCCGTCGGCGCCGGCAAGGCAAAAATGCCTCTGATCGAAAAGGGCTTGATCGTGGACGACGGCGGCGGTTTCTTCGGCTGGGGCGTGGAGCAGGGACATCTTGGCAAGACCGAGATATTCTGCAAATTTGATCCTGCCAATCCCAAAGCAAAAGAAGGCGTAGACAACTGGTCTCTGGAGCAGAGCAAAAGAGCATTCGAGGAGCGCTATTTTGCCAATACGATGAGGCCTCTCGATGAAATCGGCCCGGATATGTCGAACTTCCACATCTGGTGGAGAAAAGTCACGAAGGCGCTGGATCCGAATAACGTTTCCCCGGAAGCCGGCGCGCTCGTTTAGGAGCCTGTCCGCTGCTTTTAAAAACGCCACGAATTCCACGAATTTCAGAATTTCAGTTCGTGGAATTCGTGGCAATTTTCTTTCTAGGTGAGGTTCCTTTCCGCAAAATCCCAGTTGATCAGCTTTTCCACAAAAGCCTTGATGTAATCCGCACGCCGGTTCTGATAGTCGAGATAGTATGCGTGTTCCCAGACATCGATCGTAATCAGAGGTTTTGCGGACGTCGTGATCGGAGTTTCCGCGTTGGCCGTTTTCACGACCTGCAGTTTGCCGCCGTCGATCACCAGCCATGCCCAGCCGCTTCCGAACTGGGTGGCTGCCGCGTTTGAGAAAACCTCGACGAATTTCTGGTAGCTGCCAAAGGATTCTTTGATCTTGTTCGCAATCTTTCCCTGGGGTTCCCCTCCGCCACCCGGTTTCATGCTGTTCCAGTAGAAGGTGTGATTGAAGACCTGGGCGGCATTGTTGAAAATCCCGACTTGATCCGCACGTCCCGCGGTCTTCTTGATGATGTCCTCGAGCGCTGCTTTCTCGAACTCGGTTCCCGCGATCATTTTGTTTATATTGTTCACATACGCCTGGTGGTGTTTCCCGTAGTGGAATGAGATCGTGTTTTCGGAAATAACCGGGGCCAACGCATTCTGAGCGTACGGCAGCGGAGGCAAACCGATCGCTGCGGGTGCCTGGGCGGCTGCGAACAGACGATCCGATTCATTCAAGGCCACGCCAAGCGCCGCACCGGCTGCACCGACTGTGGCCAGAAACGTTCTGCGGTCAAGGTTTGACAACCGATCATATGCCATAAAGACTGTTCTCCTTTCAATGTATGCAGGGCCAAGGGGGGGGTACTCTCATTACCTTATCAGAATTCCGGGTTCGCTCCGCGAATTTTTTATCGAATCCTCCAATAGACCGTGTAGCGCGGCTCAACCACCTTATAGAATGGAACGAGGACAACATCCCGCGGATAGCCGATCCCATCACTACGAAACGTTGCCGGGGCCCCGGGTTCCGGCTTCAACTTTGACAACAAGTCTTTCAGGTCACAGCGGAACTCCGGCACTTCAACTGTGGATTCCTTGCCGAATTGCGGCGACATCGGCCCATAGCGCTTGGCGTTCTCCAGCCCGTCCTTTCCCAGGTCGCCCGCCAGCACCACCGGTCCATATAAAATCGCCACCAGATGCGCGTCGTCCGGCATTGCTTCCAGGTGAAGACTCATAGGAAAGCGGATTTCGACAGAGTCGCCGTTTTTCCAGGTCCGATCGATTGCAGCCAGCGATCCGGGAATAGCCTTGACCGGTTGCACCCTGCCGTTCACCGCGATCTGCATGCCGGATCGCGCCCATGACGGATAGCGCACCCGCAGATTCAGGCGCACGGATTTCGAGGACCGAAACGTCAACCGCGTTTTGTCTTCTTCGGGAAATCGCGTTTCCTGACGAATCTTAACGCCTTTCTCCGGCCAATCGAGCTCCGACGCGATAAAGAGATTGATGTACAGCGTTGAATCGTCGTGGAAGTAGATCGTGTCACCGTATTTGGCGTGATTCTCCATCCCCGTGCCGACACAACACCAGAAAGATTCTTCCGCCGTCGAGAATGTCTTGTACGAACCCGGGCGAAGCGGAACGTAATACGTCATCATGCCGGTAGCCGGATCCTGTGAGGCCAGGATGTGGTTGTACAGGGCCCTCTCGTAGAAATCCATCGTCTCGGCGGACGGATCCCACTGGAAAAGATGCCGGGTCAGTTTGAGCATGTTGTAGGTATTGCAGGTCTCGGTGCTGCTGGCGCCAAGGCGTTTTGAAAAAGTCTCGGGCGGGAAAAACATTTCCCCGTCGCTATTGCCTCCAATCACATAGGAGCGGAAGTGCGCCACACGCTGCCAGAAAAAATCGGCAATATCGTGATAGCGTTTCTCTCCCGTCAGTTCGAAGTCGCGCGCAGCGCCGATGGCCTTCGGGATCTGGGTGTTCGCATGGAGCCCGTTCAACGGATCTTCCCCGCGTGCCAGCGGATCAAACACTCTCCGGTGATCGAATTTGCGCGCCGCCCGCAGATACTGGGGATTCCCCGTCACCCCGTAAAGGTTTTCCAGCACCTCCATCATGCCGCCGAATTCCGTGTCGAGGGCCTTCTGCTGCTGATCTTCCGATAGACGGTCCACGCGGAACCGGACCCAGTCGGCGAGTTTTACGAGCACGTCCAGCGCCTGGCGGTTGTTGCAGTACTGAGACACGTCGAGGAGGCCGGCCATGATTTTGTGCAGCGTATAATAAGGGGCCCACACCTTTTGCGCGGCATCGACCCGGTCGAAAAACTCTTCGGGGAACGCCGAAAGGTATCCTGCATGAAATCCGCGCGACGGCATCGCCTCCTGAATTTTTGCCAGCTCGGCTACGATGCCGTCGGCCCGGGCCTTGAATCTTTCATCTCCTGTGCTCGAAAACATCAGAGCGCATGCAGACAGGTAGTGTCCAACGCTGTGGCCGCGGAGTTCAACATTCGGTTCTTCCCAGCCGCCATAAGGTTTGGCCGCGGATGGAAGACCCGCGGTGATCCGGAAAGTGTGCAGAAATCTGTCCGCATCCAGGCTAAGAAGATATTTCTGATCGCGCAGCATCGCCTCGCGGAAAGGGCCATCCAGCAATCGCACCTGACTCATGCGGAACGGCAGAGCCTTCAGAGCCGGCTTTTCTCCGGCAGGATCGGCCGCCTGTACGGCCGCTAGTACGGCAAACAAAAAGCAGAGCGCGGGTCTCATAGGAAACTCCTTCGTCAGATGACTATCTATGCCCCGAGGAAGCCAAAGGCAAGCTAAAACTAAAAACGGTTCCGGTTTCCCGTTCATCGTTTTCAAACCATAAGCAAACCGGAAGTGGGAAACCGTTTAACCAACGCGTTTTGTTTTTGATATGATACAAATCTTTTAAGCAATGCGATGATGGAGCGGGCTAAGAAAACCACATGCGGCAATTCAAAAAACCTTCGGAAATCCAGCTATTCCTGAACAAGCTCAAATATCGGAGAGAGGGCGGCGCCAGATCTCCGCTCGTTGTCGAGAGAACGCGGCTGGCAAACTGCTTTGATGGAGCCATTTACGCTGCCGCTGCGCTCGAAAAGCTGGGATATCCGCCGCTGATCGTGGATCTGGTCGCGAAAAACGACGACGACCACGTCATTGCGGCTTACCGGTGCGGCGGGTGGGGCGCGATCGCCAAATCGAACACGACGCTGCTGCGATCGCGCGATCCGGTTTATCGGAGCCTGCGGGAACTCGTGATGTCTTACTTCGATCCCTATTTCAATACGCGCGGTGTCAAAAGCCTGCGAAGCTACTCCGCTCCTGTCGACCTGCGCCGGTTCGATAAGATCTCCTGGAGAACGACCGAAATCCCGCTCGACGCCATCGAGAACTGGCTCTGTCATGTCCGGCACTATCCGCTGATCTCGGGGTCGATGGAACGGGCCCTGGCAAAAGCCGAGGCGGATGTGATGCGCGCCTGCTTTCTATATTCCGACCGCCGCGGATTGTTCAAACCGAAGTAATCCGATCGTTTTCCTGGGTTTATTTTGATTGTAGGTCTCTCGACAAACCTCTACTATGGACGCTCCCTGGAGGAACTCGGTTGCGATTTTTGGCGCGTGTGAATGAATATCTTCTCCTTTTGGGTATCCCGGGTTTGTTCGCGATATCATTCCTGGATTCCGCGGCCGTGCCCATGGCCGGAGGGCCCGACGCGGTCATTATCTTGCTCTCCTGGCACAGGCCGGCTATGGCTGTTTTTATTGTGCTGGCGGCGGCTATCGGTTCGACTCTGGGATGCATGGTCCTATACGGGATCGGCAGGAAAGGCGGGGAAAAGGCACTCTCTCGGTTTGACCCCGACAGAGTTGCACGAATCGAACGGACAATGCAGGAATATGGCGCATGGGCGGTCTTTGCCGCCGTGATGGCTCCGCCTCCTTTCCCGACCAAAGCCGTCGTGCTGGCTGCAGGCGTCCTTCAGGTAAGCAAGCTGCGGTTCGCGGCCGGGGTGTTTGCCGGGCGGCTGGTGCGCTATTCGCTCTTGGGCCTTCTGGGAGCGAAATTCGGGGACAAATCCGCCACAATCATCAAAGCGCATTACCCGGAAATTATTATCGTTCTCCTGGGTGCCATTCTGTTGTTCGTTCTGATACGCCACCTGCGCAACAAATAACCTTTGCCGGGATCGCCGGCATCCTCGCCTAATGCCGTTGGGAGATCCCCCGGCTCTGCCGGGAGGCAGTAAAAATATGATAGATCCAGGAGATCTTCGCGGCGGATTTCCGACAGGTTTGTCTCGAACCCCAAATAGCCAGTCCTGTATCACCAAGTCGATCGGGGTCGGTATCGGGGTCGCAGTCGAAATCGGGAGGCGAAAAGCCTCCGCGATACTGAATCCGATCCCGATTCCGATACCGATCCCGATGGTACTGCTTAAGCCGCTTTGAGCTGCTCATAAGCTAAAGCCTCCGGATCTGCCGGAGGATACTTAATGCCGCATATTTATTGCCAGGGAAGGCCAAACCCGAATCGAAAGGCTGGCCGCTGCCGCGGCCCTCAAATCGCCCAAAAACTCAAAAACTATGCGGCATTCGACGTGACGCCGGCGCTCCGACCATGCGGGTTGAACACGTGTGTATAATTTTGCCTGGATCAGCGCGATGCTGCGACTGCTTCAGAGGGTATCCGATAATAGCTTTCGGGAGGGCCGAGATAGGTTTTCTTCATGCCGCCCAAATCCACGACGATCTTCTGCAGCACAACGGCCGAGTCGACCATCCAGATCCTCAGTGTGTGATAGCCCGCGCCCGACAGCGCATGGGTGGACTGTACCACACGGCCGGCATTGCGGACGGACTCTTCCCATTCCCTGTTTCCGTTGCGGGCATCGAATCCTCGGGGGACGATTTCAACGATCTGAGGCGGCTGATCATCGAAGGAAATTGCATAACGCAATCCGCGGTCGGGAACAAAATTCAGCGTCGGCGCGACGGTAACGTGGACGGTGGCCTTTCGAGGGTGGAACAGATACATCCGGTATTCGAGGCAGGGGGAATCTTTCGGCGGCACGACACTGGCCGCCGTCATAGGAAGTATCGACATGGCCGACAGGGTCCGGCCGTACTCTGTAATCTTTTCCCAGCGGGCCTGCGCGGCCGGAATGCTTCGCGTGAAGTGTTCCGCCTCAATGGAAACGTATCCCTCGCCTTCTGCAAACCCATCCAGTGAAGACCGCGTCACGGAAGGCGGATTGAATACAGAGAGCTTTACGGCAATGCTTTCTCCTCCCTCTCTGTTGATTCTGACGAATCCGTCGGCTTCCCCTTTGGGAGCCTTGCTCCAGTCGATGTGGACCCAGACGCGTCTTGCCTTTTCGATCGTGCCGCGCGTTTCGCTGAGTAAAATCCACGGTGCTCCGGCTGTTGCCGAATAGGCAAACGGTTCCCGGCCGCGATTGAAAACATCGACGTATCTTTGTTGACGGTTGAGCGCATCGAAGCCCGGAAGTTCGGGACTGCCATCCGCTCCGGGCCACGCAAGGTCGGAGCCATCTACGGAAATGCCCATGGATGCCGCCCGGGGCGGATCGATGCGCGTGACAGTCGGCATGATGTTCTGCTTCGGGTCCTGCCAGATCGTGTAGCCGATGTGAACCTGGTCCATGAAATGGTTCCATTTCCCGCCGGCGAAGGCCTCGTTGTAGTGCTTCATCAAAGCCGCGTCGGCATCGAACAGCCGCTGAACCTGGTCCGCCATGTCGTTCGTATCCGCGCGGCCTTGCTTTGCATGGAGGGCATTCATCCCCGCCGCGACATACATCTCGTTGACCTGCGCACAGGCTTTGACGGGGAAGAGCACCAGCTCATAAAAAGCATCCCGGGCACCCTGCGGCATCTTCGCAAAGATCCCTTCAGCCTTTGCAACGAGTTCTCGATAATCCGCCACGACCTTTTCCGCCTCCCGATAGTCGGTCAGGCTGTACGTATTTTTCTCCAGCAATTCAGGCTTGCGGCGTGCGTTGAACCGCGTATAGGCGTTGACGATTTCCGCGACGGCTCCGGAGAATTCCGGCCCGAACTCCCGCGCGGCCCAGAGGCGCGTGTAGTCGCCGATATTCCGGTTTGTCCACCGCGCGGTGTTCCATCCGAGCTGCAGGAAGAACTCCATGGGCAGGAGCACGTGTTTGAAATGCCCTACATTCACGATCCAGACGCGATCGGCGCCGTATCCCTTCGCGAGGCTCATCTGTTCCCAGACAGTTGGGATAGAAACCGTATTGATCCACTTGTAGTTTCGCGGGCCGCCGACGTAATCCATGTGATAATAAATGCCCGCACCGCCCGCGCGCTTGCGTTCCGTCTCGGTGGGAAGGCGGCGGACATTGCCCCAGTTGTCATCGGCCCAGAGCAGCGTGACATCATCGGGCACGCGAAGCCCGGCGGCGTAATACTCCTGAACTTCTTTGTACAGGCACCAGAGCTGCGGCACTTTGGAGACATCCGGGTTGATCTCTTCCGCGATCATTTTGCGCTGCTCCGCCACGATCTCTTCCAGCAGCGCCATGCTCTGGGCGACCGTTCCTCCCGGAATCATCGGCGTATCGTTGGCTCCCCGCAGTCCGATCGTAAGGATGCTTTCAAAACTCTTATTACGCCGGATGCCCGCGCGCCAGAAATCCTGCAGCACGTCGGGATTTTTATAATAGTTCCAGCTTCCGAGTTTTTTCTGATACCGCCGGTCCCATTCCTTCTGCGCGCGGAGCATCGGTTCCTGGTGGGACGTGCCCATGACGATGCCGTATTCGTCGGCCAATCGGGCATTGTCGGGATCGTCCTCGTTAAACGCGTTGTTCCACATGGCGGGCCAGAGATAATTGCCTTTCATCCGAAGGACCGCTTCAAAAATCCTGGCGTAAAACCGGCTGCTATAATTGGCGACATTCGGCGGAATCGGGGGATCGGTCCTCGCGGGGACCGTCCCGAACTCGCCGGCTATCCAGCCGCTCAGGTCGGGGGACTCGTCGTTCAGAAAGATGCCCCGGTATTTCACGGATGGCGGTCCCTGCACATAGGTTCCGTTTTTAACGTATAACGCGGATCGGTGGGGCACAGGAACATCGGCCCACCAATAGAGGGGAGAAATCCCCATCTGCTCGGACAGGTCATAGATCCCGAAGATCGTCCCGCGCTTGTCGCTGCCCGCGATGACAAGCGCCGCGGTAACTTCCGGCAGGGGCCGGCGCACGACCTTCAGAAAAAATGTTTCCCATTTGCCCTTGATCCCTCCCACGTCGATTTTTCCGGCAGAAGCGAGGCGATCGAGGATTCGGCTCTTGCCGACGGTGCCAATAATGATGACATTGCCGGAGAGGGCATCCGTTTCGTGCAGGATCGAAGGCTTTCGCGACGTGACCCGGTCGATGTCGGACTGCAGATCGCCCGCCGCACGGATCACACCCGGCCAGTCCTGCGAATCCACATAAACGGCTGCCGTGCGGTTGCTCTGAGCGATAGGGAAACTATCGGCTTGCGCACTGCTCGTTACGTATTTCTCTTGCCCGACTGCAAAAATGGTTTGCGGGAAACAGCAGCAGCCCAATAGCAGGACAAAAAGAGCACGACGAAACACAGAACAGGAACGCAGGAGGATGCACGATTGCATATTGGACGCCGTGCCCTTCAGCCAAGTTTGGGCAGTTGTGAAACATCGATTGCGGCCATTTACTTCTTCGGATAATCCGGGCGCGCAGGGAATGTCCAGGGCTGATCCTTGATTTTCTTCAGCGCCACTTCAATAGCCTTTTCGAGTTGCAGATCCTTCCCGCTCATGACCGAAGCCGGATCGTTGTCCTGCACGATGTCGGGATCCGCGCCGTGATTTTCCACAAGCCACTTTCCCGCGCGGCCGAAAAAGGCGTTATTGGACTGTTCCACGTTCCCGTTGTCGATCGTGGTCTGGGAATTGAGGATACCGACCAGGCCGCCCCAGGAGGGAACTCCCACCACGGTTCCCAGTTTTTGCGCCTTGAAATGCTCGACGAAGGCTTCTCCATCCGACCCGTTGTCTTCATTGGAAATCAGCACAAAATGCGCATGGGAGGAGGAATTCGGATAGCGGTAGGGTTCCATGCCGCGCAAAACATCGTACGCGACCTGGCTGCGCTCCAGTTTGTCGATCATGAAGTACTCCGTCCAACCGCCGCCGTTGCCGCGCACATCGATAATCAAACCGTCTTTGTATCGGAAGGCGCGCCAGAACTTATCGAATTGCATGACACCGCCGCCGCCCATCGCCGTGATGTGCATATAGCCGACCTTGCCGCCGGAGGCCTCCAGCACCTTGTCGATATTATCCGAGACCCAGCGGGCGTACCGGGCGTCCCTATCGGATGAGGCCGGTTTCACCTGGTAGGTTCTGGCCCCGTCCGTCACGGGTTTGTCGTTGGCGGTGATCGTCACATATTCGTCCTTGGCGACCTGGAGCAGCTTGAAATAATTATCGCCGGCTTTCAGCGGCTGCCCGTTGATTGCCAGCAGGAAGTCGCCTTCACGAACCGAAACATCGGGACGGGCGAGAGGCATATCCACCTGGCTGTAATAAGGAGTAGGCCCGTAAATCCTGGCAAACCGGTACAAGCCGGATGCAGGGTCGGCGACCAGGTCGGCGCCGAGCAGGCCGGTGCGCCTGCCAACCTGCATGGGCTGTGCGGGTGAAGTATCTCCGCCGCTGATGTAGGTGTGTGACACGCAAAGCTCTCCGACCATCTCGGAAAGGAGCCAGTTCAACTGATCGCGGGATTGAATGTCGGGCAGGCAGGCACGGAACTTTTCCCCTATTTTCTTCCAGTCCCGTCCATGCATTTCTTTGTCGTAGAAAAAGTCGCGGTACCAACGCCATGTGTCCTCGAAAATCTGGGCCCATTCCTCGCGCGGTTTGACCTCATACGCCATTCCGCTCAGATCCACTGCCGTTCCGGCTTTCCTGGATTCATAGGCTCTTTCAACCGTAGTGCGGAAATATCTTCCCTCCTGCTGCAGGAGCAGTTGCTCGCCGTTGATGGAGACGGAGGCGCGGGCGATCTTCTCTTCCAATACCGCCTCCTTTTCATCCTTCCAGGAAAAAATATGAAAATTCCATTTGGTGCGGCCCTTCGGCTTATAGATTTCTTCATATTCGTCTTCCGTAAATCGGTCCACCGCACTCCAGGCTACATATTTTTTCCCGGCCAGCAAATGGAAGTAATTGCCCGGCTTGACGGGCAGAGAATAAACGCGGTTTTGAATCCCATCCAAATCGATGCGGTAGGCCTCCGAACTTGCGGCCGCGGGCTGAGCGGGCGCGGACTCCTTTCCTTCCAATGGAGCAACGGGGAGCACTTGCGCCGAGGCGGGCGCAAACGGAGGTTTCAAGCCTTTCTGAAGCTGGACGGCCATGATCAGAGCGGGATCGGCCACGATGTGGTCGTCTTCGAACAGATCCATGGCGATCTGGTAATTGCGATAGGAAATGAAATACAGATAGCTGCCGGCTGCATCCCAGCGCGGATTGACGTTTTCATAAAAATCGGTCGTGATCCGGGTCTTCTTACGCTCCAAGGTGTCGTAGAGATAGATGACGCTGTTGCGATTTTCCGTAGGCAGGGAATAGGCGATCCAGCGGCTGTCGGGGGACCATGCATAATCGCTGATCTCCCATGTGAATTCGTCATTGGCGAGGTAACGGCTTCCCTCGATCTTTTCCATTTTCCGCGTAGCCACGTCCAGATAGAAGAGATCGAAATCCTTATTGCCAAACAGGATCTTCTTGCCATCCGGCGACCAGCTCAAATAGTACACCGTCCGGTCCAGCGAATCGGTCAGTTGAGTCCAGGGTCCTCCGTCGGCTTTCTGTGTGTATAGCTGGTAATCGCCGCTTTTATCGGAGAAAAATGCAACGGTCTGTCCATCGGGCGAAAGGCTGCCGTAAATCTCCCTGGTTCCGGCCGTTTGAGAAAGATTTCGGGCGCGCGTTTCCTTGTCGGAAATTTGCAGGTGGAAAAGGTCTCCCCGGGCCGTGAGTACCAAGGATTTGCCGTCGTTGCCGATGCTGGCATGGTGAATGTATTCGGAGGGGTTAATCCATCGCGTATTCACGCGCCATTGGTCGCTGGGAAGGACCAGCGTCAACCGGCGGACTTTGCCCGAATCCGGATCTAATATGTGCAGGTAACCTGCCTGCACGAAGATGATGCGGTGCCGGTCCGTGGAAGGCCACATGACATCAAAATCCGTGAAGTGAGTGACCGGAGACACCGCGTTGGTCGAGAGATTCATCGTATACAGGTTCGTGATGCCTTCGGCGCCGCGGTCAGAGCCAAAGAACAATCGGTCGCCAACGACCATCGGATAAGCGTTTTTCCCCACGTAATCGCTGATGGCTTTATATTGGACGGGATTTCGGGAAAGATCCGCCATCCAGAGATCGCAGTACACGCCGCCTTTGTATCTTTTCCAGTAGTAGGTCTCGTTCCCTTTCCGGACATAGTACATGCGCTGCCCGTCGGCCGAAAAGCTGCAGTTAACCCCGCGATCCACGGGCAACGCCACCGGCATTTTGCCGTCCAGCGACACGGTATATAGCTTACTGTCGCGGGCGACCGGACCGACTCCCCAGCCGGAGCGGAAAATCACATTCTTGCTGTCGGGAGTCCAGCCGAGGCAGAGAGCCTGAGCGGGCAGATACGTCAAACGCTTCGGTTCGCCGCCTGCCGCCGGGATCACATAAATATCGGGCGTCCCATCATAGCTGCCTGTATAGGCAATCCATTTTCCGTCGGGCGAAAAATGCGCGGCGCCCTCGCTGCCGGGATGGGTCGTCAGGCGTTGCGGATTGGCTCCATCCGCGCTCGCGAGCCAAAGGTCGCCTTCATAGGTGAACACAATTTTGTCCCCGTGGATGTCGGGATAGGTCATGAATCGCGCTTCTTTTTCCGCCGTGCCGGAACAGACAGGAAGCAGTAACAGGATCAAACTCAGGAATCCACGTTGCATCGTTCTCATGCTCTTGGCTCCTCCAAAGCAGATGGTTTGCAGTCTATAATAAACCCGAATTGCACGATGATACAGGAATTCTGCAGTTCCGCCGTTCGCATTTTTTGTTCCTTATATTTTTGTCGCGTCTGCCGTTGCGATCTGGCGTATAGTCGGAGTAACCCATGGTAACAAAAGCTTCGAGTCGTCTTCCAGCAAGGAGGATATGAATGCAGAGAACAATTCGCAATACCGCGTTTGTTGTGTTGCTGATATGCATCGCTTCGGCATCGACTTTCTTCGCCCCGGGGCAGACGGGCGGTCAATCTCAGGGCAACAAAAGCCCTCAGCAGAAGTATGCCAAATTTATTTTTGACGATATCAAACCCGTCCCGCCGGAGATGGCGGCAATGATGAAGCAGATGCAGCAGAAAAGCCAATCAACCGTCGAAGGCACGCGCATCGTCGATCTGGATACCACCCGTGCACAAGGCGCTCCCTACATGGATTTTGTCTGGTTGTGGAAAGGATCGGCAAAGGGCTACAGCGAGGAGGAGCACGTCCATGATTTTGACGAGGTGATCGGTTTCATCGGGAGCAGGGGAGAGAAAAATCCCCGCGAATTAGGCGCCGAAATGGAGGTCTGGTTGGGTGGCGAAAAGTACCTGATTACCAGGAGCTGCCTGATTTTTGTGCCGAAGGGAGTGAGGCACTGTCCCATCCGATTCAACCGGATCGACTCTCCGGTCTTCTTCTTCACATTCGGCATGACAACAAAATACTCCCGCACACCCACGAAATTTGACGACAAGAAAAGCGCCGAGCGGAATTATGCCAAATACATTTCTTATGACGTCAATCCTGTAAAGGTTTCGCCACAGGCAGAGAACGAAATGAAAGAGCTGAATAGAAAAATCGGCTCGACGGTTCGGGGTATCCGCCTGCTGGATATCGACAATATAAAAGGCTCTTTTTACACCGACTTTGTCTGGATGTGGCAGGGAACATCGAAAGGAAATCTCGAGGAAGAGCATTCCCATGATTTTGACGAGATCATAGGATTCATCGGTTCAAAGGGCCAAAATGACCCACATGATCTCGGCGGTCAGGTGGATTTCTGGTTGGGCGGCGAAAAATATCTGATCACCCGAAGCTGCCTGATCTGGGTGCCGAAGGGACTCAAACACTGTCCCCTTAAGCTCAGCAGGATTGACTCTCCCGTCTTGGCCTTCACGGTGGGGATGACAAGCAAATACTCAACGGTGAAACCCAAGCCATAGGATGCTGGAACAAGTCGGGCGCGGATTGTCACGGATCCAGTGTCCGCATCCGCTCAGATCCGTGAAATTCCGTGTCATGCAAATCATCAAGACGAGTGTATCCAATTATATCGAAAACCGCGGCTGGAAAGGCGTGAAAGCCTAACCTCCGTCGGCATTGATCTGCAGTGTTTTGCCGACAACCACATATATGTCGCGGCTCAAAAGATCCTTGCCATCCCTCCGTATCTGAATCGCGTACTTGCCCGGGGCAAGTTTGAGCGTCTTCAGTTTGTCTACAGTGCCTGCAAATGCGCCGTTGACAAGCACTTCATCGGATCTGTTGTGATCCTTGATCTTTACCCAACCGACACTCTCGTAGTAATAGGGACCGTAATTCCAGAATGGGCCTCCCCAGCCCCATCCCCAGTAGGGATAATAGTAGGAATAACGCGGGACAAGGATGACACGCCCCCCGCCGCCCCAGCGATCACGGGCCACCGAGGATGCCGTAAACAGCGACATCAACAAGCAGCCCAACGCCAGTATTGTGAGGAATCTTAATGCAGTGCTTCGCATTTTGGGACCCTCCTTTCTTCTCTGCAAAACTTCACATCTATAAAGACGCTGATTGTGAAAAATAGTTTCATAAAAGGCGGGGCAGTTCATGCCGCATGGTTTTTGCACCTTTGAGAGATTTGGGGGCCGCGGCAGCGGCCAGGCGAATTTAGCCCGGCCCTTCAAGGCCGGGGATATGGACGGCTGCTATGGATACGCGTCGCGGTCAGCGACGCTTGAGTTGAGACTGACTCTCCAGAGCCGTACTCGACAGCATACTTGCCTGCCTGCCGGCACCTTTGATCATTTCCATCCTGGTACTTCGAGGGCGTATTGCTTGCCTTCGAGCAGGTCGTATTGAATCGTGCGGTAGTCCTCTAAAAGCTGCTGGAACGGCAAATCGGCCGTTTGCGGCAGAAAAAGGCGGCCATCCGCCGTACGCACGTAGTGCGAAAGCACGGGAAAATGCGATTGAACTGCCGCATTCAACGCCAGAATTCCATTTGCGCGCAATCCCATAAAGTGGAGCATCCGGACGGCGATGCAGTTTGCGCTGCAGACAAAATCCTCTTTGGCTTCCGGCCAGTTGCACCACAGGACCGCCGGCGCCTGATAGCGCTTTTGAATTTGAGTCAATTCCGGGCCCTTGAAGAATCCCGTCTTATCATAGACCTCTCCAAGGGCGGGCAAGTGGTCGCCCATAACCAGGATTGCAGTTTTCTGGCTGGATTTTCCAAAATACTCCAGCAGCTTTTTCAGCGATTTGTCGGCTACATTCAGGGAATTGACATAGGTCTTCAGGTGGGAACGGGAAGGCTCCGGCATGGGGCCGACAAAATCGAGAGAAGATTTCAAATAATCCGGGTAGTCCCACGGAAAGTGCGAACCTCCCGTAAATGCGAATATAAAAAAGGGACCGCTTTCCCGGCTTACCTCGATGACTTTGTCGGCGATGGCGCCGTCGGCTGCAAACTCGTCGTCCGGGCTGCGCGGGGTTTGTGGATCCGCTTCAGGGAATAGCCAGCGCTCAAATCCCAGGTGGCTGTAGACGGATTTGTGGTTGAACAGATAGGGAGGGTCGGCCGGGATGGCAATCGTCCGGTAACCGTAACCGCGGAGCGCGCGGGGCAGGGAAGGGATGTCCCGATTCACGTACTGTCGATAGGGACAGCTTGCGGGCGGGAGAAAGTACATGGAAAGCCCCGTCATCAGCTCGAACTCGGTATTCGCCGAGGTGCCGCCGAAGACCGGCACCACCACCTTGCCGCTGCTGTATTTGCTGCTGATGCTGCGGAAAGTCGGGATTGGATCGGAAGTGAAAGGAAGTCCGAGATCCTTCGGGTCCATGAAGGATTCGATCAGATAGAAAATTAGATTGATGGGCTGGCCGTCGCGCGTAACGGGGTTCCCTTCTTCCTGCTTGTAGGTTTGCGCGATCCGGTTCACTTCGGGCTGGCTGTAGCGCTCCGGACGGCTGATTTCGGGACTGGCCGTGCCGACCGCCCATTCGACCAGCAATCCATTGCCCCGCGCCGAGGCTCGAGGCTCGAAATGCCAGGCCAAAGGATTTACAATCCCGTGGCCTATCGCCCAATCCTGAATGGCATCGACGGACGGAAGCGTAAAGAACCCGATCAGCAAAGCGCAGGCAATCGCTCCGGTCCATATCCGCCGCTGGCGCGATATCGCGGGGCCATCCTTTCGCCAGAGAATCCAGCCAATCACAGCCACGGCGGCGACACCTGCTAGCGCCCCCACAAGCGTCCAGGCGCTGACGCTGGATCTGGCTACGACGCGAAGATCGGCGAGGTATTGAAAGTCCGTGGGGCGCACCGGATCGTCCAGGTAACTCAGCTTGAGAATATCGATGGCTATCAGGGAGCCATACGCGATGAGCCCCAGGAATAGCGATGACAGGAGGCGGTTCGTCAGCGTCAAAAGGATTATCAGGAAAAAGCTGAGGATCAGAATATTGCAGGCAAGCGCCAGCCATCCGCCGGCGAAGACAACGGATTCCCGGAAATATATCTTATTGATCAGGAACTCTCCCGCGACCACGGCCGCCGCAGAGATGCACAGTGTCGAGAACAGGCAAATGACGTAGTGAAGAAATCCGGATCGGGAAACCGGCCGGGAAGTATCTCCCGTTTCTTCTGACCAAGGAATCAGCAATCCAATCACGATAGGCAGAACCTCGCAACGCCGGTTTTTGAGAACAAAGTGAAATTGTATCATGCCGCGGGCAAAGCCTGTGAAGCTTCCTTTGAGCAATTATTCCAGGTTGATCATTAACCATCGTCTCAGGCGGAGCCTCTGATGCATCAGCGCGGACGGCCGGATGCTTTTATATTCCCGACCCCAAGAACTACTCTCCCAAATCCAGGATTGACCCAAATACAACGGATGTGCATCCTATCAACATGATACAAAACCTGCTTAAACTGGTATTCGGGGCTCTTCTGGCTTGTGGCATAACCGGCACAATGCTGCCTGCACGGCAGGAGCAGGACGTCTACTCCGAAGAGGAAAGCTCATACGGAACGAGGTTTTTTGAGCAGCTCCGCGCCATATTCGGCAAATTCCGCGACTCGGATCTGCAGCGGGTGTTTGACGGGGCGCATCCGATCCAATGCTCCGAACTTGTGGGCCGAAAAGGGGAGTGGCGGCCGGTCGCCTTTTTTAATGAAGATCGCAAATTGGGAGACTGGTGTCGGGAAAGCCTGCAGCAGGTTAAATCCGACCTGGTCGTATATACATTCAAAGGCACCTGCAGCGGAGATCAGGGAGCGGTCGATGTGGCGACAGAATTCCCGACTACCGAGAGTCTCGACGCCTTTTACCAGCGCAGTATCAAGCTGGAGGACGTAGACATTACCGTTAACGACCCGGTGAAAGCTTCGCTGAATCCCAAGACCATGGCGTATACGTTCGACCTGCCTTACCTCTTTCAGACGGAGCAGCGGGGCACATTGCGGACGTATAGCTTCAACGCCCCGAATCGCAATTCATCCTACGCCCCGGAGGTAACCAGCCACTGGGAATGCAAGCTGGTATCTTCTGAAGATGTAACCTTTCGATTCCTGATTTGCCGCACGGCCACAATCCCGAGAGGTCCTGCCGCACGAAACACCAAATATGAACCGTACTTCGGCGCATCCGCCTTTTTTATCCTGTCGGATGGGATGGAAGCGCAGACCAAGGTAAGAGTACTCGGAACAGCTTCGAGCGAAGAACCTACGGAAACCTCGACCCCTGCGAATACCCCGGGGCGTCCTTCGTTAATTCGAAAGGGAAAGCCAAATCCCCCGGACAAATAAGATGGCTCGTGCCGAGGCGCAGATCTTTTTGGAGGACTTGTCTGCGGCGAAGGTACGGATGGATTTGGCTGGAGGTGACTGCCGCCCGGTTTAAGCCGTCAGCCGGTGTATCCCGGGAATGGAGTTCGCTTTGGGGGCAAAAGAATGAGATGTTTTCAAATCCTGCATGCAGCCGAGCAGAGCCTCCGCCGGGTCTGTGACACGAGAAGCATCTTCGAAATCGTTTCCGACAAAATTCCTCAGAGAACGATGCAGCCCTCGTTCGCACTGCTTTAAAATCGCGTCCACTTCTTCAAAATCCAGTTTAAGCGAGCGCGAGATGTCTTCCAGCGATTGTCCGTGGTAGTGCGCCAGGGTAAACACTTTCCGTTCAAGCTCCGGCCATTGACGGACCGCATGAAAAATCTCCCGAAAGAGATCTTCGCGTTTTCTTTTTTCTATGACGGCCAGCATGTCGAGCCTCCACGTCCTGATTTTTCGCCACTACTCTCCGGCCACGGTTCAGAATCAAATATCAAACGAACACCTATTAAGACGTAAATGGCTCAAAAAAAGTTTCATTAGATTGCTGAAAGCCTTAGGTCTCCGGTTTGCGAGCATCCCCCGCCCCCTCCAATGCCGCATAGTTTTTACTTCCGTGGCATCCTGGGGAGCCTCGAAGAGACGATAGAGAGTAGGCCCGACCGTCAGGTCAGGATTAGCGGATGAAATAGCAATTAGCGCCGAAGGCGCGAAACTTGGCGCTGTGCCGCGCCTTCGGCGCTCGTTTTATTTGATCCTTCTATCCCGCCCTGACGGTCGGGCCTACTCTTTACCGGTCCTTCGGACCTCAACACCTCCAGTTCTAAGTTCCTATAACAAAAACTGTGCGGCATTAGGCGAGGACGCCGGTCCCAGCAATACCGTGAACGAGTCCAAAGATTTGAGTTTTGAGCGTCCATCGCCTTGCCGCGATAGCTTGGGTCACTAAACCATGTTTAGTGGAGAGACAGTCTCTCCAGAGCCGTCCTCACAGGGTTTTCAAAAGCGGCAGCAATCTGCCGCAAGGCACCCTCCGGGCGCGATACCGTCAAGGCATAGATAAACCTCTATCTATGCAGATCTGAGGTCGTAACTGATTTCGGACTGAGGCCGCTTAGGGAAGGTTCCCTCGGGCGG
>DATJPG010000087.1:0-3009 GCA_035506515.1 Acidobacteriota bacterium
GACACGAGGCTAAGGAATAAGAAACCGGAAAGATTGTATATAAAACGTTAACAGTGCCGCGCCCTCGGCGCTCCGTCATTGCGATAACCTAATCCCGACCTTACAGTCGGGCCTATTCTCTGCCGGCGCTTCGCGCCTCAATGATTCCGATTTTGGGATGGCGCCGGGTTTTGAGACAGTCTCCGGAGGCCCGTCCTCACATGTTGGTTGCGGCCTTGGCCGTGCCGTGGATTCCGTGGCGTCGTTTCACGATTTCGTGTCAAATCCAGGTCAGAGCCTACGATTGGAGCAAGCGCATGAAAATAAAAACGGTTTTTTTCGGCATTCTTTTTATCCTCGCGGCCGTGAATTTCTCTTCCGCGGCAGGGACATGTGATCGTGCCTGCATGGTCAAACTCATGGACCAGTATCTCGCAGCCGTGGTGAAACACAATCCGGCAGGCGTGCCGATCGCAAAAGACGTGAAACTGGTGGAGAACCTCAAAGATACTCCTGTCGGCAAGGGGCTTTGGGAAACCGCAACCGGCGGGCCCACCGAATTCAAGATCTATGTGGCCGATCCCGTTGCGGGACAAATAGGGTTCATGGGCGTTATGCAGGACAAGGGGAAGCCCGTGCTTCTCGGCGCCCGTTTGAAACTGGCGAACGGCCAAATCACCGAAATCGACCACATGGTATCGCCGCTGAATGAGCCGCTTCCGGCCGGTCTTCTGAAGCCCCGGCCTGGCCTGGTTACGAAACTCATCGCCTCCGAGCGCGTTCCGCGGGAACAGATGCTAAGGGCGGCCAATGGGTATTACGAGGCGATCGAGCAGAGTGACGGCAATGCCGCTCCTTTCGCCGACGAGTGCCAGCGGCACGAAAATGGCGTGACTTCCGCAAACAACCAGGATCCTCTCCCGCCGAACGCCGAGCAGGCTCCCGGGAGCACCGCGATGTTCGGACGCATGAAGTGCGGTCCGCAGCTCAGCACCGGAATCATGGGCTACATCACCGACATCAACCAGCGGCGCCTGTTTGCCGTGGATGAGGAAATGGGATTGGTGATGGCCTATTCCATGTTCAATCACGACGGAGAACCGAATCCGCTGAAGATCAAGGGCGTCACCGGCGTTACGGAGAGTTCCAACAATTGGGGCAAGTTCACCGTTCCGGCGGCTCACATTTATAAAATCAAAAACGGTAAGATCTATGAGATCGAGGCTATGGCCATCGTTGGCGTTCCATACCAGGCGGGAAATGGCTGGAACTGCACTCGTAAATGCCTGGTCGACATGATGGATCAGTATCTTGCGGCCTTGCCGAAACACGATCCTTCTCTCGTGCCGCTCGCAAAGGACACGAAGCTCGTGGAAAACACGAAAAAAACTCCTGTCGGCATGGGGCTGTGGAAGACCGCGACCGGCGGACCGACCAATTTCAAAGTGTATGCGGCCGATGTCGATCAGGGCCAAATCGGCTTCATCGGCGTCATTGAAAACGAGAAGAAACCGACAATCGTCAGCGTGCGACTAAAGGTCGTGAACGGCAAAATCACGGAGATCGACCACCTGGTCGTTCCGCCGGGCGACAAGCCGCTGAACCCCAACATGTCCAAGGTCCGACCGGCGCTGCTCGAGCGGGAGCCGAAGCTGGAACGCGTTTCGCACGAGAAGATGCAGATGATAGCAAATTCCTATTATGAGGCCATCGTCCAGGACAACGGGAAAGTGGCCCCGTTTGCCGACGAATGCCAGCGCAGGGAAAACGGCGGCATCTCCGCGAACGACCAGACACAGACTCCTGAGGAGGCTGCGAAGGACGATTTCTCTGTGTTCAGAAAGATGACTTGCAGCGATCAACTCAGCACCGGCGTCATGAGTTACATCACGGATATCAATCGCCGGCGCGTCTTCGCAGTCGATAAAGAGATGGGGCTGGTCTTCGCGTACTCCATGTTTGTCCACAACGGGACGCCAAAGGTAATGAAAATCAAGGGAGTGCCGGGAACTACCGAAAGAAAAAATTCCTATGGCAAGTTCAATCTGCCGGCCGCCCATATCTTCAAAATCCGGAACGGCAAGATCTATGAGATTGAGGCTATCGGATATGTGGCGGAGTACGGGATCGAGAATGGCTGGGAATAATTCGCAGGAATTCTGAATACAGAATTCAGGAGTCAGGGGGACAGCCGTCCTCCTGACTCCTTATCGCGAGGTCGACGCAGGAACAAACCGCGCTTAGGGTTTATTGGTCTTGGCGTAATGGGAATTTCGCTTAAACAGGCATGGCATCGGGCACGCCAAACATTCTTGCTCTGCGGCGGGGCGAAATGAGATAAAATCGGGGATCATGCAAACCAAAGATCACGTGCTGGAATTCCGCATTTACCTTGAAGATACGGATGCGCAAGGCATCGTCTACTACGCCAACTACCTCCGCTATTTTGAGCGTGGCCGGAGCGAGTTTCTCGAAACGCTCGGCGTTCCGATGGATGAAGTTGCGCGGCCGGATTGCAGGCTGGTTGTTTACGAAATTCGCATGAAGTTCCGGCGGCCCGCCTCCCTGGGCGACAGAGTCGAGGTGTGGACTTCGACGCAGCGCGCATCGGAGTACCGGATCACTTTCCGGCAGCAAATCAGGCGGCGGGGAGAAGACGAGCCGCTGGTGAGCGGCGAAGTGGATGTCGTCGCCATCGGTCCGGACGGTGCATTGAAGGAATTGCCTGCTTACCTCAATCGCGCATAATGGATGCGCGACTTCACCAGTCCGCGATTTTTCTTATTCGCCGATGATTTTGATCAGGATCTTCTTCTTTCGCCTCCCGTCGAACTCACCGTAAAAAATCTGTTCCCACGGGCCGAAGTCCAGCGATCCGTTGGTGACGGCGACAACCACTTCCCGTCCCATGATCTGCCGCTTCTGATGTGCGTCCCCGTTGACCTCCCCCGTTCGGTTGTGGTGGTACCGGTCGGGGCTGGGATCGAATGGCGCAAGCTCCTCTAGCCAGCGGGCATAATCCTCGTGCAA
>DATJPG010000088.1:0-26375 GCA_035506515.1 Acidobacteriota bacterium
GACACGAGGCTAAGGAATAAGAAACCGGAAAGATTGTATATAAAACGTTAACAGTGCCGCGCCCTCGGCGCTCCGTCATTGCGATAACCTAATCCCGACCTTACAGTCGGGCCTATTCTCTGCCGGCGCTTCGCGCCTCAACGATTCCGATTTTGGGATGGCGCCGGGTTTTGAGACAGTCTCATTTCAGCCGTCGCTGACCGCGACGGACTCTTTTTGTAACGCCCTACTCCGGGCCTTGAAAGGCCCGGCTACACTCAGACGGCCGCTGCCGCGGCCCTCAAATCGCCCTCCAGGCGCAAAAGCCATGCGGCATCAGCCGAGGACGCGGCTCCCAGCGCGGCCACCTGCCTGCTAGCGACTAACGACTGGCGGCTACCAACTAATGACAGTTCTTGCAGGGTTGCAGATTCTGTGCGTGATGGCAGTTCGAATAGCAAAAGGTGATTTTGTCGGGCTTGACCACATCCGATTTGTTCTGGAGCGGCACGGGATGCGGAGTATGACATTCGATGCATTCCGGTATGCCCGTTTTATCGTCATGCGGGACATATCGGTGAGGCGTCGAGGTCTCGCCGCTGGGTGCTTTGAAATCGGCCGTTTTTTCGGCGAGCTTTTCGTAGGATCCGTGGCACGCGAGGCACTTTTGAGCAACGGTTTTCTTATCGCCGCTCTGGGCGTTGTCCTGCGGCGCAGCGGCAGCAAGAAGAGTCAGGGTTCCCAAAAGCAGGACCGCAATCGCCAAATAAAAAGAGGTCTTTTTTTTCATAAATCTCGATTCCGAAAATTAATTATTGATCGCCGTTTTTGCTGTAGTCCAGACCGGCGAGCTGTTGATAGAACTGATGGCGCGCCTTGATATCGCTTTGAGCCAGGACCAGCAGCCGCTTGGCTTCTTCAGGATTGCTCAGCGTCAGCATCTTGTATCGCGTTTCGGCGTAGGCGTAATCCTTCAGCGGGATGGAAGGCGGCATGGAATCCAGAGTAAGAGGATTCTTTCCCTGTTCCGATAAGCGCGGGTCGTATCGGTACAGCAGCCAGTGTCCGCTGTTTACGGCGGCCTTCTGCTGCTGCATGGCGCGGCTCATGTCGATTCCGTGCGCGATGCAGTGGCTATAGGCGATGATGATCGAGGGACCGTCATAGGATTCCGCGTCGAGAAATGCGCGAATCGTCTGTGCGTCGTTTGCACCCAGGGCGACCGTCGCAACAAAAACCGTGCCATAGTTGATGGCGTGCAGCCCAAGGTCTTTTTTGCCTGCAGGTTTTCCGCCGGCCGCGAATTTTGCCACTGCAGCGCGTGGGGTCGACTTCGACATCTGGCCGCCGGTATTGGAATAAACTTCAGAATCCAGTACCAGGATATTGACATTGCGGCCGGAGGCCAGGACATGATCCAGTCCGCCGTAGCCGATATCATATGCCCATCCGTCCCCACCGACGATCCAGACACATTTCTTGACCAGGTAATCGGCAATGCTGATCAGGCTCCTGGCGTCTTCCGATTGAAGCGTGCTCAGCCGGTCTTTCAGCGTCTTCACTCTTTCCCGCTGATCGTAGATGCCGGCTTCGTTCGTCTGTTCGGCTTCCAGCAGACCTGTGACGAGAGTATCGCCGATCTCGGGCGCAAGCTTTTTCACCAGCGCTCGCGCAAGCTGTGTGTGCTGGTCGACAGTCAAACGGAACCCCAGGCCGAACTCGGCATTGTCTTCAAAGAGAGAATTGCTCCACGCGGGGCCCCGGCCTTCTTTGTTGAACGTATATGGAGTCGTCGGCAAATTACCGCCGTAAATGGAGGAGCATCCTGTGGCATTGGCGATGAGACTGCGATCTCCGAACAGCTGCGTCACCAGCTTGATGTATTGAGTCTCTCCGCAGCCCGAGCAGGCCCCGGAGAATTCGAAGAGCGGCTGCAGAAGCTGGTTGGTCTTCACGCTGCTCAGACGCACCAGGCGGCGGTCAAACTCGGGCAGATCCAGGAAGAACTTCCAGTTTTCCCGTTCCTGCATTCGGATCGGGGGCTGCGATACCATGTTGATTGCTTTGCGGCGGGGTACCTTCTTATTCCGCGCCGGACATACATCGATGCATAGCGCACACCCGGTGCAATCCTCCGGCGCGACCTGAATCGTGTAGCGCATACCCGGCTGGAAACCTGCGCCCTTTGCCTCCATTGACTTGAAGGTCGGCGGCGCTTTTTCCAGCAGTTTGGCATCATAGGCTTTGATGCGAATGGTCGCATGCGGGCAGGAGATGGAGCATTTGCCGCACTGGATACAGACGTCGGGATCCCAGGAAGGAATCTCGAGCGCGATGTTGCGCTTTTCCCACTGCGCCGTTCCGGTCGGGAACGTCCCGTCTACTGGGAACGCGCTCACGGGCAGGCTGTCTCCCTCGCCGGCAATGATTCGCGCGGTGAAATTCTGCACAAACTCGGGTGCCTCCACCGGTACGGACGGCGGTCTTTCAACCTTGCTGCTGGCATTCGCCGGAATCTTTACTTCGAACAGGTTGGCAAGCGTTTGCTCGACGGCCTCGTAGTTTTTCTTGACGACTTCCTCTCCCTTGGCGCCATACGATTTCTTGATGGAATGCTTGATGGCGTCGATCGCCTCATCTCTGGGCAGTACGCCGGAGATGGCGAAGAAGCAGGTCTGCATGATCGTGTTGACCCTTGCGCCCATCCCGGTCATCTTCGCGACTTTGTAGCCGTCAATCACGTAGAAGTGGATCCTTTTGTCGATGATCTGCTTTTGAACGGTGCGCGGAATCTTGTCCCAGACTTCATCGGGACCAAAGGGGCTGTTCAAAAGAAAAGTCGCTCCCTGAACGGCATCTTTGAGCATGTCGTACCGTTCCAGGAATACGAACTGGTGACACGCTATGAAATTAGCCTTGTCCACGAGGTAAATGGAATGGATCGGTTTGGCGCCGAAACGCAGGTGCGAAACAGTCACGGTGCCTGACTTGCGGGAATCGTAGGAGAAATAGCCCTGGGCGTTATTGGGCGTGTCTTCGCCGATAATCTTGATCGAATTCTTGTTTGCCCCAACCGTTCCGTCGGCTCCGAGGCCATAGAACAGACAACTGGTCACCTTCCCGCCCATCGCGAAGTTGGGGTCGTACTCGATGGAGTTGTTCGTGACGTCGTCTTTGATGCCGACGCTGAAGTAATTCTTCGGATTGCTCTTTTTCAATTCCTCGTACACCCCGTTGATCATAGCGGGGGTGAATTCTTTTGAAGAAAGGCCATAGCGGCCGCCGACAATCTTCGGGAAATTCTTGAAAGGCAGCTTTCCGGCAGTGAACGCCTCCGCCACGGCCGTGACAACATCTTTATACAGCGGCTCGCCGTTCGCTCCCGGCTCTTTCGTACGGTCGAGCACGGCGATGGAACGCGTAGTTGTCGGCAGCGCCTTGATCAGGGATTCGCCGGAGAATGGCCGGTACAGGTGAACCTTGACGAGGCCGACCTTTTCGTCCCGTCCCATGAGATACTCCACGGTTTCCTGCGTGGCTTCAGCCCCGGACCCCATCAGCACGATGACGCGCTCTGCATCCGGCGCGCCGAAGTAGTCGAAGAGGCGGTATTGCCTTCCGACGATTTTCGCGAACTTGTCCATGGCTTTCTGCACGATTTCAGGAGTAGCGAGGTAGAAGGGATTGCAGGCTTCCCTGGCCTGGAAAAAGACGTCGGGATTCTGGGCAGAGCCTCTCAGTACGGGATGGTCCGGAGACAGCCGGCGCATGCGGTGCGCCCGTACCAGATTGTCGTCGACCATCTGCCGCATGTCGTCCAGGGTGAGCTGCTCGATTTTCATGACTTCGTGAGATGTGCGGAAGCCATCGAAGAAGTGCACAAACGGAACGCGCGCCTCCAGCGTCGATGCCTGGGCGATCAGGGCAAAGTCCATGACCTCCTGGACCGAATTCGATACCAGCATGCCCCATCCGGTGGACCGGACGGCCATGACGTCGCCGTGGTCGCCGTAAATTGACAGCGCGTGAGTCGCGATCGTTCGGGCTGTGACGTTGAAGACGGTTGCTGTCAGCTCGCCCGCGATCTTGAACATATTGGGGATCATCAGCAGGAGGCCCTGGGATGCGGTGAAGGTCGTTGTCAGGGCGCCAGCCTGCAGCGCTCCGTGAACCGCACCGGCGGCGCCGCCTTCGCTCTGCATCTCGGTCACCGAAGGGATCATCCCCCAGATGTTCTTCACCCGCTCGGCCGCCCACGCATCGGCCCACTCTCCCATAGGGGAAGAAGGCGTGATCGGGTAGATCGCGATCACTTCATTGGTATTGTAGGCTACGTACGCGGCAGCCTCGTTGCCGTCAATGGTAACCATCCGTCTAGTCATGTCTCACCGCTGTAAATACAGAGTTATTAAGAAACGAGGAGTTGCGGCAGGAAAAGATGCCTCTTTTGTGCTGCCCTGCAAACTTCCACCAATATTAGTTCTAGAAACCTGTCCTTCCGGTCTTTAAATGTCAGCTGTCGGAAATGCCTGCACCTGTGTTCAGGCGAACCTGTTATTCTAGAGCAAAGAAAGGGCGTGGCCAAAGGCTATTTTTTGTTTAAGCGCCTCAAGCCAGGGTTTTTTAGCGCTGAAAGCGCGATGCAATAAAACCCAGGATGGAGGACGCGGAGCGGCCGGAACGCTGGGCTCTGCTGCCCCGCGCCGCTGGCGCTTCGGATATATGTATGCATGCCTCCGGGCGTAAAAACCATGCGGTATTGGACGGGACACTAGCAGCCGAGGCCACCAGGCTCGGCGCATAGGCCATCGCAATTATGAATACCAGTACTTATCGTACCGATTTTTCTTGATTGGCGGGAACTTCTCTTCAGGATGGGGCGTAGACCCAGTGACGATGCGGAATTAATGAGGATGCGATGACCATCGGCTCGGATGAGCGGCAGCTGATTTCGCAATTGAAACAGGGCAATACCGATGCCGCGGGGGCATTGATGGACCTCCATGGCGAGACGCTGATGCGCTACATCTATTCCATAGTGGGCACACGCGAAGCGGCCGAGGATGTCTTCCAGGACAGCTGGGTGAGAGTGATGGAAAAGATCCACCAGTTCAACAAGGAGATGAGCTTCAGGCCGTGGCTATTTCGGATTGCGCGCAACGTTGCCTATGACTCGTTTCGCAGGAAGAGACGATGGTGGTCATTAGACAGCGGGCAGTCTCCGGAATCCGGGGAACGGCCCATGGAAATCGCGGATTCGACCGATTTCGGCCGTCAAGTGGTGGCACAAGAAACCGTACAGCGCCTTTTAGGGTCGCTGTCACCGGAATATCGCGAGGTGCTGTGCCTGCGGTTTTTCCAGGATCATTCCTATGAGGAAATCGCCGAATTGTGCCGGCTGCCTCTCGGAACCGTAAAAAGCCGTCTCAAGCGGGGATTGGATTTTTTGGCCGGCAAAATGACGGAGGAAGAAAAACATGGTGATAGGGAAAACTCCTTGCTGCCAGGAGAGAGAAACTCTCCTGGAAATCTTCCTCTCTGAGGGAGAAAAGGCGAATCTTCCATCGGATTTGCTTCGACACATGGGATGCTGCGATTCGTGTTCGCGCTACTGGAAAAGCCTGAGTGCCGTGCGGTCCGCATCCCCGCACGAATTGCTCTATTCGTCTTTCCTGCGTGCAAAAACTCTCCGGCGCCTGGCGGGCAGAGATCAGGCTTTCAGGCTCGAATGGATGCCGGCGTTGGTACTCGGGGCTTTGTTGAGCCTGTCACTCTATTTCGTGATTCCAGTCTGCCTGCTGGCAAAAGTTTACTCATATTGCACATCGTCGACAGCGGCAGCTTGCGGAGCTGCTTTGGGAACCCTGCTGGCGGGCGGATTGCTTGTAACAATCGCTTCTGCCGTTTCGCTGTTTGAAATGGGCTACATCCGTTTTGGCAATGAAGAAGATGTACGGGCTCGGCGGTGAGTCCGTCGGCGACCGTCATGAATTGATTCTTATTCGTATCTCGATCTCATAAGGGAGGAGTCATGGTGAACAAGCTGATCGACAACAAGGTTCCCGTCAAGGGATTGGTGGTGTTTTTTATCGTGAGCCTGGTTCTGTTGTGGAGCTACTTCGTCTGGGATTACATGAATAGAGTGCTCATCTTTGCATCACCCCATGACCGGCATGTGGCCGTTCTTGGAGTTCTCTGCTCTGCATCCACCATGGCGCTTCTATTTCTCACCGCAATGGTCGGCGCATGGTTTTATATCTATCACGATGCCGGTCAGCGCGGCATGAACCAATGGCTGTGGACATTGATCGCCATTTTTACGCCCAATCTGTTGGGCATCATCATTTATCTGGTCATTCGCAGACCGCTCTTGATGGAATGTCCCGGCTGCCAGGCAAAGATAGCGCCGCGAATGGTTTTTTGCCCCCACTGCGGCCGCCCGTTCAGGCGGAGATGCTCTGCCTGCGGAGCCATGATACAACAGGGATATCAATTCTGTGGCTCCTGCGGAGCAAATTTATCGGCAACCGGCAACGAGACGGCGTAATGCCATGCAGAACAGAAGCCCGGATCCCGAAATAAGGCCTACATCCAAAGTTGCAGCCTCTGCGACTTGTGTGCCGCCGAGACGGCCAATGCCGCACACTTTTTGTTATAGGAACGTGGAACTGGAGGTTGAGGTCCGAAGGACCGGTAAAGATTAGGCCCAACCGTCAGCGGGATAGAAGCATAAAATAAAACGAGCGCCGAAGGCGCGATACAGCAAGTGTCGCACCTTCGGCGCTCATTTAAAACAAAATGCCTATCCCGACCTGACGGTCGGGCCTACTCTCTACCGCCTCTTCAAGGCTCCAAGGAATTTCAACCGTGGGACAGGCTCGTCCTATGCGAGTTTGCTGGTCAGCCGTGTGCCGCTGACGAGGCGGCGGCCGGTTTCGATTGCCTCGCGGTTGTTCTTTAACATTTCCGGCTTTATTCCGTGTTCTACAAATGCGGACAAGATCGATTCCTCGTCAACCGCGCGAGTCACTTCCACAAAAGCTCCCAGCATGATCATGTTTGCAGCCTTAACATTCCCGATATTCATCGCCGCTTCATAGGCGGGAACGCGCACTATCTGGACATCCGTGCGGTCGGAGGCGTTATCGACCATTGAAGAATTGACCAGGATCAGGCCACCGGGGAGTACTTCATGCGCGAATTTTTCGATCGAGGGCTGGTTGAATGCCATCAGGCTGCCGGCATGACTGATCCACGGGGAAGCGATGGGATGGAGGGAAATGCGGACATGGCAATGCGCGGTGCCGCCGCGCATTTCGGGTCCATAGGATGGAATCCAGGAAACCTGCAGATTTTCTTTTAACGCTCCTTCGGCCAGTGCCAGGCCCGCGAAGAGAACGCCCTGGCCGCCGAATCCGCTCAACGTTAAGGCGACTTCGCTGAGCTCCCCGCGGGCGACAGAGCCCCCGGCAAGGGTCGCGTCGATTTTCGGTTCCGGTGAAGCGCCCGGCTTTGCTGCCGCCCTTGCCAGGGAAGGGGCAGGGTGCGCGGCGGGTTTTTCCTCGCGATCCTTGAATACTTTCAGCGGGAAAATAGGAATCATGTTTTGTTCCACCCACTGGATGGCCTCCCGAGGCGAAACCTTCCATCCGCTGGGGCAGGCCGAAAGTATTTCCACGAAAGAGAATCCGCGGCCCTCAATCTGATTCTGAAATGCCTTTCGAATAGCCTTTCGTGCCCGCATGTGGTTTTTGGCGTCGGTTAAGGCAACGCGCTCGATATAGGCCGGCCCGTCCAGAGTCGCGAGAAGCTCGCAAACACGCATCGGAGGCCCTTCAACTTCGAACGCGCGCCCGCGGGGAGAGGTGGTGGTTTTCTGTCCCAGCGGCGTCGTCGGGGCCATCTGCCCGCCGGTCATGCCGTAGATGCCGTTGTTGATGAAAAAGACGGTGATATTTTCTCCGCGATTGGCCGCATGCAGGATTTCGTTTCCGCCGATCGCAGCAAGGTCGCCATCTCCCTGGTAGCAGAAGACGATCGCGTCGGGGCGCACGCGCTTGACCCCGGTCGCCACCGCAGGGGCTCTCCCGTGGGACGCCGAGATGTTGCCGACATCCATGTAGTAATACATGAAGATGGAACATCCGACCGGACCGACGAGGATCGCCCGATCCTGGATGCCGAGATCGTCGATCGCCTCGGCAATCAGTTTGTGCAGGACCCCATGGCCGCATCCGGGGCAATAATGGGTGATTTCAGTATCGCCGCCCTTGCGCTCATAGCGGTCGTAAAAAGACGGAGACTTGCTATGCTTTATTTCCCACACACTCTTTCTCCAATTTCTTAATGGCTCGAACCACATCCTCGGCTGTCGGCATCATTCCTCCGGTGCGCCGAAGGAGCTCGATCGGGGTGATGCCGCTCACCGATAGGCGGACATCCTCGATCAGCTGGCCGCTGCTGAGTTCCAGGACCAGCACGCAATAGGCTTTCCCTGCCAGCTGGCGCAGGCGCTTCGCGGGGAAGGGGAACAGGCTGATGGGACGCAAAAGCCCGACGCGGACGCCCTCGGCACGTGCCATTTCGACCGCTGCGCGTGCGATCCGGCTGCTGATGCCATACGCGACAATCAGGAGCTCCGCGTCTTCCGTCTGAATTTCTTCCCACATAAGTTCTTTGTCTTCGATCTCCCGGTACTTCTGCTCCAGCCTGGTTATGAGAATTTCCTGCTTCTCGTGTTCCAGGAATATGGAAGTAATCAGATTTAGGCGCGTGGCGGCGGTTCCTGCAACGGCCCATGGTTTTTCTGGTTCGTTTTCCACCGGCGGCGGTATTTCGATCGGTTCCATCATCTGGCCCAGGGCGCCGTCCGCCAGGACGTATACGGGATTACGATAGCGGTCGGCCACTTCGAAGGCGTGAATCGTCAGGTCGCACATTTCCTGAACGCTGTTCGGCGCAAAAACGGGAGTCCGGTAATTGCCGTGCCCGCCACCTTTGGTCAATTGAAGGTAGTCGCCCTGTTCCACTCCAAGGTTTCCGAGCCCGGGCCCGGCACGCATGATGTCCACGATAACTCCGGGAAGCTCCGCTCCTGCCAGGTAAGAAACTCCTTCCTGCATCAGGCTGATGCCCGGACCCGAAGAGGCCGTCATGGACCGCACGCCGGCGGATGCGGCGCCATAAACCATTTGAACCGCTGAGATCTCACTCTCGGCCGGGATGAAAATGCCCCCCGATTCAGGCAACAGCAACGATGCGGCTTCCGCAATTTCGCTCGCCGGAGTGATCGGATAGCCGAAGAATGCCTTGCATCCCGCGGCAATCGCTCCTCGTACGATCGCTTCATTCCCCTTGACCAACTGGCGCATGCATCGCCTCCCCAATATCGAATATATGAAGACTGCCCACTATCCGGTATCACTCCGAAATAGATGTCCAGGTTCAGTTTGGATAATGAGCTCTATATCACTTGCGCAGCCAGGATCGATTCACAAGAGCCTAAAATCTCTAGTCGATGAAAAGCGGGCATAACCGGGCCGCGTCAGGCAGCGGGTTTGTTCTTGTGCTCTTTACGGATCCGGACTGTAATTGCGCCCGGTTCCGGGCAGACATAAAAACAGATGCCGCATCCGGTGCAGCCGGAACCGCTATAGGAGACCGCGAAATAACCCTGGCGGTTCAGGGTTTTGCCTTGAGACAGGACGCCTGCCGGACATGCCGAAATGCAAAGGGCGCACCCCTTACAAAGATGAATGGCAATTTGAATATCGCCACGGTCAGAGTTGCCCACAGTACCCTCCCCCTTAATCGACTGGCGAAATTATGCCAGAAAAGGATCAAAACTGTAATGTTGTTTCTGTCTTTCGGAGTCGGGGGTCGGGGTCGGAATCGGGGTCGGGATTCGATATCGGTAGTCCATTCACAATCGGGACTGAATGATTCGACCCCGATACCGATTCCGACCCCGATTTATTGGGGTATTGAGATACGCAGCGATTGCTAATCCAGATCGATATCCCTCGTGGGCTTTTTCACCGGCTCATCTTTGCTTTTTTCGAGTGCGGCTTCAAATTTGCGCTCGAGCAGCTGGGACTGGATTTTCACGTCCTCGGAGCTTTGCTTGAAGATAGCCTCTCTGCGTGCCGCCTGTTCCTTTAAAAGAGCTGCCGCCTGATCGAGATCAAGAGCGCTGCGCTTTGGAGGAGGTGGAGTGAAGCTCAGCACCTTCTGCAATTTCGCATCGATTAACAACTTCGCCCCGCAACAAGGGCACTCAACCCCTATGTCGCTGCTTTTTGTTTGCGCCACAGTTTCTCCTCCTACTTTACTTTCTTGGCGATGATTTCTTCCGCGTTACCGCCCTCCGCCTGGCGGGTGAACTTGATCTCGTCGCCCGCAACTTTTCCTTTCCAGGTTATCTTCTGCAACCAGTGCATTGATATTAGATGGGAACAGTATAACGATGCACGCGAATTCTCTGCAAATTCTTCCTTCGGATGTCGCTATACCGGTCAGAGCCACAGCCGGAGTTTTTTGCGGCATGCAGGTCGAAACTAAAACAAGGAAAGGACTGCGTATGTCTCCACGAAAACTCAAGAAAAGCCCCATTTCTGTCAGAGCGATTGCGCGGTATGGCTGGATCCCCGATTTGCCCGACCATCGCGATATCCTGTATGGCGCCGTCCATCGGATTTCCCAGAAGCTTCCGCGGGATGTGGATCTACGGGCGCATTGTTCGCCGATGGAAAACCAGGGACGGCTGGGAAGCTGCACCGCAAACGCCCTCGTGGGCATGCTGGAATACCTCGAGGTTGTTCACGGGATTCCATTTGTCGATTTGAGCCGGCTTTTTGTCTACTATAACGAGCGCGTCATCGAGCATTCCGTGAATGAGGATTCCGGCGCGATGCTGCGCGACGGAATCAAAACGCTTGTGAAGCAAGGCGTGTGCCTG
This sequence comes from Acidobacteriota bacterium, assembly GCA_035506515.1. Taxonomy (GTDB): domain Bacteria; phylum Acidobacteriota; class UBA6911; order UBA6911; family UBA6911; genus UBA6911. Next base: position 10,937 of record DATJPG010000088.1, read on the forward strand.
GAAAAGAACTGGCCGTACAAAATTGCAAAATTTGCGGACAAACCTCCGGCACCCTGTTACCGGGAAGCGCTCAATTATCAGGCCCTGTCGTATCAACGCATCCTGACTGTGAATGAGATGCGTGCATGTCTTGCCGAAGGGTTTCCATTTGTATTCGGTTTTGCCGTGTACGAAAGCTTCGAGTCGGAGGAAGTGGCCCGCACGGGCATCGTGCCGATGCCCACATCAACCGAAAGGCAGTTGGGCGGCCACGCCGTTCTCGCCGTAGGATATTGCGATGCGAATCAGCGCTTTATCGTGCGCAATTCCTGGGGCAAAGACTGGGGCCTCCAGGGGTATTTCATGATGCCTTATGCATATCTGGCCGACCGCTATCTCTCGGATGACTTCTGGACGGTAAAGGCGGCCGAAAACCTGTAATGCTGGCCATGCAGAGTTTTCGATTGCAAATCTTTCGAAGTGCGCAAGCTTGCTTGCGCTTTTTGCAGATGATCTGTGAGGGCGGCTCTCCAGAGACTGTCTCAAAACTCAAGACTTATTTCCATCTGTTTTTTTCCAGGTCCGAAGGACCGTCAGAGAATAGCCCCGGGCGTGAGCCCGGGGTTGAGCGAAAACAAATGTTTAGCCCCGAAGGGGCGGCACAATTTATTCTGTGAATTGGCTTTAGTGTCGCCCCTTCAGGGCTTTCTAATTTCGTAATCCTTACCCCGGCCTCACGGCCGGGGCTATTACTCTGTCGACGCTTCGCGCCTCAATCCTCGCAAGTCGGTCATCGCTGAGTTTTGAGCCAGTCTCTCCAGAGCCGTCCTCACAATCTGTTCTTTAAAGCGGCAGCAAGCTGCCGTACTCCGAGGGCGCCCTCCGGGCGCAAAAACTATGCGGCACCGCGCTTTCGGCACTCGACTGGATAAAGGGTTTTCGGGGAATTGAATATCTCTTTTGCGTTTTTTGTTGAAGACGTGCTATAGCATGCGCTGCAACAATGGGAACACTGCGCAAAGGAGGGTCCCGTGGAACACGTCCAGGTCAGCCGTGAAGGGCATGTACTGCTCATCAAACTCAACCGCCCGGAAAAACTCAATGCGTTGTCTCCCGATATGTTTCACGCTCTGGGCAGGGCGCTGGCCGATCTAAATAATGATGCAGATTTGCGCGTTGCTGTGCTGCATGCCGAGGGAAAGCATTTCACATCCGGCGTTGAACTGAATCTCTGGGCTCCTATTCTGGGCAGCGGCGTTCCATTTCCCGTTCAACCGGATGAGATCGATCCTTACGGCCTGACCGGCGAACGCCACAAAAAGCCGCTGATCATTGCCGTGCAGGGTTACTGCTTTACCTGGGGCGTGGAAATTCTGCTGAATTGTGAAATTCGCGTCGCTGCCCGGGACACTCAATTTCAAATGCTGGAGGTGCTGCGCGGTTTATATCCCTGCGCGGGCGCTCCCCTGCGTTTGCACCAGGAAATCGGCTGGGGCAATGCTCACCGCGTGATGCTGACCGGCGAGCGCTGGAGTGCGGAGGATGCCTGCCGCTGGGGAATGGTGCAGGACGTTGTGGACCCCGGGGAACAGTTTGCCAAAGCCATGGAGTATGCGCGTAAGATTACGGATTGTGCGCCCCTGGGAGTTCAGGGATTGCTACAATGCACGCATGCGGCTGAAATGGAAAACCGCGACGCCGCGGTGAAGCGGATGTTTGCCGGGCTTATTCCTGTGATGCAAAGCAACGATGCCGCAGAAGGAGTGAAATCTTTCCTGGAAAAACGCAAAGCCGTATTCCGGGGACGATGATGTCCGTGGTTCGCATTTTCCGGCAGCGAGTCCGGTTTTAGAAATTTTCTGCGATTCCAAACGCCGGTGAATTCAGAAAGTTACTTTTGGAGGAATCATGTCTTCGTTCAGATTGCCATCGGCTCTTGTAGTGACGATTCTGGCTGTCCTGGCCATCGCGGTTTCCTGTTCGGGTCCCCGTCAATCCGGGAAGGAGACGGTCCCCGTTTCTCCCGCCGCGGGCGGCGTCGATTTGAGCGGCATGGATCGATCGATCAAACCCGGCGACAATTTCTATGCCTACGCCAACGGTGGCTGGATAAAGAAAACCGAAATTCCTGCCGATCGCTCCAGCTTTGGATTGGACGAAGCGATGTCGGAAGAGGTGACTGTGCGGACGCGCGGACTGCTCGAAGAAGCCGCCAAAAGCACCGCCGCGGCGGGCTCGATCGAGCGCAAGATTGGAGATTATTACGCGGCATACATGGATGAGGCCGCGATTGAAGCCGCTGGACTCAGCGCGATCCGCGACCGGCTGGATCAAATTGCAAAGATATCGGACCGGCGCGGCCTCGCGGCATTCCTTGGACAGACAATTCGGGCCGACGTCGATCCCCTCAATAGTACCAATTTCCATACGTCACACGTATTCGGCGCCTGGGTAGCGCAGGATTTCAATAGCCCTGAGCGGAATGTTCCGTACCTCTTACAGGGCGGCCTCGGCCTGCCCGACCGCGACTACTACCTGGATCAGTCTCCCCGCATGGAGGAGATCCGCGGAAAATACAAGGCGCATATTGCCGCCGTTCTGCGGTTGGCCGGCATGAATGAAAAGAAGGCGGAAAGCATTTTTGCTCTGGAAACCAAAATCGCCAAAACCCACGCCACCCGCACGGATTCGGAAGACATCCAGAAGGCGAACAATCCCTGGCGGGCGACCGACTTCAAACAAAAGGCACCGGGAATGGATTGGGATGCCTTCTTCCGGGCCGCCGGGCTTGAAGGCCAGAGTCTATTCATGGTTTGGCAGCCGGGAGCCATCGTCGGAGAATCGGCCCTGGCTGCCGGCGAGCCGCTGGAAGCCTGGAAGAACTACCTGGCGTACCAGACGGTTGATGAATGGTCTTCGCTTCTGCCGAAGGCCCTGGTCGACGAGGGGTTCAACTTTTACGGCAAGTTTCTGAGCGGAACGCCCCAACTCAGAGAACGCTGGAAGCGGGCAGTCAGTTCCTGCAATGGAGCGTTGGGCGATGCGGTTGGACAGATTTATGTGAAGAAATATTTTCCAGCCGAAGCCAAAGCCAAGGCGGAAGCAATGGTGGCCGATCTCGTGAAAGCATTTGGCCGCCGCATCGATTCCCTGGCATGGATGTCGCCGGCGACAAAAGCGAAGGCGAAGGAAAAACTCGCAACACTGAAAGTAGGAGTCGGATATCCCGATCAATGGCGCGATTACTCGAGCCTTGAGATTTCCCTTGGGAAGGCCCTCCAGAACTCCATTCAGGCAGAACTCTATTATTACCGGCAGGAACTTGCCAAACTGGGTCAACCGGTGAACCGCTCGGAATGGTGGATGACGCCGCAAACCGTCAATGCGGTTAATCTGCCCATTCAGAACGCGCTGAATTTCCCCGCCGCCATTTTGCAGCCTCCTTATTTCGATCCCCGGGCGGACGCCGCGAATAACTACGGGGCGATCGGCGCCGTGATCGGGCATGAGATCAGCCACAGCTTCGATGACCAGGGCTGCCAATTCGACGCCACGGGACGCTTGCTGAATTGGTGGACGCCGGCAGACTATCAGCATTTCAAAGCCGCTTCCGCGCGACTGGTAGAGCAATTCAACGCCTATCGTCCATTTCCCGACTTGGCAGTCAATGGGAAGCAGACGCTGAGCGAGAATATCGCCGATGTGGCCGGGCTGGCCGTCGCCTATGATGCCTATCGCCTCTCACTCGGGGGAAAGCCCGCGGCGATGCGTCAGAATTTGACCGGCGATCAGCAATTCTTCATCAGCTTTGCGCAGAGCTGGCGGACGAAATTCCGCGAACAGCTGCTTCGGCAGCTGATCGTGCTGGACGGCCATGCGCCGGCGGAATATCGGGGCGACACGGTGCGCAACCTGGATTCCTGGTACGACGCATTCCAGGTAAAGCCGGGGGAGGCGCTCTACCTTGCGCCGAAGGACCGGATTCGCCTCTGGTAAGGACCTGCAAAGGAATAAATGTACCCTTTATTCATTTACAGGTCCTAAAAACCGCGCCCGGCTTTGCGACTCACAACGGGAACGCAACAGAGGGAAATCCGGATGCCGGGATTTATGCCTGCAACCTTTTTGGTTCCCTTTGTCCGTTGGCGCAGTAAAATTCTGATGTGAGGCGTTTTCGTCTTTGAATACGTAATGCGGAGTTCCGGTGATGCGCCTTTTGGGATTCAGAAGTGGTCGCAAGGTGGATGGGCGAAGGGAAGAGCATATCCAAACTTCCTATACGCCCCAGGCGGATCTCCGCGCCCTGGACGCGATGCGCCAGGAACAGGCAGCACCCCGGTGGCGGGGACCGGTCAACTGGACCGAAATACTGTTTCTCCTGTTTTTGGCGGGACTCGCCATCCTTCCCCCGATCCGCGGAATTCCCAAGCAGATCACCCTCGTCACCATCGCCGTCGTACAATTGCTGGAAGGCAGGCTGGCGGACCGGCTGGGGCGCTCGCAGCTCGTCTTTGTCGTGCTGCTTAAGATCTTGCTCTCCACGCTGCTTCTCAACTTCACGGGCGAAATGGCTATTAACAGCCCATACTGGCCGATCTACTTCGTGCCGGTTGTCACCGCAGCCAGCTATTTCGGCCCGGTCGTAACGCTGTTCTGGACCGGCCTTGCATCGGCGGCCTATTGTTCGAATCTGATCCCCGCGCTGCAGGAATATGCGATTACGGGAGAAGGAACGGCCGAACTGGCCACGCGCATTCTTTTCCTATTCCTGGCCGCCATGATTGTGAACCGCTTCGCGGTGGAAACGCGGCGGCGAGCGGCGGAATACCGGGCGCTGGCGGAACAGATGGCCGAAACCAACAAACGCCTCGCGCAAGCGCAGGAAGAAGCCCGGCGATCGGAGCGGCTTGCGGCGCTCGGACAAATGTCCGCAGGATTGGCGCATGAGATCCGCAATCCGCTGGGGGTTATCAAGGGTTCCGCGGAAATGCTTACGCAGAAGATCGGGCAGAGCAATCCGCTGGCGAGCGAACTGGCCGGTTACATCCTGAGCGAAGTGAATCGGCTGAATGGGCTGGTGGCGCGGTTTCTCGATTTCGCCCGCCCTCTGGCGCTGACCCGCGCACCCGCGGATATCCGCGAAGTCGTGGATCGCGGGCTTGGGACGGTAACCGCGCTGCACCCGCAGGCAAACGTGATCATCGAGCGCTCGTATGCTCCCGACGTGCCCCTGGTGCCGATGGACGAAAGCCTCTGCGAGCAGGTATTTCAAAACCTCGCAATGAACGCCTTTGAAGCCATGCAACCGAACGGCGGGAAACTGCGCGTCGAAATCGCGCCGGCGCAACGCAGCGGCAGTCCGGGCGTAGAAGTTACCTTCTGCGATACGGGTCCAGGCATCCCGCCCGATCTGTGCCAGCAGATCTTCAATCCCTTTTTCACCACGAAAAAAACCGGCGTGGGTCTAGGTCTCTCCTTAGTGTCGAAAATTGTGGACGGACACAACGGATTGATCCGCGTGGAATGCAATCCCGGATCCGGCGCATGTTTCCATGTCTTCCTGCCAAGCGCGACGGCTTCTGAAGTCGTCGCCCCAGCGCGAACACCCTGAGAAGGAATCGTTGTCATGGCGAATGTCCTGATTATCGAAGACGAACCGAAGATGCGGCGCCTGCTCGAACTGAATCTGGGCGAGGAAGGCTGGACCATCCACTCCGCCGGCGACGCCGAGGCGGGGCTGAAAATCCTGGACAGGGAAGGCATGGACCTGGTTCTCTGCGACATCAAGCTTCCCGGGATGGACGGCATGGAGTTCCTGCAAGCCCTTCGTCGTGCCAACGCCGAAATTCCCATCGTGATGATGACGGCCTATGGCAGCGTGGAAACGGCCGTCGAGGCGATGAAACGCGGCGCCAGCGACTATGTCGTGAAGCCTTTCTCGCTGGACGAGATCCGGCTGATCGTTCGCAAGGAACTGGACGTTCGCAGGCTGCGCGCCGAAAACGTGTCGCTGCGCGAGGAGCTCGGTCATCGCTATCAGTATCCGAATATTGTCGCGCGCAGCGCGAAAATGCAGGAAATACTGGCGACCGTCGAGCGTGTGGCGCCGACCAATTCCACGATTCTGGTCGGGGGCGAAAGCGGCGTGGGCAAGGAGCTGATCGCGCGGGCGATTCATCAGCGCTCCCGCCGGGCTTCCGGTCCGTTCATCAAGATCAACTGTACGGCCATCCCGGAGAACCTGCTGGAAAGCGAGCTGTTCGGCTATGAAAAAGGAGCCTTCACGAGCGCCACGGCCAGCAAGCCGGGAAAATTCGAGCTGGCGGATAAGGGTTCGCTTTTCCTGGACGAGATCGGCGACGTCCCGCAAGCCATGCAGTCCAAACTCCTCCGGGTATTGCAGGAACGTGAATTCGAGCGCTTGGGCGGGACACGAACGATCAAAGTCGATGTGCGGCTGATCGCGGCCACCAACCGCGACCTCCGCGCGGCCCTCGAAGAAGGAACATTTCGCGAAGATCTTTACTACCGGCTCAACGTCGTGCCGATAAACCTTCCTCCGTTGCGGGAACACAAAGAGGACATTCCCGATCTTGTAGAGCACATCCTTTCAAAATACCGAAAGGAAAGCGGAAAAGAGATCCGCGGCCTCACGCCGCAGGCAATGCAGCTACTGAAGAATTTTCACTGGCCCGGCAACGTGCGCGAACTGGAAAACATCGTCGAGCGTGCGGCAACGTTCGCCGGAGGATCGTGGATCGAAGTCGGCGATATTCACCTGGACACGGAGCCGGCAAGGATCAATGGCGTTGAATCGGGCTTTTTGCCGCCCGGGGTGACGCTGGACCAGTGGGAGGACGAAATGATCCGGGAAGCCCTGCGCCGCTCGGACGGAAATAAGAGTCAGGCCGCGCGGTTGCTGGGGCTTTCACGGAACGCCCTGCGCTATCGACTCTCCAAAATCGGCGTCGCCGATGACTCCGACGAAAAGGAATGATTTACTCCCGTGCTACGCACATGGGAGTACTCAGGCCCAGTGCTTTCGATTTAGCTGACGAACGGCATAATTAGCCCCAGGATCACCAACCTGCCCGAACATAAGCTCTCTCGAGTTGGTGTGAGCTTGAGCTCGCACACGCGCTGAAAATAAGAATGTGCGAGCTCAAGCCCTCTCATGCCCAAATCAGATTCGCGGAATTAAGGATTCATTCGCATACTGGCTGATTCTGACGAATCCGCAGCGGCCAAAGTCCTAAAGGGACGATGCATCATAGCTCCGAGTCAACCTCGTCCGAATTGTGGTTCGCAGAATTTGCTTGTTATGTGCATGTTGGCTGAATCTTGGGGATTCGCAGCGGCCAAAGTCCCGAAGGGACGATACAGTAGAGAGGGTGGAAGAGCGCGCGAAGCGGGCTCTGGAACCCTGGGTCAGGAGTGTGCGAATAGATAGAGCTCTGAAGGAGCGGCACAGAAAACCTGCATCGGCCATGCAGGCCTCACATGAATCGCAATGCTGACCCAGGGTTCCGGCCGCTTCGCGTCCTCCACCCTGGGCTGCACCGCGCTTCCAGCGCTTCATTACGCAATCGTCGATACTCCGTTCTGCTGCTGAGGCCTTTCAGCGCTTCACTGGGTGATGATTCTTTTTGGCCGAAAGCCACCACAGGTGGCCGAAAGCAACCACACGTAAACGAGACAGAGAATGGCGCCACGGAATGAGCCCTCGTCTAACTAATTGATTATAAACAGCTAACTTAAATTACGCTCTTCGCTCAACTCTGGTACGATCATTGCAACTCATTTTTGCAGGTTCCAGATCAGCTTGATCTGGCTGGACTCTGAAGCTTGAAGCGAGGTGGGTTATGAAGCGGTGTTTGGCGGTTCTCGGATTGGCGCTCTCTTTGACTTTTGCCGTAGGGTTGGCAAACGGACAGGACGCCGGCCCAACGGCTTCGGAGGACCAGGCGCAACAGGGCGTTGCCCGCGTCAGCATGATTCGCGGTGACGTTTCCTATCAGCGGGGCGATTCGGGAGATTGGGTAGCTGCGACGCTGAATGCGCCTCTTGTGACGGGGGACAGGGTTTCTACAGGTCAAAACTCGCATGTGGAGTTACAGCTCGATCACTCAAACATTCTACGGCTCTCCAGCCTGTCTCAAGCGAATATCGCCGCTCTGGATCGCACGCGTGTTCAGATTCAGATGGCGCAGGGTTTGGCGTTTTACACGACCTTCAAAGGCAACGAAACGGGCGCGGAAATCGATACGCCCAATGTTGCGATTCGGCCGCTCGAGGAAAGCGAGCTTCGTATTCAACTGAACCCATCGGGTGAAACAGTAGTGATAATCCGAAATGGAGAAGCGGACCTCTCCACGACACAAGGCAGCACGCGTGTCCACAAAGGCCAGATGATCACTATCAAGGGTACGGAGGCCGATGCTCGGTACCTGACTTCAAGTGCTCCTTCCAAAGACCAGTGGGATCGCTTCAACGAAGACCGCGATAAAGAAATTGCCGGCGCGAACAGTTGGGCCCGCGTGGACAGATACTATACTGGCGCCAGCGATCTGGATGCTTACGGGAATTGGATTTATATTCCCGACTATGGATGGGCGTGGTGTCCTGCAGTTGCGGCCGACTGGGCGCCGTATCGAGCCGGTAATTGGGTTTGGGAGCCTTACTATGGTTGGACTTGGGTCTCCTATGAGCCTTGGGGATGGGCGCCGTACCACTATGGGCGCTGGTTCCAGTGGAACGCATCATGGGTTTGGTGGCCGGGTCCGAGGTACTATCGGCCGATATGGGCACCAGCCTACGTTTCGTTTTTCGGTTTCGGCCACGGCAGCTATGGCTTTTCCTTCGGCTTCGGTTTTGGATTCGGCTCGATCGGGTGGTTACCGATAGGCCCATGCGATCCATTCTTCCCATGGTATGGAAGATATGGAACGCGATTTGCCTTCGCGGACTACGGCCGGTTCCGTGACCGCAATTTCTATAGGGATCATCCGGGCGCATTCGGGCCGCTGGCAAGACGTTACGATGAGCGCTTTTCGAATTTTGGAAGGGCCGAGCATGATCCGCGAATTTTAAACGGCATGACCTCGGTCCATGCGGAAGATTTCGGCCGCGGCATGGGCCACAGAGCTTCGGGAATTTCCGCAAACGATTTCCGCGGCGCTCATTCGGTGACCGGAGGTGTGCCTGCGGTTCCCACGCACCAGAGCCTGATGGCCTCGGACCGTGCCGCCAATCCTTCAACGATCCGCCGCAATTCAGAAACGCACTTTTTCGGCAGCAGGCAGTCGTCAGTCGCGACGCATGCTTCTTTCAACGAGCAGGCAAACCGGGTGCAGGAGGCGCTGCGAAACAGCGGCTCACCAATGGCGCGCGAGGGCAGGCAGAGTGAAGGTGCAACCGGCAGGACGGGAATGGGATCGCAGCCGACTACGGCAACACGACCTTCGGCCGGCAATTCCGCGCGCCCTGGCAACGGCTCTGCCGCTTCCGGCCCTGCCACGCAGACCCGAAGTGCGTCCGAAGGTTGGCAACGCTTCGGAGGTACCAGAGGAGCAAATGCGACACAAGGCAATGCCTCAGCGCCTGAAGCAAACCGCCGCGCGCCCGGGACTGAACCCCGCGCCTCTTCGGATCGTCCTCCTGCGGCAAGATCCGGGGGGGCTCCGTCCCAACAGGTTTCACCCATAAGAGAAGCCCCTGGCAACTGGCAGCGTTTCTCCACGCGCCCGGCACAATCTCCGGCGCAATCGCCCGCGACCCGCGGCTATGAATCGACGCCACAATCGCGGTATCAAAGCAACGTGCCCTACAGCCGCGGCCAGGTTCTCGGCGAAAGCAACCGGCCGAGCTACAGTGCCTCCCCCCGATATAGCTCCAGGCCGCCGCTGAATCTGAGCAGGCCCATCGTCGGAGGGCAGCCACGCAATGCACCGAGCCGCAGCTACGGTGGTAACGGTGGCAGTGCTCCGCGCGGAGGAGGCAACGGCGGCAGCGCGTCGCGCGGAGGAGGCAACCATTCCTCCGCATCACCTCGCCGGCGCTAAGCCGGCTTGTCCGGGTAGCTGGTGTGGCGCATCCGAGATTCGTTGCCGCTTGATTTTCCATAAGGACATAAGGCAAGCCACGAACTAACACGAATTACGCAACAAAATGATATTTCCATTCATTTATCTGCAAAAATCCGTGGAATTCGTGGCCCTTTTTTTGTCCTTCAAGGCGTGTCAGAGCCCTTCGGCGGGAGCGTCGCTATTCAAGGGCGCCAGGTCTTCATAGCGGGCATCGAGATCGATCCCGAAATGCTCCGCGAGCGCCGCCATATATTGAGGCCCGGGCGGCAAAGTCCGCATGGCAGCCTGGCCGTCCCGATGGATTGTGAGCTCCATATCGGAAAGAGTTACGCGCCCCCATGGCGCGGGCAGGGCGCACATTCGCTGCAATCGAAAGATGGAGGAAGGCCAGGTGGAAGTGAAGTGGTTTGCCATTTCGATGTCGATATCGAGGGTTGCCTCGTCTTCGTTGAAAGAATAGAGATCGATAAAACTGTCTCCCGTCTTTTTCTGCAGCACCATGCCATATTGAGGATCGCGTCTTAATCGGTAGCTCTCCCCGTATTGTTCCGCAATCCGACCCGGAACGAGCAGGATCGGCTCACGCAGCCCCGGCCCTCCAAACCCGACGTCGGCGATCCACTCGCGTCCCGAAACAGTAACGATCAGGACCTCGTGTGTGCGCGCGCCCGGATCCTGCCTCCTGTAAAGAACACGCGCCAGGCGCGGACGCACGGCAATTCCCATGGACTTCAGTGCCAGGTGAAGAAGGCCGTTGAGCTCAAAGCAATATCCTCCCCGTCTTCGGCGGATGAGTTTGGCGGCGAGATGGTGCGGCTGGAGCGAGATGGTGCGGCCCAGGTGTATATCAAAATTCTCGAAAGGGATTGAAAAAGCCTGGGCGACATGCACCTGCCGCAACCCCAGCTCATCCGGTTCCGGCGCGTGGCTCAGCCCGATGCGGGCCAGGTACTCGTTCAAAGGAAAGTCAGTGGATGTCATCGGCACAGAAAATAGCATCAAAGTGATGCCGGGAGCAATTTGGAAAAGATTTATATCGATGTGTATCCCGGCATCACCGGCCCGGTACAACTTCAAAGCGAGATCCGAAAGAAATGAAGAAGCGTTGACTATAGCCTCAGTATGTAATTGAATATATCTACAGGTACAATCCAAAGAACAAGAAGCAGCTCCAGATTGCTCAATTTCGCGTTCCTCGCCCTGTTTTCATTTGCATATCCGGCAAGTCACCTGAATTTCTGAACCGAAAGGAAGCGTATGCGAATCCATTCACTGATAATTTCCGCAACAACGATTTGTGCATTGGTGGTGGCTCTGGCTGTAATAGCCCCTGCCGCCGATCACCATGTCGGAACCTGGAAACTGGATCTGGCCAAGTCTAAGTTCAACTCGGGCCCCGCACCCAAACGCGAAATAGCGACATTCGCGGCCCAAGAGAATGGCCTTAAGCTCGTAGTGGATGGCATAGATGACAAGGGAAAAGCCTACCATGTGGAATATTCCGCGAAATTCGACGGCAAAGACTACCCCGTGAAAGGGTTTACGGATGCGGATACCATTGCTCTCAATAGAATCGATGCCCATGCCTTTTATGAGCTATTCAAGAAAGCCGGAAAGGGCGTTGAGAGTGCACGACTCGTTGTCTCCAACGACGGGAAGACGCTGACTCGCACCACAGATGGAAAGAACGCAAAGGGACAGGCTGTCAGCGATATTGAGGTTTACGACAAGAAGTAACCGGGAATCTGTGCGGCATTACATAAAGCATATGAATTGCCGAACTGAGGAGGAGCCGCGATCCCAAACGGGGCCGGAGGCCCGCCCATACATGCTTCAAGCTTATTTCTGCCCGCCCATTATTTGTCCATTGGCGGCTGGATCCCAGCTTCCGATACTGCGACAATAGATGTTGTCCGGAGTTTATTCCCACGCATTTTGCAGTATGCTGATTGAGAAGATATATGTCTGACAAAATGAAGAAAGCGATTACTCGCAGAACGTTTATGAAAGGAACCGCCGCAGGCGCGATCGTCGGGACCACCGGCGGATGGACTGCCGAAGGTGCGGATGCAGCCCCGGCAGCTCCGTCCAAGACATATTCCTTTGAAATTCCCCCACCCGCAATTCCAGTCGACCAGATCAAGGAAACGATCACCGCGGAAGTAGTCATCATCGGCGCAGGAACATCCGGTTTGGTTTGCGCAAACGCGGCCGTTGAAAACGGCGCGACTGTTGTGGTGATCGCTTCCAGTTCAACCCCTGTAGGTCGAGGCGGATCCAACCATGCCTTTAACAGCAAGCTGATGCGCAGGCTTGGACTCAAGTCCGACGTAGCCAGGGAATTCAAGGATGAAATGAAGTGCCACTCCTTCAGGATCGACCAGGACAAGTGGTGGCTTTGGGCTCACAAGAGTGGCGAAGCGATGGATTGGCTGATCGACAAAATGGAAGCTGCCGGATACCAGTCGGTGATCGAGTTGGGGAATACCGATCCTGACGGCATCATGACCATGTATCCGGGTTCGCACTCGTGGCTCGGGAAAAATATGGAAGCGGCGGGCAGGGGCCAGCAACTGGTCGTGGATACTTTGGCCAAAACCGCCAAGGCCCGCGGCGTGCGGATCGATTACAACACAACTGCCGTGCGGCTTGTTCGCGAAGACAATAACGCCGGGCGGATCAGCGCCGTGATCGCAAAGACGCCGGAGGGCGCCTACACCAGGTACGCCGGCACAAAAGCCGTCGTTCTTGCCACAGGCGATTTCAAGGATGAGGAAATGGTGGAGAAGTACTGCCCCTGGGTGCTGCCTTTGGTGAAGGCAGGCGGGGGCGTCTATAGCGGGGATGGGCACAAGATTGCCCTGTGGGTGGGCGCAGCATGGCAGAAGACATTGCCAAACGCGCCGATGATCCTGGGGCGAGTAGGGCCCGAGACGCAGCCCTACAGAGCCTTCACAGGTTTGTTGGTGAACAAGAATGCCGTGCGCTACGGCAACGAGGACCGACTGGTATCATTTGCAGGGATCGCGCAAATGAGGCAGCCGGATACAACCGTATTCGCGATCTGGGATTCCACATATGCGGAACGGGCCGCGCCGTGGACTCCCGCTGGAAGCTATTATGGCGGACCTCCCCAGATACCGGTTCAGACCGTTGTCGATGAATGGGAAGCTTACGTGAAGGCCGGCATGATGGTGAAGGCAGATACCCTTGAGGGACTCGCTGAAAGGCTTGGGCTGCCGATTGCCCCGCTGAAAGCGACCATCGAAAGGTACAACGGATTCTGCAAGACTGGGATCGATGCCGACTATCACAAGCGGACGGCTCTGCTCGTTTCTGTCGAGACAGCTCCATTCTATGGAGCGATCAGCAGATCGCCCCAGCTGCTTTGCATCTCGGGTGGATTGCGAACCAATATTAAGATGCAGGTACTTGACAAGAACGAGCAGGTCATTCCGGGCCTATACGCCGTTGGAACAATCGTTGGTGACATGTACTCCAACGTCTATACGTTCCTGGAGCCGGGCCACAACCTGGGTGCCACATGTGTGACCTTCGGGTATCTGGTCGGCAAGGAGGTAGCCGGATAGGGAAGGATTGTAGATGAAATAGTTTCCGGCTGATACTGCAGTCACGGGAGCGCTCTAGCTATTTGCGTGAGGATTCGAGTCCGTTGGGATTGCTCGAATGGGTTGTAAGGTGGAAGGGCACGAAAAGCCCTGCATCACCCTGCCGGTCAGGAAAGAAAGACGATTCGAATCCCCCAAAGACATAATAACTGCCGAAACCAGCACCGACTCGCTAGCAAATGAATCTTTACTGGCAAAACTTGAAAGCAAAGCAGTCTTTGCTCTCCGATCCCTTATTGCCAAGCTCGCATCCAAAGGTTCTGTGCTCATCATGCATGGAGTCAAAGACGCAAACAGCTGAGGGAATGATCATGCTGTGCCATAATGTCGACGCAATACCCTTGATTCGACAAGCTATGCTCGAAACTATAGATTGGCAGCGTTTGCCAGGGACATAAAGGATAGGGTTGAATTTGCCGAATTGGGCACGGTCCGCGTACCACCATAGATTCAGCTGAGCCGGATGTCGAGTATTTCTGGGGGGGCATGAGAATGAATGAAGATGCGGATCACCCGGATGCCACGAGAGAGGGATATTCCTCTCTCGCTGAGGTTTATCACCGGGCGCGACCGGGATACCCTTTTTCTATCATTGATTTGTTGGCTGCCCGCATAGGCCTGCAGCCTGGGGATCCCGTCGTCGAGATCGGCGCCGGTACCGGCCATTTCACTTGTTTGCTGGCGGAGCGCAATTTTCGAGTCACCGCGCTCGAGCCTGTTCTGGCGATGCAACAGCGCGCCCCGCAATTTCCCAATGTGACATGGACCCAGGGAACCTTCGAAGACACGGGCTTGCCGTCGGGATCACAGCGATGGGCAGTTGCAGCCCAGGCTTTTCATTGGACCGATGCAAAACGCGCGCTGCCTGAGATTCGACGCGTGCTTTCACCCCACGGGTGGTTCACCATGCTTTGGAACGCCCACCATATCGCTCGCAGTCCACTCCTGCAATGGACCTACAACTTCCTCCGGCAAGAGATCCCTGCCTATCACTACGTTGACCGAGCCTCCTCGCTGTTTCGGCGTCTTTCGTCGCACTTAGTGGGCGCGGCGCCCTACCGAGTTCAACGGAGTCTTTGCAGAGTGCTTGCCGTCCTTGGTGCCCCTGACCGCCTGAGCAAAGGCATACTGCTGCAATTGACCGACGACTTCGGTCGCTGCTGCTACGACGAAGTCCTGCATTCCATCCCCGTGGATCGACAGGGATACCTGGACCTCTGGCGGAGTCGGAACCGCTTGCGGTCCATCGCCGGCGATGCTGCCTTCGAACGATTTCTCTCACATCTTGCCGAGCACCTTGCCAGGCACTCCATCGACCGCGTCGAGATCCCCTACGTCTGCAGGGCCTGGTCTGCCCGTGTAGCCGATCTCTGACTTGATTTCCAGGGTTAATTCGTTGAGAGATTCTCCGGCTCTGCCGGGGAGGCAGCCAAGGTTCGACAGGTGCAGGAGTCATTCGCGGTAGATTTCCGATAAATTTGTCTCGAACCACAAATAACCAGTCCGGCATCACCAAGTCGATCGGGGTCGGAATCGGATTCGGTATCGCTTAGGTTTTTCGCTTCCCGATTTCGACTGCGACCCGAATGGCGCTTAATTAATAGTGATAGCAATCACTCCGAAATACTACCAGATCTATTGTTTAAGCCTCCGAAGGCATGCGCGTCAAGCTTAGGGGAACCTGCACTGAGAGGAATCAATAAAAAACTAGGGTATCGATGATTGCGGAATGGAGCGCTGACAGCG
>DATJPG010000089.1:0-5445 GCA_035506515.1 Acidobacteriota bacterium
GTGTGTCTCGTGTGGATGAATTTCCTGATGAGAGGCAACCTATCGAGGGGATCGCGATCAGGGAGCAGGCCATCCAACGCAAGTGTCACCTCCCAAGCGTCTTTCCCATTTTTATCCAGCGCGCCGTAGGCAGCCTCTGACCTTTCCTTATGATGGACGAGGAGTTGATCGATCCTTTTCCTATGATCCCTGAACGGTGAACCGTGGCCGGGAAGTGCGAGTTTCACATCCATTTCTCTGAGCCGGGCGAGGCTCTGTAAGTGATCGCCTAAGGGATTAGGGCGGTCGGCCAAGAATTGGATGCCCGCAGTGATCTCGTCCCCCGAGATCAGGATACTTCGACCCGGGTCATGGAGACAACTATGGCCGATGGTGTGACCCGGAGTTACCAGGCATGTGAATTGATGGTTTCCACGCATAATGACGTCACCATCGGCAACGTAGCAAAAGGGCCAGGGGCGTCCTTGCCTGTACTCCTCGCTATAGAATTGGGAAACCACACCCATCGGATTCTTCTCCGGGAAACCCAGCATCTCGAGGAAGACTCCCGTCTCCGCCTGCACTTCTTCCGATGCGACCCGCTCGATGAATTCGGCTTCAGGCCTGCTTATGTAGATACGGGATGTCTCGCGGAGGAACCTGGAAACAGAGCTGAAGTGATCGAGATGGTGATGCGTGATGAAGAAATCGGTACGTCCCAAATCCAGGCCAAGGTCCTCGATCGACTTCTCCATTTGTTCGTAGCATTCGGGATGCGCCATTCCGGGATCGACTATGAGGTTCCGATCGCCGCGGACGATCACATAAGAATTCATGGATCCGACCTCAGGGATCGGTATCTGAACTATTATTCTGAAAATCCCCGGAGCTACTTCGCTAATCCTCTCGACTTGACCTGGCATACAGTCTCTCATTCTACTAAATAACAGATCATAGTGTAGTGCGTTCAATGCTACTTTGCATAACGCCGAATTGAACACCAAAGTATCCAGACAAACACTGGCGGATGCTGATGAGACCATCCTTGAGCCACGCATGTCGGCGTTTGTTCACGTCGGTCAGCTTTCACAAGGGGCAGGCCTCGTAACCCTACCCATGGAATCGTTGACAGGCAGGGCAAAATACTTTATACCTCGTAGTACGTATACGAACTAGGATACGAAGCACGAGCACAGTTTGTTTGTCTGTCTAATCCAGAGTAAGCAAATTTCTTTTTGGAGGATTGCCCCGCGAGGCAATCCTGACCTGTCAACTGCATCCATGGGGAACGGATACAAAATGCCGCAAGCGCAGGTTCAAACCACTCAGCCTGATAACAACAAGAAACATATCGTTCTAGGACTTGTGGCTGCCTTTCTGATATATGCGGTCTCTTTCTACTACCTCCAAACCATGGGCGTTGCGAGGCCGAGAATGGCGGCCGAATTGAACGGCATGCCGATGTTTTCATGGCTCATATCGATTCCGGGATTAGCCGGAGCTCTTGCGACGCTTCTTTTCAGCAAATTCTCTGACATTTATGGACGCCGCTCGATGCTGACGGCGTCTCTGAGCCTGTGCCTGCTAGGCACGATCCTGAGTGCGATCAGTCCAACTTTCATGAGCTTGATTATCGCCAGCACCATAACTTCTGCGGGACTGGGCGCCCTGATTCCGATTTGTCTTTCGGCACTGGGCGATATGTTTGATCCAATTGAACGCAGCAAGTGGGTTGGGCTGCTAAACATTCCGGCCGGGATTTTTTCTTTGTGCGGGCCAACGCTGGGCGGATGGTTTGTGGATAATCTTAGCTGGCGATACATATACTGGATGGGGGTGCCACTAATCATCTTGGGACTTCTGGCGGTGTTGTTCGGGATACCGCTACAGATCAAAAGTGTCAGGCATAGGATCGATATCCCTGGATCTGCATTGGTGGTGATGGCTTCTTCGACGATGATACTTGCGCTCTCCCTGGCTGGAACAGTTTACACCTGGTCTTCGCTGCAGGTCGCCGGTTTGCTCGCCGTTTCATTGGTCCTATGGGGGCTCTTTTTATGGACTCAAAGCCGGGCGGCGCAACCTCTTCTCGATCCTCAGGTGCTCCACAACCGCACGTTTCTTTTAGTGCTTGCATCCGGCGCGCTTTCCTGTTTTGGACAGACGGCGATTATGGTCTATTATCCTCTGTTCCTGCAGGGTGTTCAGGGCATCAGCGCCACGCAGAGTGGACAAATCCTGACACCCTTCGGCGCGCTGATGTCGTTCATGGGCGTCCCCACAGGATTCCTGCTGGCCCGGACAAAGCGCTGCAAGCGGTTGTTCATTATGAGCTATGCCCTTCTGACTGTCGTCATGTTTGGAACGATGTTTTTCAATGCCGGGATGCCGGTTGCCTGGGGAATAGTTCTTATTGCGCTGGGCGGCCTGGGTTTCGGTGCCCTTCCAACGATCTCAACCCTTACGGCGCAGTGTATCGTTCCGAAAAGAATGCTCGGCGTGGCGATGGGCGCTCTCTTCTTCAACCTTACGTTGTTCACGACAATTGCCCCGGCCATTCTGGGCTCGGCAATGAATATTGAATACGCCAAATCCCTTAAGGCTACCTTGCCGCAATCTTTGGACCAGATTGTGGACAAACAGACAATGAATTCCCTGGCCGATCCCAGCGTGCTTCTGCTGAAACCGGCAATGAGAGAGTTGCAGACGAGGTTTGATGTCAGGGGCAGCAGTAGGCCGGAGCTTTTCACAGAGACAATTCAGGCCATCAGAACATCCCTGCAATCGGGATTGGGCAGGGTATTCATGATCGGGGCGGGGACCATGCTGTTGGCATTTCTTCTCATCCTTGCTATCCCGGAGATCTCAATAGATGTCGAGGTCAAAGATGGAAAGGTCCCCGAACGCGTGGAGCTTGAATTAACCGCGGATTAGTGCAGCTCCTCACGGATTCAATCCTTGAATTGCTGCGCCAACCATTCGCATGAGCAACGTTTGATGAAACTTCTCAGAAAGGAGCAATGGCGACAATGAATGGCTATCCTGCTGATTGGGCACAGCGCACTCCAGCCCAAAAACGAGAGTATCGTCTTAACCAATTTCTCAATCCAACCCACATAAAATTTGTCAGCCCGGAAGCAGAACAGGCATACAAGATCAGGGCTCAGCGATATGTCGATGCCTACAATTTGAAAGAACCGGACCGGGTTCCGATCAACCTGCCCGTCGGCGACCTCCCCAACATCTTGCACGGCGTCAAGACGCATACTGCGATGTACGACGTAGAGAAAGCAATCGAAGCCTGCAAGGAATTCAATAAAAAATATTCAGATGAATTGGAATATTACGCCATGCCTTTTTCTGCACCGGGGAAGGCAATGGAGATCCTTGATTACAAGCTTTATGCATTTCCGGGCCATGGCCTTTCAGCGGATGCTCCTGGTTATCAGTTCGTTGAGGGCGAATATATGAAGCTGGAGGAGTATGAAGACTTTTTCCGGGATCCTTCCGATTTCTGGTTGAGAATCTATTTGCCGAAGATTTTCGGCGCCTTCGAAGGTTTTCGCCATTTGCCTCCCCTGACCGATATTCTCGAGATTCCGACCGGACAACTCATGGCGCTTGCCCAGCCTCAAGTACTGGAGACTTTTCAAAAACTCATCGACGCGGGGAAGGAGCTTCAACAAAGAAATGCGATCATGGCGAAATCGATGGACTCCGGTGCCAATCATGGGTTCCCATCCTGGATGGGAATGGGGGCTCTGAGTTTCGCTCCATTTGACGCGATTGGCGACACGCTGCGGGGAACCAAGAGCATCATGATGGACATGTTCCGCAACGAAGACAAGCTTCTTAGAGCCATCGACATGATGACGGATATTCTCATCCACTCGGTTCTGCACAATCCGATGATTTACGGCGCTGTCACGGTTGGTTTTCCTCTTCATAAAGGCGCGGACGGATGGATGTCTCCAAAACAATATGAAAGATTCTATTGGCCGTCTCTGAAAAGACTCATGGATGCTCTCATCAACGAAGGCCTCATATGCCAGATGTTCGCTGAGGGGAGTTACAATACGAGACTCCAGGTAGTCAATGATGATTTCCCGAAGGGGAGCGTCGTCTGGTGGTTTGATCAGACGGACATGGCTTTGGCCAAGAAGATCCTGGGTGACAGGTTCGCCATCCAGGGGAATGTTCCTTCCTCCCTCATGGTTACCGGCTCTCCGTCGGACGTAAAGGCCTGCTGCCGGAAGCTTATCGAAACCTGCGGGAAAGACGGTGGATACATCATGGCTGCCGGCTGTATCGCGGAAAACCCGAAACTGGAAAACCTGCGGGCCATGATGGAAGCCATCAGAGAATACGGAGTTTACAGATAAAACTGCTTCCAGTTCAGAGCCCCCAATTCCATATCCGAAGACAGGAATGGGAATTCTTTGCCGATTCGGGGATTATCCCCGAGCTTTGACCAGACCCTGGGCCAGGGTGGATGGAACCCGCTTAATCAGTTCATCCACAGTCCAGACACCTTCTTTATAAAGGCCTTTGATTTCAGTCGGATTGGAATAGAGCGCGATTCGACCTCCTGAAGCACCAAACACATGGCCATTGATATTGGCCGCATGCTCGGTGCAAAGATACAGAATAATCGGCGGGATATGTTCGGGGTGGGGCGGGTCGGAGGAATCTTCGCAAATCTCCCGTGTTATGAGACCTGCCTCATAGAGCCTTTCCCAGTATTCAGCCACTTTACGCCCGGGATTGATACGGGTGGCGGCAATCGGAGAGATAGCATTGCAGGTAATATGATACCCCTCAAAATCCATCTGCTGCGCCATCCCCAAGGTTAAGCTGACAACGCCACCTTTCCCAGCCGTATAGCCATCCGGCATCATGCCCAGCCAGGCGGGCGAAGTGAAATTAATAATTCGTCCCCAGTTTTGTTTGACCATGTAACTCAAGGCATGCCGGCAGGTATTGAATGTGCCCTTCAGGTTGAGGGCTATTGAGCCGTCCCAGGCTTCTTCGGACGATTCCCAGAACGGCACCAATTTTTCCGGCTTGCCTGTCCCGGCGACGCCTGCCCCTCCTGCGCAGTTGACCAGGATGTCAATTTTGCCGAAGCTGCCGACGCAAGTTTCTATAATTCTTTGGGCGGCGTTGAAATCCGTAACCGTATCGTAGCTGGCTACAGCGGTTCCCCCCAGTACCCTGAGCTCCTCGACAACCTGGTCCGCGGGTCCACGATCCAGGGTGATTGTATCCGCGCCTCCGCCAATATCGTTCACCACCACCTTAGCGCCCTGGCGCGCCATGCCCAGACAAATCTCCCGACCTATTCCGCGTGCGCCACCTGTAACGACAGCGCATTTTCCTTCCAGCCATTTGGTCATCATTGCTCTCCTTGCCAAATCAAAGCACGGATCAAATCGTCAATTTAAAGGATCGCCGCCATCGCCATAT
>DATJPG010000090.1:0-12295 GCA_035506515.1 Acidobacteriota bacterium
ATCGGGGGAGTTGACATGGCGGACAAACTCATCATCACATCAGCATTGACGGGCGCGATCACCATCCCAACCCAGACGCCTCACTTGCCGTTTACGCCGGAGCACCTGGTTGCGGATGCGATCGCATGTGGCCAGGCCGGGGCAGCGGCCGTCCACGTGCATGCGCGCGATCCTTTGAACGGCCGCCCGCTTTCCGACCCCGATCTCTTCGGGCCGATTCTGAGAGGAATCAAGGCAGGCAGCAACGTCGTGGTAGGGGTTACAACCGGGGGAGGCATGGGTATGTCGCCTCAGGATCGGTTGCGTGTGATTCCGCGCTATCGTCCCGAGTTGGCGTCCTTCAATCTGGGGAGCATCAATTTTTCCATTCATCCGGTGGCCAGGAGATACAAAGCCGCGGACTACAAGTACGATTGGGAACAATCGTACGCCGAAGGGACGAAGGATTTTATTTTTCGAAATACCTTCGGGGATATGGAGACCTATGCCAGCACTTTTGCCGAGAACAAAGTACGTCCCGAATTCGAAGCCTATGACGTAGGTCACCTATACAATCTGCGGTTCATGATGAAGAGCGGCATAGTGAAGCCTCCCTTTTGGATCCAATTTGTTCTGGGAGTCCTCGGCGGCCTGGCCGCAAATGTCGAGGACCTGATCGTGATGAAGCAAACAGCCGACCGGTTGTTCGGAACCGAAAATTACCGCTGGTCCGTAATCGGCGTTGGTTATCCCAACGAGATCAACCTTGCCACCATGGCGATTATGATGGGTGGCCATGTGCGCGTGGGCCTCGAAGATAACATTTTCATCGGCAAAGGCACGCTCTGCACAAACGCACAACTCGTCGAGAAAATCGTGCGAATCGCGCGTGAGTTTGATCGGGATATTGCAACACCGGAGGACATGCGACAGATGCTGGGGTTGAAGGGAGCGGGAGCGGTTGGATTTTAGAGAGGGCGCGAAGGTAATGAACAAATTCCTCAGCTGTACTGAGGCCGTTGAGATGATCCGGGATGGGGCCTCGATCATGATCGGGGGGTTCATGGGAGTCGGGTCGCCGCACCGCATGATCGCCGAAATGGTTCGCCAGGGCCGGAAAGATCTCACGATTATCGCTAACGATACCGGCACACCGGGTTTTGGCATTGGCCAGCTGGTAGCAGCAAAAAGAATTCGCAAACTTATTGCTTCTCATATTGGGTTGAATCCGGAAACTCAGCGTCAGGTGATTGCGGGCGAAATGGATGCGGAGCTTTGTCCGCAGGGCACGCTGGCAGAACGGATTCGCGCCGGAGGCTTCGGACTTGGTGGCGTCCTCACGCCGACCGGCTTGGGAACCGTAGTTGCGGAAGGCAAGCAGGTGATCGATATAGATGGAAATAAATTCCTGCTCGAGAAACCTTTAACTGCCGATTTTGCGCTGATCGCCGCTCATCGTTCTGATTATCGCGGAAATCTTGAGTATTCTCTAACTGCGCGCAATTTCAACGTCGTCATGGCTGCAGCCGGACGGACCGTCATCGCCGAGCCCGAACACATCGTCCCGATCGGGGTCATACCGCCGGACGCAGTGGCGACTCCCTTCATCTGCGTTCATCACATCATTGGGAAGGGGTAACCAATGGACGATAAAGTTCTGATTGCGAGGCGGGTGGCGAGTGAATTAGAGGATGGCAGCCTTGTGAATCTCGGAATCGGCCTGCCCACGATGGTTCCCAGGTATTTGCCGCCCGGGATAGAAATCTATTTCCAATCCGAAAACGGCATCATTGGCATGGCTCCATTGCCGGGCGCAGGAATGGAAGAGCCGTCGCTCACCGACGCAGGCGGAGGTTTTGTCGGTGCCATCCCCGGCGCTGCGAGCATTGATAGTTGCTTCTCGTTCGGCCTTATCCGCGGCGGCCATCTCGATTTGACCATTCTCGGTGGACTGGAGGTGGATGAACGGGGTTGCCTGGCGAATTGGATGGTGCCGGGCAAGATGTTGCCGGGAATGGGCGGTGCCATGGATTTGGTGACAGGCGCCAAAAGGGTTATTGTCGCCATGTCCCATACGGCGAAGGGCAAACCTAAAATACTGAGGCGATGCACTCTGCCGTTGACCTCGGTGCGACGAGTCAGCCTGATCGTGACAGAAATGGCTGTGATCGAACCGACAGAGGAAGGCTTGGTTCTTAAGGAGATAGCGCCGGGGTTGAGCATAGAAAGGGTGGTGGCAGCGACAGCGGCAAATCTGATTGTTTCCGCACATGTTCCCGAAATGGCGTTAGGACCCGATGCCATGCGGGCAGATTCCCAACGCCAGAACTGATGCAGGTGGAGGAATTTCAGCCGAAATAATTCGGAGATATACCATCAAAAGCGAATTGCCTTGCCGCCGTTGGGCCGGGTTTGGAGTCTATTCGCCGTCTGTTTCAGTAAGCGCCTTAGCCAAATATGCCCTGGATCCTGGTCCTGATAGCGATGCCACTGAAGGCAATGGGTAACTTTTGGGATAGCAAAAGGAGGGCGAATTAGTTTCAGTGGCAGGTGTTCTGCGCAAAGCTGGGCTATCCGGCTCAGCACGGTCACTATTCTGTTGGTCCCCACAACAAGCCGGCATGCAGCTTCGAAATCCTGTGTGACCACATCTATTTTTCTTACGTCTCCGTATTGTGTTGCAAACCACTCTTCAAAAATAGCCTGAGCAGCCCCGAAATGAACCGCGATATGGCCCATCTTGATGAACTGGTTTAACGATATCCTGTCCCCTATTGTTGAGTTGTTGCGCCACACCACACATGTGTGGGTATCCTCGAAGAGCGGTTCCTTCGGATGCGTCCTCAGAGAATGAATGGAAGGACGGACAAAGAAGTCGATGCCACCTTTCTCAAGTTTCTGCTCGATGTTCTCATCCAGACGCACAAGTTCAAACCTGATTCCGGGCGCCTTCCGCGCCGCCTCCTGCATTGCCTGAGGCATCAATACCGCGGTCACATAGTCTGACACTGCAAGGCAGAATTTCCGATCGGAAGAAGCTGGATCGAAGGACGCTTTGGAAGCGACCGTGTGCTGGATCTGCATTAAGCAACTTCTTACCGGCTGCACAAGGCTTTCAGCCAACGGGGTTAGGACCATTCTGCGCCCCGCGGGAGCCAACAATTCATTCCCAAAGTACTTCCGCAGGCGCGAGAGTATTATGCTGGTCGCCGGCTGACTCAAATGGAGTCGCTCGCCGGCACGTGTGACGCTCTGTTCTGTCAGCAATGCATCCAGTGCCACGAGCAACCCAATATCGAAATTGTCGATGTTCATAAAACCCTCGGGTATTAAAGAATCTGATGACAATACATATAAAATATTCATTCCACAAATGGAAAAAATTCGTGTACATTTCGTAATCGCAGGCAATTTTCCAGGACTCTGTTGAGGTCGGCATGCAAACCTGCGATTCCAAAGTTCCGAATAAGCGCAGAATACTGCCCGGCCAAAAGCCTCGACGTCAGCCTGTAAGCAAATCGGGAGTTGTCCAATGATGTCATCCGAATTAGCTCCACTCAGCCCAGAAGAACGGTCAATGCCGTACGCAAAATATTATCAAGACCCTGCACCGCCGGATCTCACACATCTGGCATTGATGGACATGCCATGCGATCCCTCAAAAGCCATCTATCCGGAGCAGATGAATGACCTGCTCAATCCAGGCGACTTGCAGGTGGAAATTGGGTGGTGCAATCTGCCCAACGGCGCGGGTTTCATCGCCAATCGGAACCTGTATAAAAACATTACGGCAGAGATGATTGACTGGTGGTTCGCCTGGCACCCGCTTGAAGGCTTGCGATACCGCATCTGGTATCCGCCGCAACATGCTGGAATTGGATTGAGTCCCGAATCTCGCGCGCGAATTCTGGATCCAAGCATCCCCATTCATGAGAAGAGTTGGGGTGTTACACACTATGTGACCGAGGACTGCAATTGCGGAATGGAAAACATCGAAATCACGTTTTTATCGCCTCGAGATTTCGGATTTGACATGACGCGGTGGAAGGAACCGTATGTTTCAACTTTCGTGGGCGGCTTCGGATGGTCCAGCCGGACAGGCAATACGGGCCATGCCATCAAGTCACCCTCGCTGATGTGTCATATTTTCAGACAAACTCCGGGCGGGCTCGAACACCGGACACGCTTCTGGATGGGGTATCGGATGTCTGGAGGCAAGCCTGAACTGGTGCTGCCTCCGGGCATCTCAGTTCCGGCAATAGCGGTTCAGGGACTCGCACGGCACAATGTGCGGGAATTCAGCAACTTCGGTGTGCTGCTTCCGGGAATCTATACAGAGTTCGGTGGGCGGATGATCGAGTAGGCGTACTACTTTTAAATTCAGTTTTGGAGGGGGCATGAGTGCCAATATCGAGATTAATCTGGATGAATGTACCGGCTGTGGGACCTGCGTTGAGGCTTGTTTCGTGGATGTGATTCGATGGAACGACGCCGAAGAGAAGCCGATTATCGCGTATGAACGGGATTGCGTCTGGTGTTTTACCTGCGAAATCAACTGTCCGGTTCAATGCATCAACGTCATACCTCAAATGCCGGGACAACTCGTGAATCCGTACTGAGCGTTGCCATCTGCAGTTAAAGGAGGAGTCAAACATGCCACAGAAAGCAAAGAACTCAACATCATACGATACGGACGTACTCATCATAGGCGGCGGATTCGGTGGCCTTGCGGCAGCGATCAGTATCAAAGAGCTGTCCCCGGAGTCAAGCGTGCTTCTCGTGGATAAGCAGACGATTGGCTGGGGAGGAAAAGCGAACAAAGGGGCCGGTGTTTTGTGGGTCCTCGCGCCCGGCGATAACATCGATGCCTTTGTTGATTTCCACGTAAGGAATATCGGGATGTACCTGAACGATCAGGATTTATTGTACGCCATGGCCCGGGAATCGTACGGGGCGGCGCGGAAACTCGCGGATTGGGGCGTCAACGTAATGAAAACCCCGAACGGAGATCTGGATGTTAGCCATCTGCCTTATGGCTGGTCGTTGGCGGCCGCGGACCTGGACATGATGCAACCGCTCAGGGCAAAGGCTGCGAAACTCGGCGTCAGGCTGATGGACAAGACTCACGTGGTCGATTTGTTGAATCAGGGTGGCCGGGTAACCGGTGCAACCGGCTTCAACCTCCTCGATGGGGGCGTCGCCGTATTCAACTCAAAAGCCACGATATTGGCCAACGGAGATTGCGATTTCGGCGTCATGCGGATGTGGGCCAATGCCTGCGGCGATGGCATCGCGGCTGCCTATAATGCCGGAGCAGAGATGCGGAATGCAGAGTTCGGCAACTTTTACGATGTCACCAATAAAGGCACAGGCATTCCAATCGTTTTCGGTTTTAACTCTCTCTGGAACGCACAAGGCGAGAATATCAGCGCCAAATACATCCAGGGACCGCAGCCGGATATCCCGATTTCCATCATCCTTGGCATGGAGAAAGAGGTCATGGAGGGAAGAGGGCCCATCTATTTCGACCCGGCTGAGTTTGCCAAAGGCATGGGAGGCGGAGGAGGGGGAATATTTCAATGGGACAGACCCCATACCAAGGCGCTTTTTGACCGTGATTTTGCGAAGGCACGGCAGTATGGGCCGCCACCGGCAGAGAAAATTGAAGTTTCTCTTGGATTCACCGGCGAGTTTTCGGCTATCAGAGTAGATAGTGAAATGAAGACAACGCTTCCTGGCCTGTGGGCAATCGGTGATACGAGCTATGCGGGATCGGCATGGGCCGGCGCTGCAGAGGCACCTCCTGGAAGATTGAGAGGCTCCGGCCTGATGAACGCTCTGATATCCGCTTTGATGACCACTCCGTCTGTGGTTCGTCATGCAAAGGAGATTTCACTTTCCGCACCAGATGATAATCAAGTTTCAGTTCTGAAAGAGAAAATGTTCGCGCCGCTGAACCGCAATAACGGATACTCGGCTTCGGAAGCCATACGAAGCATTCAGGAAGTGGTTGTGCCTGTGAAATACAGCATGCGCAGGAACCGGGAGCGATTGGAGGAGGCCTTGTCCAAAGTTGCGGCCGTCCAGGAAAAACTACCTGAATTATACGCCGAGGATCCGCATGGCCTGCTCAAATGCCATGAAGCTTCCTGCATAGCGCTATGTGCCGAAATCGGCTTCAGAGCAGCTCTTGCCCGCACTGAATCCAGAGGCTGGCATTACAGGGAAGACTTTCGCCAACAGGACGATACAAACTGGCTTAAGTGGGTTATCGTTAAGAAAGATCAAGGCAGCATGGTTGTCACCACCGAGCCCATTCCCATTGAGCGCTACAAAATAAAGCCTGGCCAGGTCACAGCTGTGCCTGATGCAGTGGTCGAACACGATGAGCTTGTCGGGGTAACGCCCGAGATGATCGATTGGTGGTGGGTCAATATGGAAAAGGGATATCCCCTGTGGGAACCCAACGATCACAAATCCTTTGTATGGGAGGTTCCGCCGCCCGTTGGAGGTTATTTGGGAGCAATCCAGATAGCCGAGGAGAAAATGGGGCCAATGCCGCCGATGAAAATTCGAATCCGGTGGGACGATCCGGAAAGCTGTTCCATCCCACGCATCTACGAACATGCGATCGTCGCAGCCGGGATCAGCCCCGAGGGGAAGGTGGGTGCCATGATTCTCCACGAATGGGAGAAGAGTCCCCACGGAAGCAGGATGCGGTCCACGATGCGTTTCCCGGGACCCGTTCCTCCCGGCTTCGCGGAAATCTGGAAAGCGCACGACAAGGCGGAAGTATCGACGTTCCCCAAATTCCTGCCCGACCTTTACAGACTGTGGCAGTCTGTGAAGGATCCAACGATTAACAGGCAATGCTCATTGAAAGTGAAGAAAACTCAGTAAAACAAAGGAAAGAAGCGCTGATTTTGCATTATAGGAGCATTCATAATCCCATTCCAAAGCCTTCAGTTCCAGTTTTGGATGGCGCCGATTCGGATTAATCGGGAAGGTCGAGTGCCAAAGACGACATAATCGTTTTTTATCGGAATTGTGTGAGCTTGGAATCGGGGATCCAAGGGGAATTTGGCAGCTTGAACTTTCCATCCCTGTGCGCGCGAAATTGGCCCAGGCGGTTGCCATCTTCCCTGCCATCGCCTGGGATTCCGGCCCATGGCCTATCCCCTGTTTGCAGCATTGCAGTGCTTCGGGTTGACACTCCGGAGCGCGCTCTGCTGGCATCGCGCCGTGCCTGATGCGTTTAATGGCGTGCCTCTCTAAACCGCCCGGCGCTCCCGCCAAAGTGCAATCAAGTCCTGATGATTACTTCGGTTTCTTGACCTCGTAGTTGGGCCAACCGGAGGGTGTGTTCTCCGGCATGATGTCCATGAATGCCTCAACCGCGTGGATCTGCCCGCCGTAGATCTTGAATGCCTCGAATAGCGTCAGGGCGTTTCCGGGGCCGTAGTTGTTGGTGTTCCCAAAATCGAGACGAAACAGCACGATGCCCATTTCCTCGTCCACGGCTGCAATCCGATAGGTAATGTTGGGATGTGCCATAACGCGTTGGGTGCGAATGTTCTCGCTGCCCGCCCTGGCGCCGGGACCGGCGGTGAGGGTCCCATTTTCGATGCGATAGGCATCTGGAGCGAATGGCGCATTGACCGCATCGAAATTGCCGCCTGCTTTCAGGCCTGCAGCATAGATTTCCGCAATCCGGATCAGCTCGGCACGCGACATCCGCTGGGATGCTTCGGGTTCGACATTCATAGCCGCATGCGGCGTCGTCAGCTTTTCGATATCGAAGAGTGCGCCTTCCGCCTTGCTCCGTGTGACCATCGTTTCGATTTCCGTAATCTTCCTGTTCTCGATCTTCAGCCGCAATGCCAGCATCACGGGTATCCCGTTCTCCTCGACAACGACATGGGATGCCGCCACACCTTCACGGACATCCAGGAAGTCCTGTCGATAGGGGCGAATCTTCGATGCGCCTTTCCACAGCCCTTCTCCCAGCGGCAGCGTCTTCGTGTCTTCTGTAAAGCGTGCGGTGGGAGCGGTTGGAATTGCCTTCGGATCGTGGCTGATCATGGCGTCCAGGTATTGCGTGATAAATCCGCGAAGGCATTCGCGGTCGCACGCATCGGCAGCAGTTCCCACTCGAGTTTGTGCATTTGCTGCAATGGTCAGAATGACGAACAGGGAAGCCAGAGCAATAGAGCGTCTCATGATGGATGTCCTCCGAAAATTGGCGGCATTATACCTCACGAGGCGGATATTAGCTGCTTGAAACTAATTGGGTTTTTCCAGGCAAGTGTAGAATAGCGCGCGTCGACAGGAAACCTCCGTGACATCATTATCCCCATCTAAAATCTCTCGCCATCAGGAATAATTGGTTACGGAAGCCGGGCAGTTCTTCTCACTTTTGCAGGCGGGGATTTTTCCATCGTGACATGGCAATTGTTTTTGGATAATAAATAATGTCCCGGCCTTGGCCGGAGACTGTATGCCGTGTTTGGCAAATTGCAAAACATAGGAGCCATCCGCCATGAAAAGACTTTTGTTCCCTTTATTTCTTCTTTTCCCTATTGCGCTGTTGGCGCAGACGGCAAAAATCAAAATCGATATCGACAGAACCATTGCGGAGATTGATCCCAAAATCTACGGCGTATTTATGGAGCCGATTCAATTTACGGGGAAGGAACAGGGTTTGCCCGATACGGCAAGCCTCAATACGCTGTATGGAAGTTTATACGATCCGTCCTCACCGCTGGCCAACGAGTGCGGTTTCCGGAAGGATTATATAGAAGCGATGAGGGAGCTCAAAATCACCAACATGCGGTGGCCTGGCGGAAATTACGTCATGGCTTACAACTGGCAGGACGGCATCGGCCCCAAGAACAAACGCCCGGCCCGCATCAACCTGGCATGGAGCGGAGTCGATACGAACCACGTCGGCACGGACGAATGGGTCGAGCTTAATAAAGCGATAGGAAGTGAAAATGTCATCTGCGTCAACTTGGGTCTCGGCACGATCGACGACGCGCGCTATTGGGTTGAATACAGCAATTACGGCAAAGGCACCTACTATTCCGACTTGCGCGCCAAGAACGGGCATGAGCAACCCTACAATGTAAAAATCTGGGATCTCGGAAATGAAGTGGATGGCGCCCCATGGGAACTGGGCCACAAAAGCGCCGAAGATTACGTCAAGATTGCGCGTGAAGCGGCCAAAGCCATGAAATCCGTAGACGACACGATCAAATTCGTCGCTTCCGGATCCTCGTACTATGAAAGCACCGGCCGGTGGGTGGAATGGAACCGCAAAGTGCTCGCGTCGCTCGGAGATCTAATCTCCTATATCTCCATTCATCGCTATTGGGAAAATTCTCCCGACTATTACACCTATATGGGACAGAGCGCGATGGATTTTGAAGAAAAAATCAGGGTAACGGCAGCTGAAATTGATGCCGCGAGGACTATGAACGGTTTCAGGAATCCGATTTACATTTCCTTTGATGAATGGGGAGTGATCGGAAGGGACTTCTTGTCCGTCCTGCCGGTGGCGCAATCGCTGAACTCATTTATTCGTCACGCGGATTCGGTAAAGATGTCGAACTTCACGATGCTCACGACGCTGCTGTCGAGCGACAAAATAAGAGGAATTTACAGGACTCCGTTGTTCAACATATACAAATTATTCTCCAATAACTGTCGCGGTAATTCCATCGACACCTATGTGGAAAGTGAAACGTTCGACACCGAAAAATATAAGGGCATTCCGTACCTCGATGTTACGGCCGTGTATTCCAGGGAAAACAACGCGGTTTATATCAATGTCGTCAACCGGCATAAGGACAAATCCATCACGGCGGACATCATCAACAGCTCCGGCGTGTTGGCAGGAAAGGCGGAAGCAAGCCTGATTGCGAATGAATCGCTAACCGAACTCTTCACCTATGACAAGCGGGATCGGTATGTCCCCGTGACAAAAGAAATCCAGGTTGAAGGGAATCATCTATCCTATTCATTCCCGGCGCATTCATTTACACAGATTAAGATCGGAGTAAACAAATAGGGTTCCAGTCCGCGATGGTTGCACCCATATCGTGTTATAGACAAACAGGCGGGCAGTTGTCGCCCAGTCAAGAAAATCGAGATCAGGTTCCAGTATCCTCAGCCGGGTTTCCGATGAAGTCCCGGTAATTTCCGGCGAAGTGCAGCGGCAGCGACGTCATGTGGTATCCGTGGACGCACACGCCCTCGCGCGTCAACTCGTGCGCCGATGGCCCGTGGGCTTGACCGCGCCATGAAAAATGCAGAGCGGGTGCAATTCGGCGGCGTCAACAAAAATCAGGGCGCCGGCGTCCACTGCCGGATCACGGCAAATTCCTTCTTTTCCGGCAGCTTGTCCTTGGGGATGCTGGTGACGTGAATCGTGCGATCGTCGCACACCTCCAGCCTCAATTTCGGAGACTTTAGTTTTATTGTCACGCTCGCCGCGTCTTTCTGAACCGACCGGACTGGAAGCGGCGGGGCGATGATCAGAAGCGCAGACAGACCGCAGGCAAACGATTGCGTGTAATTCGGAATGTTGCCTCATATTCAACCTCACGCGTCGCCCTCCAATTCCCCAGCCAAACAGCGTGGTCGCTGTCTACTCAAACAGCTTGAGACTCACCGATTCGCCCAAAAGCCGGTAGCCTTCCGTGTTTGGATGCACGTAGTCCATGGTCAAATCTTTGCGGATTCTTAGGGGGTTCTGCGGGTCTTGGACGACTTTCTCAAAGTCCAGCACCGCATCGAACCGGTGGGCATCCCGGATCCACCTATTCACGGCCTGCCGCGTGGCCTCGTTGACGGGCGTGTCTTTGCGCGAGTTTTGGATCGGTAGCAACGTTGCGCCAATGACCTTGATGCCTTTGGCGTGGGCTCTGTCTATAACTTGCTCATAGGCTACAATGAGCTTTTCCGCCGGCGCCTGTTCATAGCTGATGTCGTTGATGCCTTCCAGCAGAATCAGATGTGACACATTCGGCCTTGAAAGCACGTCCTCTTCCAAACGCCTGAGGCCCGCCGGGCCCGCCGCATCTGCCGTCACAAGACGATTGGAGCCGATGCCCATGTTGATTATGCCGACCGGCGTGCCGTCCTGTAGCGCCGGCAGACGCTTCGAAAGCACATCCGGCCACGCAGCATTGAGGTCGTTAGCGGCGGTTGCGCCATCCGTGATCGAATCTCCAAGAGCCACAATCACCTTCGATTTCGCCGGGGCCAATACCTGCACATCTGACACAAAGAAATACATCGTGGTGCGCGAACCCGCACCCGCGGACGGGAGCGTTGCGTCGCCGCAGTGATCGCCCGCCGCCACATATTGCGTCTTCAGAGCGGTGGGGTGAAACGCCTCGGGCGTCGTCAATTCCGGTAAAAACAGGCTGACTGCTAAATCCTGGTGTTGTTTGACCGCCAAATCCACCGGGTCGCTCCATATTTCTTGCCCCGCTTCCAGCTTCAGCGTGCCTGTGCCGCCAAACGTCAGCACATGGTTCGTTTCCGCCACGATGTCCGGCCCGGACGCCGGGCTGCCTGCCGAGCGGCGCAACGCCACGTGCGCGCCGCCGATTACCACCGGCTGCGTCGAAAAGCGGTTGGTCACTTTCACCCGCAGTGCTGCACCCCCCAGCTTGAGGAACATGTTCAAGCGCAATGTCTGGTTGTGGAATATCGGCACGGTCTGCGGCGTCCCATTGATCGTTGTGGGCAGGTAACTGACAGCCCATGCGTCCACCCACTTGAGCCCCGTAGTCGCGCTCATGACCGGCGCAGCCGTCTGGCCCGGTGTGCCGACCGCCTGTATGAGTATGTAGACAGCCACCAGCAAACACCCCGCTTGCCGCCAGTGGTCCCAACAGCGTCTCATGAATATCATCATGGAACTCCCCTTCATTCGGTGGTGACAGGGCCCGCCTTTTTCATTGGCCTGCCAATGGACAGCCATTATTATGCAATATCCCACACCTAGCCATGGGCCACCTCCAGCTGTAAAGCAAAATCATGTCGATCGATCAACTTGATGAAACGACCAATGACTATGCAAGCTATTATTGCATGGTCGCGAGTTTTGTCACAGAAGTGTGACATGTATTGTGTTAGCATGTTGATCGCTCAGGGTAGACTAAACACCAACCATGAAGGATCTAGAGATGCGTAAGAAGAATGGATCGGGTACTCCAGCGAACAATGGAACCGACATCAGCCGCCGGACGATTTTAAGGAGCGCGGCGCTTGCTATCGGTGCCGGCGCAGCGATCCCATCATTGAC
>DATJPG010000091.1:0-7900 GCA_035506515.1 Acidobacteriota bacterium
AGTAATTGAGAGAACATGCTGCATACTCGATTCATGGCGGAGGCCTCCGATAGTTGGTTTTGGTTTTGGTCGAATCTATTCCAATCTATCAGGCTTCCGCCTTCAACTCAAAAATCCTAAAAGTTAATTTGGACAGGAGTGGCAGAGAATAGCCCCGGGCGTGAGCCCGGGGTTGAGGGAGAACAAATGGTTAGCCCTGAAGGGGCGGCACAATTTATTCTGCGAATCGGCTTTAGTGTCGCCCCTTCAGGGCTTTCTAATTTCGTAATCCTTACCCCGGGCTCATGCCCGGGGCTATTTTCTGCCGCCCCTCTCGGGGCTGGAATACGTGATTCGCGACAGAAGCCAGCAAAAATTAGGTTTGCTTCAAGCTATCCCCCTATCTGGCCAATAACCGGGAACTCCAAATCCCAAAATTCTGGCTAGTTATTTGCTTACATTATGGTAGTATATTGCGCATGAGCAAAACCGCTGTTGGTTCGGATGTTGAGGCATATTGCACTAAATGCAAGTTGGTACTTGCGCATTCCGTCGTAGCGATGGCTGGAGCCAAGCCGCGTCGTGTCCGTTGCAACACCTGCAACGGCGAGCACAACTATCGTGCCGAAAAACCCGTGGCAAAGGCTGCGGCGAAAAAGACGACGAAAACGCCCAAGAAGGCAACCACTAAGAGGACCCGGCAATCCTGGGAAGAGGTGATGCAGGAAGCGTCGGCCAAGCCCCACAAGAAATACGCGATGTCGGGCAGCTATGGGGAAGGCGACTGGATCGAGCACGCCACCTTCGGGCTGGGCTGCGTCCAGACCTTCACTGCGCCGAACAAGATCACGGTCCGTTTTGCCGACTCCACCCGGATGCTTGTCTGCAATCGAAGCTAGGTGAAAACCGCAGCCTCCAAATCGAGTTCGCTCCTGGATGCGCTTCAGCTCCTCGTTCCCGGTGCGTCTAATCGCACCTTGCGGCAAATGCTATCCCAGGGCAGGGTTGCCGTAAACGGTACACGCTGCATGATCGCCACGCGCGATATCTCCCCCGGCGACGTGATCGAGATCGGCGCGCGCACGGCCACGGCGCAGGCCGCGGGCGGGCTGCAGGTCCTGTACGAAGACGGCGATTTGCTGATTGTGCAGAAACCGCCTGGATTGCTGACCGTCGCCACTCCGGACGAACGCGATCGCACGGCGTACTCGTATCTCCGGGAATACCTCAGAGAGCACAACCGCAGACAGAAGCTGTTTATTGTGCATCGGCTGGACAAGCTTGCCAGCGGAGTTCTGGTCTTTGCCAAAACCGAGCGCGTGAAGTCGCTGCTGCAGAGCATATTCGGCCGGCACGACATCGAGCGCAAGTATTGGGCCATCGTCGAGGGAAAGGTGCAGAAAGATCAGGGGACCATCCAGAGCCATCTGGCGGAAGACCGGTCCATGCGGATGCACTCGACGGCCGATACAAATAAAGGAAAGCCCGCCATCACACACTATCGCGTCCTGAAGCGCCTTCACAATCTCACGGTGCTCGAAGTGACGCTGGAGACGGGCCGGAAGAATCAGATCCGCGCGCATCTGTCCGAGATGGGACACCCGATTGTGGGCGACCGCGCCTACGGCAGCACACAGGATCCGCTCGGCAGGCTCGGATTACACGCATTTCACCTGGGATTCGTGCATCCGGTCCGGGGCACGCCGCTGGCGTGTCAAACAGACCCCCCGCCCGAATTTCGAAAATACCTGCGGTAATTTCGAATTCCAGATTTTCGATCCCAGATTTCAGATTCCAGATTTCAGATTTCAGATTCCAGATTTCAGATTCCAGATTTCAGATTCCAGAATAAAAAACCTATTTCCGCAATTACAAATAAAGAATCTACAATAGAGTATCTGGAATTGAGAATTGAGAATCGAAAATTGAGAATTGAGAATCGAAAATTGAGAATTGAGAATCGACAATCCACAATCATTATTCGATTGAGTCTAGCAAATCTACTAATTCGGTGATTCGCCTGATGTGATGGTGCGCGCCATGCCTCGGCGGCCCTTCCCGAACCAGGACCGTGGTCATCCCGAGTTCGGCGGCGGGGATGATGTTCACGATTGAATCCTCGACGAGAAGGCATTCCTCGGGTCCGGCGGATGCAAATTCCAATGCTTTGAAATATGCGCGACGGCCGGGTTTATTCACGAAGTCGAGCGTGTGAATGTCGATGATCGACTCGAAATGCCGCAGGATGCCCAGCAGGGACAGGACCCGCCTGGCATGTTTTGCGTCCGCGTTGGTAAATATGA
Source organism: Acidobacteriota bacterium (assembly GCA_035506515.1). Classification (GTDB taxonomy): domain Bacteria; phylum Acidobacteriota; class UBA6911; order UBA6911; family UBA6911; genus UBA6911. The sequence goes on from DATJPG010000091.1 coordinate 2,283, forward strand.
TTTTGCGAAATTCCATGCGCTCCAGCATCCGGTCGAGCTCGGGGTCGTATTGCAGGTGGAGGTGCAGCGGGAGGTCGTGAACGAAGTTGAGGTATTCATCCGGGTCGACGTCGTAAAAGCGGCGCAGCGCATTCAGTGTCGTGCCGAAGATCTTTAAATAGTCATCCCGTATTTTCGTCACTTCCTCGGGCTTGATATCGAGGCGTTCGACCATGAATCGGTTGATGCGGCTGCCGATCGCCTGCATCACTCCGCTGGAATTCGGATAGAGCGTATTGTCCAGATCGAAGAATGCGCAGCGCAAAGCCTTATTCAATTCCAGCCTCCGCGGTGTCGGACTCTTTCAATTTCCCCACGGCCGAGAGGATTGAGTACCGGATATTGGGGATTTCTTTTTCGAGGTCGTCGACCAGGCGGCGCATCCGTTTGCGCTGCAGGTTATCCTGCGAACCGCAAAGACCGCAGGGGATGATGGGATAGGGCTGAGAGAGCGCGAATGCCTCGATGTCGGATTCCCAGCAATAGGCCAGGGGACGGATCACGGTGTTGCGTCCATCTTCGCTGCGGAGCACGGGCGGCATGCTCCGCGGCTTGCCCTCGAAGAAGACGTTGAGCAGAAATGTTTGCACGATGTCGTCGGCGTGGTGCCCCAGCGCAATTTTAGTGCACCCTTCCTCGATGGCCGCGTTGTAAAGAATGCCGCGGCGCAGCCTCGAGCAGAGCGAGCACAGCGTCTCGCCTTCCTTCAGCTTGCTCTTGACGATCGAATACGTGTCTTTATGAATGATGCGATAGGGGACGTTGAGTCCGGAGAGATACTCCGGGAGGACATTTTCCGGGAAGCCGGGCTGTTTCTGGTTCAGACTGACAGCCAGGAGCTCGAACCGGACGGGGGCCCGCTTCTGCAGGTCGAGCAGGAGATTCAGAAGCGTGTAACTGTCCTTCCCGCCGCTCAGGCAGACCATGATGCGATCGCCCTCGACGATCATCTTGAAATCGGCGATCGCCTGCCCCACGCCGCGCAGCAGCTTTTTTTTCAGCATCTCGTCTTTGCTTTTCATGTGCATCCCAACAGGCCGAAATTGTAGCACACCCTGGGACCGCCGGCGTCTCGCCGGCTTCCGGTACCGCAAACCCATTCGTCAATCGTCAATCGTAAATCGTCAATGTTATACTCTTTCCATGAAACCGACACGGGTGACTTTCCTCGGCACGGGCGACGCCTATTGCGCCGGCGGCCGGCACATGGCGGCATATGTGATCGAGAGCCCGGAGGGGTCGCTGCTGCTCGACTGCGGCCCGACGATCCTCGCGTCGTTGAACCGCCACGGCTTGTCGGCTGCGCCGATTGACGCGGTGCTGCTCAGCCATCTGCACGGGGACCACGTCGCGGGATTGCCTTTTCTCTTTTTGCAGTACATCTACGTTGAACCGCGCGTCAGGCCGCTGAGGATCATCGGCCCACCCGGCGTGGAAGAACGCGTGAATGTTCTTTTCCGGGCCATGTATGCCGACACGGCCGCCGGGCCGCTTCCCTTCGCGCTCGAGTTCATCGAAATCCGGCCGCAGGAAACGCACCGTGCAGGCGGGGTGCAGGTGAATGCGTTCCGCGCCATACATCAAATCGAGCCTCCGTCGCTTGGTTTTGAGATCAAGGGAAGCGATTGGAAAATCGTCTATACGGGCGACAGCGGCTGGACGGAGGAGCTCGTGGAGCGCACGCAGAATGCAGACTTGTTCATTTGCGAGTGCAGCTTTTTCGAGACGCGAATGGAGACGCACCTGGATTATCCGCGGATCAAGGCGAACGCCGGCCGCTTCGGCGCCAGGAGACTGGTGCTGACGCATCTCGGCCAGGAGGTTCTCGCGAGGGCGGGAGAGGTCGATCTGGAAATGGCCCACGACGGCCTGGTCGTGGAGCTTTAACCCGGAGAGAATCCCGCAGAGAATCCTTGAAGCTAAGTCCGGAGTTTGCTATACACTCCCTGCTGCAATATAAGCCAGCGTAGCTCAGTTGGTAGAGCAACTGATTCGTAATCAGTAGGTCCCCGGTTCAAGTCCGGGCGCTGGCTCCAGCAAAACAAAAGACTTACCCCTTTTCGAAATTTCATCTCCCAACTCCAATCGGCGTTTTCTGCGGGTTGGCAATCGAGTGCGTGCGTCGCTGAACGTTTCCTTCCGGGGATCCAATGCGAGTAAACCCGCAGCGTAATCTCGGGACTCTTGTGCCCGAGTTGTGATGAAACATACGCGAGCGGTTCACCGGCCAGAAGCATCTGACTCGCATAGGTATGCCTCAAATCGTGCGGGGTCCGCTCCAGGACTTTGGCATCCTTCAATGCGCGCAGCCAGCAACGCCTGCGGAAATTTGAATACTGGAAGAGGTTGCCGTTATTGCGGACGAAACCGTGGCGACGACACAGAGCCTTTTTGCCCTGACAAACTCGGATCGGGCCAAAGTACTCTCAGGTCGATCGACGTCTGTAGCTGGTGTTCGCCTCTTTGAGCTATTGCCCGCGCATCCGATCATCACTGTGGCGCAAGCGGTGAAGCTCTTGAAAACAACCAAGCCTACCGCGACCAAGGCCGTCTCAGGGCTGGTTGACGCCGGAATTCTGGTTGAAACCACGGGCCGCCGTCGTGATCGTGCTTTCAGCTACGAGGCCTATCTCAACCTCCTGCGCGCAGAAACGGAACCTTTTTAGGTAAGTTGCGGCTGAACTGGTGGGCTCACATTTTAAGGAGATAACTGGTTGCATTCTCCTTAATTTTACTGATTACTCGGGCTTCAGCGCGACCAGGGCCAGTTGAATCGCCGTCTGGATGATGCTGGTCGTTTTGGAAGGCGCCCGCAGCTTCACGAGCACTGTCGCGAGGTTGAGCAGGGCGTTTCCAATGCTCACGGGATCCTGCTGAGGAGGAAGAGGCCGCGCTTTCAGACCTTGCCGGCGAGGGGTGGGCTATAAGCGAACTGTATCCCAAGTCATCTCCTTGATTCGCTGCGTGTGCCGGATCCAGAGCAGCTTCGTGCCCGAATGCTCTCTGAGCTGATATAATTGTGCAGATGCGTAAGCGGTCTCCAAGGCCAGAAGTTGTGTGCAGTTCGCGGATTGAGGGAAAGATCCAAGGTGCTTGAAATATTCATCGATGCCGATGCCTGCCCCGTGAAGCAGGAAGTTTATCGCGTGGCGCAGCGATACGGACTCCATGTCACAGTGGTCGCCAACTCGCGGATTCGCATTCCCCATGAGGACTGGAGCGAACTCGTGGTTGTCGAAGGCGGGTTCGACGCTGCCGATGACTGGATCGTTGAGCACGTCGTGCCCAACGACATCGTGATTTCTGGGGATATCCCTTTGGCTGCGCGCTGCCTTGAAAAGGGATCTCAAGTGATCGGTCCACGCGGTGATGCGTTCACCCGGGATTCCATCGGCGATGCCCTTGCAAGCCGGGCGTTACTGGCCCATCTTCGAGAACTCGGAACGATAACGGGTGGGCCCGCTCCGTTTGAGAACCGCGACCGATCCCGTTTCCTGCAGCGCCTCGACGAGACAATACAGCTCATTCAAAGGGGAGGGTAGGATCAACGCCCTCATGTTTCCGGGCTTCCTGAACACGGGACCTGCAGGTGTTCCTGTCCGCAATAGTTGTGAAAAAAACGATATCTGCCGCATTCCATTGCTAGTGATAAGCCGATTTTTCGTTTATTAATCCACATTTTTGCATTCCAGGAGCAGTCGGGTCACGCCGCGCCGCGGCCAGAAATCACTCGTCAAAACAGCGGTCTTCGAGCATTCCGATATCGATTGTCCCTGTGCTATAGTACCCAACACCATAGCCCGAGATCGCACCGATCAGTTAACATAAGGCTGCATGCCAGCAACAGGATTAGGCGCCGGTGCAGGCGACGAAGCAAAAAATGCCTATTATCTATCTGAGGAGATCGGGTCAGCTGTTGGTAGTTTCCGTTTGACCCGGGCATTCCAGTGTATCCGGCTTCGATGTATGAAAATCTGTGAGGAGAACATCGCTTATGATCGAGCAAAGCCAGGGGACAGCAATAGATAAAAAGGAATCTGTAGAAACGATAAAGCTGACGATCAATGGTACCCATTATGAACTCACCACAGGTGATGACATTGAACCCTGGGAATCGCTTTCATACGATGTGTATCCATGGGACAAGCTTCTTCACACACTGCGCGAAAAACTAGGGCTCACCGGGACAAAGTCGAGCTGCGACAGAGGCGCCTGCGGCGCATGCTCCGTCCTAATAGATGGCAGGCTGGCTTTGTCGTGTCTGGTTCTTACGGTCGATTGCAACGGCAAGGAAATCACTACTATCGAGGGTTTGAGTGACCCGGTAACTGGAAAGCTCCATCCGGTTCAGGAAGCTTTTATAGAAAATAATGCCGCTCAATGCGGATTTTGCACTCCGGGAATGATCATTGCAACCAAAGCATTGCTGGATAGGAATCCTGACCCGGCTGAAAAAGATGTTAAGTGGGCTCTCGCCGGCAATATTTGCCGCTGCGGCAATTATAGCCTTATATCCCAGTCAGTGATGGCAGCCGCCGAGAAAATGCGCGACGAGAGGACGAAATAATGGGCAAGGTTCTAGGCAAAAACCATATCAAAAAAGACATAGCTCTCAAAGTAACGGGGAAGGCGGAATTTGTCGGCGATATTCGTTTGCCGGGTATGTTGGAATGCAGGGTGCTTAAGAGCCCATATGCTCACGCCAAAATCCTGAGTATCGATACCGGTGAAGCGGAAAAGCTGCTGGGAGTGCGAGCCGTAATCACGCACAAGGATCAGGATATCCTGCCTGCTCGTCCATTTAATACCGGATCGCGCAACGAATTCTATGTCCTGCCGCCGGATGAAGTCTATATGGCCGGGGAGCAGATAGCAGCGGTGGCGGCTGAGACCAAGGAGATAGCAGAGGAAGCACTAAAACTTATAAAGGTTAAATTCGAACCACTGCCGGCAGTCTTTGACCCCGTGGAAGCCCTGAAGCCTGATGCTCCGGTAATTTATTCCGATTTGTCGGACAACAAAGTGCCTATGGCTTTTCCCACTGCTGTATCAAAAGGGAATGTGGATCAAGGGTTCAGGGAAGCCGATATCACGCTTCAGAGCCTGTACGAGTGGCCGAATCCTGCTCACTGTCCATTGGAGCCATACCAGACGATCGCCAGGTGGGACGGGGATGAATTGACGGTCTGGATCTCCACTCAAACGCTCTGGGAAGTGCAGGATTACATCAGCGGGGCACTGGAAATTCCGGCAAGCAAAATCTCGGTTATCAACAAGTGGGTGGGGAGTGGTTACGGAGGCAAGTACGGGCCTTCTCATGCCATGCTGGCATGCATTGCCGCGGCTCTGTCGAAAAGGACAGGAAGGCCCGTACGATCATTGCTGGAAATGGACGAGCAGTTTATCGTCTCCCATCGTGCCGCCGGTCCGGGCTATTACAATACCAGGGGTGGAATTAAACGGAGCGATGGCCGGCCTGTAGCTCTGGATACGATTGTGCATATCAGCCTTGGCGGACATGCCTGCCATGCGTTTGCCGCTCCAAGCGTGATCGCCAATGCAGCCGTCAATGTCTACAA
>DATJPG010000092.1:0-47083 GCA_035506515.1 Acidobacteriota bacterium
AAGATAAAGGAAGACTGTCGAATGGGCGAACCCGCCCATATGCTATGCCCAAACTGTTTTACCACAAAGAACCTAAGATCCATTCTGCAGCTTCAAAACGATACCGGATATGAGAAAGTTTATCACTGCACAAGCTGCACCAATGTGATAGTAGCCAGATACGCAACACCACCACAACCAACACATTCGCCATTTGGCGAATGGAGTTAATAAAATTCTTAATTAGGCGGCCCCTTTCTACAGTTTTTTCGCTTTCTCGGTTTAGTGCCTTTTCGTCGCCTTCGATATCGCGCCAAGCTATTGAAGTAGTCAGGATCTTCTATGAGCTTGGCCGCACTCCAATCCTCAGCTCGGCAAAGATTGCTGCAATGTGCCTGGTTTGATTTCTGCTTAAAAAATAGCCCCTTGCAATTGGGACACAAAGCAATTGGCGTTGTTATGGTCTCGTGGCCCTCTACCTGCTGCGCTTCAGCGAAGTGCTGGAGATATCGCATCAGAGCTTCGGCAGCAAACCGCAGACGCCAACCATAGGGGATCAAATACCATCGTGCAGTGGGGCCGGCTGCAAAAATCACTAGGTTTGTTGGAGACTTGTTGAGAAGTTTCCTGACCGCCTGCACATCTGCCCGATCGAACATGACACCTCGAACGTGAGATTTTAAAATCGAAACAATGGGGAGCAATCCGGGCGCATATTGGGGCGCATTACGTCCACCTATTGGACCGGCGGAAGTCCGGTGTTGCCGATTCAATCACCATGAGAATAACCGGACACTCCAGTTGGGAAATGTTTGACCGATACAATACAATCGACAACAAAGTTTGCAAAAAGCAGTAGCCCAAATGGGCACCTTCCTGGCAAGTGTTGACTAAATGTTGACCTAATGCCTATTTTCGGGGTTAAAGTGAAAGCTGAAATTTCCGGTAAGTTATTGAAATTAAAGATGGTGCCGAAGGGGGGACTCGAACCCCCACGAGCTTAAGCCCACTAGACCCTGAACCTAGCGCGTCTGCCAATTCCGCCACTTCGGCAACCTGGAGCAGTTATCTTATGTGCGAGTTTCGAGCTTGTCAAGCCAATGCCTTTCACCCGACAGGTTTTGCTCCGAGAAATTATAAAACTCGGGAGCCTCGCATTTCGAATCAGCGTTCCCACGTCGTGTGGACCAGGCACCACTTTCTTGGATCCTGGGATTGCAGTTTGTCTGTATCGAGGTTCAGCTCCTTGGCTCGAGCTATAGCCGCGTCTGCTTTGTCGTTTTCTCCCAGACTCTTCAAAACAACCGCAGACAGAAACTGCAGCATCCCATATTTTGGGTGCGCTTTCACGGTATCCTCCAGGACGCCTCGCGCCTCGGCATCACTGCCCTGAATGTGCCGTGTGATTGTGAGATTCACGACAACTGTGATATCTGAGCGGGCGAGGTTCCTTGCCTCCATGAAGGCGCTCAAAGCCTGATCGGGATCCCCTTTTCGCAGATAAGCCACGCCGATATTATTTAACACCCTGTAGGATCGGGAATAAGACAGAACGTACGCAAGGGACTGAATTGCCTGCACAGGTTGATCCTGCTGCAAGAAGCATGTGCCCCTGATAAACTCGTATTCCAGATCCGAATAGTCCTCCTTGCCGCTCAACGACAACTGGTTCAGCGCATTAGCCCAGTCACCTTTTTGGAAGTAGAGCCTGCCCAGCTGGTAATGCGCCTCCGGAAAATCCTTCAAGCCCTCCACGGCCTTCCGCAGCAGCCGTATCTGATCGTTTCTTCCTGCGACGTTGAAACTCTGGATGAATGCAGCGTACGCCGCGTTGGGTATCTTCCTTGCCCGCCGGCTGAAATCCTCCCTCGTCATCTCCCGCTGCATACCTGTGTTGTTTAGTATCAGCCAGCCGAGCTCGTTTTCCACCTGCGGCATCGCCGACAGCGGCCCGTTGGCGGTAATTTCGCCGCTGAGTTTTAGATTCCTGACATCCAGAATTCTGATTGCAATCCTAAGATTACTCTCTGTTCCCGAAAATCCGCCCATAACGATCAAATCGGCCTGCGCCTCCTGCGCGACGCGAATCATACTGCCATGGCTCAGATTGGAGTCGGGGGGCAAATCCAAATTTTCGATCAACTCAACACGTTCGCGACGATCCACCACTTTGATGCCGGGGCCGCTGAGTTGGCGGGAAATGGAAAAGGCAATGCCTTCGCTCAGCCACGATAGATTTCGCTCCGCAGAAGGCGAATCGAGCGGGAAAAAGAGAATCTTCACCGGCTCCGCAGAGAAAGCCGCAGAAGTGCAGCAAAAAATGAACCAGTTCAGAATTACTGCGGTCGGGCGCAACGTCTCATCTCCCGGCAGCTATGGGTAGCATGCCTCCGTCAAACCAACAACTGTGCATAGCATCGAGATGCGCTCACGGATATAATAACCAGCTAAACGAGGAAGCGTTCAGTTCGATATGCCGGAACCATTTGAACTTTATTCATCGGTTCTTACTCCAATAGGCTAGTAGGAATAAGGTGTGAAATATATGAAAAACTTGAGCAGGAAGATCCGGAAGCTGGGCATTATAAAAACCATCTGCGTCATGCTATGCATCATGGCCTTCTATTTCCTGTCTCTGGCCGCGGATCTGGCTTCGTTCAGACTGCTCTCTCTTTCGGAATCCGAAAAGCTTATTCTCGTTTCCCAGATCCCCGGCAAAAAAAAGTTCCTGCTCGATGCCTCCTCCGCCAAGATCACAATTGACGGAAAACCTGCCGAATATAAAGCGCTGAAGGCTTTCTCAATGGTTCAGTTGAAAATGGAGGCGCGCAAGCTGAGCAAACTCGGCATTGACCTCGACGGCGTTGCCACCGAAATCCGCGTAAGTTCCCCCGAAAAAGCGAAATAGCTTCCTATCACCGCGTCGGGGAATCGTGCTTCAAGCTTAAAGTCCAGAACAGATTTTAATAGCCAGCCGCCTGGGTTTATCCGAGAAAAATCCTGGTCGATGTCTCCGTCAGCCGTTGTATCGCTCCCCAAAACAACATCATGCCGACCGTCGGGAGAAGCAGTATCCAGATCAGTACATGGCTGGGCCAGGGCATGGACAGCCTGCTTGTGTCTTCATTGGTATCGATGATCATTGTCTTGATGACGCGCGCGTAATAATACACAGCCACGACGCTATTCAACGCACCGACGACGGCAAACCATGCCAGGTTTCTGTTTACTGCCGCACCGAATACATACAGCTTACCGAAAAATCCCGCAAACGGCGGTATACCCATCAAGGAAAACATGAAGATTGCCATCGCAATGGTCAGAAACGGGGAACGCCGGTACAGTCCGCGATAATCTTTCAGATCGAAGCTACCCGTGCGATTGAATATTTCGATGACAATAAAAAATGCTCCCAGGTTCATAAACAGGTAGGTGATGAGGTAAACCAGAACGGACTGCAATCCCTGCCCTGTCAGTACGACGACTCCCATCAGAATATATCCCGCATGCGCGATCGACGAATAGGCCAGCAGCCGCTTCATATTCTCCTGGCGCAGGGCGGCTATATTCCCCAGGGTCATTGTGATTACAGAGATGATAAGACCCAGGTGCTGCCAGCTTATCGAGCTGAATGGAGCCCAGAGACCGTCGCCTGAAGTGCTTGAAAGCCCCGTGAAGAAAAAGCGAATCAACGTGGCGAAGCCAGCCGCTTTGGGACCGACACTCAGGAAAGCCGTAACCGGCGTCGGGGCGCCGGCATACACATCGGGGCACCAGAAATGAAAGGGCGCCACCGCCGTTTTGAACCCAAAGCCGGCCAGGATCAATGTTGTTGCCACGAAGAGGATCAACGTGTTCTCTCCGGCAGCGCTGCTGGCCGACAAGATATCCCGAACGCCCGCGATTTTCGTCGTCCCCGTCAATCCGTACACAATTGTGAAGCCATAGAGCATGCAGCCGGTCGCGATGGTTCCGAACAGGAGGTATTTCAGAGAGGCCTCATTGGACGAACGATCGTTTTTCAGATAGGCAACCATGATGTAGCTTCCGAGAGAGACCATTTCCAGCGATAGATACAGCATCAGCATATCCATGCTGGACGCCAGCAGGAGCATGCCCAGAGTCACGGCCAGGAGCAGCGCATAAAACTCGCCCAAACTCTGACTGGAGAATTCCCTGGATTTAGGCGCCGCCAGAAGCACCAGGAAAGACGTCAGGATCAGAAAGCACTTGAAAAACGCGGCCATGGGATCTATCGCCACGACGCCATAAAATGCGGAACCCTGCGGTTGCGCAAACAGCGGGACGCTCGCAATGAAGGCCAGTATCAACCCCAGGGCGGCTAAGGAGAACGTAACCTTTTTGCGGAGATTTGGCAGGGCAAGATCCGAGACGACAACGCAAAGAATCGTCACAGTGAGCACGAGCTCCGGATACAACTTTTTAAGATCCAATAAAATCTGTGGATTCATGCCTACCCCTTGAGCGTGTCCGCGCGATCCAGGTTGACCGACTTGATAATTCGATACATCGACAGAACGATGGCAAGGCCGACCGCGGCTTCGGCGGCTGCAACGACGATGACGAAGATCGCAAATATCTGCCCATTGAGATTGTGTGCCGAAAATCTCGAGAAGGCGACCAGATTCAGGTTTGCGGAATTGAGGATAAGTTCCACGCCCATGAGCACGTTCACAGCATTTTTGCGTGCGAAAACGGCCATGATACCGAGAGAAAAAAGCGCAGCACTGACTATCAGGAAATGGCCCAGTCCAATCATTCCGATCTTCTCCTGACTATCGTGGCAGCACCCACCAGTGCGATCAGAAGCAGGATGGATGCGACCTCAAACGGAAGGATGTAATCCTTCATCAACAGTTCTCCGATGGCTGCGGTGGTTGGATCCAAGGAGGTTTGCATGCTGCTGTGCCACCGAGCGCGCAAAAGGACCGTCGCCAGCAGGCCAAACACGGCGATCGCGACCGCCAGGGCCGGGAAGAACTGATAGGTTTCCGATTTTAGGTTCAGGTCATAGAGTTTGTGCGTGAGCATAACGCCGAACAGCAGAAGCACGAGGATGCCGCCGACATAGATCACCATTTGCGTTGCAGCGAGAAAATCGGCCCCAAGGAAGGCATACAGCCCCGCGACCCCAAAAAACGTGAAAAGCAACGCGAAGGCGCAGCGAATCAGGTTCTTTGCGAATACGACCACTGCGGCCGACGCAATCGTCATCACCGCGAACAGGTAAAAGATTATTTGTACGAACACGCGATTGTCCATAGGCGGTTTCAGGATGTGGCTGCAGTAGGCTCTGCAGGCGGACTGCTGGTAACGGGTTTTTCGTTGGCAAAATGGTAAATGTGATCTCTCAAATCGTAAACGGAATACTCGTAGGCAGGCGTCATTTGCAGGCAGTGCGTAGGACATGTAAACGTGCACAGCGCGCAGTAGCAGCAAAGCGCCATGTCGATGTCATAGAGGTAGGTTCGCAGCTTGATCGGAGTGCCGTCGGATGCAAAATGCTCGGGCTCGTCCTTTCCGCGCTTTTCGGTCTTGAGGGTGATACATCGTGTCGGGCAGACACGCGCGCACTGGCTGCAGCCGATGCAATCCTCTATTTTATTGAACAGTCGGGCGCGCGCGCGCTCCGGCATGGTCCATTTTTCCGTCGGGTACTGGATCGTGACGGCTGGAGTGAAAAAGTGGCGGCACGCTACCCACATCGAGTTCAATACCGTCACAATTCCAAGCCCGATGTCCTTAAAGTAACGCAACATAGAACCTCACAAATCCTTAGTCAGCGAACGGCCATCCAGCCGGCCCCAAGAACCAGAACAAACGATATGGGCAGGAGCACTTTCCAGCTCAGATACATGAGTTGATCCACGCGCAGCCGTGGCACCGACCAGCGCAGCCACATCTGCACGAAAATGATGGCAAATGCTTTCAGAAAAAACAGGATGGGACCAGGGATAATCTGCGTAGGGCCCGGCAGGATCTGCGTCCATCCGCCAAGAAAAAGCGTGGTGGCGACACTGGTCACCAGAAGCATGTTGGCGTATTCCGCAAGAAAGAAAAAAGCAAAACGCATTCCGGAATATTCGGTATGAAAACCCGCAACCAGTTCCGATTCCGCTTCCGGAATGTCGAAGGGCGTGCGGTTCACTTCTGCCAGCGATGCGATGAAATAAATAAAAAATGCCAGAAACGTAAACGGATTGCGGAAGAGGAACCAATGGTGAATGCCTCCCTTCTGGGCATTCACAATATCCACCATGGACAAACTACCCACCTGAATGATCACCGTCATCAAGGCGATCGCGGCCGGAATTTCATAGCTGATGATTTGAGCGGCCGCGCGCATGCCGCCATAGAGGGAATATTTGTTGTTCGATGCCCAGCCGGCCATGATAATCCCGATCACCGAAAGGCTGCCGAGAGCGACAACATAAAGAATTCCGATATTCAAATCCGTGACGAAGGAGGAAATGCCGAAAGGCACAACGACATAGGCAGCGAACGCGCCCAGAAAAACGATAAAAGGCGCCATTTTGAACAGCAGTTTATCGGTGGAATCGGGGACGATGTCTTCCTTCAGCAAAAGCTTGAGGGAGTCCGCAATGGTCTGTGCCCAGCCGTGCCATCCGCCAACATACATGGGGCCCAGTCGGTCCTGAATGTGCGCAGAAATTTTTCGTTCCAGCCAGACCAGGAAAAGAACGATGAGACACAGCAGCGCGAAAAACAGGACACAACTCACCACGATCGGAATCAGCGCCCGCCACAATTCCGGCAGCGTATCGTATTTCGGTATCAAATGCAGAAGCCAAGCGATGGATTCCATTCCGTCTTTCCTTTGCTATCGGTCAATCTCACCGAGGACGATGTCGAAGCTGCCGAGGATGGCGATAATATCGGCAATCATCGTTCCCTTGCTGGCTTCCCTGAAAGCGCTCATGACAGTGAAGCATGGGGATTTCACTTTGATTCGATAGGGCTTCGTGCTGCCATCGCTGACAATATAGTAGCCGAGCTCGCCCCGCGGGCATTCCGTCCGCATGTAAATTTCCCCTGCAGGCGGCTTCACCCGCTTGGGGATGGATTCGTGCACATCGCCCGGCGTCAGTTTGGCGACAGCCTGCCGGATGATTTTGCAGCTTTCCCTGACCTCGCGGATCCGAACCATGTAGCGGTCCCAACAGGAGCCGACGGGGCCATACTCTCCCTTCCCCACGGGGACATCGAATTCAAATTCTTCGTATCCGAGATACGCCTCGTTCCTGCGAACATCGAATTGAACGCCGCTTCCACGCAGGTTGGGACCGGTCACGCCATAGCTGATAGCCGTTTCGGGAGTCAAGATGCCGACATTCGCCGTTCTTCGAATGAAAATGTAGTTGTCCGACAACAGCTTATTGAGATTGTCGACCTGCGGTTCGAAATAATCCACAAACTCAATCACCCGCTTTTCGAACCCGGGCTTTACATCATGCATCAGGCCGCCGACCCAGTTGTAGTTGTACAGCAGCCTTGCGCCGCAAGTCTCTTCGAAGAAATCCAAAATCGTTTCCCGATCGCGAAAGCACCACATGAATGGGGTGAAAGATCCTATGTCGTTTCCATAGGTGCCCGCTGCGATGAGGTGGCTCGCGATCCGATCCAGTTCGGCCATGATAATTCTGAGACAGCGCACCCTGTTATTGATCTGGATGCCCAGGAGCTTTTCGATCGCCAGGACATACCCCAGCTCCATATTCATCGCGGCGCAGTAATCCATGCGATCGACAAAGGGCACAACCCCCGGGTACTCGACGTTCTCTGCATGCTTTTCAAAGCAACGGTGTAGATAGCCGATATGCGGGATCGCATCCGCAACGATTTCACCGTCGGTCTTCAGCTCCAGCCGTAACACTCCGTGCGTCGAAGGGTGTTGCGGTCCCATGCTCAGGGTCATGATTTCGCCGCTGTACTCTGCTTCCATCTGCTCTCCTAAACCGGCATTCCGCGATATATCTTCGGGGGCCGGTAATCCTTGCGCAACGGATACCCTTCCCAATCGTCCGGACACAAGATGCGCCTCAGGTCGCTATGCCCTTCAAAGACGACTCCGAACATGTCGAACGCTTCCCGCTCATGCCAGTTGGCTACTCCCCAAATGGACTCCACGCTGGGAATCGAGGGGTTTTCTCTAGGCAGCCGGCATTTCATCGTATAACGGTGATAGTGCTTCATCGAATACAGGATGTAGACGATTTCGATGCGGTCTTTGTAATCCACTCCTCCGAGCAATTCGAGGTGGTCCATGCATAAGGAATCTTCGGTCCGCATAAAGCGGCACACATCCAGGATCGCGGTTGCTTCAACCGCACTCCAGGGATTCATGGCTTCCGGTTGCGATTCCAGAATGCGAGCGCCGAATTTCTCCGTCAAAATCACCGAAATTTCCTGTGGTTTCATGCCGCACCTTCATCGGTTTTTTTTGCGATGGTCTCGCTTTTGATTTTTTTCTGCAGCTTGATGATCCCTTCGAGCAGGGATTCCGGCCGCGGCGGACACCCGGGCACATAAACATCCACAGGGATGACCTGATCCACTCCCTTGAGCACATGATACCCGAACTGCCAGTACGGTCCGCCTTTATTTGCGCAACTGCCCATGGAGATGACGTACTTGGGAGACGCCATCTGGTCGTATAACCGCTTGAGCCGGCTTGCCATTTTCAGCGATACGGTTCCTGCCACGATCATCACATCCGCCTGTCGTGGCGTGCCGCGGAATACCTCCGCGCCGAAACGCGCCAGATCGTAACGCGCGGCTCCGCTCGCCATCATCTCGATGGCGCAGCATGCCAGGCCGAACGACAGCGGCCACGGTGAGGAAGACCGGGCCCAGTTGAAGATCCAGTCCACGGATGTAATGAAGACATTGTCTTCAAATTTACCCTCCAAAACACCCATTCCATACTCCCCGAGTTATTGTGCGCCGTAGCCGGAACCGGCCATTCGCGCTAATCTTTCATGGCATCCAGATCTTCCGGTTTGATCCACTCCAGGTCGCCCTTTTTCCATACATAGGCCAATCCAACAACTAAAATGCCTATGAAAATGAGCCCCTCTACGAACGCAAAAAGTCCGAGTCGCTTGAAAACGACGGCCCACGGCAGAAGGAAGATAATTTCAACGTCGAAGATAATAAAGATCAGAGCGATCACATAAAAGCGGATATTAAAACGAATCCAGGCCGATCCTTCGGGTATTTCTCCACATTCATATGGAATGTATTTATCTGCTCCGGCCACGCCTCCGGATTGAAGCAGTCGCGAGAGCAATAGCACCACCGCGAGGATGACAAAACCCAGGACAAGAAACAACAGTACGCTGGTAAAGCCCAACTGCATGGATCAGCTCCAATCCAGATGTTTTGTAGAGGGAACAATGAACACCTGTCATGATACCTTAATCAGGAAAATCAGGCATTTCAAGCAATTCTTGCGATCGGACTCTTCGCCGCTGCCACCGCGTTAATCGATCCATTCCGTCCACGATTGCAGCCTCTTTTTGAGCTTCGCCATGAATTGGTCCGCAACGGCTCCGTCGATCACGCGATGATCGAAGGTAAGAGCAAGACAGACCATCGAGCGGATCGCAATCGCGTCATCGATGACGATCGGGCGCTTTTCAATTCCGCCGACGCCGAGAATGGCAACTTGCGGCTGGTTGATGATCGGCGTATTGAACAGGGAGCCATAGCTTCCGGGATTGGTCATACTGATGGTCCCGTTCTGAACGTCGTCCGGCTTCAGCCTCTTCGTGCGCGCGCGCTCCGCCAGGTCGTGGATCGCAAGCGCCAGACCCGTGAAACTCTTGAGCTGCGCATCCTTTATTACGGGAACAATGAGTCCCGATTCCAGGGCTACCGCAACACCCAGGTTGATCGGTTTTTTGTAAAGGATGTTTTCGCCGATTACAGAGGTGTTCAGGATCGGGAATTCACGCACCGTATCCACGAGCGCCTTGGCAAAAAACGGCGTAAACGTCAGTGGCACTCCTTCCCTGCTTTCGAATTCCGGCTTATGCATATCGCGCAGCCGTACCACCGGGCTTACGTCCACTTCAAAAACCGTACTGACCTGGGCCGAGGTCCTTTTGCTCAGCACCATGTGTTCGGAAATCGCCTTGCGCATCGGACTCATGGGTACACTTTCGCTCTCTCCCATGAACCTGGGAATGGAATAAACGCGCCCACCCCCGGACGACGAGGCAGGCTCCTGCGGTGTTTCCGTCGCCGCAACCGGCGCCGCAACCGGCGCCGGAACGGCCGCGGATTCCTGCGGTGCAGATCGCTGCGCAAGATATGCAAACAGATCCTCTTTTGTAATTCGCCCCTCCAAACCCGTCCCGCGTATTTTGGAGAGTTCGACATTATTTTCCCTGGCCAGCCTGCGGACCAGCGGCGAGGTGCGAATATCTTGAATCTGTATTCCCGCGGTCTGTTCCATGGCAGGAGCAGGCGCAGCCACACGCACCGGGGTGGATTCCAACCTGCCGGATTCCTCCGTCGCGACGAACGCGGCGACGGGAATTTCTTCCGTCTTTTGGGGAGGCTCCGGAACAGGCGATTCCTCTTTCACGGCTGCCGCAGCTGGCTCCTCCGCCTCGGCCCCATTGATGATTGCGACAACGGTATTGATCTGAACGATCTTCCCCTCGGGAACCAGGATTGCCGACAAAACACCGGAAGCCGGAGACGGAATCTCCGAATCGACTTTATCCGTTGAAATCTCGAACAAGGGTTCGTCGCGAACGACAGTGTCCCCCACCTTTTTAAGCCATTTTGTCAGCGTACCTTCAAAAACGGATTCTCCCATTTGCGGCATCATCACTTTAGTCGTCATGCAACACCGTACCTTCCCGAAAATAGAATCCAGCCTGGTTTATTTCGAATGGATGCTCACCTGATGCGAGGGTGCGTCCGGGATAGAGCTTTCGCCTCCCCTGAACTGTGACATCTCAGCGGCAAACGCATCCGGACTCATTGGAATCATGTTTCTCTGAAACACGGAGGAAAAGATTGGGATGTATCGTTGTGCGACTTCAACCAGATCCACCGGCCGGGACAGTTCCGCTCGCATCGACGTCACTCCCTTCCCCACGATTCCGCAGGGCACGATCAACCCATAAAAAGAGAGATCCGTATTCACGTTCAGCGCAAAACCGTGGCGCGTCATCCAACGACTGATGTGTACGCCCATCGCGGCTATCTTCCCTCCAGCCGTCCATACTCCCGTATATCGGGCATCGCGTCCGGAAGAAATGCCATAATGACCCAAGAGATCCATCAAGGACTGTTCCAGGCTCCTCATATACCGGTGCACATCGCGCTCTCCGGGTTGCAGGGTGAGGAGCGGATATCCCACCAGCTGTCCAGGGCCATGAAATGTGATATCCCCTCCGCGATCGACATGGTGCACCCCGACGCCCCGCGACTTCAAGTCCTCGTCTCGGGCCAGCAGGTGCGCCGTCGAAGCGTTGCGTCCCAGGGTGATCGTCGGAGGGTGCTCCAGGAGCAACAGCACATCCGTGCCGAAACCGAGCTTTTTCGATTCACAGATTTTCATCTGCAAATCCAGCGCCTGTTCATAAGGAACGCGCTCACACCATACGGCAATGCAATCTCTGGAGCCGGTCACGCGCCTTTAAATATGGATCGCTGCGCCGCTATACAATGCGTACGCCGCTTCCATGATTCCCTCCGAGACAGTCGGGTGCGGGTGGATGATATGAGACAGTTCTGCAGCAGTCGCTTCAAACCCGATCAGTGCGGTCCCTTCCGTGATTATTTCCGTCACATGGGGGCCGATCATGTGAACACCCAGAATCTGCTTGTATTTCTTTTCGCTCACGAGCTTTACAAATCCTTCGTTCTCTCCCAGAATTGTAGCCTTTCCAATTGCGGCAAAGGGGAACTTGCTGGTAACGACGTCGAATCCCCTCTCTCGAGCTGCGGCTTCCGTTAATCCCACCCGAGCAACCTCGGGATGGCAGTAGATACAGCTGGGAACCAGGTCGTAATTGATGGGCTCCGGTCGCTCGCCTGCAATGGACCGCATGGCCAGTATTCCTTCGTGCGATGCGACGTGCGCCAGGGCAGGAGTCGGCACAACATCCCCGATCGCAAAGATCCCCGGAACATTCGTTTGCATGTTCCTATCCACCTTCACGAATTCCCGGGTAAGCGCCACATGTAATTTCTCCAGCCCGATTCCTTCGGTCACGGGACGCCGGCCCACTGCAACCAGGATTTTTTCCGCAACCAGTTTCCTGGATTCACCATCGCCTTGCGAAATTTGCGCCTCGACGGATCCCTCGGCATATTTGATGTCGTCGATTCGCACGTTTGTGAGAAATTTGATTCGTTTCCTGGTCAGGATTTTGACGATTTCCTCCGAAATTTCGTGATCTTCCGAAGGAAGAACTCGCGGCAGCATTTCCAGGACCGTCACAGCAGAGCCAAATTGCGCAAACATGGAAGCGAATTCCACGCCCACCGCGCCTGCGCCGATTATCAGCAGGGATTTGGGCACGCTCTCCAGGTCAAGAATTTCCTTATTGGTCAGGACCGTTTGCCCCTCCAGCGAAAGCCCCGGCAAAAGCCTTGCCTCCGATCCGGTTGCAATCACGATGTTGCGGGTGCGGATTTCTGCCGGCTGATCTCCGTCGATCTGCACCGTTCCGGGTGCCGTAATCCTGCCTATTCCATGGAATGTGCTTATTTTGTTTTTCTTCATCAGGAAATCGGTTCCCATGGACAGTTTCCGCACCAATTTGTCCTTGCGCGCTTTGACGAGCCGGAAATCCAAACTGAGGTCTTTGTAGAGAATCCCGAATTCTTTCCCATTCAATGCTTTCTCGTACAAATCCGCACTCAGTAGAAGCGTCTTCGTTGGAATACACCCCCAGTGCAGACATGTGCCGCCGAACTTGGAATACTTCTCGATCAGGGCGACCCGCAGCCCCAGCTGACTGCCCTTGATCGCCGCCACGTATCCGCCTGGCCCGCTGCCGATAATCGCTATATCAAAGAGACCGGATTCTGTATTCAAGTGCCACCTCTAAAAACTGAACATTGCGTTTACAGCTCACCGTCATATACGTTGAAGAGACGGAATGATGGAAGTAATGTCATCCAGTCATTCACCACCAGGGGTGTGTTTCCGGGGTTTTATTGCAGGAAGATGCAGTCGACACCTGCCTTCCGACATGTTTTGCAAATACCAGGGTCGCATCGTACATCGCAGCCTGAGCGAGGCTTGCTTCAACCCAAAAGCTGATCCATTCGATATAACATGCCTTCGCGCGTGTACGCAGCGAGTTCCACGATTCCCGTGTCCATGCGGATGGCATCCTCGGGACAGGCCTCGACGCAAAATCCGCAGAAAACACAGACTCCCAAGTCGATATCAAAGCTCTCGGGCATTTTTTCAATATTCGGATCCGGATTTTCGGTCGCGATGATGTGGATACAGCTTGCAGGACATACCGTTTCGCACATCATGCATGCGACGCATCGGGGGGACCCGTCCTTGCGCCGCATTAGCCGATGCCGCGTCCTCAGCCTTCCGGCATAAGGCCGGCGCTCTTCGGGATACTCGATCGTGACGGTATTTCCCTTGCCGGCTTTGCCGCCGAATCCGCGAATGATGTGGCGCGGAAAATTCAACAGGAAGTGTCTGGCGGTAAGGCACAGGCCGCGTACTACTTCGACGATGTAGAGGCGTTCGATGAAATTGAGAGGCCGCTGATTCATACCTAAAGCCAGGGATTTAAGCCGTGCAAACCCGCGTGCGCACGGAACGGATGCTGCTCATTCAAAATCCGATCTCAGCGAACAGATCGTTCCTATTATGAATCGTGTCCGCGGAGAAACCAAGCGGATTACTCATCTCCCGGAGAAATTATGCAGACGCGCCGCCGGACGGATTCCTCATTTCCCTGATGTGCTGCTGCAGGCGCTCGGCGTGTGCCTCCTCGCGTCCGGCAAAATTCAGGAGGATCTGTTTGCCCTGCGTTTCGGAAAATCTCCCTGCATACGATGCGAAAAACTCCGTTATTTTGCGATTTAGACCCAGGGCTGCTTCCAGAGACGCGTGGGCATCCATGCGGACTTCCCCTGCTTTTTCATAATTTGAGAGATCCGGAACGAGAGCCTCGAGCGCTTTCGGATCAAAATGCAGAAAGATCGGAGTTCGTTCGAGAAGCTTTTCCGGCCCAAGGAGCTCTGCCAACTCTTGATTCAAGTCTGTTACATGCTTTTCCTCCGCGCGCATCAGTCGCTCAAAAACATCTTTCCCCGTCGGGTCCTGGTTCCGTCTGGCTGCCGAACGATAAAATTCCAGCAGTCGCTCCGCCATCATCAAAATCATCTGGATGGCATCTCGCGCGAACACTCGCTCGGTATCCTGCTTCGTCATATCCACGACCGGCCGGCGTTCGCGGCAATCCTCGCAAATACCGTACGTCTGGAATGTGTGGTGCAGCGGCTGAAAATGGTATCTCTGGATAACGTCGTCCTGGATTTTTTCCAGAGCCGGGCACACATACTCAATTGCGCGGTGGCACTGCAGGCACACGATGTGATGATGCGCCGGATGATGGTAGCTGTGCTCGAATCTCATTAATCCGTCTTCGAGGACGATTTCTTTGGCGATGCCGCATGCGGTAAGCGATTTCATGGTGCGGAAGACCGTGACAACGCCGACTTTCCGGTCTTTTTTTTTCACAAGGGCGTACATGTCATGTACGCTGAGATGGCCTTCGGTGCCCAGGAACGTATCCAATATCAGGTCCTTCTGGTACGTCTTCTTCAATCCATTCTGGCGCAGGTATTCATGAAAAAGCTCGGCTTCTTCCGTCAATTTTCGTGTCGCCATCAGAGTTTCCCTCTTTTGTTGGATCGGACGCCATCATAGCACCGGACCCGCTATTTTCATCAGATATCGTTGTGAAGTGCTGCGCACACGGAACCGCCTGCGGCCGCGCTTATTCACGGCATTTTGCGAGGAATGTGAAACTGATACGATGGCGTTCGCCCTCCGACACCTCGAATCCGTGACGGCTGAGCAATTCTCGCAGTTCGCCTTCATCAAAAAAACCAAAACGAATAAACTTTTCGAGAAAATAAGCCATTCCGGCGGAACGGGCGGGCCGGATCGTTGTCTGAACGCAGAGAAATCCTTTTTTGTCCAGGACTCGCGCTATTTCCTTCAGCGCCGCTTCCGGTCTGTCGAACAGATGCAAGGCACCGCAGCAATTCACATACTGAAATGCGCCATCGACAAAAGGCAGGGCAAAGGCCGTTGCATGGATCAGGAGAACCGTCTGCATCCCTTTTTTCTGCAGCTCTTTTTGAGCGTGACGCAGCATCGGCCATGACAGGTCGAGCCCGACTACCATGGCATCGGATTGAAGGGCCAGGGGTCGCGTGAAAACCCCGGGCCCGCACGCCAGATCCAGAACACGACCGTGGTTCCTGTGCCGCGCCAGCCGCAGAACCGTCTGCATTTCCCTGCTGAATGAACGGGAACTGGCCAGGTAATACCCGATGCGGCGCCACAGCTTTTCGTAGATCGAAACGACCAGAGGCGTTTGCATCACGCGCTGAAACGGTGTGATGACCTCGCGCGCCTCGCTTTCCACCATGTCCAGAATGCCCATCTTTACAGGATAGAAGGCGCGGCAGCCGCGACAACGAAGTCCGTCGCGTTCCCGGTGAAGAGCTGTATCGGCGCAGCGCGGACAGCGCATGAAAGGAAGGATCGAATCAAGCATGAGGGGGCCTTATGTCCGTTTTGTCAGAATTTCCGGGCCGTTTCCAGTGACTGCAATCGTGTGCTCAAAATGTGCGGAAGGCTTTCCATCGGCTGTAATGACGGTCCACCCATCGGACAGAATTTTGACTTTGTCAGTGCCCATATTCACCATCGGTTCGACTGCGAGCACGAGTCCCTCCCGGAGCTTGATTCCGCGTCCGTTCACGACATAATTGAGCACCATCGGGTCCTCGTGCAGCTGTTTGCCTATCCCGTGGCCGCCAAATTCCTTCACGAGAGAAAAATTGTGATTTTCCGCATGCGTTTGAATGGCTCTGGACAGATCGGAGAGGTGGTTGCCCGGAATCATTTGTTCGATGCCCAGGTACAGGCACTCTTCCGTGACCTGTAGAAGTTTTTTTGTCGCTTCTGGAATCTCGCCGATGGGGACCGTGATCGCGCTGTCGCCGAAATACCCTTTGTACAGAACCCCGAAATCCAGGCTGACAATATCGCCGTCCTTTAGCCTGATTTCCCCGGGAATGCCGTGAACGACCTGCTGATTAATTGAGGTGCATAGCGCTTTGGGATACCCGCGATATCCCTTGAAGGCCGGCTCGGCTCCGTGCTGCATTGTCCTTTCTTCTGCAAGCCGGTCCAGATCCCGCGTGGTAATTCCGGCTTTGCAAAAAAGGCGAAGCTCCTCGATGACCTCAGCCACAATTCGGCTGGCATCCTTCATGATTTCGATTTCGCGCTTGGATTTCAGGTTAATCATGGTTCCCTAGCGGTCCAGCTCCCCTGCGATCATGTTAATGGAACCGAACGTCGCTACGATATCCGCGACCATGTAGCCTTCGAGCATGGTATGCAGTCCGGCCATATTGAAGAAACACGGCGGTCTCACGCGAACACGATAGGGCTGATCTTTCCCATCGCTGGCCACATAGAATCCCAGTTCTCCATTGGCGCCCTCCACGCCAAAGTACGTATCTCCTGCGGGAGGGCGGATTCCGTGTGAGTTCATGATGAGTTTGAAGTGATTCATCAAGCCCTCGATGTTCCCGTACGTATCCGCCTTATTCGGCAAGGCCACGCGCTTTTCATCCGTCATGACCCGTTTCTGGAATGGCCGCTCTGTGCCCTCCAGCGTTGGTTCTACGGTGCTGACGACATTCACCAATCCGGCCGTATACCCCAGTTTCGCCTGGTCCACGAGATCGTAGGAAGTCATGGTATTTCCGTCCAGGCTGATGTTGATCTCTCCGTCCGGCATATCTTTCAAGCACTGGCGAATGATCCGGATACTCTGCCGCATTTCTTCCATCCGAACGAGGTATCGGTCGTAATTATCTCCGCGCTCACCGAGCGGGACGTCAAACTGTACGCGGTCATAGGCGAAATACGGGAACGCTTTCCGAACATCATAATTGATGCCGGAGGCACGAGCGAGCGGACCGGTAATTGAAAAACTGATGGCGTTCTCTCGAGTCAATATCCCCACATCCCGGGTCCGGTCCACAAAAATTCTGTTCCGCGTCAGGAGCTGATCCACTTCGTGAATCTCTTTTTCCGTTTTTTGAAGCGCGTCTTTCAATTTCTCCCGCACACTCGCCGGGAGATCCGCTTTGACGCCCCCGATGCGTCCGTACGAGATCGTAAGCCGAGCACCCGTCACATCCTCGATAATCTCGTAGAGAAATTCCCTGGCCTTCATCAAGTATAGGAACGCCGTCATGGCGCCCAATTCCATTGCCGAGGCGGCGATGCAGGTGAGGTGGTCGGTGATTCGCGACACCTCGCTCATGATCACCCGGATGTATCGGCAGCGTTCGGTAATTTCGATTTGGAGGAGTTTTTCCACTGCGGCGCAGTACCCGAAATTATTGATGAGAGGAGATACATAGTTCAATCGATCCGTGTATGGGATGGCCTGCGTCCAGCTGGAGTTTTCGCAGCTCTTCTCAAAAGCCCGGTGCAGATATCCGATCTCTGCATCTACGGCGACCACGGTTTCGCCATCCAGCTCGGTGATCAACCGGATCACGCCATGCATCGCCGGATGAGACGGCCCAATATTCAGAAGCATGCTCTTCGTTTCTTTGTTGCCAGCATCTGAAGTCATCGGCTCCCCCATAGCGTTTGCTTCTGGTTTTCGATCTTTGACTGGAGTTTCATGAGCCCATCGAGAACGGCTTCGGGACGCGGCGGACAGCCGGGGATGTAAATATCGACCGGAAGAATCGTGTCGATCCCCTGAACGGTCGCATAGTTGTCGTAAAATCCTCCCGTGCATGTGCACACGCCGAAGGCGACAACCCATTTCGGTTCGCACATCTGGTCATAGACCCGCCGGAGAATTGGGGCTATTTTGTGGCTGACGGTGCCGACGACCAGCAGCACATCGGCTTGCCTTGGGGAAAATCGAGGCAACCCTGCTCCGAAACGGTCCATGTCATAATGGCCGGACGCGGCGGACATGTATTCCATCCCGCAACAGGCTGTCACAAATGGATAGACAAAAATGGAATACTTGCGTGCCCAGCCGACAGCTGCCTCCAGCTTAGAGGTGAAGAAACCCGGTCCCTCGGACGGCAGATTTTCCATTTCCTTTCTCCGTTCTCAATTCGTGCGAATGAACCTCTTGGATCGATACTTCGATACTCCACTATATCCAATCATACACCGTTCCGTACAGATGATTCACCGGTCATATTAATCCCCGCCGCTCAGGATTCCTCAACCTCGATTTCGACGGAGTCCAATTGCCCGGCCAGAACTGCAGGGCGCTTCCGGATCCTGATTCTCGCGCGGCTTGCGGGAAAGGAACGAAGTACGGCACGCACAATCCTATAGGCAAGAGTTTCCACAAGATTGTACCCTCCGATTCCCGCCGTCTCTTGCATGGTCCGCAAAACCTGACAGTAGTCGATGGACTTTTCCAGCGAATCCGTTGCCGCAGCCGCTTCAAAATCTCCCCAGAGTGTCAGATCGGCAATGCATTCCTGCGGCGCGCTTCTCTCCTCTGCCGTGGTCCCGATATGCGGGTACAGCTTGACCCCGGCCAGCGTAATCCCGTCCTGAGATGATTTGTATGCCAAGTCTTCTCCGTTTCAAGTCGTCTCTACCGCCGATTATGTCCCAGAGCGCATGCAGCGGCAAGCCCCGTCATTGTTCCCGGTGCAAGCAAAAAAAATGCGGGTCCGAGAGGCCCGCATTTTTTCCCGTTGCCCAAACCATTCCGATCAGGCTTCAAAGGATTCGCCGCAGCCACACGCAGCCTTGGCATTAGGATTTTCAAATTTGAACCCGGATCCGTTTTCGCCATCCACGTAATCGATCTCCGTTCCGTTCAAATAGAGGAGGGATCGCGAATCAACGAATACCTTGAGACCATTCATTTCGATAATCTCATCTCCGTCGCTTGAGTTCTTTTCCAGTGTCATCTGATATTGAAATCCGGAACAGCCTCCACCGATTACAGCAACCCTGAGGCCGGCCTCCTCTTTTCGTTCCTCGAGGATAGCCTTGACTTTATCGATTGCAAGGGGCGTCAGTGTAATCATCATGTCTCCTTAGAGTTCCATTTTGCCGGCATATCGCAAATTTTCAACAGACCAGCCACAGCCGCTAAAAGCGACCCTTTATTATACAGGATTGAAAGCCGGCACGCCCAAGATATATCGGAAAATCCGCCCACTCCAGCCAGAGGCGATGCTGCCTCGATGGTCCGGGATTGAATGCGCCCTCGGGTCCATGCCATACTTTATTTGAGAAGGAGTTTGCTGCAAACCGCGTTTTTGATGCATTTTGTTCGCCTGGAAAATTGGCAGGGAAACCATGCCCGCAAAAAGCAAAACCAATGTGAGCGGACCTTTCGGCCGCCTTTCAAACCTGGTCCAGCAAGCGGGACTGAAGCTGAAATCCGAGGATACAGTCGCCGCACCCAAACAGCACCGCCCGGATCCCTCGACGTCAGCAACCACGCAGACGCCGCGGAAGGCAACCGACGAAGAATTGTTTGTCGCGGCCATGAATGGCGTGCAACGATCGCGTTGGCCGCATGCCCGGCATCCGACTCCGCAACCACCGGCGACTCCGCCCACCAGTCCGGATCCAGACGGCCGCAAGCTGATGCAGGCTGCGATCGAGGATGAAACGCCTTTACCCATCCTCGACCACCCGGAGTACATCGAGGGATGGGTCGGCGCCAGCGGAAAGAAATTGCTGCCAAACCTTCGAAATGGGCTCTACTCCATACAGGGGCAGATCGATCTTCACGGGTTCAATCGAATCGAAGCCCAGATTGCCGTGGAGGACTATATTATCCACATGTCCCGCTTTCATTCCTGCTGCGTCAAGATCATTCATGGACGCGGAATCAACTCCGCAGAAAACAAAGCTCCTCTCAAAGAAAATCTGCAGCGATTGCTGGCAACGCGCAGAATGGCCCGCTATGTCGTCGCCTACGCATCCGCACCCTCCTGTGATGGCGGAGTCGGCGCCGTCTATGTCCTTCTCAAGCGGCAATAGCATATTTCATTCCTGCGGCGCTTTTGCCGATTTTCTGTATATAGCGGGAAGTGAATTTGCGTAAATGCAGGTCAGGATTTATGCAGAATTTTGGAAATAGCCGGGGGCATCTCTTTCTTCAAATTCTGGAAATTTTCCTCAATGAGTCTGGGTCTTCGCAGTGCGACCTGCCCGAGAGCCCTGACTGCGAGAATGCGACACACCCGATTATCATCGTCCAGACGGGAAATCAGGTCCGACAAAAAGCCGCGTGCCCTCATGGGATAATGTTCCGCTAGTTTCCCCAGGGCATATAAGAGATGCCATCGAACATATGCAGAGTCATCTCCCAGCATTTCTTTGAGCCGCTCGACGACCCGCACCATTCGGGCGGGATGGGATTCAGAGAGCTTGGCCAGCGCCAGGGCCGCTCTGCCCCGGACGATCCTGTCCTTGTCCTCGATCATCCTCAGAAGTTCTTCAAGGCGGCGCGGATGATCCACCACAGTTTTCACCGCATCCGAGGCGCGAAGCTTGGACAGGGGAATCCTGTTCTTTTTCCGATTGCGCACGACTCGATGGTGAATTCTGGGTCTTGTCATAATCGATCGCCTGGAATGCAGCGCTTCATTCGCTTCAACATGATCGTTACACCCACCGGCTGTGTTCCTTACTCACGCGCGAACACAACAATTAGTAAATCCAGGATGCAATAACATTCGTTCGCAGTATGACTCGACGGCTCATCGATGTCAATCGTCCCCGGTCGGGATGGAATTATCGGAACACGGGCATCTCCGAGTATTTGCCCTGGACGAACGGGCCGCGAGCACCGCTCGGTAAAATCGTGGTCTGCGATGTGTGCGATTTGGACAACTGCGATCCTGTGAGGCCGCGCACACCTTCGAGCACCGATCCTCGAAAGTTTGTCGCCATGATGTTGGCTTCCCTCAGATTCGAGCTCAGAAGCATCGCCCCCGAGAAATCCGCTGTACTGAGGTTGGACTCGTGAAGGTCGCAATTCGTCATAATCGCCTGGGAAAAGTTATTCTGAGCGAAGTTCGCGCCGCTCATCCTGGCTGCGTTCATGTCGGCACCCTGAAAATCGCAGGCGACAGAATTTACCGACGTGAATACCGCGTCGCTTAGTTTCGAATATGCAAAACGGCAGGTATGCATCCGGGCAAGAAGGAAATTGCATTTCCTCAGATCCGATTCCGCAAAACAACATTCGGACAGGATGGTGCGGTGGAAATAGGAAGCGCTCAGAACGGCATTCGTAAAATCGCAGGACGTCATCCGCGCTTCATACATCCGGCAATCGCGCAGATTGGCGTCGCGAAAGACCAAATCCAGCATCCGCGCTTCAGAAAAGCTCGCATCGGCGAGCAGGCAATGCTGAAAATTATTTCTGTGCAGCTCTGCGCCCGTAAAATCGGCGCGCGCCAGGATTGCGTTTCGAAAATCGCACTGATGCAGCATGGCGCCCCCGAAATCTACATGAGACAAATTTGCATCCAGAAACACCGTGCCTTCAAAGATGGCTTTCCGCAGATCGACGTTTTCAAGATCTGCATCCGCCAGGGCCCCGCCACGGATGATCGCCCGCTGGCCTCCTTTGCCTGAAAGCCACTCAAAGTGCTGGTTTAATATCTCCCGGAACGAGCGGCCATCCACGGAAAGCCTTGCCGCGAGAATTTTTGAACGAACCATGAATTCCAGCTCCGTTGCACAAATGTTCGAGGCAGTCTTCGACGTCTCGAGTTCCCACAGTACGTATATCGTCCCTGAAATACAGAACTTTACGTCCAGGGGACCGCTTCATTCGATGGTATGGAGAAGTATTCCGAATCCCTATGCGTCCGCGGTCCTTTGTGTTATATAGAATGCAGAGGACCCGCAAAACCCGGCATTGCGCTCCTCCAAATCTATGATCGGTCAAAAGTTGGGCCCTTATACCATTCTCGAAATCGTCGGATCAGGCGGGATCGGAGCTGTCTATAAAGCCGAAGATCCCGAGGGCCGCCTCGTTGCCGTGAAACTGGTACGCGCCAAAGTCCTCAATACACGCGACGAGCGAGAACGATTTCTCCGGAGTGCGCTGATCGCCAGCGAAATCCGGCGCTCCTCCGTATGCCCGATATTGGAAATAGGGGACGACAACAATGACCTGTTCGTGATCACGCCCTTTCTGCAGGGAAAAACCCTCGATCAATACATGGGAAAAAAGCCCCTGCCCTGGCCGCGTGCCATCGAGATCGCACTTGCGACCGGCGCCGCCATCTCAGATGTGCATGAAGCCAACGCCGTGCACGGCGCGATCCGGCCAACAAATATCTGGATCCTCGATAGCGGCCCTGCGAATGTCGTCCTCACAGATTGCTGTATGGAGGAACCTTTAAAAGCATGCCAGCATCGAGGGATAGGAGGCCCACACGACGGCCCCTGCGCCACAGATTCCCCAGTTCATCTCGAACGCCTTCTGTACATGTCTCCCGAACAACTCCGGGGGGAACCCATGGATCACCGAACGGATATTTTTTCGTTTGGCATAATTTTTTACGAAATGATTAGCGGTCGGTATCCTTTCGAAGCGCAGGACGCGCCAGCTTGCATCGGCAGAATCTTGAAAACGGAGCCATCTCCGATCGATGCTTTGCAGGCTCCATTTCCAATGCAGATACAGGCAATCCTGGACAGGGCGCTTGCAAGAGATCGCGCGGACCGCTATCCCGATATGCGCACACTGTTAAGCGATATCGGCAGCGCTTCCTCGCAGCGCGAACCTGCGAGGAATCCGTCCGCGCTCGGAAAGTGGCTTGCTTCCAAAATACTGCGCCCCCTGCGGCAGTAATCCGAACCGGTTCGACGTGTAGCCGATTGAATTTCGAACGAGGACCCGCATGCCTTCTGACAAACCGCCGTTGGACACAACTCCTGCAAATATCCCGGGTGATCTCGGAATGGGCGATGCACCGCCCTCTTCCGCCGTCGGATCGGATAGTACGGTACCGCTTCAAGGGGGCAACCTTCGCGTCATTGAAAATATGGACGCAAGCCTCAGTATTCCCACGGCAACATCCTATAGGTCCGTGCCTGTCAAGCTTCTCGAGGAAAATCGTCGGATCATCAATGAACATCTCGAATCCGTGGATCGGGGGAAAGTCTCTTTTACCCACATCATTTCCTGGGCCATCGTCCACGCGCTCCGGCACTTCCCGGAAATCAATTCCTCATTTGCCATCATCCACGATGCTCCGCATCTCAAAAAAAGGCGCTCTGTCAATCTCGGCATTGCCGTCGACTTTTTTCGTAAGGATGGAACCCGCACGCTTGTTGTGCCCAACATCAAAAAAGTCGATGCGATGACATTCGAGGAGTTCTTGCACGCGTACGACGGAACGATTGAAAGAGTTCGCAAGGGGATCATCACGCCTTCGGACTTCCAGGATACGACTATTTCTCTGACCAATCCCGGAACGGTGGGAACGATCTCGTCCGTGCCACGCCTCATGAAGGGACAGGGCGCGGTGATCGGTACGGGCAGTATCGATTATCCGGCCGAATATCACGCGTGGGCACCCCGGGCACTGTCGAGCCTGGGACTGAGCAAGGTAATGACCGTCAGTTGCACCTACGATCACAGAATTATTCAAGGCGCGCAATCCGGAGAGTTTCTCGGCCGCGTGAAGGACCTTCTGCTGGGACAATATTCTTTCTACGAGGAAATTTTCGAAGATCTGCGTGTTCCCGCAATTCCTGTTCAATGGGCTCGTGACAATCACCCGTCGCTGCTGGGTGTGTCGCCCGAACCCGAAGATCTGGAAAAACAAATCGGCGTTTTGAGCTTGATCAATCAATACCGCGTACGCGGCCACCTGATTGCCACTCTCGATCCCCTCGCGGAAAATCAACTATATCATCCGGAACTGGACCCGGCGAATTTCGGCCTCACGATTTGGGACCTGGACCGCGAATTCGCCACCGGGGGTCTGGGAGACTTAAAGCGGGGACCTCTGAGGCAAATTCTTTCCACGCTTCGGGAAGCTTACTGCAAAAACATCGGTGTGGAATTCCGCCATATACAGGACCCTGATGAAAAGGTCTGGATTCAGGACCGCATAGAACCGCAAAAATCAAGGGCGCCCCTCGACACCCCGACGCGTCTCGGAATTCTCGATTGGCTCGTGGCGGCCGAAGGTTTTGAAAAATACCTGCATACGAAATTCATAGGGCACAAGCGCTTCAGCCTGGAGGGAGCGGAGACCGTAATCCCGGTCCTGGCGACGATCCTTTCGGAAGCCGCAGACTCCGGCGTCGCGGAAGCTGTGTTGGGAATGGCCCATCGCGGACGCCTGAATGTATTTGCCAATATCGTTGGAATGCCGCTCGCCAAAATACTCGCAGAATTCGAGGAAATTTCGGATCCGCTGACGCCTCACGGTTCCGGCGACGTTCGCTACCACCTCGGGGCTTCCGGGGAATTTCGGTCGCCGCGGGGTCGAACGATCCGCGTTTCGGTTGCACCGAACCCAAGCCACCTCGAGTGGGTGAATCCTGTGATTGAAGGCATCGTGCGCGCCAAACAGGACAGACGAGGCGATGTGATGCGCGAGCAGGTGCTACCCATCCTGGTGCACGGCGACGCGGCCTTCGCCGGCCAAGGCGTTGTTTGGGAAACGATTAATCTCTCCCAGTTGTATGGGTACGCCACGGGCGGCACTATCCACATCATTATAAATAACCAGATCGGGTTTACGACTCCACCGGAAATGGCACGATCCTCCCCATATGCCACCGATCTCGCCAGGTCAGTTCAAGCCCCGATTTTTCACGTGAACGGCGATGATCCCGATTCCACCATGCGCATGGCATTGCTGGCGGTAGCATACCGTCGTCGTTTTAATAAAGATGTCGTTCTGGATATCTTCTGTTACCGGCGCCATGGGCACAACGAAGCGGATGAGCCCGGTTACACACAACCGCTGCTATACAAAAAGATCAGCGAGCGGCCTTCGGTCCCGACACTGTATGCAAAAAAGCTGGAACGCGAAGGCATCCTGAAGGCCGCTTCCGTGGACGCGCTGCGCCACGAGATGCAGCAGCGCATGGACGAGGCCTATCTTCAGAGCCAGCAAGGCGATCAGCACTTTCTCCCCGATGTACCGCTCGCCGTTTCTGAGGAGGAACTCCGCGAATACCAGCCTTCGGAGGGCACTGGCGTCGGGATCGAGCTTCTTCGCAAAATATCTTTGGCTTTGTCTACCGTGCCCGAAGGCTTTCGCCTGCACCCGAAGCTCATGAATTTTATGGCCAAGCGGCGCGCGCTGGTGGACGGCGATCC
The DNA here is from genome assembly GCA_035506515.1 of Acidobacteriota bacterium. Taxonomy (GTDB): domain Bacteria; phylum Acidobacteriota; class UBA6911; order UBA6911; family UBA6911; genus UBA6911. The sequence goes on from DATJPG010000092.1 coordinate 25,647, forward strand.
GGCGATTGACTGGAGTTTCGCGGAAGCTCTTGCTTTCGGCACGTTGGTTTATGAAGGAAATCCTGTGCGCCTGAGCGGACAGGATTGTGCCCGTGGAACCTTCAGTCAAAGACATTCCGTGCTCTCCGACTTGGAAACGGGAGAACAATATACGCCGCTGCAGCACATCAGCCGCGATCAGGCGCGCTTCGAGGTTTTTGACAGCCTCTTGTCCGAAGCCGCGGTGCTCGGATTTGAATTCGGGTACAGTTCCGCCGATCCTCTGGCGCTGGTCTTGTGGGAAGCCCAATTCGGAGATTTTGCCAATTCCGCCCAGGTCATGATTGACAACTTCATTTCGAGCTCCGAAGTCAAATGGCAGCAGGGTTGCGACCTCGTGCTCCTTTTGCCTCACGGATTCGAAGGTCAGGGGCCCGAGCATTCCAGCGCCAGGCTGGAGCGCTTCCTTGCTCTCTGCGCCGAAAACAACATGCGCGTCTGCTGTCCGACAACGCCGTCTCAATATTTTCATCTGTTGCGCACCCAGATGCGGGATGCACAACAGATTCCGCTGATCGCGATGACGCCCAAAAGTATTTTGCGTCATCCCAAGGCAGTCTCCAGGGCGCTGGACCTGACCGATGGCAAGTTTGAGTTGGTGTTGGATGATGCCGGGATGCGCGAGCCGCAAAACGCGCGGCGCCTGCTCCTATGCACCGGGAAGGTGTATTACGACCTTCTTGCGGAGAGGGAAAAGCGCGGGATCCACGACATCGCAATCGTTCGGATTGAGCAGCTGTATCCCTTTCCGGAATGGAGTGTTTCGAAGGTTTTGGAGGCATACAAACGAGTAAGTGAAATATTCTGGGTTCAGGAAGAACCGCAGAACATGGGGGCCTGGCATTTCATGACCCGCAACCTTGCGCCTTTGTTGCCCATCGCGCGCGACTTCCGTTATGTGGGGCGACCCGACAGGGCAAGCCCTGCTTCCGGTTCTTTCAAGGTCCATCGTCAGGAACTGGAGGCCCTCTTGCGCGCAGCCTTTGAATCGTGACTGCCGAGCAACAAATGGCTTTTTGCACCCGTAGGGCGCCTCGGAGTACGGCAGCTTGCGCGCTCCGAAGGGTTCGCCTCTAAAAAGCTACGCGGCATTCGACATTACCGCCGCTCTTACCGATTGTATTTCGAGGATTGGCTTGTGAAGATTGGAATTACCTGTTACCCGACTTACGGCGGAAGCGGCATTGTCGCTACGGAACTGGGCAAAGAATTAGCGGATCGGGGGCATGAGATACATTTCATCAGCTATGCTCTGCCCATGCGATTGAACAGCCCGGCCGCCAACATTCATTTTCACGAGGTGGACATCCCTGCATATCCGCTTTTCGATCACCCTCCCTACACTCTGGTGCTTGCAACAAAAATGGCGGAAATTGCCGAATCGCATAATCTCGATCTGCTGCATTGTCACTATGCGATTCCCCACTCCGTCAGCGCTTTCCTCGCCAAATCCATGTTGCACCCGCGCAAGCTTCCTGTTGTGACAACTCTGCATGGAACGGATATCACCTTGGTGGGTTCCGACCGGTCGTACCTTCCCATCACGCGTTTTTCGATCGATCAATCCGACGGCGTAACGGCAGTGTCCCGTTTCCTAAAGGAGGCCACGGAAAAAGTCATCGGCGCGAAAAATGACATCGAGGTTATCTATAATTTTGTCAATTGCGAAAAATATAAGCCTTCGCAAAACAAGGGACTGCGCGAGTATTTTGCACCGCAAAATGAAAGGATCCTGATTCACGTTTCAAACTTCAGGGCGGTCAAACGGCCGACGGATGTCGTGCAGATATTTGAGCGCGTCCGCAAAGAAATTCCATCGGTGCTGCTCATGGTTGGAGACGGACCCGAACGGAGTAACGCAGAATGGGCTGCGCGGGATGCCGGCATCGAGCATCACGTTCAATTCCTCGGCAAGCAGGAAAACATTGAGGAACTAATGGGCATTTCCGACCTCATGTTATTGCCGAGCGAAACCGAGTCGTTCGGACTGGTGGCTCTTGAAGCCATGTCGTGTGAAGTGCCCGTTGTTGCATCCAGGGTCGGCGGGTTGCCCGAAGTCGTTACGGATGGAGTGGAAGGATTCCTGGTGGAACCCCGCGATGTTTCGCGCATGGCCGAGCGCGCGCTCTTCATTCTGGCCGACGCGACGCGCCGTGTAGACATGGGAAAACGGGCCAGGGAAAAAGCTCACGCTCAGTTCTGCTCCACAAAAATCATCTCTTTGTATGAGAATTACTATCGGAAGATCATAGACAAAGGTTAGGAGCCGGACGCGCCTATCCCTGCAAATTCCCCGCCCGATCCGGAATCAGGCCCACAATGCTATTCCAGGATGAATTCCTGAACGACGATCATGGTTCCATCCCGTCGTATTGCAATTCCTACGCCCGCTTCGCTGAGCATGGAATCCAGCATGATTTTGCGGTGTTCGGGGCTTAGACGCCAGGCTGCAACCGCCTCATCGACCAGCCCATTGAAAGCTCCGGCGTAGATGTTTTCCGCACAACGCTGCCAGCGGATCCCCGATGCGTCGAGCCGCCGATCGACATTTCCACGCACCGGGTCTTCGTGCGCGAAAAAGCGGCGGTTACAGATGTTTTCGGCATGCCGCCTGGCCTCCGCGGCCAGGCGTTCATTCCAGTCGAGTTGTGGGATATGTTTCGAGATGCGCTCGTGATTGACGTTCTGCTGAACTAATTGCTCCAGCCTCTGCAGTTCCTCCGCAGCAAGAGGGACCGGTGCCATCGATAAAAGTGCTCCGGGCACTGTGACAAAAAACAGAACGCACAATACCCGGATTAAGAATCGATAGCGACTCAAGTTTCAATCCCCCGATCCTCGGAGAACTTATGGGAGCTTTACGCTAATGCTGTTGCGAAGCACGAAGCTGAATGCCTGCTCGGCATCGAATTTTACTTCCTTGCCGCGCGTTGCAAGAACGGTCGCTCCACCCGCTCCTCCGCCGACTGCGGCTCCGATGGCAGCGCCTTTGCCGCCTCCGGCAATCGCGCCGATCACGGCTCCGAGGCCGGCTCCGATTCCGACCTTCGTCGCATCTTTTTTCGTGGTGGACTCGGCTTGAAATGACAGTGTTTCCGTTTGCAGCGGGTAGGTCTGATTCCTGACCGTCAGGCTGGTTAATTGCAGGGACATGGTAGCGCGCCCCTCGACGCGTCCCGACTGCGCGACATTGATCAGTTTGCCGTCGAGAACGCTTCCGCGCGGGACGACTACGGCACCGTCCACTATAATGTCTTTATCGAGGATCGCGCGAAATGTATCTCCCGATTTGTTGATCGCGGAGCTTAACGGATCCTGCAACCGGACCTGGATTTTGGCTCCATCTGCGATAGTGGCAAACCTTGGTTCCGGCGGCTTAGGGGCGACCGGCGCTTCGGCAGCCTGATTCCCTGCCGCAATCGGCGCCTTCTCGGCAACCGGTGCTGCGGTGGTCGCATTTGGCACACTCTTGGCAGGCTTGCTCTCCACGGTACCGCGCGTCGCCTGCTTCTGGCTCGCAGTTGTCTTGGCAGGTTCGGGCGCCGGCGTACTCTCCGGAGCGGCCTGTTGCGGCGGCGCTTGCGTCGTGGCTTGCTGTGGAGCGGCCGGGGGCTGCGGTCCGCCACTTTCCTGACCCGGTTTCGTACAACCGACCAAACCGATCAGCAGCAACACCCAAAAGGCATATTTAGCAAGTGACATAGTGAAATCTCCTTTGAACGGTTTTGATGCTTAAACTGCCTTTATGCTTTAATGCTAAACGAAGCTCCCGCATCGTTTTGTGACGCGGGTCACATTCAGCACCAAATTCCCTTACATAATCAGTCCAAGCGTTCCTATTTACATGTATCATAACTCGCAGCGTAGCTTCACTCCAAATTCCACGCGCCGCCCGATCAACCTTGTGAGTCGGCTTCAGGAAGTCGTACAATAAATTTGGCACTACAGGCGCGGCATCGCATGCTCCCCATCCGCCGCACAGTTTGATTTTTGAAGAGGGATCCATGAGTTTGAAAACAGTCTGCATCGCTTTAGCAGCACTTAGCTTCTTGACGTCCGCGGTTGCCAAACCGCGCGATATCGAGCCTATCGTTTCCACGGAATGGCTTGCGCTTAATTTGAAAGATCCACAAATTGCACTGATTGATATCCGGACCGCTGCGCAATATCAAAAGGGGCACATTCCCGGCTCCATTAACGTGCCTCTGAGCGAATGGGCTATTGCAAAAAACGGCCTTACGCTCGAATTGCCTTCGGACGAGTCGCTGCGCGCCCTTGTGGGAAAATCCGGCATGACCCGCACGTCTAAAGTTGTCGTCGTCACAAGAACAGAAACCGACTTCGGCCGTGCCGATGCGACTCGCGTGGCCTGGACATGTCAGGTGGCGGGGCTCAAAGACGTGGCCGTGCTGGATGGGGGATTCACCAAATGGGCGCGCGAAAACAGGGCAGTTTCCGTGGACGTTCCCGTTATCCGCGCGTTGACGTATTCCGGGTCGATCGACCGTTCTTCCGTGGCAGGCAAAGAGTATGTCTTAGGCAAAAGGAAGAGCCTCATTATCGCAGACAACAGAACGCCTGAAGATTATTTTGGCATTACCGCAAAGCCGGGTCACATCAGCGGCGCAGTCAACCTTCCAACTCCCTGGGTTTTTAACTCCGACGGGACATTCAAAAGCCAGGAGGAATTGCGTTCCATGGCCTCCGGAGTGTTGGGCGACGACAAATCGAAAGAAATCGTCGTCTACTGTGGAGTGGGAGGCTATGCGTCTACATGGTGGTTTCTTCTGACTCAGATTTTGGGATATCAAAATGTGAAGCTTTATGACGGCTCTTTTGAGGAGTGGACCAAGGATCCCAAGGCCCCTGTGCAATCCTATCGCTGGCATTGATCTCGGCTTTTCTGTCACTCTCTGAAAAACAAGTACCCGCGTCGTCGACGCAGCATCATAATCTTCGCATCGAGCAAAATTTCCCCGACACCGGGCTGAAGCAACGCTTCACTTGCCGTTGAGACTCCTGGCATGGCCGAACTGATTTGTGTTAGTCTGCGGCGTCCTGTAAACACATTATAAATAGCCGGCGCTTTGCCGTATTGAATATGCGAGGATTCGATGTCGATTTCGATGGCCCGTCAACGCTATCTTCCGTGGCTGTTTCTTTTGTTTTTCGCCAGCGGGTGCGCCGCGCTGATTTATGAAATCGTCTGGCTTCAAATGCTGGAGCTCATCATCGGGTCTTCGGGAGTTTCACTGGGCGCGCTGCTTGGCGCGTTCATGGGCGGGATGTGCCTGGGAAGCCTGTTGCTGCCGCGGTGGATCACGCCTTCATCGCACCCCCTTAGAATATATGCGTGCCTGGAACTCGCCATCGGGCTCTGCGGCATCCTCGTTTTGTACGGCACCCCGTACGTCGCCGATCTTTACGCCAGTCTTCCCTGGCATGGGATTTTTTCACGCGCCCTAATCGCTGCCGTTTGCCTGGTAGTACCGGCCGCATTCATGGGAGCTACGCTTCCCATTGTGGCCCGATTTGTGGAGTCGACTCCGGAGGGAGTTTCCTGGATGGGATTCCTCTACGGCAGCAACATTGCGGGGTCGGTAGTCGGCTGCCTTCTGGCCGGTTTTTATCTCCTTCGGATCTACGATATGTCCAAGGCCACTTGTGTGGCCGTAGCCGTGAATTTCGCCGTTGCCTTCCTGGCGCTTGCGCTGGCGCAAAAAGCCGTCCATGAGTCTCCACAAGAAACGCCGTCGCACGAAATCGACTCCCATCCCGCATCTCGAGCCCTGGTTTATTGGACCATTGCGTTGTCAGGCTTGACCGCACTCGGAGCCGAGGTTGTCTGGACCCGCCTCCTGTCGCTGCTCCTTGGAGGAACCGTTTACACTTTTTCCATTATTCTAGCGGTTTTTCTCATCGGTCTGGGTATCGGCAGCGGAACTGGCTCCGTTTTCTCCCGCACATGCTCCCGCCCGAGACTGGTGCTTGCCTTTTGCCAGCTGGCTCTTGCCGGCACAATCGCATGGGCAGCATTCATGATTTCCTCGTCGTTGCCCTACTGGCCGATCAATCCCGGTCTGGTCACAAATAATTGGGCACCCTGGCACATATTTCAGCTGGATCTGCTCCGCGCTGCCTGGATGGTGTTGCCTGCTTCCCTGCTCTGGGGCGCCAGCTTTCCGCTCGCGCTTGCATCCGCCGCAATTCCCGGGAAGGATTCCGGCCGCATGGTGGGAGCCGTCTATGCAGCAAATACCGTTGGGGCGATCCTGGGATCACTGGGATTCAGTTTGTATGTCATTCCACATTTTGGCACTCGATCAGCGGAAAAGTTCCTGATCGTTATTGCCGCCGCTTCGGCAATCCTCGCATTTGCCTCGACCGTCCGCGTGTTGCGATCAGACAGCGGCGAAAAGAAAACCGTTTCCGGATTTACATTTTCCCACGTCTACGGCGTGCCAGCCGCCCTTTTGATCATTGCATTTCTTGTCAAAACAGTATCTGGCATTCCATGGATGATGGTTGCGTGGGGCCGATTCTCCGCCACGTATATGTCACAGGCAGAACCCGAGATGATCAAGGAAGGACAGGAACGTTCTTTAAAAAGCAGCGGATCCCAATGGTTTTGTACCTACGTTGGAGAAGGAATGAACGTGTCGGTTGCCGTTACGAAAAACTCTTCCGGCAACCGCTTTTTTCATGGCGCCGGAAAAGTTCAGGCTTCCAGCCAGCCGCAGGACATGAGGCTTCAACGCATGCTGGGGCATCTCTCCGCGCTGGCATGCAAAAATCCCGATCAAGTAAAAGATATCCTGGTGGTCGCCTGCGGCGCGGGTGTCACGGCAGGATCCTTTGTGCCCTACCCCGGCATTCAACGCATTACCATCTGCGATATTGAACCGCTCGTACCCAAGGTCGTCACCCCGATGTTTACCAAGGAGAATTATGGAATCGCCGACGGTATCGACAGGACGAATCCTCACTTCGTTCGGGGCAAGGAAGTGAGGATCATTTACGATGATGGCCGGCATTACATCCGCACACTGCCGAAGGACGCGAAATTTGATGTGATTACATCGGATCCGATCGATCCGTGGGTTAAGGGCAGCGCAGCGCTTAACACCATCGAGTACTATGAGATGTGCAAACGGCACCTGAAGCCGGGAGGCGTCATGAGCCTGTGGATGCCCCTGTACGAAAGCAACCTGGCTTCAACGAAAAGCCTGATTACGACCTTTTTCCAGGTTTTTCCCAATGGCCTGATATTTAGCAATGATCAGAATTTGGAGGGATATGATGCGGTTCTTCTCGGGCAGGCCGAGTTGTCGCCAATCGACATAGACAGCCGGCAGCGATTGCTTGCGCGTGAAGACTATGCCCAGGTACGATCCTCATTAATGGAAGTGGGGTTCGGCTCCACAAACGATTGGGCGGGAAGCGTCGGTCAGGGCGCCGTCGTGAGCCTGTTCGCTACGTTCGCCGGACGCGCATCGCGCATGAGCGATTGGATGCTGGATGCTCAGATTAACCGGGACAATAATTTGAGGCTGCAATATCTTGCGGGAATGTCTCTGAATTCCTATATCAGCACCCAAATCCTTCAGAGCATCCTATCCCATTATGAGTTCCCCCAGGATCTTTTCGTGGGTTCCGCGCAGACTCTGGATGCCTTAAAGGACGCGCTGCGAATTCAGGGGCGCAGGTAACTGAAATCTGCGTGCGGTGGAAAACGAAAAGCTGGCCGCCGCCGCGGCCTTCAAATCGCCCGAAGGCGCAAAATATATGCAGCAATAAGCGGGACGCGGGCGCTCCCGGGAATTAGGCCGCCTTGGCCTTTCTCCTGGCTACTACCAGTGGAGCCGATTCCTTATAAAATAAGCTGACGATGAAGCAGACGCCCATGCACGCTGCGCAAATAAACATCACTGTCCCCAGTCCTGCCTTGTCCGCGACGATGCCCAGTATGGTGGCGCCCAAAGTGGCGCCCAGTAATTCGCCGGTCAGCTGATTAGAACCAATAATGGTGGAAACGAAGCGGGGATCCCCGGATTCTGCTGGAATCGTAGACTGCATTAAGGCATTGACGCCTGTACCGCCCCAACCGAAGAAAGCGATCAACATCAACAACGGCACGTTTGCAGGGGCATAATAGATGCCCAATGGAGCGCAGATACCCATCAAAGCTGCGATCATGACCAATGGTTTGCGCCCGAATCTATCCGACAATCGAGGGATCGAAACACCCCATAGGATGGCGCCAACTCCGAAGGCAGCCATGACCCAGCTCATCTGCGTATTACTGAGTCCTTTTACCTTGGTCAAGTAACCAACCGCGTATGTTAGCGTGCAGACATACCAACACAGCAAAAAGAGCGTCCCAATTATGGAAAGAATTACGTTCCTGTTTTTGAAAATCTCACCATACTTGACTTTTTCTTTTGGCTTTTTTTCGCCGGTCTCATTCACACTAAGGCTGGTAATGGGATTAATAAGAATTTTCCAAATCAAAACAGAAATAATAATACCGGGGACGATGGTGAGAACGAAAGTGGTCCTCCAGCCGATCGATTCAGCCAGAGCGACCTGAATGAGTGGGCCAAGCGTCGTGGAAACCAATCCGACCGCCGAAACCTGCATCAAGCCCATATTCATGCCCCTGCGATGAGGAGAAGATTGGGGGATGATAAAGCTTTGGGACACCGGCATTACCGGACCCTCAAAAGCGCCCATCAGGAATCGCACCATGAGCAGCATCACAAAACCGGTAACCATACCCGTGAGCATTGAGCAGATGGAAAAGAAAAATACGATAACGGACAGAAGTTTTTTGCGGGACACCTTCGTATCCGCAATATAGCTGCCGAACAGCCCGATGATTGCCCAGGAAAAAGCGAAAACAGAGGTTGCCAAGCCGAGCTGCGTGTAGCTGATCTTCAGATCGGTGATAATGTAGTTCTGCAAATTAGAAAGTGCGAAACGATCGAACATGACAAATCCGAACGCAGCGCAGAGAACGAGAACCATCCTGTTTTCATACCCTTTGGGGAGTTGTTGCTGTTCCATAACAGAACCTCGATTGGTTTGATTCTTCCGTACAATGGCACTCTATTGAAAATTCGAAACCTGCTTCACGGGCTGCTAGCCTTACCCAACACAAACATGCTGTCAAGCATAATGTTCGGAATGAAATCCGGAATTATCTTCTCGCGGATTTTTGACTATTTGCCTGCTTCTCATCGAGATTAGAATGAACCGGTGAGTTGCCATATTCAGGCACCAGGCATCGGGACGGAGCATGAGAAACCCTTCTGAAAAGACAGTGAAGGAATTGCGGGATTACTTTCTTTCCGCAAACAGGCCCGGAACCGAACGGGAGGTCGCCGCACTCGAGCGGGATCCGAGAACTGCGGTCCGGCATCTGGCAAGACTTCTGAGAAATCGGGAACAAAGGATCCAAAAGGAAAACGAACGGCTGAACCAATTGCTTCGCTATGAATCGGAGCTTTGGAACCAGGGCATTCATCTGATTGCGGGTGTCGATGAGGCCGGGATGGCCCCTTTGGCAGGACCCGTAGTAGCCGCCGCCGTTATTCTTCCAGAGCGCTATAAACTTGTCGGACTCGACGATTCCAAAAAGATCCTCGATGAAGGCAGGCGCAAGCAGCTTGCAGTTCAAATCAAGCGCGATGCCCTCTGCTGGTCCGTAGGCCGGGCCGAGGTGGAGGAGATCGATCGCATCAATATTTATCACTCGGGCCTTCTGGCGATGCGCCGCGCCGTAGAGGGCCTCACAAACGCTCCCGAATATCTGCTGGTTGATGCGAGAACAATCCCGCACTGTCCCTGTCCCCAGAGAGGAATTATTCACGGCGATGCCCTATCCGCCAGTATCGCCGCAGCCTCCATCATCGCCAAAACCACGCGGGATGATCATATGGAGGAAATGGACAGAATATATCCCGGGTACGGATTGGCCTCCCACAAAGGGTATCCGACGCCGGAACATCTTCGGATTTTGAAAGAGCGGGGCGCCTTGCCCATTCACCGGCGCACATTCGCTCCCGTCCGCGAGGTCCTGGCCTCGCATCCGGCGCAGGGCGAACTCTTCCGCTGATCGCGCTCCCTCCTTTCCCTTCCTCCTTTCCGCTTGTGCATTTGAACTCGTTTGTGCTAGAAACAAAAAACCTAAAATAACATTTTGAACGTCATCCATTCAGCGCGGGAGTAATCGTCATGGCCAAAAAGGAAAACAGTGGCACAACACGAAGGGGATTTGTCAAAAAAGTCGCAGCAGGAAGCGCCGTTGCCGCAGTGGCAGGAGGATTGACCACGGGCTGTTCCCAATCGGGAAAAAGCGCCGAATCTCTCGAATCAAAAATCGCGGCTCTCGAGAAACGGCTTCAGCATGTCGAGGATATCCAGGCTATCCAAAGGCTCCAGTATGCCTACAACTATTACGTGGAACATATGATGAAACAAGAGATTATTGATTGTTTTTCGGATAGTCCGGATGTTCTCCTGGACTGGCTGGAGGGCAAATGGAAAGGGAAAGCCGGGGTGCGGAAATACTTCGATGTAAGTCAGATCCCTCCAATCGGATTCCAGCACCAGCTCATTCCATCTGCCGGGCTGATCACGGTTGCACCGGATGGAAATACGGCCAAAGGCAGATGGTATGCCTTCGGCGGCGTCATGATGCCGATCCCGGCGAAGGAAGGCGAAAAGCCCTCATTCAGCCGTTCATTTATCAACGGAATTTATGAGATAGGCTACATCAAAGAGGACGGCATCTGGAAGATGCTCAGCATTAACTGGGTGATTCCCTATGGTGTCAGGATAAAGGACGGATGGATACTGCCGGAAGATATTGCGGGACCGATGCTCAGCAGTAAATCCGGAGCGCCCGGACCGAAAATCGTTCCGGACATTCCCATGGACAAAAATGACCTGCGCTATGTCACGGGATATGTCTTCCCTTATCACTTCAAGCATCCGGTGACGGGCAAACCCAGCAGCGAGGCGACACGCAACGCCCGCCTGAAACCCTTAAAAGTTTAACAAGAAACCTTGAGCCTTGGAGGCCGCAAAGTCTCCAAGGCTCAATTTTGATTGCTTAGGGCCGGAGAACCGGTTTCAGCGTCTTGCCTTTTTCGGAATCTTCCGCTGCTTCGTTAATCTGGTCCAGCGAGTAGAATTTGATAAGTTTATCGAATGGGAATTTTCCCTGCTTGTAGAGATCGATCAACTGCGGAATAAAAATATCCGGGTTGCAGTCGCCCTCGATCACACCCCTGACCGTTCGCGCGTCAAGGAGAGTCTGCATATCCAGACTCACTTCAACGCCCATTGGCGCCACACCGATCAGTCCGCAGGTTCCTCCCAGCATGAGGCAATCCACAGCCTGGCGCAGCACTTTTGGATTTCCAGTGCACTCCAACGTGAATTCGATGCCGCCGCCGGTGAGCTTCTGAATTTCCTCGACTGCATTAACCTTCATGGAATTGATGGTGTGCGTTGCTCCGAAATCCTTTGCCAGGTTCAGTCGTTCTTCCACAATATCCAGCGCAATGATCTTGGTGCATCCCACTACGCGCGCTGCCATGATCGCGCTCAACCCCACGGACCCGATTCCGAAAATCGCGATCGCGGAGCCGGGATATGGCTTCAGAGTGTTGATCACCGCGCCCGCTCCCGTCTGGATTCCGCATCCCATCGGACTGAGTATTTCCAGGGGCACGTCGGTCGGAACCTTTACGACGCTCCGCTCGTTCACCACCGCAAACGAAGCATGTGTCGATTGCCCGAAAAATGATCCATGGACGGTTTTGCCGTTTTTCTTCATGGTCGTGGAGCCGTCGGCACGCCTGCCGCCGAAGTTCAATCTCTTGAAATCGGCACACCAGGAAGGCTTTCCACTCTTGCACATCGTGCATTGGCCGCAGGACGTAAAACTTGTCGCCACATGATCGCCCGGTTTTACTTTGGTGACCTGGGCTCCGACCTTTTCCACAACACCGGCGCCTTCATGCCCCAGTACGCCAGGAAGCGGCATCGGCAAAAATCCCATGCGTGCTACCAGGTCCGTATGGCAAAGCCCGGTGCTGACAATACGTACCAAAACCTCATCTGCCCTTGGTTCATCAAGCTCGATTTCATCGATGACAAAGGGGCTCTTTGCCTCGGGGACCACGGCTGCTTTGATCTTCATGTGAACCTCCGTCTATTTGTGAATATCCTTGCCGCTTGTATCCGTTTGCCGGCACTATTGAATGTAAATCGCATGATTCCATTGCGGCGCTCTACTTATAGGACATTCTGTTTTTGGACACAAGCACAGATTGACACTAGCGCGCCGGCGGATTAATTTAGTGATGTGGTGCGGCCCGTGACCGCCCTGGAGTGCGACAACCGACAAGTGAGGGGAAATGAAGACTAAATCCTTTGTATTCTTAATGTTGTTCCTGTCCTGTGCAACGATCATCGGTGGGTTCCCCACTGCTTCAGCCAAGGAAGACATCGTGCTTCCCCAAATCCCTCGAATTACAGCGGAAGAACTGCGACAGATGATCGACAAAGGGGCCGACCTGGTTGTGATTGATACGCGCGACAGCGGCAGTTATGAGGCGGGACATATCAAGGGAGCCATCAATATTTACTACGATCCGACTTCGGATCCCACCGAGAGGCAAATGATGCTGATGGCCCTGCCGATGGATAAACTGCTGGTCACCTACTGCGACTGCACGGACGACGCGAATAGCGCCAAAATGGCGGACGAGCTTTACAAACTCGGCTACGATCGCGATAAGGTAAAAGCCCTGGCCGGCGGATCGTTGAAATGGGTTGAGCTGAAGTATCCGATGATCCCCAAGCAGTAACAAATTACTAATGACGAATGACGTTTTAATTCGCCATTCGTCATTCGTAATTCGTAATTCCCTACACGCCCCAGCCTACGCCGGCTTTTGCCACTGAAGCACCGGAAACGTCAACGATGGCCGCACCGCCGTCAACCATCAGAACCGCTCCCGTGATAAACGAGGCATCGTCACTCGCCAGAAATGAAACGGCGCCGGTGATATCCGCCGGGTTTGCCGCATGCCGCAATGGCACGCTTTCCGTAAGAACTTCAAACGCGTCTTTCTTGATCGCCTCAGAGAGACCCTTCATTGCATTGATCAGCATCTCGGTCTTGGTAGCTCCAGGGGCTACGACGTTGCTGCGGATTCCCTTGGGGCCGTATTCCAATGCGCACTGCAGAGCCAGCTGGATGAGACCGCCCTTGGATGCGCAATACGCCGGCATCGAGGGCAGGCAGCGCACGCCGGCCAGAGAGGCGATATTGACAATGGATCCCCCACCCTGCTTGATCATGGAGGGGAGGGTTGCCCGCATGCACAGAAAGGGGCCGTTCAGGTTCACATCCAGGATCTTCTTCCACAAATTGATGTCGATATCTATGATGCTGCCACCGGGATCGATCCCGGCATTATTGACGAGCACGTCGATTTTGCCGCCGAACTTTACGGTTTCGGCAACCATTTTCTGGACGTCATCCCAATTGGTCACATCGCCGGCACACGTTGCCACCATGTTGGATTTTATTTCATGGGCCGTGCCGTCGAGCAGGTCCTTGCGAACATCGCTGATGACTATCTTTGCTCCGTCCGCAACGAAGCGTTTTGCGATCTCAGCGCCGATGCCCCTGCCGCCTCCGGTAATAAGTGCTACCTTGCCATCAAGTCTCATAGTGTTATCTCCTGATCTCTTGCCTCTTATAGAGAGCTTAATTTTAAAGCTCAGATGGTGCGGAGCCTGCGCCTATGCCAGACTTCGTCCAACACATAAAGTTAAATACGTGGCGTTTTTTAGCACATTCCCACCCGGGACTCAAGCAATGAAACGAGCATTGGGATGTCAAAATTGCACTCGGAACACACCTGTGCTACAAAGAAACACATCAAAAGGAGATCGATCATGAGACCGCTCCAGACTGACTTAACCATTTTCAAAAAGTTGAATCTGGAAAGACCGCCCCTCGGAATCAAATTTCTTTTCTTCAAGCCGGAGAGAATGGAACCGCTGCCTTCTCAAAAATCCCTTTCGCTGTGCGAAATGATCGTGGAAGCACAAAAGTCCACAACTCCCTTTTACTTTGACCGGGGGTACCGGGAAACCTGCGTCGGCAAAATCCTTCTTGGCATGCAGGAGATGGAACCCTTTGCGGAAAGCGGACAGATCGGGGAGAGACTTCAGATATTCCAGGAAGCGCGCGCCAACTACGCTTTTTATCAGCATGTACCCAAATTTGCCAGGCACGTAGTCAACTACGTGGCCTTTGCACCGCTGGATGCGCTAACCTTCGAACCGGATCTCCTCATCATTACTGCAGATCACGATCAGGCCGAAATTGTCATGCGCGCCTCGACATACTCCACGGGCGAGTTATACAACTCACGAACGACGCCCGTGATGGGCTGTGCCTGGCTGTTTGTATACCCGTTTCAGAGCGGGAATATTAATTTTGTGCTCCCTTCAATGGTTCATGGAATGAAAGGACGTGAACTTTTTCCTGGGAATTCCATCGTCATCGCGATTCCCTACCAATGGATTCCGACAATCGCGCGGAACCTGGAGGATATGACCTGGCATCTTCCGTCTCACAGGAGCAGGAAGCAGTATCTCGAGGAATTCGGAAGCATCCTTGGGGACCTATCCGGTAAAGCTCGGGACTTATCAAATGCCGGCAAGTGAGCTATTTTTATTGTTTGACCATTTAAGGAAACCGTATGGTTAAATTTCTTCTCTGGTGCATATTGCTCGTTTTGTGTTGGCCGCTAGCCCTTCTCGCGCTGATTCTCTATCCGATCGTTTGGTTGCTGACATTGCCCTTTCGCATCGTCGGAATCGCCGTCGGTGGAGTTCTCACGCTGATCTGGTCCATTGTCACGCTGCCGGCCCGCATTCTGCGCAAAATCTAGCGACACGCTGCAGAATCCTTTTCCCGATTTCGGGAATTCCGGCGCGTTTCATATTGTTTATTCTGCCTGTTCATTTACAATCAACACGGGATCATTCTCATTGATTGAAAGGATTTTGGAGATGCAAGCACGCAAAATCGGCGAAGGTATTTGGTGGGTAGGAGCGGTGGATTGGGACCGGCGTCTGTTCGACAGCCTCATCCCGCTTCCGGATGGAACGAGCTATAACGCCTATTTTGTTCAGGGAACCGAGAAGTCCGCCTTGATCGATGCCGTGGATCCTGCCATGAGGCGTGTGTTGTTCGAAAGGCTGCAAAGCCTGAACCTGTCTGCCATCGATTACGTTATCGCCAATCATGCCGAGCAGGACCACTCCGGTTGTATCCCGGATATCCTGGATGCATACCCGATGGCAAAGGTGGTCACCAGCGATAAGGGCAAATCTCTTGTCATGGACCTGCTTGCGGTTCCTGAAGATCGAATCCTGACCGTGAAGGATGGCGAGGCGATCGAGCTTGGAGATAAGACGCTTCAGTTCCGTTATTTCCCGTGGGTCCATTGGCCGGAAACCATGATCACATGGCTTCCGCAACAGAAGATCCTGTTCACGTGCGATCTGTTCGGTTCGCATCTTGCATCGTCTGAATTGTTCGTTTCGGATGAAGCGGCACTGCTGCAGTCTGCCAAGCGGTACTATGCCGAAATCATGATGCCATTCCGAACCACGATCGAAATGAATCTCAGCAAGGTCCTCAACCTCGGACCCCAGATGATCGCGCCCAGCCATGGCCCAATACACAGAAGGCCGCGCCTGATAATAGACGCCTATCGCGACTGGGTCTCCGGCCCGCCAAAGAATCTGGTCGTGGTTCCCTACATCACGATGCACGAGAGCACGCGCCTCATGGTGGAGCATTTTGTGGAAGCGTGCGCCACGCGCGGCATTATCACTGAGCAGTTTGACCTGACTGAAGCCGATATCGGGAAACTCGCGATGCTCCTCGTGGATGCTGCCGGAGTCGTGTTCGGTTCACCGATGGTGCTTGCCGGGCCTCACCCGAAAGTAGCCTATGCAGCGCTTCTTGCAAACGCCCTGAGGCCTAAAGCGACTTTTGCTTCAGTACTCGGATCTTTCGGATGGGGGGGCCGCCTGGTCGAGACTCTGCAGTCTTTGATGCCGGCTCTAAAGATCGATCTCCTTCCGCCCGTCCTTGCGAAAGGACTGCCCAGGGCGAAGGACTTCGCCGCAATCGATGCCCTGGCCGATTCCGTTCGCAGCCGAATCGCGCAACCAAAAGAGCAGGCGAGTGCCCAGGCTGAAGCCTCCGGGAAATATATATGTCCTATCTGCCGCTACGTCTATGACCCCGTAAAAGGAGACCCGGCAGGTGGCATTCCTCCCGGAACTCCCTTCGACAAAATTCCGGAGAACTGGGTTTGCCCGATTTGCCGCGTTGCGAAAAAGTTGTTTAAGCCCATATAAGTTGGCTTTTGCTTTGTTGCGTACATCAGGCAAGCACATGAGTTTTCTCCAGCCGCGAAGCGTTCTTTTGATTGTGCTCGACAACCTGGGCGACCTCGTATTCTCGTCCGTGCTTCTTCAGCAAATGCGCGCCAGGTGGCCGAAAACCGATCTCACCGTATGGTGCAAGAAATACACGGAGGAGATCGCAGCACTCTTGCCCGGCACACCGCGCGTCTTCGCTGCCGATCCCGTCTGGCACAAATCTCCGGGACGGCCAAAAGGAAACTGGCCTGATTTTTTGCGCGTTCTACGCGCACTACGCCGGGAGGAGTTCGATCTCGCAATCATCACCTCCAGGCCCTGGCGTGCCAGCGCATCTGCGGCTCTGCTCGGAATCAGGAAGCGGATCGCATACGACGGTTCGAAAACGCGCTTGTTTGTGACAGATGTCGTCCAGCGGCCTCCTGTGAACGAAGAGCATGTCGTTCAGGAACTCAATCGTCTCCTCGTTCCCCTGTTTCCACCCGACCCGTCGATTCGCTATCGTCTTGAACAAGGTGCGCTTGTTTCCCGAAAAGAACATGTCCTGGAACGACGGCGCGCGATTCGGGACAATTCCGCGTTTATAGTTCTGCACGCTTTCGCCGGGGATCCGAAGCGATGCATGGCTTTCGATCGGTGGCGTCTCGTGGCTGAGGGAATTCGGCTTCGCGGCTACAGCCCTCTCTTGATAGGCAGCCGCGAAGAGCTTGCGCGGATACGAGCCGCGGCTCCAACGCTGACTGAGTTTTGCGAATTCAGCGATGCCTATGGTTCGGGCAGTACTCTGGACGATGCCGCTTTGACTTCAGCAGCCCGCTTTTTCATCGGCCACGATAGCGGCCCACTCCATATAGCGTCCGCCCTCGGCGTGCCGGTATTGGGTCTCTATTTGCCCAGCACTCCCATACGAACCGGTCCGCGAGGAATCGGAACCATTTCGGTAGTTCACAAGGATTCACCCGATTGGATTACAGCCGAAGACGTCCTGGCCGCTTTTGATCACGCCGCCAATTCCCTGCGCGGCCCTCACATGCTGTAAAAATATTTCCTGTGCTTTAATACCGAGGCGGAGACCCTCCCGCTATGCCGGGCAGGCATTTAAAGTTTGACAACCGCGGGAGTAACGGAAATCTTGAATCCACGAATCATTCCACAAAATCTAGGTCTCTGCCGTGAGTATCCTCCAGGCCCGCCAGGCTGCCCGCCGCCAGCAGAAAGCAGGCTATTCCCACTATCCACGCTGCACCCAGAAGCCCCATCGGTTCCTTCAGGGCAACGAAACTGCTCGTGATAAGTACCACCGCGCCGCGAACGAAGTTCGGGACAGTCGTCGCCACCGTGGCCCTCAGGTTCGTGCCGAACTGCTCGGCAGCTACGGTTACGAAAACGGCCCAATACCCTGCCGCAAGTCCTAAGCAAGAAGCCAGGATATAAATTCCCAATGGGCTGAAACCGCGGCCGAGCAGGAAGACCGACGTGCCAATGAAAGAGGCGCCCATAAATAGCCCTATAACCTTGGTTCGCGTGCCCCATGCCTGACTCAGAAAGCCCGAGAACAGGCTTCCAACGGAGATGCCGCTATAGCAACAAGCAACGGCCAGGGCCGGATCCAGTTTTCCGCTGACTCGCAGGCTGGGCGAAAACTCCGGTGCGAAAATGATCAGGATGCTTACCACAAACCACATCGGAAGACCGATGAGGATACAACGCAGATAGCGTCCGAACCGGTGCCACGCCGTAAATAAGCTGAGAAACCCGCCATGACTTATCTTTTCATGTTCCACCTTCTTGAAAATGCTGCTTTCGCGTATTCCTGCCCTGAGAAAAAGAAGCACGATGCCCAAGCCACCGCCAACCAGATAAGCGTGCTGCCACGTGAGGAGCCGTCCGACGATCGCGGCCGCGACCGTACCGAAAACGCCCACGGCTGCCACCAGGGCAGTTCCGTAACCGCGCAATTCCTTGGGCAGAATCTCTGCCACTAATGTCACGGCCGATCCCAACTGGCCCGCCAGCCCGAGGCCGGCGGCGAAGCGCCAGAACGCGTAGCTGGGAATCCCAGTAACGAATGCATTTGCCAGATTCGCTACGGAGTACAGTGCGATACTCCCGAAGAGGGTCGATAGGCGCCCTTTGCGATCACCCATGACACCCCAGAGAATGCCGCCTAACAGCATCCCCACCATCTGGGAATTAAGCAGGAAACTGCCAGTGACGATCTGCGCCCCTCCGGGAGGGATTCCCAATGCGGCGAGGCTTGGTTGCCGCACAATCGGGAAAAGCAGAAGATCAAACATATCCACAAAATATCCCAATGCGGCAACCACGACCGTAAGATTCAGTACCTTCTTCCATGCCGGCAACTTCTTATCATTTTCAATCGGCAAAACAAGCCCTCCTAACTCTTCAGGAGAGCCCGCGGCTCTGCCGAGGAGGCAGCCAAAGTTTTTCAGACCCGGGAGTTGATAGATTCGATCTCGAGTATTTTTGGCCTTAAGTTTTAAATTCCAAATACCATTCAAAAATAATCAAACTTCGGAATCGGCATCAGAATCGGTATCGCAGTCGGGAGTCGCTATCGGCCCTTTACTTCCGATGTTCGATAGCGATTGCGATACCGATTCCGATGCCGACCCCGATAATATCGATTAAGCCGCTTTGAGAGGCTCATGAACTAAAGTCTCCGGCTCTGCCGGAGGATGATTACCGCATGAATTGCTTCCAAAGGAAAAGAAGGATCAAAGCGCCTGCCACGGAGAGAATAAATCCCGCCGCGTGGAATTTCGCTCCTTCCTTAGGTTTTGAGATCACACGTCCTATCAAACCGCCCACCAATGATCCGGCGATGCCGAGAATCGTGGTTAAGATAAATCCCAGATGTTGAGCTCCTGGCATGATGGCTCGCGCGATTAACCCGACTGCGAAGCCCACAATAATCGACCATAGCATATGAAGCATCTTCTCCTCCTTTTTCAAAGAAAGTGGCTACCCGCAAAACTTGTAAAAAGACACCTCGTGAGCGCCATCTATGCTGGATTTATTCCCTCAAGCACCGCGAAGAAGCGGACGCCAAGCCGTTTCCAATATTTTGCGGCATTCTGAAGAATAGTGCGCAGCATCGTCGCCTCGTCTGGAGCCCTGCTGTCGAATTTGTTCATGTTTTGAAAAAGCAGGACATAGCCTTTGGCCTGAAGCCACGACAGGTCCGTCAGACAATCCTCCAACGCATCCCAATTCGAGCCGAAGTAATGCGGAAAATGCAGGGTTTTGGCAATCGCACGCATGAAACCGGCTTTCCCGTTAACATCGGCAAGATTCAGGCAGAACACCGTCAGGCCCGCAATGGCAGCTGCCTTTCTGACATCCGGAATGCCATCGTCTTCTATCGGGTAAACGCCCGAGTCTTCCGCTTTGCTGAAAACCTGTTCCCAATTCTCCATGGATTACTCCCGGATGCGCCTAAAGCTGCGGTAATGATTATCGGTGTAATAATATTCTCCATTCCTACCCACGATGATCCGGCGCGCGCCCCGATCCCGCTCCTCGGGAGTTTTTACCGTATATTCGTGATAGTAACCGTGCGGTTCACCGGGAAGCATCCCTTCGCGGTTGCCGAAAACCGACCCATCTTTTGCGTAGGGGAATGGCCCCCCTCTCTTGATACGATCAAGCGTGTCACACGCCTCAGCGGGCAGTTCTGTGATGTCGATCTCTCCTGCTTTTTTGACTTCTCTCGCGCGAGGCGCATCCGCAGTTGTCGTGGGTGCGTTGACGGTGCGGTTAGACGGCAGTTCAGGACCGCGGCTACATGCCGCAAGCGATAAAACCGCGGCGTATAACAGGGGAATCGACAGAATCGAGAAAGCCCTCTGGCGTTTGTTCTTCATGGCGCTGATCATACTACACGGATCCGCAGCGCTAAAACAGGGCGTTACAAACGCCTGAAATTGCCAACCGCTCTTTCATCGTCGATTACGGAAATGTGGTGACTTTTGCCGGGAAAATCAGTTTAATCAATGAAGTATCGGTATGTTTCAAGGTGGCAAAATTTTTGGTCCGTCAGAATGCTGCTTCTGGAGAAGCCGGACTCGCAGCTTAATTGTGACCGTGGCATTTTAAGTGCTATTGGCTTGAATTCAGGACTTCAAACAATGGAGAGCACGATTATGAAACGTTTTGTATGTTTGTTGACGATTTTTTCTTTGTTTACCCTTTCAGCCTTCGCGGCCGGACCGAAGACGTATCAAGTCACAGGTCCCGTCCTTGAAATCAAAGGCGATATCGTTACTGTGCAAAAGGGATCGGAGAGGTGGGAGATCGCGATTGATAAAGCGACCAAAGTCACCGGTGATTTAAAGGTGGGGGCGAAGGTAACGATCGAATATCAAATGAAAGCCACAACAATCGAAGTAAAGCCCGTGGCAGCAAAGCCTGTAGCCGCCAAAAAGAAATAGCGGATTTTTCGAATATCGCTCATTGATACGATGCAACGGCCTCTTCATGGAGCCTCCGCCAGCACTATGCATAAAGGTTTGTAGCGAGGCGGCGCAGATGGATAAGGCCGCTTAATTTCAGTAGGCGAATCTTTCGGAGTGCGCTAGCTTGCTTGAGCTTTTCGCAGATAAACTGTGAGGACGGCTCTCCAGAGGCTGTCTCAAAACCCCGGACCTGCTGCGTTATGCGCCAGGGCAGGTCCGAAGGACCGGCAGAGAATAGGCCCGACCGTCGGGATAGACGAGTAGCATGAGACCGAGCGCCGAAGGTGCGACACGAGGCTAAGGAATAAGAAACCGGAAAGATTGTATATAAAACGTTAACAGTGCCGCGCCCTCGGCGCTCCGTCATTGCGATAACCTAATCCCGACCTTACAGTCGGGCCTATTCTCTGCCGGCGCTTCGCGCCTCAA